>NZ_CP069526.1:5516666-6233333 GCF_016889705.1 Amycolatopsis sp. FDAARGOS 1241
GCCGATCACACCGATGCGGCGGCCGTCGAGCAGGCCGAAACCGGTCACCACGGCGTCGCCGGGGATCGGCTTCTCGCGCCGCAATTCCGGCAGCGCGAGGGCGCCGATCTCGAACCAGGTGCCGGCGTCGACGAGCAGGCCGATGCGCTCCCGCACCGGCAGGCGGCCGGATTCGCGGTGCCGGCGCAGGCCTTCGGGCCCGCCGCTGGCGTGCGCGGCCTCCTGCTTCTCGCGGAGCACGGCGAGCCGGTCGGCCATCGTGACCTCGGCCGGATCGCCGGCTTCGTCACCCGGGGTGGTGCTCCTCGTCGCCACGGCACCTCCACTTGCTGAGTCGGGTCGTGAGCGTGAACCGCCGCGCCTGAGAAGGGCGTGATCCATCCTCAGCGCCGACACTAGACTATCAGACGGTAGGTTGGTAGACAGAGCTTCGCGGAGGGTGCCGTCGACCGGGGCGGGACCCCGGGATGGGTGTGCCGGTCGCGCCGGCACGGACGTGAGGGAAGCCGGACATGCCAATCGGGACCGTCCTCGTGGCGAACCGCGGCGAGATCGCCGTTCGCATCATCCGCGCGTGCCACGAGCTCGGCCTGCGCGCCGTCGCGGTGTACAGCGACGCCGACGCCGGAGCCTTGCACGTGCGGCTCGCCGACGAGGCGCACCGGATCGGGCCCGCGCCGGCTCGCGCGTCCTATCTCGACGTCGACGCCGTGCTGGATGCCGCGAAGGCGGCCGGTGCGGACCTCGTGCACCCGGGTTACGGCTTGCTGAGCGAGGACGCGGCGTTCGCGGAGGCGGTCGCCGCGGCCGGGCTGACGTTCGTCGGGCCGCCCGCGGAGATCATCGCGCGCCTGGGCGACAAGGTGGCGGCGCGCGCGGTCGCCGAGAAGTGCGGCGTGCCGGTGCCACCGGGCACGGGTGACCTGACGGCCGAGCAGGCCGTGGCCGAGGCGGAACGGATCGGGTTCCCGCTCGTGGTCAAGGCGTCGTTCGGCGGTGGCGGGCGGGGGATGCGCGTGGTGGCCTCGGCCACCGGCCTGGTCGAGGCGATGGCAGCCGCCGGGCGGGAAGCGGACGCCGCGTTCGGGCGGCCGGAGGTGCACCTCGAGCGCTACCTGCGGCCGGTGCGCCACGTCGAGGTGCAGGTGCTCGGCGACGCGCACGGCACGGTCGTCCACCTCGCCGACCGCGACTGCTCGGTGCAGCGTCGCCACCAGAAGCTGATCGAGGAAGCCCCGGCGTTCGGCCTGCCGGACGCGGTCCGCACTGCGCTGCGGGACGCGGCCGTGACACTGGCGCGGGAGGTCGGGTACGTGGGCGCGGGGACCGTCGAGTTCCTGCTGCTGCCGGAATCCGGCGAGTTCTTCTTCCTGGAGATGAACACGCGGCTGCAGGTCGAGCACGGTGTGACGGAGCTCGTCACCGGCCTCGACATCGTCGCGGCGCAGCTGCGGATCGCACTGGGTGAGCCGCTGCCGTTCACCCAGGACGACGTGGTGGTGCGCGGGCACGCGATCCAGGCGCGCATCGCCGCCGAGGACCCGTGGGCGGGCTTCCGGCCGGCACCGGGCACCGTGTCCGGGCTGGCCCTGCCCCTGGGCCCCGGCGTCCGCAACGACTTCGGCGTCGAGCCGGGCGGCTCGGTCCCGGCGATGTACGACTCGCTGTTCGGCAAAGTCCTCGCCCACGGCAGTGATCGCGACGCCGCGCGCCGCCGGCTCGCCGGTGCGCTCGCGGAGCTGCGGGTCGCGGGCGTGCCGACGACGGCGCCGTACCTCCGGACGATCCTCGAGTCGGATTCGTTCACCGAAGGCAGGCACGACACGGGATCGGTGGAACGGGAGTGGGTGCCGGATCCGGCCGAGGCCCCCGCGGCTCCCGGGCCGGTGGCCGTGGACCGCCCCGCGGCGGATGCCGTGCCCGCCCGGCGGGTCCGGATCAGCACGGACCGGGGGCCGGTGGAGATCGCCGTCTACGGCCGCGCGCGGCGGCCCGGGGCGGTCGCCGGACCGTCGGATCGCCCATTGCGCGACGGCGCAACCAGCCGCACCGCGGACGCGGTGGCCGGCGGAGTGCCGGCAGCGCCGATGGACGCGACCGTCGTCGCGATCCGCGTCGAGCCCGGCCAGGAGATCGCCGCGGGCGAGGTCGTCGCGGTGCTGGAGGCGATGAAGATGGAGATGGAGGTGCGCACGGAGGCAAGCGGCGTCGTCGGTGCCGTCCTCGTCACGCCCGGCACCTCCGTGGCCGCCGGAGCACCGCTGATCACACTCGCCTGACGCAGGTGCGCGGCCCGACGGCTCCCCGGGACGGCGAGGATGGGGCCGCCCCGCCGGGAGCCACCGGCCACCGCGCGTGAAGCGAGCCCGATCAGGACTCCGGGACGGCGACGATCGGGATGTCCGGGCCGCCGCCGTCGATGCGGATGCGTTGCGCGGTCAGGTAGTCGGCGGCGGAAGAGGCGAGAAAGGCCACCACGCCGGCGATGTCCTCGGGCCGCGCCACGCGGCCGAAGGGGTAGCGGGCGTCGAGGTCCGCGAGGGTGGGGGCGCCCGACGCCGCCACCAGGCGTTCGCCCATGTCCGTGGCGACCAGGCCGGGCGCGACGATGTTCACGCGCACGCCGCTCGCCCGTTCTTCGTAGGCCAGGGTGCGTGCGGCGGTCTCCATGGCGGCCTTCGCCATGGAGTAGGCCGCGCCGCCGCCCGGGGCGGTGTCGACGATGGCGCTGGACACCACGATCACGTCGCCGCGCGGCGCCGCGCGCAGGTCCGGCAGCAGGGACCGGATCAGCGCCAGCGGGCCCAGCGTGTGAACGCGCAACAGGCGCAGGTACTCCTGCTCGTCGGTGTCCGCGACGGGGGTGCCGCGGCTCGCGGTGCCCGCGTTGCTGACGAGGAGGTCGATGGGGCCCAGGTCGACCCGGATCCGCTGCACCATCGTGGCGACGGCGTCCGTGTCGTCGACCGACGCGCGGTAGGCGACTGCGGTCCCGCCCTCGGCGGCGATCCCCGCGACGACCTCCTCGGCCGCCGCGGCGTCGCGCCGGTAGTTGACCGCGACCGCGGCACCGCCGGCCGCCAGCCGCAGGGCCACCGCGCGGCCGACGCCGCGCGAACCTCCGGTCACGAGCGCGGTGCGCCCCGCCAGCGGTGCGGCGATGTCGGACATCGGAAACTCCTCGCTGTTGTGCGTCACAAGCGGGTCGCGGCGTCCAGCCGGACCACTTCGCCGTTGAGCAGCTCGTTTTCCATGAAGCTCGCGACCAGCCGGGCGAAGTCGTCCGGGCGGCCCAGCCGCTTGGGGAACACGTGCAGGTCCATCAGCGCGGCGCGGCGTTTCTCGTCCGCCCCGGCCAGCATGCCCGTGTCCATGATCCCCGGGCAGACGGTCATCACCCTGATGCCCCACAGCGCGAGGTCGCGCGCCAGCGGCAGCGTCAGCGCGACCAGCCCGCCCTTCGACGCCGAGTACGCCGCCTGGCCGGCCTGTCCTTCCAGCGCGGCCGCGGAAGAGACGTTGACGATCAGCCCGCGCTCACCGTCCGGCTCCGGTTCGTTGCGGGACATCACGGCGACCGCGTGGCGCAGCACGTCGAACGCGCCCACGAGGTTGATCTCGACGGTGCGCCGGAACAGGGTGAGCGGGTGCAGTTCGCCCTTGCGCGACAGCACCCGCGCGGCCGGGCTGATCCCGGCCGCGTTGACGCACACGTCGAGCCGGCCGAACCGGTCCGCGACCTGGGCCACGGCCTTCTCCACCTCGGCTTCGTCGGACACGTCGGCCGGCACGAACAGCGCGGCGTCGCCGAGTCCGGCCGCGAACTCCGCACCCGCCGAGCCCGGCAGGTCCAGGATGCCGACCCGGCCGCCACCGGCCACCAGCATCCGCGCGGTGCCGGCGCCGAGGCCGGACGCGCCGCCGGTGACCAGGCCGACGGATCCCTCGATCCTCATTTGACCGCGGCTCCCGCGTCGACGGGCAGGGCCACCCCGGTCACGTAACGCGCCTCGTCGCTGGAGAGGAACAGCACGGCGTTGGCGATGTCGACCGACTCGACCCACGGCACCTGCAGCGCGTTGAGCGACAGGAAACCCGGCATCGCCTTCTCGCGCGTCGGTTCGGGGTCGTCCGGGGCGAACATCCCCCACGTACCCGGGTTCTGGATCATGTGGGTGTCCACATTGGTCGGGTGCACGGTGTTGACCCGGATGCGGTGCCCGGCGAGCTCGTTGGCCATCGTGCGCATGAGCCCGACGATGCCGTGCTTGGCAGCCACGTAGTGGGCGACCTGCATGATGCCCTTCAGCCCGCCGATCGAGCTGGTGAACACCATCGACCCGCCGCCGCGGCGCATCAGGTGCGGCACCGCGGCCTTCGCGGTGTGCCAGACGCCCGTGAGGTTGACGTCGAGCATGTCCTGCCACATGTCCTCGGTGAGCTCCCAGGACATGCCGTAGGTGGCGATGCCGGCGTTGGCGACGACGATGTCCAGCCCGCCGAACTGGTCGACACCCTCGTCGAGGGCCGCCTGCAGGCCCTTCGCGTCGCGGACGTCGGCCTTGCGCGCGACGATCTTGCGGCCCAGTTTCTCGACCAGAGCCGTAGTTTCGCCCAGGTCCTCCTCGGTCGCCGGTGGGTACTTGTCCACCGTCTCGATCGCCTCGCACGCGTCGATCGCGATGATGTCGGCACCCTCTTCGGCGAGCCGCACCGCGTGCGCCCGGCCCTGCCCGCGGGCCGCGCCCGTGATGAACGCGACCTTTCCCTCGACCCGTCCCGCCATGTCCGCCTCCTGCCGTCGTGGAACTGTTCCCGTCCAAGGACTTTCAGCAGCGCTGGTGTTCAATAGCGCATCGTTCCCGCGAACGCGCCGAGCCGCTGCCCCAGCACGGCTTCGGCGGTCGTGATGCCCGAGCGCGCCGCCTTGTCGATCCCGATGCCGCGGGCGCGCGTGGTATCGCCGGTCAGCCACAGGCCCTCGACGCCACGGACCCAGGCGTCGGGCCGGACCGGGCCGACCAGCCCCGGTTTGGCGAGCACGCCGTAGCTGGTGACGACGTGCGGTTTCGTCCACAGTGCACCACGGGCCGCGGGCATCATCTCTTCGATGTCCTCCCACAGCTCGGCGAACTTCCGGTCGAGCCAGGCCCGGTCACCGTAGTGCTGCGTCGCGTCGAACGACGCTCCGACGCACGTGAGGTACTCCCCCGCGGGCGAGACGCCGGAGTCGTAGCCGGTGAAGTTGAGGGTGAACCCGGGCAGGCCGCAGCGGGGCGTGGACAGGAACGACGCCATCTCCCGCTCGGTCATCGCGATCACGGGTTCCTCGGCGGCGATCCAGTAGCCGATCCAGCAGGCGCGGTTGCGGCTGGCGGCCAGCAGCCGGATCCGCGCCCGCAGGTCCCACGGCAGCGCGTCACCGGCGAAGAGGCGGGGCAGGTCCCACACCGGCGCGGACACGACCACTTGCGGCGCCTCGATCTCCTCGCCGTCGCGCAGGGTCACCCCGTGCACGGCGCCGGCCCGGACGTCGACCCGGCGCACGGGTGCGGACAGCCGCAGCTGCCCGCCCTTGGCCTCGAACGCCGAGACCAGGTCGTGCCACACCGCGTCCCACCCACCCATGGGCCAGAACGAGTACCCGACGGTGCGGCGCGTCGAGTAGTGCAGCTTGCGCGTGTAGAGGTTTTCCGAAGCCGAGTGCTCCCACGGCCGCACCGTGATCTGCTCCAGCACGGAGATCGCTTCCCACACCGTGTAGACGCCCTCGTCGGAGGTGTACTGCGCCATCCACTCCCGCAGGGACGCGTGGTTCCACTTCTCGAGCTCGTCGTAGGACGTGTCGTTCAGTGCCTGGATGCAGCGCTTGAGGCCCTGTTTCGCGCTGCCCGCGTACTGCTCCTGGATCGGCGCCCAGCCCCGGCCGTTGGTCCAGAACGGCATGGAATCGCTGCGCTCGGAGTGCACGAGGTCGAGCCCCATCAGCGCGCACACGCGGGTCAGCGAGTCACCGGGGTCCTCGACGAGGTGGCTGCCGAGGCCGAGCTGGTGCCCCCGGTACCGGTACTCGCGCGCCCGGCCGCCGAGGTACGCGTGCTTTTCCAGCAGTAGCACGCGTTTTCCCCGTTCGGCCAGCAGGGACGCCGTGACCAGGCCGGACACGCCGGCGCCGAGCACGATCACGTCGTAGGACAAGGAACCTCCTCCTCGTGCCGATCGGTGCTCACCGGGCGACCACGTCCGCGACCGCCCGCAGCGGCCCGTCGAGCAGCTCGAGCACGGTCCCGTCCGGATCGCGCAGGTACACCACCCGCACCGGGCCCCACTGCTTCGGTTCGTCCCACAGCCGCTGCCCGCCGGCCGCTTCGGCGCGGGCCAGCGCGGCGTCGACGTCGGTGACCCGGATCCCGAGGTGCGGCAATCGGGCGGTCCGCTCGAGCTCGGCGCACCACGGCGGTACCGGGTCGCCGAACTCGAAGAGCTCGATCCCGCTGCCGTCCGGGAACCCGAGCAGGAGGACCCGCACCGGGCCGGCGCCGCGCGCGTTCATCGCGAGCCGGGCAGCGCCCGCGTCGAGCGCGAACTCCGGGGCGAGCGGTTCGGCACCGAGCTCGCGGTAGAACGCCACGGCCTTGTCCAGTGCGGCCACGCGCACGCCGAGGTGGTGCAGGCCCGCCGTCACACCGACCGGCCGCGATCCGCCCAGTACTCCCGGCGCAGGTCACGCTTGAGGATCTTCCCGGTGGGCGCCTTGGGCAGCGCGTCGACGAACTCGACGGACCGCGGTTTCTGGTAGGAGGCCAGGTGCTGCTTGGCCGTCGCGATGATGTCGGCTTCGGTGGCCGTCGTCTCGGGTTTGAGCACCACGAAGGCCTTGACCGCCTCGCCCCACTCGTCGTCGGGCACGCCGATCACCGCGCATTCGAGCACGGACGGGTGTTTGTTCACCGCTTCCTCGACCTGGATCGAGTAGATGTTCTCACCGCCGGAGATGATCATGTCCTTGGCGCGGTCGACGATGAACACGTAGGACTCGGCGTCCCACGTGGCGATGTCGCCGGTCCACATCCAGCCGTCGCGGATGGTGTCCGCGGTGAGGTCGGGCCGGTTGAGGTACCCGAGCATGTTGGCCTCGGACCGCACGATGATCTGACCCGCGGTCTTGCCGTCCTTGGGCACATCGCGGCCGCCGGGGTCCACAACCCGCACCTGGGTGACGAAACCTTCGCGGCCGCAGGACATCAGCCGTTCCGGGTGGATCCCGCGCACGGCGTCGAGGTGGTCCTCCTGGGACAGGAAGCACATCGTCGTGCCCTCGGTCTGCCCGTACCCCTGGATCAGCGTGCAGGGAAACTGGTCGAGCGCGGCCTTGACCACCGACGAGGGCATGGGGCCGCCGCCGTACTGAATGTTGCGCAGCGCCGAGATGTCGTAGGACGAGAAGCCCGGCACGGCCATCATCCAGTTGAGCATCGTGGTGATGCCGAGGAACGCCGAGACCCGCTCCTCCTGGATCAGCTCCAGTGCGGTGCGCGCCTCGAAGTTCATCAGCACCAGCGGACAGCCGTGGCGGTGGTAGTTCATCGAGAGCACGATCGGGATGTGGTACATCTGCCCGGTCAGCATGTAGACGTCGGTCGCGACGATGCGCTCGGCGACCGTCTGGTTGAGCATCCCGAACGACACGCTCGTGTGGCTGTGCAGCGCGCCCTTCGACTCGCCAGTCGTGCCGCCGGTGTAGAGGATGAAGAACGGGTCGGCGTCACCGACCGAAGCCGACCACTCCGGCTCGTCGGTGCTGCTGCGGGCCAGCAGGTTTTCATAGCTCCCGTCGCCCGAAGCCCCGAACTGCAGCCAGTTCGGCACGTCCACCGCGGTCTGCAGCTCCTTCGCGGTGTCGAGCCACTCGTCGGAGACGATCACCGCCTTCGGCGCCGCGTCGGCGACGATCCGGGTGAGCTCACCCGCGCCGAGCCGCCAGTTCAGCGGCTGGGTGACGAGCCCTGCCCGCCCCGCCGCGTAGTACAGCTCCTGGTACTCGATGGAGTTCTTCGCCAGGATCGCGACCCGGTCGCCTGGGGACAGGCCGAGCCCGCCCCCGCCCGCGAGCCCGTTGGCGAGCCTGCGGACGCGCTCGTCGAGGGTTCTCCAGTCCATCCGCCGCCCGCTCGGGGCGTCGACGATCGCGTCCCGGGTGGGCGTGAGCGCGGCCCACTTCTCCGGGATCCGTCCGAGGTTGACCATGGGTGTCCTCTGGTAAGTGCCGGTGCGGGGATCAGTAGGGCAGGTCGAGGTAGATGTGCCGGGTGGCGATCAGCCAGGACTCGCCCCGCTTGACCAGCTCGTCGCGGTACCAGCCGCTGGAGAGGACCTGCACGGTGCCGTTCTCGATCGACAGCAGGGTGAGGTTCGCGGTCGTCGACGCGCTCTCCGGGGTCTCCTTGGTGATCACGAGGTTCGAGAGGTTGTGCCGGCGCTGGTCGGTCTGCGCGGCCAGCGAGTCCGCGTGCAGCTTGCGGATCGCCTCGCGACCTTCGAACGGGCCGATCGGGTCGCCCTCGCGGCCGATCTGCATGGTCATCGTGGCGGTTTCGGTGAACTGTTCGGCGATCAGGTCGACGTCGTTCTCGTCGTAGCCCCAGGAAGCCTTGCCCAGGACGTTTTCGATCTCCGCGCGTGCGGTCATGACGGTGCCTCCTCAGGCGGGCGTGAAAGTCAGGGGCAGCGAAGCGGGGGCGCGGGTGAACACGCCGTGCTCCGGCGGCGCTTCGCCGTCGAAGCGGATGTCCTGCATGGCGTCGAGCAGGTGCGCGATGCCGGTGTCGAGTTCGGTTTTGGCGAGCATGGCGCCGACGCAGAAGTGGCGGCCCAGGCAGAACGCGGTGTGGTTGGCGCCGGCCGTGTAGGCGCGGCCGAGATCGAGGTCGGCGCGCAGGAGGTCGAAGGTGTCGGGATCGGCGTACTGGGCCGGATCCCGGTTCGCCGCGCCGATCAGGCAGGTCACGGTCTTGCCCGCCTCGACGAGACCACCCGAGAGCTGCACGTCTTCCGAGGGCTGGCGCATGATCATGTGCACCGGCGGCGAGAACCGCAGGGTTTCCGCGAACGCGGCCGCGATCAGCGAGTGGTCGTTCCGGACCGCGGCGAGCTGATCGGGGTTCGCGACGAGGTTGCGCATCAGGCTCGCGATGGCCTTGTCGGTGGTCTCCCCGCCGGCGGTCAGCAACAGGCTGCAGAATGCCTTGATCTCCTCGTCGGTCATCCGCACGCCGTCGATCTCCGCCGAGCAGAGCGTGGACAGCAGGTCGTCGCCGGGGTTTTCGCGGCGCTCGCGGATGATCGGCAGCAGGTACCGCTCGAACTCTTCCTTGGTACGGACGCCTTCGGCCATGACCTGCTCGTCACCGGAGAGGTTGGACAGGAAGGCCATGATCGAGCTGTACCAGCGGTGGAAGTGCTCGTGGTCGGATTTGGGCAGGCCCAGCATGTCCACGATGACGTTGATCGGGAACCGGGTCGCGTACTGGTCGACGAGATCGACCCGCCCGTCGCGGCGGAACCGCTCGATCAGCTCGCGCGAGTTCTGTTCGATGACGGGCAGGAACTTGGTCATCAGGTCCCGCCCGCGGAAGGCGGGGGCGACCAGGTTCCGGTGCGTGGCGTGCTCGCGCCCGTCCATCTGCAGGATGGTGCGGCCGTGCACGGGTTCGAGCTGCCAGTCGTAGTTGCGGCTCGTGAACACCGGGTCCTTGAAGGCGCGCTCGACGTCGGAGTAGCGGCTGATCACGTAACTCTGCATGGCTTCGTGCCAGACGAGCGGGTGCTGCTCGCGCATCACCCGGTATGCGCGGTAGGGGTCCGCAGCGAACTCCTCGGACAGGATGTGGAGCGGTGGCGGCTACGGACATCGGCGTCCTCCATGACGTTGTCGTCATTGACTAACGGCCGTTTGGTAGCGGTGAGATTAGCACCACAGCCGCACCCCAACAAGGGTCATCAACCAACCGTTTGACAGAAATACCCGGGCTTGCGATGCTCCGCGAAGGACTCGCGCAGGGAGGGCTCCAGTGCACGGAAACGGCAGCGGCGAGCGGCCGCGGTTCTCCGGAACGGGCGGTGCCTGATGGGGCGCGCGCTGGTCGTCGGTGGCACCGGCCCGACCGGGCCGTCGATCGTCGAGGGGCTGCTCGCCCGCGGGCACGACGTGACGGTGTTCCACACCGGACGGCACGAAGTCACGGAACTGCCCGACGTGCCGCACGTGCACGGCAGCCCGTTCGAGGCGGACGACATCACCCGCGCCGTCGGCGCCGGCGGGTGGGACGTGGTCGTGGCGACCTACGGCCGGGTCCGGCTCATCGCCGAGCACGTGGCGCACCGCTGCGCGCACCTGGTCGTGGTCGGCGGCGTGCCGGTCTACCAGGGTTACGTCAACCCCGGTTCGCGCTTCCCGTACGGCGTGCGGCTGCCGGTGCGGGAGGATTCACACCCCCTCGTCGCGCCGGACGAGCCGCGCTTCGCCGGCTACAGCACCGGCCCGATCCGGCGCACCGAGGACCAGGTGTTCGCCTTGGGCGTCAACGGTTCCTTCGCCGCCACATACCTGCGGTACCCCACGGTCTACGGACCGCGCAACCCGTACGCGTGGGAGTGGCACGTGGTGCGCCGCGTGCTCGACGGACGGCCGTGGATGATCCTCGCCGACGGCGGCCACGGCGTGCACTCGCGAGCCGCCGCGCGCAACGCCGCGGAGGCCGTGCTGCTGGCGGTCGACCGGCCGGAAACGGCGGCGGGCAAGGCGTACAACGTCGCCGACGACGACCTCCTCACCGTCCGGCAATGGGTCCAGCTGGTCGCGCGCGCGGCGGGCCGGGACCTGGAGCTCCGGTCGCTGCCCCGCGAGCTGCCCAGCCCCGGGCTCGCGATGTCCGCGTTCGGCGGCCAGGAGACGCCGACGTCCATTGTGGACACAACGCGGCTGCGCGCGGACCTCGGGTACCACGACGTGGTGACGGTGGCGGACGGGCTCGCCGAGACGGTGGAGTGGATGCTGGCGAATGAAACAGCGATGCGGGCAACGAGCACGACCGATCCCTTCGACTACGCCGCCGAAGACGCCCTCGTGGCGGCCTACGACCGGGCGCTGGCGAGCCTCGCACCGCAGGCCGCCCCGTTCGGCGCGGGCATCGGGCGGATGGCCGTGGTGCAGACCGCCAAGGGACGGTGACCAGCCCTCACGACGCGAGCACCTGGCGGCGGACCTCACGGGTGTCGTACCACGTGGTGACCTTCGCGATCCGGCCGTCGCGCAGGTCGAACACGTCGAGGGCGGCGAACGCGATCGGCCGGCCGTCGAGCAGGCGGCCCGTGAAGTCGATCTCGGTCACCACGGACCCGGTGCCGGCGTCGTCGGCTTCGATCCACCGGGTCACGCAGTCGTCGTGCTCGGCGTAGCCCGCGAGCAGTTTCACGAAGTGCGTGATCGCGGCTTCCCGGCCCGCGACTGGGGTCGCGCCGACCACGTGGATCCGCACGTTCTCGGCGAACACCTCGATGAGCTCGGGGAACCGCTCGGCGTTGATCGACGAAAAGTACGCCTCGACGCTCGTCCGCGCACGTGCGCTCACGACCCCACCAGCTTCTTCAGCTCGCTCATCGCCTGGAACGACCACTTCGCGAGCGACGGGTCGCCGAACGCGGTGATGTTCCACATGACGAGGTGGCGCAGCCCCGCCGCGCGGTACTCCGCCAGTTCCTCGGCGACCTGCGCCGGGGTGCCGCAGAACGCGTAGTGCCGCACGACCTTCGGCGGGATCGCGTCGATGATCCGCAGCGACTCCGCCCGGGAAACGGTGGTGGGGATGAAATCGTGGAAGCCGGAGCCGTGCGGCCCGCCGGCCAGGGGCGGTTCGACGCCGAGTTCGCGGAAGACCTGCGCGGGCAGCAGCACGCACAGCGCCCGCACGAGCGGTGCCTCGGTGAGCCGTCGGACGGTTTCCTCGTCGGGTCCCATGAGCAGGTAACCGAGCATGCCAGGGGTGAACGCGGCGGGATCGCGCCCGGCGTCCTGCGCGGCTTGCCGGATCGTGGTGAGCGACTTGGCGTAGCCGGCGGGCGTCATCTTGGTGGGCAGCCACCCGTCGGCCTTCGCCCCGGTGAGCTCGAGCATCCGCGGACCGTGTGCGGCCGTCCAGATCTCGGGCGTTTTCCCTTGATAGGGTTGCAAACCGAGCACGGCCTTGTCGAGGGTGTGGAATGTCCCGTGGTAGTCGACGGGGCCGTCGGCTTCCCACAACAACCGCATCACGTCGATGCCCTCGGACAGCTTCGCGACCGGCTTGTCGAACGACATCCCGTACGGGGTGACGTTGAGCTTCTCCCCCGAGCCCAGTCCGATGATCGCCCGGCCCTTCGTGACGTGGTCCAGCGTCAGCGCGCCGGCCGCGGCCATCGCCGGATTGCGCCGGATCAGATCGGTGACGACCACGCCGACCTTGATCCGCTCGGTCTGCGCCCCCACCACACCCATCATGATCAGCGGGTCGAAGTAGGTGTGCGGGTTCGGCTGCACCGCGGCCAGCGGCGTCAGGTCTTCGGTCCACATGGTGTCGGCGTGCCAGCCCATGAGGTGGTCCGGCCACCAGACGGCGTCGAACCCCTCGGCTTCACTGCGCAGCGCGAACTTCGCCGCGGCGTCCGCCGGCGGCATGATCTGACCGGGCACACCGAGCTGCAGACGCTCCACTCAGTACCTCCATCCATCGCCGAAGGCCGGGATCCGCGCGCCGAGGTAGTCCTCGACGCATGTGAGAGCCGCGCGCGCCGCGCGGTCGGTGCCGATTCCGCGGCTGCGGAAGGTTTCGCTGGCGAACCACAGGCCTTCGACGTTCGGCGCACGCCAGTGCGGCCGGTACTTGCCGACCAGCCCGGGCATCTGGATCACGCCGAAGCTCGGCTCGAACACCAGGTGGCGGCGGCGCCAGAGCGGCTTCGCGAACCCGGGCCACATCGTTTCGGCGTCGCGTTCGAAGGCCTGCATCGTGGCCCGGCACCACTCGCGGTCGCGCCCCTTCTCCCCCGGGATGATCGCGCCCAGCACGTGCAGGTGCGTGCCCTCGGGCGAGCACGACGGGTCCATCGCGGACTGGTCGAACATGAACCCGGAGCAGCTGGTCGACGGGGTCGAAGTCCAGGTCGCGAGCTCCCGCGGGTCGTAGCGGGTGACCGGCTCCTCGGTCGCGAGGTAGAGCCCGAGCCAGGCGATGCGGAACTTGTCCTGCGCCAGGAACTCGATTTGCGAGGCGTACCACTCCGGCAGCGCGCTGCGCGGCACCACGTCGAGCACGTGCCACACCGGCAACGTGGAGATCACCGCCGGGGCCTCGAGAATCTCCTCTTCGAAGAACTCGTTGGGCAGCACCTTCGGTTCACGCGCGACCGCGACCCCTTTGACCGCACCGCTTTCGATGAGCACGCGCTCGACCGAGGTGCCCAGGCGCAACTCGCCGCCGTGTTCGGTGATCGCGTCCGCGAGATCGCGCCACAGGCCGTCCCAGCCCTGCCCGGGCCAGCACGAGTAGGCGGCGGTGTTGCGCTCCTCGAAGTGCATCTTGCGGACATAGAGGTTGTCGCTGGCGGAGTGGTCGTACCAGTTGTCGGTC
The DNA here is from genome assembly GCF_016889705.1 of Amycolatopsis sp. FDAARGOS 1241. Classification (NCBI taxonomy): domain Bacteria; kingdom Bacillati; phylum Actinomycetota; class Actinomycetes; order Pseudonocardiales; family Pseudonocardiaceae; genus Amycolatopsis; species Amycolatopsis sp. FDAARGOS 1241. Next base: position 5,530,331 of record NZ_CP069526.1, read on the forward strand.
ATGCACTCGAGCACGGAGATGAACTCGAACAGGTCGACCACCCCCTGGTCGGAGGTGTGCTGGTGCAGCCACTCGCGCAGCGATCGGTCGTCCCAGTCGTCGAGCTCGGAGTAGGGGGTGTTGACGAGCGCCTTGATGACCTTCTTGAGCTCGGTGCGGTCGGTGTAGCGGTCGCGGATCGAGCCCCAGCCCTTGCCGTTCTCCCAGATCGGCATCTCGTTGCTGACCTCGCCGTGGATCAGCTCTTTGCCGACGTGCTCGAACACCTTCGTGATGCCGGATCCGCCGTCTTCGATCAGGTGCCCGCCGAGGTTGACGGTGAACCCCTCGTCCGGCACGGCCATCGCGCGCCCGCCCAGGTACGGGCTGCGGTCGAGGACCACGACCCGTTTGCCTTCGGTGGCAAGCAGCGCTCCCGCGCACAGGCCGGCGGCCCCGGCCCCGATCACCACCACGTCGTAGCTCGGCACGGCATCACCCTTCCTCGCCGCGGGGTTCAATGCCCTGTCGCGGCCGACCGCGGATCGCCGGGTCTTCCCGCTTGTCCACCCTTGAGCACCCGCGCTAGTTTGTCAAACGGCCGGTAGGTAGTCGCCGTCCGCAGGCCGAACCCGCCTCGCTCTCCGAGGAGCCGCCGATGACGAGCAGAGCCACCGCGTCCGTCCGGCCCGACTTCGCCGGGCACGACCTGAGCCGGCTTCGGATCGTGATGGTGGTGGGCGTGCCCGAACGGCTGCGCGCGATGGCGGCCCGGGTGCCCCACGCCGTGCACGTGTCGTGCGTGGCGATGACGGAGTCGGCCGCGTTCCTCACGCTCAACCGGCTGGACGATCCGCCGGACAAGCGAGCCGAAACCGGCGGGCATCCGATGCCCGGCATGCAGTGCCGGGTCGTCGACCCGGACTCGGGCGCGGACCTGCCGCCCGGTGCGCCGGGTGAGCTGCTCTTCCGCGGCCCCAACGCGTTCGACGGCTACTTCCGCGATCCGGACCTCACCGCCCGCGTCTTCGACTCCGAAGGCTGGTTCCACACCGGGGACGTGGTCGTCGCGGACCCCGACGGGCGGCTGACGTTCGTCTCGCGGCTGAAGGACATGCTCAAGGTGGGCGGCGAAAACGTCGCGGCGGCCGAGGTCGAGGGCCACCTGCTCACGCACCCCGCCGTCGCGATCGTGGCCGTCGTGGCGGCGCCCGACGCCCGCTACGTCGAGGTGCCCGCGGCGTTCGTCCAGCTCAAGCCCGGGCACACGGTGAGCGAGCAGGAGCTGATCGACCACTGCGTCGGCCGGATCGCCTCCTACCGCGTGCCCCGCTACGTCCGCTGGGTCACGGAGTGGCCGATGTCGGGCACGAAGATCAAGAAAGTCGAGCTGCGCAAGCCGATCGCCGGCGAACTGGCGGCCGCCGGCATCACCGAAGCGCCGCGGATCAGCGCCCGCTCATGATCGGTCGTGTTCAGGAGGGTCAACATGCCCGACACCACCATCCCGGATCTGCTCGACCGGTGCGCCGCAGGCGCCGGCGAGCACGAAGTCGTCTTCCCCGACGGACGGCTTACCTACGCCGAGATCGCGGCCGGCGCGAAGCGCTTCGCCGGCGCGTTGTGGGCTCGTGGCGTCCGTCCGGGCGACCACGTCGGGTTGCTGACGCCCGGCCGGCTCGCCAGCGTGACGGCGTGGCTGGGCGCCGCCTGGCTCGGCGCGGTCACGGTCCCGCTGAACCCCCGGCTCAAAGCCGCGGAGCTCGCCTACCTCATCGAGAACGCCGACCTGCGGCTGCTGCTCGCCGACGCGGCGCTCGGGCCCGTTCTCGCGGACGCGCTGCCCGGGCTCGCCACCGCCGCTCCCGGACGGCTGGCCCTGCGCGTGGCGCCGGTGCTGCGCGCGGTGGTCGCGCTGGACGAGGGTCCGACGCCCGCCGGCTGGCTTTCTCCGGCGACTTGCCAGCCGAGGCCGGCCGACACGGCGGCGGTCGCGGCGGCCCGGGCGGAGGTGCGCGCAAGCGATCCCGCGTTGATCCTCTACACGTCCGGCACGACGGCTCGGCCGCACGGATGCGTGCACGACAACGCCTCCTTGGTCACCGAAGGCGAAGCCGTCGCCGAGCGGCTCGGGCTCGGGCCGCGCGACCGGTTCTGGACGGCGCTGCCGATGTTCCACTGCGGCGGCTTCGACGTCGCTCTTGCGGCACTCGCCGCCGGCTGCGCCATGGTCCACACGGGAACGTTCGAACCGGGGGCCGCGTTGCGTCAGCTCTCCGAAGAGCGGTGCACGGTCGGGTTCCCCGCGTTCGAGACGATCTGGCTGCAGGTCGTCGACCACGCCGACTTCCCCGCCGCCGACCTGTCGGCGCTGCGGCTCGTGCTCAACGTCGGCGCACCGGAACGGTTGCGCGCCATGCAGGCCCGGGTCGAGCCGGCGATCCAGATGTCGTCACTCGGCTCGACGGAGTCCCTCGGGTTCTGCTGCGTCGGCTCGCCGGACGACCCCGCCGAGGTCCGCGCGAAGACGAGCGGGAAAGTGCTGCGGCACATGGAGGTCCGGGTCGTCGACCCGGACAGTCGCGTGCCGGTGCCCGCGGGCACGCGCGGCGAACTGCAGTACCGCGGCGTGTCCCGGATGGCCTACTACCACCGCGACCCCGAGCTCACGGCCGAACGGATCGACGCCGACGGCTGGTTCTCCACCGGCGACCTCGTCGTCGCCGACGCGGAAGGCCGGCTCTCGTTCGTCTCCCGGCTCAAGGACATGCTCAAGGTGGGCGGCGAAAACGTGTCGGCGGCCGAAGTCGAGGGCTGCCTCGGCGAACACCCCGCCTGCGGCGTCGTGCAGGTCGTCGGCACGCCGGATGCGCGGCTCGGCGAGGTGCCCGTCGCCTACGTCCAGCTTCGCCTGGGCGCGACCGCCACCGAGCGCGAGCTGATCGGGTACTGCCTGGGCCGCATCGCGACGTTCAAGGTGCCCCGCTACGTGCGGTTCGTGACCGACTGGCCGATGTCCGGCACGAAGGTGCAGAAGTTCCGGCTGCGCGATCGCATCGCCGCGGAACTCCGCGACGCCGGCATCACGGAAGCCCCCAGGCTCTCGTCCCGCTCGACGCCGACCGCCGCGCCTTAGCTTCCCGCGGGTCCTGCTCGGCGGGGCAGGTCCGAATGCCCGGCGTCACCGGCCCGGGGTGAACGTCTGGCGGGCCCAGGCGGCGAAGCCGGTCCACGCGATGTCCGGGTGCGCGGCGTGCAGTGCGGGGATGTCGACCTGGTAGCCGGGGTCGGTGAGGAACGTCCACATGGCGTGCATGTCTTCGTTGGTGACGGCCGCGAGGGGAACGGGGTTGTGCCGCACCTCTTGGCCGAGGACGTCGCTCAGGGCGGCCGCCATCTCGGTCGGCGTGACGGAGTCGCTGGCGAGTTCGATGCGGTGGCCGAGGTAGCGGTCGGGGTCGAGCAGCGCGTCGGCGGCGAAGGCGCCGTGGTCGGTGCGCGCGAGCTGCTGCAGGGGGCGGTCGCCGGGGAGGGGGAGGTCGAGGAAGCCGGCGAGGATGCGGTCGGTGCCGCCGAGGGCGTTGTCGTAGAAGTACGTCGGGCCGAGAATCGTGAAGGGCACGCCGGAAGCGCGCACGTCGGCCTCGACGACGGCCTTGCTGTCGAAGTGCGGTACGCCCGAGTGGTCCAGCGCGCCGGCGACGGAGCTGAACACGAGGTGCGGCACCGCGGCCTCGCGCGCGGCGGCGAGGATGGCGCGGCCCTGGGCGATCTCCGCGGCCGGGCCCGATTCGAACGGCGTGGTCAACGCGAAGACACCCGCGACGCCGCGCATCGCGTCGGCCAGGGGGCCCGGGTCCTCCAGCACGCCGGTGACGACCTCGACGCCCCGCCCGGCGAGCTCCTGCGCGGCCGGGCGCGCGGCGTCGCGCACCAGCGCCCGCACGGTGGCGCCGCGGGCCAGCAGAGCCTCGGTGACAGCACGGCCCTGCCCGCCGGTCGCGGTCAGCACCAGCACGGGTCGTTCGGGCATCGCGGGCCTCGCTCCCCTGAGGACGAACAGTTCCGGATCACTTTACCTGCGAACGGTTCCGCACGGACCGAGCCGGTCCTGAGCCGTCCCGCACGGCGCGAACTGCCCGCACCCCGAGTCCGTCCGCCCAGCACGAAGCGTTTGCGCCGCCAGTCACATTGCGGCGCCCTGGCCGGACTCCTCCGTTTTGTACCAACCCGCCCGGGCGAACAGGACCGCGAAATCCCTGGTCACCAGCCGGGGTACGCATGTCTGAGTTTCACCCGATGCCGTGGCTTCTCAGGCTTTGATCACCGGACCAGGGCTGATGGCACAACCATTTCGCCCAGGTCTGGCCCAGTCGCCCTCGTGTGGCGCCGGCACGTGGACCTGCGCCAGCCGGCCGGCACGCTGTGTCCGGAAGCCTCAGCCGCACCCGTGAGGCGCCCAGCCCGGCCGGCGCGCTTCACCACACCCCGTTTCCCTTGCCGTACGCGGAAACCAGTCTTCAGCGCGCCTGCAGGAAGGCGCCCCGACAGTTGCACTGGTCGTGGTGCTGATCCGCGTCGTGCAGGCACGCCGGACGCCGCCGCTCGACGTCGTGCCGAGCGCGCGGGCTGGTGGGCGCGGTCGTGCTCGGGGTCCTCGCGGCGGCCGTGGTGCTGGTGTCGGGACGCACGTGGGGCGTCACGTTCGCGTTCGCGCTGTGGGGCGCGAAGCTGCTGCAGCTGGTGGGCCTGCACCCGGAGACGTGGGAGTTCTGGCAGACGAGCACCAACGCGAAGGCGCTCGCGGGCCCGATCTGGACGGACAAGACGAACCTCACCGACCTCGGCATCATCCTCGGCGCGGCCGTCGCCGCATCGGCCGCCGGGACCTGGCGGATCCGCTGCAACATCGGCGCGTACCTCGCCGGGATCTCCACCGGCAGCCTGCACGGCTGGCTGTGGGGCCTCTTCGCGCTCGGTGGCACGTGGATCGGCCTGCGCCTGCGGCCGCTTTTCGGGCTCACGAACCCCCAGCCGGCCCACGGTGTCTGCTGAGTGGGACAGCTTGTCCGGTCGGCACCACCTTCCTATAGTGCGTCAGACGTCTGACGTCTCGGGAAGGCGGAGTTGATGCCGAAGGATCTGCGATCGTTCCTCGCCGAAGTGGTTTCCACCGGTGCGGGCCAGGTCAAGCACGTGAGCAAACAGGTGGACCCGCGGTTCGGCGTCACCGCCTACGGAGCGTGGTACGACAAGCGCGGTGACTACCCCGCGTTGCTGTTCACCGACGTGGCGGGCAGTGAGCTGCCGTGCCTGACCAACCTCGTCGCGACGCACGAGCGGATGGCGTTGGCCCTCGGGGTCGACGTCGAGACGCTCGTGCGTTCGTCGGTGGCGGGCCAGGGGCGCGCCGCGCATCCGCCCGTCGAGTTCTCCGGTGATCGGGCGCCGGTGCAGCAGGTCGTCTGGCGCGGTGACGAAGCCGACCTCACGCGGCTGCCGATCCCGACCCACAACGAGCTGGACGGCGGGCCGTTCCTGACCGCCGCCGTCGGGGTCATGCGCGATCCGGAGTCGGGCGCGGTCAATGCCGGGATCTACCGCCACCACATCTACGGGCCGCGGCGGCTGGGCGTGTGGTTCTTCGGCTCGCACGACGGTGGCACGATCCACCGCCGCTACGCCGAACGGGGTGAGCCGACGCCGATCGCGCTCGTCGTCGGGCACCACCCGGCGTTCCTGATGGGAGCGGTGTCCCGGGTGCCGGGCATCGGTGGCGAGTACGACGCGGCCGGCGCGTACCTGGGCGAATCGGTGGAAACCGTGCCGGCAGTGACGTCCGGAATCCCGGTGCCGGCGCACGCGGAGATCGTCATCGAGGGCCACATCCTGCCCGGCGAACTCGAGGAGGAGGGGCCGTTCGCGGAGTGGCCCGGGCACTATGTCGGCGGCGGGCGCAAGCCGGTGATCGAGGTCGACGCGATCACCATGCGCCGCGACGCGATCTTCCAGGACATCCAGGCTTCCGGCCGCGAGCACCGGCTGATGGGTGCGCTGCCGCGGATCGCGAGCATCCACGAAGCCGTGCGGCAGAAGGTGCCGGGCCTGCGCGCGGTCAACATCCCGCTGCACGCGCGCATGCACTGCTACCTGTCGATCCGGAAGGACTCCGACACCGACCCAACGCGCGCCGCGTTCGCCGCGCTCAACACCGAGCCGGAGAACCTGCGGGCGATCGTGATCGTGGACGACGACATCGACGTGTACGACGAACGCGAGGTCGCGTGGGCGATCGGCACCCGGTTCGACGCGTCGCAGGACCTGCAGATCATCCCGCGGTGGAACGGACCGGGCGGGCTGCTGCCCACGAACTGGAGCTACGACGAGGAAGGTGGCCGCACTCCGCAGCGCTCGTCGGCGGTGATCGTGGACGCGACGAAACCGGCGCCGCCGATCGTGTTCCCGGCCCGGGCGCGCGTGCCGGAAGCGGCGCTGGCAGCGGTGGACGTCGACGCGATCCAGACGATCTCGGCGGTGGGCGAGCTGCCGATCTGAGGTTTCGCGGTCCACTTCGGACACTCGACCCCGGTTTGACGATTTAGTCTAGACTGTTTAGTCTAGCGAGCCTTGAGCGAGACGAGCTACGAACGCGCCGGCGCTGTCGCGGTCGTGACCATGACGGCGCCCCCGAACCTGTTCACGCCCGCGCTGGGGGCCCAGCTGGTCGCAGCCGTCCGACGCGCGCGGGACGAGGGCGTGCGCGCGCTGGTGCTGCAAGCCGACGGGCCGGTGTTCTGCGGTGGCGCCGACGTGAGCCTGTTCAAGGACCGCTCCGAAGCCGACGCGCGCACGATGCTCACCGAGGCGTACGCGGCGATCCGCGCTCTCGAGGACGCGCCGTTCCCGGTGCTCGCCGCCGTGCAGGGGCAGTGCCTGGCGGCGGGTCTCGAGCCGGCACTGGCGTGCGACCTCGTCGTCGCCGCCGAGGGCACGCTGTTCTCGCAAGTGGAGGCCCGGATCGGCGCGGCGACGTTCCTCGGCGGCGCGAACCGGCTCGTCGAGCGGTGCGGCCCCGCTCGAGCGCGGGAGATCGTGTTCGGCGCGAACTCCTTCGACGCTGCGACGTTCGAGCGGTGGAACGTGGTGAACCGGGTGGTGCCCGCTGCCGAGCTGCGGTAGTCCGCGTTGTCATGGGCACAACGGCTGGCCGCCGGTCCAACGGCGGCCCACACGGTCACCAAACGCCTGGCGCAGGCGACGCTGGCGCGCGGCGCTCGTGCGGCGGACGCCGAGGTGCTGGAGATTTCGCCGGCGCTGTTCGAGTCGCGAGACCTGCAGCATGCGGTGGGGTTGCTGCTGAGCCAGGGCGTGCGGAAGTTGATGGCCCAGCACGAGGATGTCGTGTTCGAGGGACGTTGAGATCGGAGTGGCTGCAGGGACGTCGGTACGGCGCAATGGGGCGTTCGGGCCGAGGCGGATTGTCCGGCTGGGTTCCGTACCTATGCCTCGGCGCGCCGGGGCGCGCATTGCGCTGGAGACTCTCCCTGCACCCCAAAGCCGACGATGGTAACGACGGTCTGCACCACAGTGTCAAGGCGGGAAAGAGTACCTTGGCACCGTGGTACAGACCGCGTGAAAGCTTCGGATCGAAGTGCAAGGCGGAGTCTGGGTGCACGGCCAGTGGCCGTGTCCGATGCGGTTTGCGGTGGGTCTGCGGTGAGTTTCGTCGGAGCTCATTGTCGTTGCGCGGTGCAACACGCGGAGTCTGGGTGCGGGTCAGCCGGCCGTCTCAGATGTGGGGAGTTCCGGCAAGAGATAGATGCCATCGCGCGGCGGTGGACAACACCGTGGTCCCGTCCGCTGTGGACAGTGCGGTGCTGTCGGTGATGGCATGGAGCTCCGGCTGGTCGAGATTTCCGCAGGTCGACATCGCGCCGTCCGGTGTGGTGCACGTGCCGTCGCTCGCCGCGGTGATCGCCGGGGACACGGTCTGCAACGCCGTCAACCGTTCCAGGCCGCCTCGGGGCCGGCGGAGTGGCCGGTGTGGATGTCGAGCGGCGAGACGATCGGCGCGCCGCAGCCGCGGGTGGTGGTCGCCGGGCAGAAGCGGCCGGAGCTGCCGGACGACGATCTTCAGGCGACGCTCGGCTTCACCCGGTCAAGTGGAAGCGACGCGCCTGAGGTAGTTCGTGAAGTCCTCACCCAGGCGCGGTTCGAGAGCGCTGAGCAGGGCGTCGATCTGCGCTGCCAGCTGGGGTGACGGGCGGGTGTACGTGGTGGTCGGCCAGCGGCACCACTCGTCGAGGTCGCGCCGGGCTTCGTCGGCGAGGGGCTCGTCGGGTGCGCTCAGCAGCTGGAGGTCGATGGCGAGGCGGGACCATTCGCTCATCCCGCGCAGCAGCGCGACGCCTGCGCGGCGCACGTGCTTCGGTTCATCTTGCGCGGTGAGCGCCAGCAGGTACGGCCGATCGGCCTGGCCGAGGCGACCGGCGACGACGGTCGCGGCCGCGCGTACGACACCCGGCGACGGATCGGCGAGCAGCGGGCGGGCGAGCTCGACGGCACGCGGGTCCGTGGGATCGGCGAGGAGCCGCCGCAGCCCCCGGACGGCGGCCGCGCGGACACGGGGCCGGGGATGGGTGAAGTGGTCGCGCAGGAGGTCCACGTCGGCGGCGGTCCCCGTCTCCCCCAGCCCGGCGACGGTCGCCGGGGTGCTGACACCGTGGGCGAGGGCTTCGCGGTAGTGCGGGGCGGGGTGGTCGCCGGCATCGAGGACGAGCGCCTGTGCCATCGAGCGGACGAGGGAAGACGGCTCGTCGAGGTAGTCGTGGGCCTGGCCGAGGAGCTGCAGTGCCCGGGTGCGGATTCGGGGAGGGCCGTCGCGCCGCATCGCTTGCGCCAACGCGGGGTCGCCGTGATCGAGGACGAGGTTTCCGGCCCGTGTGCGGACAACGGAGTCGGTGTCGTCACGCGCGAGGCTCGCGAGGCGGTGGTCCGAGAGCAGGCCGGCATCGATCGCCAAGTCGAGGATGAGGCGGCGGGTGCGGAAGTCATCGACGGTCAGGGCTTCGTCGAGGAGATCGGCGGAGGTCAGGACCGGGTGCAGGAGGTGCTCATCCAGCCAGCCGTCGCCGAGCCGGCGGCTGAGTGCGGTGGTGAGGGGCAGCAGGGGGACGAGGTCGGTCCGGGCAAGACGGGCCAGGAGTGCCCGGCGGGCAGCTGTGCGCACCTGGCGTACCCAGTCGGTGCAGCGGATCACCAGCAAGGGCAGCGCCTCGGGGTCGGCGCTGCGGCTCAGCGCGGGGATGACCTGCTCGCGGACGTGGCCGCTCGCGTGACAGGCCGCCTCGGCGAGTGCGGCGCGGGTCAGGGGCCGGGGCAGTTCGCGAGGTGGGGCGTGGCGGCCGTACCAGTAGCTGAATCGGTTCGACTCGTCGAAGCGGAGCCAGGCGTGGGAGCTTCCTGCTGCGAGTGTGTTGAGATCTTTGTTGGTCACCAATGTCGTTCTCCTCCGCGGGGAGGAATGCTGCCGGTTGGAGTTGTCGAGGGCCAGCGGTTTATGGGGCTGGATCGAAGGATCCGCCAGCCGACCCGGTTTGCGCAGAGCGACCATGCAGCGCCGTGTCCCATGCGGTTCGGCGGTGGGGCTGCGGTGAGTTTCGTTGGAGCCGAGTGTCGTGACGCCGTGCGGCACGTGGAATCTGGGTGCACGGTGAGCGGCCGTGTCGAGTGCAGTTTGGCGATGGGCCCGCGGTGAGCTCCGTCGAGGTCTGAGGGGCGTCGCGTGGCGCGGCAAGGAGAAAGGGGGGGTGCGGCCCGGAAGGTCCGCGGTGACTCCCGCCCCGGAGGCTGAATACGGCTCTGTGGCCGTGACTCAGAGCCCGCCGAGCCGTTCGGTGATCGCGGTGCTCAAGCGCAGGATCGCCGCCGTTGAGTGGTCCAGGCGATGTGCATCCACTGTGGACTTGACCATGCTGACGCTGAGGGCGCCGACGGGGTGGCCGCCGCGGCCGGCGACGGCGGCGCCGACGCACATCATGCCCGGGGCGGTCTCCTCGTCGTCGATGGCGTAGCCGTTGGCGCGCGTGCGGGTGATCTCGGCCATCAGCTCGGGCATGCGCGAGATGCTGCGCGGGGTCGGGGTTTCAAAGCGGCCGTCGGCGTAGCGGCCGGCGATCTCGGTGTCCGGCAGGGACGCCAGCAGGGACTTGCCGCCGGCGGTGCAGTGGGCGGGCAGGCGCATGCCGATCTCGTAGGACATCGCGAGCGTGCGCAGGCCCGGCCTGGTCTCGACGTACACGACGTTGCGCCCGTCCAGCAGGGACAGCACGATCGTGTCCTCCGAGAGCAGCCCGAGTTCCTGGTCGACGCGCCGGAACTCCTTCACGAAGCCGGACGTCGACAGGTACGCGCGGCCGAGCGGGACGACCTTCCAGCCGAGCTGGTACTGCCCGCCCGGAGTGCGGACCAGCAGGCCGGTGGCGACCAGGGTCGTGCACACCGCGAGGCAGCTGCTCTTGGGAGCGCCGATGACGCGCGCGAGTTCGCTGAGCGGCAGGCCGTCGGGCGCGGCGGCGAGCGCGTCGAGGATGTGCGCGGCGCGGGCGACCGACGGGACGGGCAGGCCGGCCGAAGACTGAGAACTGGTCATCGCGGGAGATTCTGTCATCGACGCAGCCGGCGGGCGAGCACCGCGGCCGCGACGAGGGCGGCCACGACCGGGACGACGCGTTTGGCCACGGGGATGGCGATCGCCCGCAGCACGACGGTGTCGGAGTCGTTCCTGAGATCCCGGGAGCTCGAATTTCCGTCGCTCGCGTGCCGCGTGGATCCGACGCCGCCGGCCGAGCCGCGCGAGCCGCCGGCAGCAGGGACGGCGCCGGCCGGCTCATCGTCCGGCCACGCCTCGGCGGCCAGGTCGACGACCTCGGCCACCGGTTCCGCGGCGGTGACGCGGCTGAGGGCGGCCGTCGACCGCGGAGCGGCCGCCGCGGGCCGGCGCGAGCCCGCCACCTCGTCGGCCAGCGCCTGGGCGAACTCGCCCACCAGCCGGCCCGTCACCTCGCCCAGCACGCCGCGGCCGAACTGCGCCAGCCGTCCCGTCAACGCGAGCTCCGTGGCGAGGTCGACGCGGGTGCCCTCCTCCGCCGGCGCGAGCCGCAGCGTGACCGTGGCCGACGCGGAGCCGCGGCCGCGCACCTCGCGGCCCGACGCCGCCACGACCACGACCCCCGCCTGCCGGTCACGGGAGCGGAACTCGGCCACACCCGAGTACTCGGCCGAGATCGGGCCCACCTTCACGCGCAGGCCGCCGCGGACCTCGTCGCCGTCGACCTCGTCCAAGTGCACGCCGGGCAGGCAGGGCGCGACGCGTTCGGGGTCGGTCAGCACGGCCCACGCCTGCTCGGGCGGCAGGCCGACGGTGAAGCTGTTGTCCAGTCGCACGTCAAGCCCCCTACGCCGGGAACCGCAGGTCGACGCGCGAGCCGGCCGGCGGCGCCCAGCGGCTCGTGACGACCTTGCGCCGGGTGAAGAAGCGGATGCCGTCCTCACCGTACTGACCGGAGTCGCCGAAGAGCGAATGCTTCCAGCCGCCGAAGGGGAAGTACGGGATCGGCACGGGGATGGGCACGTTGAGCCCGACCATGCCCGCCTGCACGGTGTGCTGGAACCGCCGCGCGGCCACGCCGTCGCGGGTGAACAGGGAGACGCCGTTGCCGTATTCGCTGCCGTTGATGAGCGCGACGGCGTCCTCGAGGGTGTCCACGCGCAGCATCGACAGCACGGGCCCGAAGATCTCGTCCGTGTACACGGTCATGTCCGGGCGGACGTGGTCGAGCAGCGTCGGCGCGAGGAAGAACCCGTCCTCGCGCCCGGGAACCCGCACGTCGCGGCCGTCGACGACGAGCTCGGCCCCCGCGTCGGCGCCGGCCTGCACGTAGCCGCTGACGCGCCGCATGTGGTCGGCCGTGACGAGCGGGCCCATGTCGGCGGCCGCGTCGCGACCGTCCCCGGTGGACAACGAGCCGATCCGCGCGACCAGCCGCTCGCGCAGCGCATCACCGACCCCGCCGACGGCGACGCCGACCGAAATCGCCATGCACCGCTCCCCCGCCGACCCGTAGGCGGCCGAGACGAGCGCGTCCGCGGCCGCGTCGAGGTCGGCGTCCGGCAGCACCACGAGGTGGTTCTTCGCTCCGCCGAGCGCCTGCACGCGTTTGCCGTGCCGCGCGGCGGTTTCGTAGATGTAGCGGGCGACCGGCGTGGATCCCACGAAGCTCACCGCGTCGACGTCCGGGTGCTCCAGCAACGCGTCCACGGCCGGGGCGCCGCCGTGCACGACGTTGAGCACGCCGGCCGGCAGCCCGGCCTCGATCGCCAGCTCCGCCAGCCGGTTCGACGCCGACGGGTCCTTTTCGCTGGGCTTGAGCACGAACGCGTTGCCGCACGCGATGGCCAGCGGGAACATCCACATCGGAACCATCACGGGGAAGTTGAACGGCGTGATGCCGGCGACGACCCCGAGGGGCTGGCGGATCGAGTACGTGTCGACGCCGCGGGAGACGTTCTCGCTGAACTCGCCCTTGAGCAGGTGCGGGATCCCCGCCGCGAACTTCGCGACGTCGAGCCCCGCGTTGACCTCCGCGCGCGCGTCGGCGATCGTCTTGCCATGCTCGCCGGTCACGATCTCCGCGAGCGCCTCGCGGTCGCGTTCGACGAGCCGGATGAACTCCAGCATCACCTGCTGGCGGGCGCCGAGCGACTCCTCGCCCCAGGCCGCCTGCGCGTCGAGCGCGACCTTCACCGCCTGGCCGACGACGTCGGTGTCGCCGAGCGCGACCCGGCCGCTGACACTGCCGCGCGCCGGGTCGTGCACGTCGGCCCACGCAGGCGGCTCCGCCTGCACCGGTGTGCCGCCGACGAAGTGCTGGATGATCTTCACGGGTTTCCTTTCCTCCACGGAGGTTTCGGACACGGTGGTTCAGACGCCGAGGTGGCGGTCGAGCAGATCGTCGCGCTCGTTCAGCTCGCGCGACGTGACATCGGCGGCGACGCTGCCGCGATCGAGGAAGTAGACGCGGTCCGCGACGCGGCGGACCATGCCGAGGTCCTGCTCGGCGAGCAGGACGCCGACCCCCGACTCCGGAAGCCGGCGGATGATGTCGGCGACCTGGCGCACCACCCGGGGCGCCAGCCCCTCGCTGGGTTCGTCGAGCAGCACCAGGCGGGGATTGGTCATCAGTGCCCGCGCGATCGCGAGCATCTGCTGTTCGCCGCCGGACAACGTGCCCGCCCGGTGCCGGCGGCGCTCGGCCAGCCGCGGGAACAGGTCGAAGACCCGCTGCCGCGTCCACTTCTCATACCCGGGCGGGGCCGGGCGCGCGACGACGTCGAGGTGCTCGTCGACGGTGAGGCTGGGGAAGATCCGCCGGCCCTGCGGCACGTACCCGATCCCGGCTCGGGCGATCTGGTGGGGCTTGCGCCGCGTCAGCTCGGTGTCGCCGAAGCGCACGCTTCCCGCCGACACCCTCGGCACGGACAGCGCCATCACGGCCTTGAGCACGGTCGTCTTGCCCACGCCGTTGCGCCCGGTAGCCCGGGCGTGTCGGGCGGTTCGGGCCAGCTGCGCCCGGCGGCCTCGTCCAGGGCCCGGACGACGCGTTCGGGTGTCAGCGGCTGGTGCCACACCCGTGCGCCGAGGGGGGAGAGCGCGTCGTTGACCGCGTTGTGCACGGCCGCGGGCGCCCCGGCGGCGCCGGCTTCGCCGGCACCTTTGACGCCCAGGCTGGTGACCGGGCTGGGGGTTTCGATGTGGGTGATGCGCACGTCGGGCAGCTCCGGCCCGGTCGGCATCAGGTAGTCGAGCAGCGTCGAGGTGAGCAGCTGCCCGTTCTCGTCGTAGTGGAGCCGTTCGAACAGCGCGCCGCCGACGCCTTGCGCGACGCCGCCGCGGATCTGTCCGTCCACGATGGACGGATTGATGAGCACGCCGCAGTCTTCGACGCACGCGTAGTCGACCAGGTGCACGAGCCCGCTGTCCTCTTCGATCTCGACGACCGCGGCGTGGGCGCCGTTGTTGAAGGTGACGTTCGGCCCGCTGTACTCCCCCGTCACCGACAGCCCGATGCGCAGCTCCGCCGGCAGGCGGTGCGTGCGCCAGTGCGCGATCTCGGCGATCTCCGCCACTCCCAGGCGGGCGTTCGGCGCACCGGCGACCTGCACGACCCCGTCGTCGATCTCCAGGTCGGCGGGATCGACTTCCAGCAGGTGCCCGGCGATCGCGAGGATCCGTTCCTTCACCTCGCGCGCCGCCGACGCGGCGGCCCCGCTGCTGACCACGGCCGACCGGCTGGCCCACACGCCCGTGCCATGCGGGACGACGGCGGTGTCGCCGCTGACGACGGTGATGCGGTCGAACGGCACCCCGAGGTGGTCGGCCACGACCTGCGCGGCGGTCGTCTGCAGCCCCTGCCCCTGGCCGGGCGTGCCCAGCAGGACGGTGACCGACCCGTCGGCCTCGACGCGCACCTCGACCTGGTCGTGCGCGGTGATCGGAGCGCCGCGCTTGCCGTAGAACATCACGCCGGGCGCGGTGACCTCGACGAAGCACGCGAGCCCGACGCCCAGCAGCCGGCCGCGTTCGCGCGCCTCGGCTTTGCGCTTGTCCAGGTCGGGCCCGGTGGCGATCATGGTGAGCAGCTTTTCCAGCGATTCCTGGTGCGAACCGCTGTCGTAGACCTGGTTGGTGACCGACGTGTAGGGCAGCTCATCCGGTGTGATCAGGTTGCGGCGGCGCAGTTCCGCGGGATCGAGACCGAGCCGGCGCGCGGTCTCGTCGAGCAGCGTCTCCATGGCGAGGATCGCGACCGGGTGCCCGACCCCGCGGTACACGGCGAGCGGCGCCTTGTTGGTGATCGCGACGCGCACGTGGCCCGAGTAGACCGGGATCCGGTACGGGCCGGGCATGATCGTCGCGACCTGGATGCCTTCGGTAACCATGCTGCGCGGGTAGACGGAGAACGCGCCGCCGTCGCTCACGACTTCGGAGCGCAGGCCGAGGATCCGGCCGTCGGCGGTGACGGCGATCTTGGCGGACACGCGTTCGTCGCGGGCCTGGGTGTCGGACTGCAGCGATTCGACGCGGTCCTGGATCCACTTCACGGGGCGGCGCAAGAGGATGCTGGCCGCGCACGTGGCCACCTCGTCGGAGTAGACGTGCGCCTTCATGCCGAACGCGCCGCCGACCTCGTCGGTGAGCACGCGGATCGAACTCTCGCGCAGGCCGAACAGCTCGGCGAACACGGACTGCAGCATGTGCGGCGCCTGCGTGGAGATCCGCACGGTGAGCGCCTTCGCCGACGGGTCGAACTCGGCGACCACCCCGCGCGGTTCCAGCGCGACGGCGGTGTGGCGCGCGGTGCTGATGCCGGTTTCGACGACCACGTCCGCTTCGGCGAACGCGGCCTCGACGTCACCGGCGCCGAAGGTGGCTTCGAAGGCGAGGTTCGACGGCAGTTCGTCGTGGACCCGCGCGGTGGCGTCGTCGAGCGCGGCGATCGAGTCGACGACGGCGGGGAGTTCTTCGTACCCGAGGTCGATCAGCTCGAGCGCGTCCTCGGCGACGGCGCGGCTCTCGGCCACGACGAGCACCACCGGCTCGCCGACGTAGTGCAGCTTGCCGGTCGCCAGCGGCCGCTGGTCGCCGCTGACGAGGCCCGGCCAGTCGAGCAGGCCCTTCCACGAACGGCACATCGGGTTGAAGTCTTCGGCGGTGAACACGGCGACCACCCCGGGTGCCCGCCGTGCGGCCTCGGTGTCGATCGACGTGATCCGCGCGTGCGCGACCGGCGCGCGCAGGAACGCCGCGTGCAGGCAGCGGGCGGGCGTGACGTCGTCGACGTAGCGACCGCGCCCGAGCAGGATCTTGGGGTCCTCGACGCGCTTGACGCGGCGGCCGACCCAGCCGTCGGTGATGCTCACGACCGCGCCTCCCGCAGCTGCTCGGCGTATTCGGCGACGGCGTCGACGATGGGGGCGTAACCCGTGCAGCGGCACAGGTTCCCCGACAGCCGCTCGCGGATCGCGTCCCGGTCGAGGCCGGGGTCTTCCGCCAGCGCGGCGAGGGCGGCCATGAGGAATCCCGGGGTGCAGAACCCGCACTGCAGAGCCTGGTGCTCCCAGAACTTCTGCTGCAGCGGGTGCAGCACGTCTTCGGCGCCGACGGTGTCACCGAGGCCTTCGACAGTGTCCACAGTGGCTCCGTCGGCCTGCACGGCGAGGGTGAGGCAGCTGCGGACCGCGGCGCCGTCGAGCCGCACGGTGCAGGCGCCGCACACACCGTGCTCGCAGCCGAGGTGCGTGCCGGTGAGGCCGAGCTCGTGGCGCAGGAAGTCGGCGAGCGTGGTGCGCGGAGTGGTGCGCGCCGACTCGGCTTTGCCGTTCACCGTGAGGGTGACCGGTGTCGGTTCGTTCGCGTCAAGCACGGGCACTCTCCACTTCGGACTGGCAGCTCGCGCGGGCGGCGGCCAGCGATCGGGCGACGAGCCGCGCGCCGGCGCGGCGGCGGTAGGTGACGGAACCGTGGATGTCGCCGAGGACGTCGATGTCGTCGAACGCGCGCTCTGCCGCTTCGGCGAGCACGGCGTCGTCGAGGAGCTGTCCTTTGAGGACCT
The DNA here is from genome assembly GCF_016889705.1 of Amycolatopsis sp. FDAARGOS 1241. Classification (NCBI taxonomy): domain Bacteria; kingdom Bacillati; phylum Actinomycetota; class Actinomycetes; order Pseudonocardiales; family Pseudonocardiaceae; genus Amycolatopsis; species Amycolatopsis sp. FDAARGOS 1241. The sequence continues at coordinate 5,546,983 of NZ_CP069526.1, forward strand.
CCTCCGCCGCGGTGGCGCGGCGCGGAGTGCCGGCGATCCCGAACAGGGCGAGGCGCGCGTCGGTGCAGCGCCCGGCCGCGTCGGCGTCGAGGATCGCGATGACGCCGACGAGCGCGAAGTCCCCGCTGCGCCGGGTGATCTCGCGGATCGACCAGCCGGCCGTCCGCGGCAGGAGCGGCAGCTCGGCCCCGGCGACGACCTCGCCCTCCTCGAGCGCGGTCAGGTAGGGACCGGCGAAGAAGTCGGCGGCCGCGATCCGGCGCCGGCGTTCGGCGCCGGCGACGCGGACGGAACCGCCGAGCGCCAGCAGGAGCGCCGGAAGTTCGGCCGCCGGGTCCGCGTGCGCGAGTGAGCCGCAGACCGTGCCGCGGTTGCGGATCTCGGGGTGCCCGACCTGCGCGAGACACTCCGCGACCAGCGGGTGGCGGCGCCGCGTTTCGGCGTCGGTCTCCACCGTGCGGGTGGTGACCGCGGCCGACACGACCAGACCGTCGGCGTCGCGGAAAGCGTGTCCCTGCAAGTCTTTCGCGGTGGTGATGTCGATCAGCACGGCCGGGTTCGACATGCGCAAAGCCATGACGGGGAGGAGACTCTGCCCACCGGCGAGCACTCTGGCGTCGGGACCGTGCTCCGCCAGCACCGCCACCGCTTCACCGAGCGATTCGGCGCGGTGATAGCCGAAAGGTGGCAGTTTCACCGGCTCGTCTCCCTTGCCGTTGTTCGAAATGCTGAACGCCGTTCGATTTGCAGAACAAGTGTGGGAATGACGTGGCCGGATGTCAAGCGCGCCGCGACGGTTCTCCAGCAGTCGGCGCGCCACGTGTTTTGTAGCGAATTGTCCGTTTTTGTCCAGGGCGGCAGCTCAGGCGATCGTCAGCCACCCCGGCGGCGGACCGGAATCCGGCGGCGAATCTTCTGCCACCGCACGTACCGAGAACCCGCCTTCGCGCCGCGAGCCCGTGGTGGGCCGGGCACCGGCGGAGGCGAGCCGGTCCGCCAGGCCGTTGCTGTGCGGGGCGAGGACGGCTGCGCGCTCGGCGGCGAGCGACGCGCGGCGGAAGTCGGTGACGCCGGCGCGCACCTGGACGAGCGCTTGGCGCACAGGACTTCGAGCGCCCGCACCTCACCGAGCCGCCTGCCCGCCGTCCTTGCCGCTCTCCGGCACCCGGGGGCGAGGCCGGTCTTGCGGGTGACCGTGGTGATGCCGTGGCCGTGCAGGTCGCGCGCGACGCGGCCGCGTTCCTCGGGCACGGCGAGCGTGACGAGCAATGTGAACGGCGTTCCGGGTGCTGAGCCGGCCCTCGGGCTGCCGCTCGAGGCCGCGGTGCGGACGGTGCTGTGCTTCGTGCTGCCGATCGAGACGATGGTGGCGCTCTCGTCCGTCCTGCTGTCCGGCACGCTGACGGCGACCTACCTCCCCGCGAAGCTCTCCGTGGCCACCGGAAAGCCCGAATCCTCAGTGGACGGGCAGGATCCGGCGGTCTCGCAGGATCCGGAACCAGTGGCGGAACGACTCCTCGGTGTCCCAGGTTTCGGTGAAGCCCGCCTGGTGGATCTTGACGGTGCTCACGAACGCGGGCGGCGGCGGCGTTCCGGCGCCGGCCGCGAAGTGGAAATCGGCGTAGTGGTGGGATTCGCCGAGCAGCGCGGGCAGGGGTGTCGGGCGCAGGCCGTGGGAGGCGACGACGCGATCCCACGTGCCGGAATGCGCGGGCAGGAACTCCGCGAGCCGCAGCGGCGTGTCGGGGGCGGGTTCGACGCCGAGTTCCTCGGCCAGCGCGGGCCACAGGTCGCGCCAGGCGAAGACCTCGCCGTTGGTCAGGTTGAAGTGCTCGTCGCGCGCGGCGGGAGCAGTCGCGGCCCACAGCGCGGCGTCGGCGACGAGGCGCACGTCGACGGCTTCGCTGACGTAGGGCGCACCACCCGGGAAGCCGAACGGCAGCCCTTCGGCCCGGCAGATCGCCGCGTACGCGCCGATCACCGGCGGCAGGTTCATCGCGACGCCGTGGGTCGGGCCGACGACCAGCTGCGGGCGCAGGATCGTCCAGCCGAAGCCGCGTTCGGCGGCGACCGCGCGCAGGTGGTCTTCCTGGAGCCAGTAGAAGTTCTCGTGGTCGTCGCGCGGCTCACGCTCCCGGGCCGGGATGCGGATCGGGTGCCGGTGCACGCCGTAGGCCTTGGTGCCCTGCAGCAAGGTCGCGTGCTCCAGCGGCGCGCCGGCGAGAGCCGCGGTGAGGGCGCGCAGCATGCGGTCGTTGGTCCGCATCTGGTCCTGGTCGCGCCAGCCGCGGACCAGGCCCGGCTTCTCGAAGACGGCGGTGTAGACGAGGTGGGTCACGTCCGCGAACCGCGGTGCAGCGGCGCTCACCGCCGCGGCGTCGGTGAGGTCGAGGGGCACGTGCTCGAACGCGACGCCGGCCTCCGGCGCGCGCCGCGAGACGGCCAGTACGTGCCAGCCGGCCTCGGCGAACGCCGTCACGCAGGCCGCGCCGACGAGGCCGCTCGCGCCGGCGACGAGGACAGTCATCGCCGCTCCTCCGGCATCGTGCGGTCCGCCGCCGTGCCGGCGAGCCAGCTGCCGGCGCCGCCGGTCGGGCGCAGCAGCCCTTCCTGCACCACGGTCACCACGAGTTCTCCGTTCTCGTCGGACAGCCGGCCCGACGCCAGACCGCGCGCGCCGGCCATGACCTCGGCTGTCTGTTCGTAGCGCAGCCACCGGTCGGCGCGCGGCGGGCGGTGGAACCACATCGTGTGGTCGAGGCTGACCCCGTCGAACTCGCCGTCGGCGTAGACCACGCCCAGCGGCAGGAGCGCGGTTTCGAGCAGCGTCATATCGGACGCGTACACCACGGCGGCGGCGTGCAGCAGCGGGTCATCCGGCAGCGGTCCGTCGGCACGGACGAGAGTGGTCTGGCCCCGGCGCGGCCGGTCGCGCAAGGCGGGGTCCAGCGGCGGCGGTGGGTCCACGTAGCGCAGGTCGATCGGCCGCGACCGAGTCCACAAAGGACTGAGCCGGTCGCGCCGGTCGCCGAAGCGCTCTTCCCAGCGGGGCAGGGATTCCGCGTCGGTCGCCGCGGGGGCCGGATCCGGGTAGCGCGGGCCGGGCTCGGGCAGCTGGAACGACGCCGTCGCGGTCAGGATCAGCCTGCCGTCCTGGCGCAGCTCGACGCTGCGGAGGTCGAAGCTGCGACCCTCCTTGACCGTGGTCACGTGCAGCTCGATCGGGACGCCGGTGCGGCCGGGCCGGACGAAGCGGGTGTGGAGGCTGTGCACCGGGCGGTCCGGCGCGACGGTCCGGCCCATCGCGACGAGCGCCTGCGCCGCGACTTCACCGCCGAAGAGCCGGTGCAGCGGGTCGTCGCCGCCGGGCTCGCGGAACACGCCGGGCGCCACGGGTTCGAGGTCGAGGCGCTCCAGGAGGTAACGCAGCGCCGGGCTCCTCATGCCGGCCCCGTCGCGAGGAGGGTGGCGGTGGCCGAGACGACGGGTTCACCGCCGGAGCCGGTGATCAGCTGCGTGACGTCGGTGAACCGCAGATCGCCCGCCCGGCCCGTCTTGGTGGTGCGGCCGGTGATCCAGTGCCGCGAGCGCACGGTTTCGCCGGCGACGAGCGGACGGTGGTAGGTGAACGTCTGTCCACCGTGGACGACGGGTCCGGTGCTGCAGGCCCAGCGCGCCGAGTCGGCCACCGGGTCCGGCCGCGCGCCCGAGCCCGGTTGCTCGTCGGGGTACCAGCCGAAGGCGGGCAAGGCGAAGGCGAGCGTCGGGATGCCGGGCACGCCCGCAAGTCCGGCCTGCTCGGCGGCGCGGGTGTCGTACCAGAACGGCGCCCGCGCCCCGACCGCGCGGGCGAGCTGTGTGAGGGGGCCGCGTTCGACGCGCAACCGGTGGTCGGCGACGGGCGCGTCGGCCGGCTCGGCCGGCGGTGGGGGTGCCGGGCCGAGGTCGGCCTCGGCGGTCAGGGCCACCGTGTCGCCGCAGGTGACGGTGAGGTCGACGCCGCCGGGACGGTCCTGCGCCGTGAGGCTGAGCGGTGTGTCGAGGTGAACCGGAGCGCGGAAGCGGGCGCGGCACGCGGCGAGCCCGGCAGGCCCGGCCTCATCGGCCAGGTGTGCGAGCACGCGGCCGAGCGTCAGCATGCCGTGGGCCACGACGCCGGCGAAGCCGGCGGCGCGGGCGGCCGGGGCGTCGTGGTGGATGGTGTTGAAGTCCAGCGCCGCGCCCGAGTAGCGGACGAGGTCGGTGAGGGTGTAGCACCACGTTGTGGTCACGACGTGGCCTCCGGTCCGACGTGCGCCTCGACCGGTTCCGCGTCGCCGCGGCGCAGCCGCAGGTGCGCGCCGTCGACGGTGACGGAGACCGTCGAGCCGACCGGCACCGGTGCCCGGAAGCGCAAGGTCACCGCCCCCGGGGTGCCGCTCGTTTGCAGGGCGTCGCAGGCGAGGGCGAACAGCAGGGAGCCGTGCACGATCGGGGTGCCGAAGCGGGTGCGGGCCGCGAACTCGGGGTCGAGGTGCAGCGGGTTGTGGTCGTCGACGACGTCGGCCCACGCGGCGATCGTGGCGGCGTCGAGGGAAAACCCGGAAGACCCGGTCACTCGGCACCCGCCGGCCAGTCGAGGAGGAACTGCACGGACGCGACCGGCGTGGCGTCGGCGTCGCGCAGGTCCGTGACGATCGCGACGCGACGGCGGCCGGCGCGTTCTCCGACCACAGTGGACTCGATGCGCGCCTGCCACCGGCCGTCGGCGGGCACTTTCCCGCGTGTCGTCTGGGAGATCTCGCGCAGTACCCCGCCGGGCGGCATCGGGCGGCCGCGGGTGTAGGCGAGCCGCCCGACCACCGACGCGAGACCGGCCGGGGTTTCGTCGCCCGACCAGCCCGTCACGGCGCAGTACGCGGGCAGCAGTGCGGGGCCGACGTCGAGGGGGACCCACTCGCCGTGTGTGTCGAGGTCGGCCACTCGCAGCACCGCGCTCACCGGAACCGCGCCACGGCCGCCTGCGCCGCCGGTCCGGTCGCGGACGAGGCCTGCGCCCAGGACTCGAACTCCAGCGTCGCGGCGAAGTCCCCGGTCCGGGCGAGCCCGACCGCCTTCTTGATGTCGCGCACCAGCGCTGGATCCGTGGCGGCCCAGCGGTCGGCGTAGGCCGTCGCGACGGCCAGCGGGTCGTCCGCCAGCTCCAGCGCGACCCCGGCCCGCACGGCCGCGTCGCCGTCGAGCGCTCCCCCGTCGAGCAGCAGCGCCAGCGCCCGCTGCGCGCCGAGCACGTCGACGAGGAACCACGTGCAGCCACCGCCGGGGTGCAACCCGATCCGCGCGAACGTGGCGGCGAACGACGCCCGCGGTCCGGCGATGCGGACGTCGCACGCCAGCGCGAGGTTCAGCCCCGCACCGACCGCGGCGCCCTGCACCGCGGCGACGGTCGGGATCGCCAGGTCGCGCAGGCGCAGGAAACTGTCGTAGACCGCGTGCAGATCACGGCGGAGGTCCGCGACCGCACGGCCCGTCTCCCCGAACACGGCGGGCAGGTCCGCGCCGGCGCAGAACGCCTTGCCGGCACCGGTGACGACGAGCGCGCGGGCGTCCGAGTCGGCGGCCACGGCGGCGATCGCATCGGTGAGGTCCCGGCACATCTGCGCGTCGAGGCAGTTGCGGCGGTCGGGGTCGGCGAGGGTGAGCGTCCAGCGCCCATCTTTGTTCTCGAGATCGACTTTGCTCATCGTGCGTCCTCCGCTCCGGAGAGGTCTTCGGTCACCCAGTCCCACACCGCGTCCGGGCCGAGCCGGGTGAGCCGCTCGCCCAGCAACCGCGCCCAGTGGCGTTCGCCGCCGAACTCGTCGCGCCACGACCAGAGCCGGCGGGTGGCCAGGTGCAGCGGGTGCTCGCGGGTCACGCCCATGGCGCCGTGCAGCTGGTGCGCGCCGCGGGCGACCTCGGTGGCCGCCTGTGCCGTGATCACCACGGCCGCCGCCACCCGGTCGAGGTCGCCGCTCGCCGCGACCGCCGACGCCACCGCGGTGCGCGCGAGCGTCAGCTGCGACTGCATCCGCGCGAGCGTCGCGCCGACGGCCTGGAACTTGATGAGCGGACGGCCGAACTGCTCCCGCACGGTCACGTGCGCCACGGTGTGCGCGACGGCGGTTTCCAGTGCGCCGGCCGTCGCCGCGGCGTGCAGCAGCGCACCGGTCGCGGCGAGCGACTCCGGCACCTCGCCGACCCGCTCGGCCGGGGAACGGTCGAACCGCACGGAATCACGCGGTTCGCCGGCCAGGTTGGCGCCGGGCTCGACGCCCACGCCGGGCGCGTCCGCCGCGACCACGACCAGCACCTGCGTCCCGTCCGCGTCGCGGGCCGGGACGACGAACCGTTCGGCCGCGCGCGCCCAGCGCACGCGGCTCGCGGTGCCCGACAGCTCGGTGCCGGCCAGCACCAGCTCTTCCCCGGGGCGGGGCAGCACCACGGTCGCCGGTCCCGGGGGCACGGCGTGCCCGGCCGCCCCGAGCACGAGGCCGGCCCACGCCGTTTCCAGCAACGGCAGCGCGACGGCGTGCCGGCCGGCCGCTTCGGCGAACTCGGCCAGCTCCGCCAGGCCGCCACCGGATCCGCCGAGCTCCTCGGGAATGCCGACACCGGGCCAGCCCAGCTCGGTGACCGTGGCCCACACCGCCGGCAGGCTGCCGTCGGGATCACCGCCGTGGCCGCTCAGTACGTCGTCGGCGACCGCGCGCAGCCCGGACTCGTCGGCCGGTCGGCCCGCGGCGGCCGCCGAGCGGGCGATGATCGTGCGCAGCACCTCGGTGGTGCCGCCGCGGATCGTGAACCCGGGTGCGGCGAGCACGCCCTGCGCGAGCAACCCCACTTCGCCTTCCGCGAAGGGGTCGGGTTCGACGTCGAGGACCGCGCGGGCCAGCTCGTTGACGTCGCCTTCGAAGGTGGTGCCGAGATCCTTCAGCTCCGCGGCCTGCTGCACGGGCGCGGCGCCACCGTCGATGGCGATCGCCACCCGCCACGCCAGCTGCCGCAGCGTCGCCAGCCGCGCGAGCGCCTCGCCGATGCGCACCGCCGCGTCCGGGGCCGGCGTCGTGGTGTGGGCGACGACCGCGGCCAGCAGCGGGTACGTGCTCAGCACCCGTTCCATGCCGCCGCGTTCGAAGGCGAGCTGCTCGGTGACCTGCTGCCAGCCGTTGCCCGGCTCGCCGAGCACGTGGTCGGCCGGCACGAAGACGTCGTCGAACACGACCTCGTTGAAGTGGTGGTCGCCGCGCAGGTCGAAGATCGGCCGGATGTCGACGCCCTCGGAGGTGAGGTCGACGATGAACTCGGTGAGCCCCTCGTGCTTCGAGCCGCTCGCGTCGGTGCGCGCCAGCACGTACGCGTGGGTCGCGCGGTGGGCGTGGCTGGTCCAGATCTTGCGCCCGCGCACCCGCCAGCCACCGGGCACCGGCCCGGCCACGGTGTGCACGGAAGCCAGGTCCGAGCCCGACTCCGTCTCGCTCATGCCCAGGCAGAACGACACATCACCCCGGATGATGAGCGGCAGGTAGGTCTTCTGCAGTTCGGGTGAGCCGTACCGGAGGATGGCCGGGCCGATCTGCCGGTCGCCCATCCAGTGCGCGGCGACCGGCGCGCCCGCGCGCAGCAGCTCCTCGGTGACCACGAGCCGAGCGAGGTTGGAGCGGCCTGCACCACCGAACTCGGCGGGCCAGGTCATGCCGACCCAGCCGCGGGCGGCGAGCTCCCGGCTGAATTCCGGGTCGTACCCGCGCAGCCACGCGTCGCACCGGGGCGTGAACGCGCCTTGTTCCTGGCGTTCCCGGGCAAATGCCCGCACCTGCGCCCGCAGTGCGGTCAGGTCCGTCGTCGGGTCCTCGGTCATCGCAGCACCTCCACTTCCGCGTGCGCCCGGCGCGCCACCGCGTACCCACGCTCTGCAGCCTCCGCCAGAACCCCCGCTGCCGCACGGCGGTCCTCCGGAGACACGCCGGCGCGCGGCTGCGGTGCGGAGACGTCGACGCCGAGCCCGCGCATGTGGGCCGTGAAGGCTTCGGCGCCGGGCACGTCCGCGGCCAGCTCTTCGAGCTGCGGTTCGACGCCCAGCCGGACGCTGCCCCAGCGGGTGTGCAGCCGGACGAGCGACCTCGCGCCGGGCGCGGCGGTCACCTGCTCGACGCGGTTCTGGATGCGGCGGAGATCACTGCCGCCGTGCAGCCACACGAGCTCCCGCGCGGCCGCGGCGACGTCCGGCGCGCCGCCGCCCCCGGGCAGCCGCACCGCGGGCCGGTCCCGGGCGCCGAGGAAGGAGGAGTTGACGCGGCCGAGGACGTCGACGTTGCTCGCGTCCAGCACGACGCGGTCGAACCGGCGGGCCATCCCCAGCAGCACGTCGGACGTGGTGGCGCGCCAGCCGAGCGCGTCGGCGTAGGCCGGGTAGTCGGTGGTGCTCGTCGGCACGGCCGCGCCGGCGTCCCAGCACCCGGCGCCCGCTTCGAAGACCTGCACGAACTGCTCGCCGTCGAGCGCGTGGGCGAGCCGGCCGGCGAGCACGGGCCAGTGGAAGCCCGTGAAGACCCAGCCGCCGCGGCGGAACTCGCGGGCGGCGCGAACGAGGAAGTCGACGGTCGGCGTGCTCACGAAACCACCTCCGCGGCGAGGACTTCGCCGGCCAGCCACTGCCGGAACCCTTCCGGCGTGCGCGAAAGCTCGGCGTAGCGTTCGTAGGCCGCGACATCCCGGTCGTAGCGGCCGATGGTGCCGTCGGGCGCGACTGCGCCGGGCAGGTGCACGAACGCGTCGACGAGCAGCCCGGGGATCGTCACGCCCCGCGCCCGCACCTGTTCGCCAGGCACGACGTCCTCGGCGACGAGCACCACGCGCTCGGCCGCCTGGGCAGCCAGCAGTACCTCACCCAGGGGCCCGCGGATGTGCCCGTTGCCCTGCTCGTCGACCACGTCGACGTGGACGAAGGCGACGTCGGGCCGCTCGGCGCGCACCACCGTGGTGCTCCCGAACGGACTGTCCACAGTGGCCAACAGCCCGCCGGTCCAGTCGTCGTCGCGGTAGCCGGTGCCGGGCAGGCCCGTGACCGGCAGGAACGGCACGCCGTGCGCGCCGGCGGTCAGCGCGCTGCTGAACAGGCCGAGGCTCAGCTCGTGCAGCTCGACCGTGCCGGCGTCGGATTCGGCCAGGCGGCGGAAGTTCCACGCCGGCGCCGGTCCGACGGGACTCCAGCAGTGCCCGAACGTCGCCGACCGCAGCACCCCCGCGCCGAGCAGCTGGTCGAGCAGCAGCCCACCGGAGGCGATCACCGCGTCGAGGTCGTGCAAGCCCTGGCGGATCAGCTCGTGCCCGACGCAGAACAGCTGCGCGCCGAAATTGCCGAGGTACACGCGCGTGCCGGGCCGGACGTGGGTGCGCACGGCATCGGCCAGTGAGGTCTGGTCCGTCACCGGTAGGCCTCCGGCAGCATGTGCAGGCCCGCGCCGAGGTGCGCGCCGCCGTCGATCTGCAGCAGCTGGCCGGTCATCAGCGCGCCGGCGGGGCTGGCGAGGAAGGCGACCAGCTCGGCCACGTCGGCCGTGGGTGTCGGCTGTTGCATCGGCGTGGCCTTGTGCACGAGGTTGCCGAGCACGTGCTCGCTCGCCTCGTCGTTCAGCGCGTGGGTCAGCACGGTGCCGGGGCCGACGCAGTTGATGCGGATCCCGTCGGTGGCCCATTCGAGCGCGAGCGTGCGGGTCAGGCCGAGCACACCGGCGCGGGCGGCGATCGAGTGTGCCATGCCCATGCCGCCTCGCTCCACTCCGGACAGCGAGAGGTTCACGACGCTCCCCCGTGTCCGCGCGAGGTAGGGGTGTGCGGCCTTGGTCAGGTGGAAGATGCTGGTGAGGTTGAGGTCCAGCACGGAGTTCCAGCCGTTGACCGAGATGTCGAGCGCCTTGGCGAAGAACTGGCCGCCGGCGTTGTTCACCAGCAGCCCCAGCCCACGGCTTTGGCCGACCTCGGTCAGGGCCGCGGTGGCGGTTTCGGTGTCGCGGACGTCGCACACCCGGTGGTCGTAGCCGCCGGGGCCCTCGAGCAGGTCGCCGGTCTCCTTGAGGGAGTCCTCGTGGCGGCCGAGGCCGGTGACGTGGGCGCCGAGCTGCACGAGCCGCTGCGTGACGGCCCGGCCGATCCCGCTGCCGGCGCCGGTGACGAGCGCGGACAGGCCGTCGAGCGTGCCCTTCGCGAGCACGCGGGGTTCGGTGGTGGCTGCGGTCATCGCGCTGTCTCCTCGGATTTCGCGGTGGCGCGCTCGGGACGCGCCGGGGCGGGCCGGCGGTGCGGCCGGTGCCCGGAGAACGAGACGGGGTACTGCGGCACGGCTTCGCCACCGGGTTCGCGGGCGACGACCGCCCCCGGCCGCTCCGCCACCGTCGCGGCGAGCGCAGCGACGGGGTCACGCACGGCCCCGGCCGGGATGCCGAGCTCACGCAGGCGTTCGTCGACCTCGGCGACGGTGTGGCGGCGGGTCCACGTCTCGACGGCCGCGTCGAACGTCGCGCGGTCGGCGATCCGTTGCGGTGCGGGGGCGTCCGGGGTGTCCGGGCCACCCACCAGTGGACGCAGCAGCGCCCAGTGCTTGTCGAGCCCGGCGTACACGTAGCAGTGGCCGTCGCGGCATTCGTACACATTGGACGGTGCCGTGGCGGCGTCGCGGTTGCCCTGCCCGGCGGTGAAGGTCCCCTCGTCGGCGGCCAGCAGCGACGCCGGACCGGTGAGCGAGGCCATCGCGACCTCGATCATCGGCACGTCGATCTCCAGCGCCGGCGCTCGCCGCGGGTCGAGCAAGGCCATCGCGGTCGCCATCGCGGCGTGCAGGCCGCTGAACACGTCGGTCGGGTAGCCGGCCGCGATGCTCGGCCGGCGCTGTTCATCCGCGTTCAGCACGGCGAACCCGCTCACCGCCTGGGCGATCGAATCGAAGCACGTGCGCGGGTCGCCGGCGCCGTAGGCGCTGACGACGGTGACCACCAGCCCCGGGTGCTCCGCGTGCAGCGCCGCCGCGTCCAGCTGCAGCCGTTCCCGCGTGCGGCGGCCGAAGTTGAGCACGACGGCGTCGGCGCCGGCCAGCAGCTCGTCGAGCCGCGCCCGGTCGCCGGGGTCGCGCAGGTCGAGCGCGACCGCCGTCTTGTTCGTGTTGTACGCGCGGAAGTAGCTGCTCCCGAAGCGGCTGCCGGCCAGCGCCCGCGACGGATCACCGCCCGGCGGCTCGACCTTGACGACCTCGGCGCCGTAGTCGGCGAGCACCTGCCCGCACACCGCGCCCGCGATGTACTGGCTCAGGTCCACGATCCGCCTGCCGCGCAAGGGCTGCGGAGCGCTCACCGCCGCGCTCCCGCCGCCTGCCGGCGCAGCAGCTGCGCCGGCCGGTAGCGCGGGTCGCCGGTAAGCTCGGCCATCGACCGCAACGCTTCGTACACCGCGGGGGCGCCGGCGAGTTCGAGTGTTTCGAACGGGCCGCGCGGGTGGTTCATGCCGAGCGTCAGGGCGACGTCGACGTCGCCTGCCACGGCCGTGCCCTCCTCGACCAGCCCGGCGGCTTCGTTGACCATGCAGTACGCGAGCCGGTCGACGACGAGCCCGGGCAGCGCCGGGACCTCGACCGAGGCGGCCCCGACCGCGTCCGCGACCGCGGTGACCGCGGGCGTCGGCGCCACCTTCGCCACGTCGTCGCGCACGATCTCGGCGAACAGGTCTCCGGCGGGCGCGCGGTGCAGCCGCAACCAGCCCACGCCGGCCGGCAGCACGTCGAGCCAGCGCCCGTCGGAGCTGTCCACCACGACCTCACCCGACCCGGCGAGCTTCCGCACCGCGGCGATGTCGCCCTCACCCGGCCCGCCGTGGCAGCGGTACAGCGTGATCACGCGCCCGCCGGTCGTGGCCGGCAGCTCGAACGCCGTGGCGTCCGGGCCGGCGGCGATGATCTGCACGCCGGCACCGTCCGAACCGGGTTCGCGCCGCAGCCGGGCGATCGCGGCGCGCGGCTTTTCCGTGGTGTAGTCGTAGAACCCGCGCCCGGCGGCGCGGCCGGTGAAGCCGCTGCGCACGAGCGAACGCGCGAGCGGGATCGGCCGGTAGCGCGGGTCGGCGAACTCGCGCAGCGCCGTCTCCGACGAGCCGAGGTGCGTGTGCAGGCCGGTGAAGTCCAGCAGCGTCAACGGTCCCATCGGATGACCGAGCCCGCCGGACGCGGCCGCGTCGACCGCGCCGGCCGGCACGCCCTGCGTCACGAGCAGCTGTGCTTCGTAGTACAGCGGCCGGCACACGCGGTTGACGATGAAGTTCGGCGAATCCCGGCACACCACGGCGGTCTTGCCGAGCGCCTCCGCGAGTTCGCGTGCCCGCCGCACCACCGCGGCGCTCGTGCCGCCGCCGGCGATCACCTCGACGAGCCGCATCTTGGTGGCGGGGTTGAAGAAGTGCATCCCGACGACCCGCTCCGGGTCGCCGAACGCCTTGCCCATCTCCCCCACGCTCAGCGACGACGTGTTCGACGCGACCACCAGGTCGGCCCGCCCCAGCGCGGCGACCTCGGCGAGCAGTTCCCGTTTCACGGCCAGGTTCTCCACGACCGCTTCCAGGAACACGTCCGCGTCCGGCACCGCCTCGGCGAGGGTCGCGGCCGCAATCGCCGACACCCGCTCGCCCGCCGATTCGGCTTCGGCCCGGATCTTCGCCAGCCCCGACTCGGTCAGCTCCGGCGAGACGTCGACGACGCTCACCGTCGCCCCGGCCTGGTCGAAGACCCGGCTGATGTCGCGGCCCATCGGCCCGAGGCCCGCGACGACGACCTTCACCCCGGCGAGGTCGCTCACGCCGCCACCGCCTCGATCACCGCGGCCACACCCATGCCGCCGCCGACGCACAGGCTCGCCACACCCAGCCGCGCGCCGCGGCGTTCCAGCTCGGCCAGCAGCGTGACCACGAGCCGCAGCCCGCTCTGCCCGGTCGGGTGCCCGAGCGCGATCCCGCCGCCGTTGACGTTCACGCGGTCCTCGTCGAGCTTGAGCTCCCGCACGTTCTGCACGATCTGCGCGGCGAACGCCTCGTTGATCTCGAACAGGTCGATGTCGCTCGTGGCCAGTCCGGCCGACGCGAGCGCGGCCGGGATCGCCGCCGTGGGGCCGATCCCCATCATGCTCGGGTCCACCCCGACCGCGGCGAAGGACAGGATCCGCGCCCGCGGTGTCAACCCGTGCCGTTCGACCGCCTCACCACCGGCGACGACGATGCCCGCCGCGCCGTCGGCCATCTGGCTCGAGTTGCCGGCGGTCACCGTGCCGTCCTGCTGGAACGACGCACGCAGCTTCGCCAGCCGCTCGAGGCTGGTGTCGCGCCGGTAGGTCTCGTCCGTTGCGAGCGAACCGTGCTCGCTCTCGACCGCCACGACCTGGCTGTCGAACCGGCCCTCGTCCCAGGCCGCCATCACGCGCGCGTGGCTGCGCGCCGACCACTCGTCCTGCGCGGCACGGGAGATCCCGAACTCGCGGGAGACCTTCTCCGCGGTCTGGCCCATGTTCATGCCGCAGATCGGGTCGGTGCCCCCGTCGCGCCAGCCGTCGGCGAGGGTGATGTCGCCGCGGCGCGTGCCTTCCCACCGCAGCGTGTACGGCGCGATGAACGGCATCGTGCTCATGCTCTCCACCGCGACGGCGAGCGCGACGTCGGCGCTGCCCGCGAGCACCGACTGGTGTGCCAGCTGCACCGCCTTCAGCCCCGAGGCACACGCCATGTTGACAGTCTGCGCCGGCACCCGCTGGGCCACGCCCGCGCGCAGCGCGACCTGGCGGCCCGGGTTCGGCCCGTTGCCCGCCTGGCGGCAGTTGCTCACCACGGCTTCGTCGACGGCATCGGCCGGCACCCCGGCCCGTTCCAGCGCCGCCGCGCCGGCGAGCCCGCCGAGCTCGACCGTGCGGACATCGCGCAACGCGCCGCCGTAGCGCCCGTTCGGCGTGCGGACGCCCCCCACCAGAAACGCTTCCCTGCTCATCTTCCGCCTCTCGTTGCTCGCGTGCGTCGGGAAAGTGCGTGCGTCAGCCGGCGCGCACCACCCGCTTGGTCTTGTGCGTGCTGCGCGGCAGGCTGCCCTCGGGCACCGGCTCGGCGACGCAGCGCACGGTCAGCTCGGCGCGCACCGCCGCCGCCAGCCGCGGGCCGAAGTCCGCGGCCACGCCCTGCTCGACCTCGACGCGCAGCTTGATCCCGGTCAGGTAGCCGGTTGCGGGGTCGGTGACGTCCTCGTCGAGCACGATCAGGTACTCCCCCGTCGTGCCCGCCGTCCGGCGCACCACCTGCTCGACTGCGCTCGGGAACAGGTTCACGCCCCGCACCACGAGCATGTCGTCGGCGCGGCCGACCACCCCGCCGGCGAGCCGTGAGTGGGTGCGCCCGCACCCGCAACGCTCGCTGTCGCGCACCACGATGTCGCCGGTCCACCACCGCACCAGCGGGGTGGCCTGCTTGTCCAGGTGCGTCAGCACGAGCGCGCCGGGCGTGCCGTCGGGCACCGGCTCGTGCGTCTGCGGGTCGACGATCTCGGCGAAGGCGAAGTCCTCGACCAGGTGCCCGCCGGCCTGTTCCTCGCACTCCCACGCGATGGGCTGGAACTCGAGGCTGCCGTAGCCGTCGAAGCACTTGGCGCCCCACCGGCGTTCGATGTGCGCGCGGGTCGCGGGCACGCCGGCGCCGGGTTCTCCGCCGACCTGGATGCGGCGCACGGCCGACCCGGTCAGCGGCGTGCCCTTGGCCTCCGCCGCCTCGGCGAGGTGCAGGATGAACGACGGCGTGCCGCTGATCGCCGTGGTGCCGTAGCGGAACATCGTCTCGATCTGGCGTTCGGTCTCGCTCGACCCGCCGGGCAGCACGGTGGCGCCCAGCCGCTCGTAGCCGAGCGTCGCGCCGAGCCCGCCGACGAACCACGCGTACCCGAACAGGCACTGGTACACGTCGGTGTCGCGCACGCCCTGCGCGTACCCGGTGCGGGCGTAGAGATCGGCCCACCGCGCCAGATCCGCCGCCGACCACAACACCGGCGCCGGGCGGCCGGTGGTGCCGGACGAGAAGTGCACGCGGCGCACGTCGCGCGGGTCGGCGGTCACGTTGGTACCCCACGGCGCGGCCGCGTCCAGGTCGGCGACGTAGTCCGCCTTCGTGACCACCGGCAGGCGCCGCAGGTCCTCGAGGGTGCGCACGTCACCGGGCTCGAACCCCAGCTCCCGCCATCGCGCCCGGTAGAAGTCGCTGTGGGCGCCCACGTACTCGAGCTGCTTGCGCAGCGCGGCCAGCTGCAGTTCGCGGAGCTGTTCGAGGGGCGCGGTTTCGACCTCGCTCCAGTAGCGGTCGGAGTACGGGCGGACGGTGGTCGGAGAGGTCATGTTCTGCTCCTGCGCAAGCCGTTGACGATGAAGTCGGCGTACTCGTTGGCCACCCGCTGCACGGTCGCGTAGTCCCCGCGCTCGGGGTCGTACCAGAGGCTGATCCAGTTGAGGGCACCCAGCGCCGGCTTCGTGGCCAGCCGGGGATCGACGTCGCGGAACAGGCCTTCGCGCTTGCCCTCGTCGATCACGTCGGCGAACATCTGCTCGTATTCGTCCCGCAGGGCGATCACCTTCCGGTACGCCTCGCGGTGGGCCTGGTTCTCCTGCAGGCGGTGCATCTCCACCGCCTGCACGGCGACCCGCTGGAACGAGTTGCGGGTCATCATCAGCCCGGCGTGGTGGTGCACCATGCGCCACAGCCGGTCGGCACTCGAGATGTCCGCGGTGGCCGCGATGGGCGCGACGCCGGCGATCATCTCCTCCATACCGGTCTGGACGACGTCGAGGAAGATGTCCGCTTTGGTGCGGTAGTAGTGGTAGACGCGGCCCTTGGTCGCGCCCAGCAGCTCGGCGATGCCGTCGATCGTGGTCGCCTCGTACCCGGTCCGGGTGAAGGCGAGCGCCGCGGCCTCGAGGATCTCCCGGGGCCCCGGCCCGGTCCCGGAGCGGGACGTCCTGCCGGTCATGCGGCGGCCCCGGCGGGCACGAAGGCGAGCGGCCGGATCGGCGATCCGGTGCCACCGCGGATGGACAGGGGCGAGGCGGTGAAGAAGAAGTCCCAGACTTCGTCTTCGGCGAGTGTCGAGAGGTTCATGGCCTCCATGATCGGCACTCCGCGTTCGACGAGCAGATGGCAGTGCACCTCAAGCGTCGGATTCGGCATCCGTTCGTAAGCGACGGTGTCGCAGCCACTGGCGACGACGCCGTGCTCGGTGAGCCACTGCGCGCCCGAGAGCACCACGCCCGGCGCACCGGTGTTCGTGCCGAGGAAGGCCGCGTTGTCCTCCCACAGCCCGTCCCAGCCGGTGCGCACGAGCACGACCGAACCGGGCCGGGGCACGGGCTTGTCGGCGAACCACCGCTCGAACAGGTCCGCGTCCACGCCGTCTTCGGGCGTGAGCGGACGGCCCAGCGCGCGGGTGGCGTCCACCAGGTGCCCGCGGCCGGCCATCGGCGCCAGCTCGTGCACGGACACCTCGAGCATGCCCTCGGGGTAGGTCTGGTTCGCCACGATGTCGACGCCGCCGTAGACCTTGCCGAGCTTCGAGACGTGCGCCAGCCCGTCGACGTGGGTGCCGACGTGCCCCCCGGTGGTGATCATCTCCGCGGCCGCGGACACGTCGTCGGGGTACATCACCTCGCCGTGGCGTTTGGTCAGCGAGAAGCTGTACGGCGGGTGGTTCGGGTGGTGCGGCACGCCGGTGTAGAGCTGCTGCGCGAGGTCGTAGACCTTGAACCGCCCCGCGGGCGGGAAGTCGACCTGCTGCTCCCAGGAGGCGCTCACTTCGCGGCCCCGGCGTTCACCGACTCGGCCTTGAGCGCCTCGGCCTTGATGGCCCGGCCCAGCACCAGCCGCTGGATCTCCGACGTGCCCTCGTAGATCTCCAGGATCCGCTGGTCGCGGTAGAGCCGTTCGGCCGGGCACGGCTTGCAGTACCCGGCCCCGCCGTAGACCTGCACGGCGGTGTCGACCGCGCGGTGCGCGGCTTCGCTCGCGTCGAGCTTGGCCATCGCGCCGAGGATCGAGACGTCGCCGCCCTCCTGGTACGTGCAGGCGGCCCGGTGGGTGATCATCCGGGCCGCGGTGAGCCGGGTGGCGACGTCGGCGAGCGGGAACGAGATGCCCTGGTTGTCGATGATCGGCGTGCCGAAGGTCTCCCGCCGCGCGGCTTCGCGCGAGGCGACGTCGTACCCGGCGAGGCCGACGCCGATCGACTGCGCGGCCACGGTGATGCGGCCGGCGTTGAGCGTGAGCATCGCGAGTTTCATCCCGCGGTTGAGCTCACCCAGCATCGCATCCGCACCGACGACCGTGTCGAGCTTGAGGTTGCTGGTGTTGGTGCCGCGGATGCCCATCTTGTCCTCGAGGCGGTCGATGACCACCCCGTCGGCGTCCTTGTCCACCATGAACGCCGTCATGCCGCGCGTGCCGGCCTCGGGGTCGGTCAGGGCGAACACCACGTAGTGCTGCGACGCGCCGCCGTTGCCGATGAAGATCTTCTCACCGCGGATCCGCCAGCCGTCCCCCTCGCGGACGGCGGTGGTCTTGATCCGCGCGGCGTCGCTGCCCGCACCCTCCTCGGTGAGCGCGAAGCTCACGGCCTGGCCCTTCGCCAGCGCGCCGAGGTAGCGGCTGCGCTGCTGCTCGGTGCCGGCCAGCACGACGGGGGTGCCGCCGAGGGCGTACGCGGTCAGGATGGCGCCGGTCGACGCGCAAGCCCGTGAAACCTCTTCGATCACGGCGCAGACCACGTCGAAGCTCGCGCCCTGGCCGCCGTACTCGGTGCCGATGAACAGGCCGGCGAGGCCGGACTCGACCAGGACCTCCACGCTCTCCCACGGGTAGCGCTGCTCGCGGTCGAGCTCCTCCGCCAGCGGCGCGAAGCTCTCGGCGGACAGCTTGCGGGCGAGTTCCCGCCACCGCTGGCCTTCCGGGCTCAGCGGCGGCTCCCAGATCACGGACACGGTCGGGCTCCCATCATTCGTCGGTGGCAGCGGCGGCTGCCGGAGAGGCTTCGGCCGCCTGGTGGCGGCGGCGCACGAGAAGGCGTCCCAGCCCCGCGAAACCGTTGGGCGACACCAACAGCACGAGCGCGAGGACGCCACCGAGGACGATCTTGTCGACATCACCGCCGAACGAGGCGAGCTGCTGCTGCGCGGTGATCAGCGCGGCCCCCACCAGCGGGCCGAGCAGCTGGCGGCGGCCCGGCAGGATCACGGCGGTGAGCATGAACAGCAGGAACGAGGCCGACAGCAGGTCGGGGCTGACGTAGCTGCGCTGGAACGCGTACAGCCAGCCGGCGAGCGCGCTGATCGGGGCGGACACGACGAACACCAGCACTCGCGTGCGGCGCACGTCCACGCCCATCGTCGTCGCCAGTCCCGGGTTCATCTGCGTCATCAGCGCGTTGGCGCCCAGGCGCGAGCGCCGGAACCGCGCGATGAAGAAGACCACGAGCACGAGCAGCACGTAGGCGATCGGCCAGATGTCGGCGTCGGTGCGGGCGACGTACGAACCGCCGATCGCCGGCAGCGTCAGCAACGGGACGCCGACGATGCCGTCGGAACCGCCGAGACCGGACACGTTGGACACCACCGACAGCCCGATGATCGCCGTCGCGTAGGTGACAAGCGAGAACACGAACTCCCGCGTCCGCAGCGTCGCCAGACCGACCAGCAGCGCCAGCACCGCCGCGATCGCCAGCGAAACCAGCAGAGACGGCAGCGGTCCCCAGCCGGACTTCACCGTGAAGTAGGCCGTGGCATACGCGCCGGCGGCCCAGAACAGCGTGTGCCCGAGGCTCACCTCGCCGAGGTAGGACAGCACCACGTCGGCGCCGTAGGACATCATCGCGAAGATCGCGACGAGCACACACGTCGTGTAGATCTGCGTGGAGCCGCCCAGCGCGGCCGGCACGAGGAAACCCGCCACGGCGAGCACGAGCCAGGCCGTGACCCGAACGCCGGGGCCCAGCCGCCGGGCACGCCCCGCGGTGCCGGCTGCGGACGATGCCGGTGCCGGGGCGCGCCCGGCGTGCACTGCGTTCGTCATCGGGCGCTCAACCCCTGAGGTCGGACGATCAGGACCACGAGCAGCACGGCGAAGGCCGCGGCCGTGGAGAAGGCCGGTGAGACGTAGGCGCCGAAGAACGCGGTGAACACCCCGAGCCCGAGGCCGACGAACAGGCCGCCCGTCAGGTTGCCGATGCCGGCGAGCACCACCACGAGGAACGTGATCACCAGCTGGTCGAACCCGATCGAGGTGAGGATGGGGCTGCGCGGCGCGACCACGGCGCCGGCGAGCGCGGCGCACGCGGCGGAGAACACGAACACGCCGAAGTACACCTTGGCCGCGTTGACGCCGTAGAGCTGTGCCAGCTTCGGGTCTTCCGCGACACCGCGCACGATGCGCCCGATGTTGGTGCGGCCGAGCACGAGCCACGTGACTCCGTACAACGCGAGCGCGAGGAGCACGATCAGCAGGTCCTGCCCGGTGAAGCGCGCCGAACCGACCGCCAGGCCCGCGTTCTGGAACGGGCTGTCGATGATCTGCGGGTTGCCGCCGAACAGCAGTGACCCGCCGCCTTCGAGCAGGTAGCCGAACGCCAGTGTCACGAGCATCAGGCTCACGATGTTCTGGTCGAGGGTGAGCCGGCGCATCAGCAGCTGCATGAGCCCGCCGAGCACCGCGACGACCACGACGGCCACCGGGGTCGCCGCCAGGTACGGCAAGCCGGCCTTGGTGATCACGAGCCAGGTGAGGAACGCGCCGATCATGTACAGCTGGCCGTGGGCGAAGTTCACCATCCGAGCGGCGCCCAGCAGCACGGTCCAGCCGACCGCGAGCAGGGCGTAACCGGCGCCGAGGGCGAGGCCGTTGACGAGTTGCGCGAGGATCACGACCGGCCCAGCCTTCCGAGGTAGGCGGACACGATGCGATCGTCGTCGCGCATTTCGCTGCACGGCCCGGTGCCGACGACCCGGCCCTGCTCCAGCAGGTACAGCCGGTCGGCGACCTCGAGCGTGGCGCGCACGTTCTGCTCGACCAGCAGCACCGACAGCCCGCCGGCGACGAGCTCGCGGATGTGCTCGAGCACCTCGACGACGAGCCGGGGCGCGAGGCCCACGGACGGTTCGTCGAGGATGAGCAGCCGCGGCGCCGCGCGCAGGGCGCGCCCGATGGCGACCATCTGCCGTTCGCCGCCGCTCAGCGTGGCGCACTTCGCTTGTGCCCGCGCCGGCAGCTGCGGGAACACGTCGTACACATCGGACACCTCGTAACGCCGGCCGGCCGCGTCGCGCGGCGCCCGGACCATGCGCAGGTTCTCCTCGACGGTCATGCGCTCGAACACGCTCTTGCCCTCGGGCACGAGCACCACCCCGAGCTTGGTGCGCCGGTGCGCGGGCAGCGCGGCGAGGTCCCGGCCGGCGAGACGGATCGAGCCGGTGGCGCTCGCCTTGCCGCGCGACCACCCGGCGACGGCGTTGACGAGGGTGCTCTTGCCCGCGCCGTTGGCCCCGGCGACCGCGACGAGCTCGCCGTCGCCGACGGTCAGGTCCACTCCGGACAGTGCGGTGCTGCGCCCGTAGCGCACGCGCAGTTCGTCGACCTCCAGCAGCACGCTCATGCCGCCCTGCCCAGGTAGGCCTCGAGCACCGCCGGGTCGCGCTGCACGGCTTCGGGCTCCCCGTAGGCGATCGGCTCGCCGCGGTCGAGCACGAGCAGCCGGTCGACGATCTCCATCACCAGGTCCATGTGGTGCTCGATGAGCACCACGGCCAGGCCGCGGTCGCGCAGCTGCAGCAGCAGCTCGGCGAGGTTGCGCATGTCCTCACCGCCGACGCCGGCCGCCGGTTCGTCGACGAGCAGCACCTTCGCGCCGGCGCCGTAGGCGAACACGATCGACAGGCACCGCTGCAGGCCGTACGGGATGTTGTCCGGGAACATCCCGTGGTAGCGGGCCGGGATCCCGAAATCGGTGAGCAGCTGCGCCGCCGCCTTGCGGGTGCGGGAGCGCTGCTTCGCCTCCCGCCACGGCGTGAAGACACTGCCGGCCAGCGGCACCCCGTTCTCGACGGCGAAGGTGGCGGCCGCGTTGTCCAGCACGGACAGTCCACTGTAGAAGGAGTTCTGCTGGAACGTGCGGCGCAGCCCGCGCCGCGAGAGCCGGTGCGTCGGCACCGAGTCGACGCACGTGCCGTAGAGCTCGACTGTGCCGGTGCGGCGCACGGTGTTCGTCACCGCCGCGAAGCTCGAGCTCTTGCCCGCGCCGTTGGGTCCGATGATGCCGAGGATCTCGCCGTCGGACACCGTCCAGGACATGGCGTTGAGGGCTTGCAGGCTGCCGTAGCGGACGCCGAGGTCCGCGACCCGCAGCGCGGGGACCGGGGAGGCGGGCATCGGCCTCACTGCTCCCAGATCGCGTCGGGGATCGGGATCTCGTCGAGCACCTGGACCTTGCCGCCCTTGACGGTGAAGGCGTAGACCTTGGTCTTGAGCTGCCCCTTCGCGGTGAAGGAGACGTCGCCGAGCACGGTCCCGGTGAAGCTCTGGCCGTGGATCGCGGCGGCCACCTTGTCGCGGTCGGTGCCGGCGGCCTTCTCGACCGCCTTCGCCCACACGTCGACGCTTTCGGCGCCGAGGGCAGCGTATTTGTCGGGCAGGTTCCCGGTCTTGGCGGAGAACGCCTTCACGAACTCGGTGTTGACCTGGTTGGTGTCGAAGGGCGCCACGTCGGGGAAGTAGAGGTCGGCCGACAGGAGCCCGTCGACCTTCGCACCGCCGGCTAGCGAAACGACCTTGGGCGACACCGTGCCCAGTGCGGCGAAGTGCGGCGCCTTCATCCCGGATTCGGCGTACTGGTCGGCCAGTGCGGGCATGCCGGAGGACTCCGCGGCGTTGGCGGAGAACACCACGTCGGGATTCGAGCCGGCCAGCTGCGAGAGCGGCACGCGGAAATCGGTGCCGGCGTAGTCGAACTTCTGCTGGCTCACGACCTGGATGCCGTCGGGTTGCAGCTGCTTGCCGAGGAACGTGCCGGCGTCGTTTCCGTAGGCGTCGTTCTCCAGCAGCATGGCCACGCGCTTGGCCTTGAGGTCCTTCCCGATGTACTGCGCGGCAGCGTACGCGCCGGCCGCGTTGCCCGCGTTCATCCGCACCGCGTCGGGGTCGGCGTGGCCGATGATCGACGCGTTCTGCGGGATCGAGGTGATGTTGAGGACGCCGCCGCGCACCAGCACCGGCTGGATCGCGAGCGTGACGGGGCTGTTCCAGCCGCCCATCACGACGGAAACGCCTTCGTTGACCATGGCGGTGGCCGCGCTGACCCCGGTGGCGGGATCGCTCTTGTCGTCCTTGGAGACGATCTGCAGCTGCCGGCCGCGCACGCCGCCGGCCTTGTTGATCAGGTCTGCCTTGGTGGTGATCGCGTCGAGCACGTCCCTGCCGTTGGGGCCGGCGGGCCCGCTCAGCGGCACGATGACGCCGATCTTGAGCGGACCGGACCCGCTGTCGCCCGAGCTGCTGGAGGCCGGACTCGCGCCCGTGTTCGCGCAGCCGGCCAGCAGGACCGCCAGGCCCAGCACGGGGAAGAACCTTGTCCGTTTCACGCCAGCCTCCAGTCGACCTCGTTGTCGCCATACTTCAGCGTATGTCGAGCAGAAGGTATGCGGCCGGTGATCCGGCGTCAAGAGTCAATCAGGTGGCATTTATGGCTCTATACAAAGGAAAATGATCATCTCGTGGCGTTGACCGAGCTACATACGCTCGCGTATGTTCACCCTCGGACATACGCCGGGGTACGTCCCTCGGCGCCCCTGCTCCCGACGAGGAGGCCCCCGTTGGCCGACGACGAGAAGGCGGTGCGCTACGACGTGGGTGACCACGTCGCGGTGCTCACGATCGACCGCACGTCCGCGCGCAACGCCCTGAGCACCGACGTCCTGCGCGGCCTGTGCGACGGGCTCGACCGGGCGGAAGCCGACGACGAGGTGCGCGCCGTGGTGCTGACGGGCGGGGCGAAGATCTTCGCCTCGGGCGCGGACATCCGGGAGCTGCGCACGACCTCCCCCGCCGGCTACCTGCAGTCCGAACGGCTCGCGGCCTGGGCGCGCTTCGGCCGCTTTCCCAAACCGTCGGTCGCCGCCGTCGCCGGGTACGCCCTCGGTGGCGGCTGCGAGCTGGCGATGTCGTGCGACTTCGTCGTCGCCGCGGATTCGGCGACCTTCGGGCAGCCCGAGATCCGGCTGGGCATCCTGCCCGGTGCCGGCGGTACGCAGCGGTGGGCCCGGGTGGCGGGCCGGTTCCGCGCGGCCGAGCTCGTGCTCGCCGCCCGCACGGTGGACGCGTGGACGGCGCGGGAGTACGGGCTGGTTTCCCACGTCGTTCCGGCGGAACGCGTGGTGGCGGCGGGGATCGCGCTCGCCGGGGAAGTCGCGGCGTTCGGCCCGGTCGCGGCGCGGCTGTCGAAGGCGGCGGTGCGCGCCTCGGAGGAGCTGCCGCTGGCCGGCGGCTTGGAGCACGAGCGCGCGTTGCTGGGCACCTTGCTGTCCACAGAGGACCACTTCGAGGGAATCGACGCGTTTCTGGAGAAGCGCGCGCCGCGTTTCACCGGACGATGAGGAGACCGGCACCGATGAGCGAGTTCGTGTTCGAGGACCCGGGTGCGGGCCGGCGGCTGGGCGAGGACGTCCGCACCGCGCTGGCGAAGGAGATCCGCGCATGGCGCCGGGCGGCACCGGGCGCGGTCCTGCTGCGCGTGCTGGGCGACGCGTGGCACCACGCGCCGGAAGTCGGCTCGGCGCCGCTGGACCGGGACCGCGTCGCAGCCGGCTACCAGGCCCTGGTCAAAGATCTCTTCGGACTGGCCTGCCCCGTGGTCGCCGCGCTCGACGGGGAAGTGAGCGGTTTCGGGCTGGCGCTCGCGCTGGCGGCCGACGTCCGGCTCGCCACCGCGCGCACGACGCTCGCGGTCGGCGACCTCAAGGCCGCCGCGCTGCTCGGAGGGACCGGGTGGTTGCTCGGCCGGGCAGCCGGTACCGGAACGTTCGCCCAGCTCGCGTGGACCGGCGAGACGCTGCCGGCCGGCGAAGCCGCCCGCCGTGGCCTGCTGAGCCCGGGTGACGGCGACGCGGCCCGGGCGCTGGCGGACCGGCTCGCGGCGGATCCCGCGGGGTCGTCGGCGTTGAAACGCGCGCTGTCCACCCGCCAGCGCGGCGAACTGGAAACCGTGCTGGCGTACGAGTCCTGGCTGGCCGACGTCGCCGCCGGCGGTGCCGGATGAGCGACCTGCTGCCGGAACCCGGCTGGGCCAGCGCGGTGGGCCAGGTTTCGCTGCCCGAGCCGGTGCCCGGCGCGATCGCCGACCGCCTGCTGGCCGGTGAGCTGATCGCCCGCTACGGCTGGGCCTACGACGAACGCGACCGCGCGGCGCTGGCGGCCTGCTTCACCCCCGACGGTGTGTGGCAGGGCGTGCTCATGGGCCGCGACCGCGTCGACCCGATCCGCGGCGCCGACGCGATCGCCGCCTGGCTCGCCGGCTTCTGGCCCGCCCAGACCGACCAGCGCCGCCACGTCTTCACCAACGTCGTGGTTGGCGAACCCACCGGCGGCTCGGTGGTCGCCCACGCGTACTTGCTGCTGCTGAGCAGCCACGACGGCACCACCACCCCGGTGTCCGCCGGCCCGTACCGCTTCACGCTGCGCCGCACCGACCGCGGCCTCTGGCGCATCGCCCACCTGGAAGCGGGCTTCGACGCACCGTTCTGACGAGCGGGAAAGGCGTGACGGCACAAGCAAAACGCGGGGCAAGGAAACTACGATGGCCACCGCACTCGCGGCCCTGCCCAGCTCTCGGCAACTGCCGCGCAGCTCGCATCGTGAGCAGCACGACGCGCTCGCTCGCGCGGAGACACGCGCGATCGTGCAGGCCGGCAGTGATCCTCCGCGTTCCCAGGGTGTCGAGCAGGTCGGCGCACGCCGCGGCGGTCGGTTCACCCGATGCAGTCCACTTGGCGATTTTCGTGCCGGTGAACACGGACCTCAACAGCTCGGTCGGTTGGACAACATGGTGTCGGCGCCGATGTCGTTCACACCGGCCTGTCGTGGTCGGTCGCCGGAGAAGCCGATTCCGTGCTCGTCCAGCAGCAGCGAGCCCTGCCACAGGAGCTTCACCTCGGCCGGTTTCATCGCTGTGGCGGCCGACGTGGTCGCGGCGCCGG
The DNA here is from genome assembly GCF_016889705.1 of Amycolatopsis sp. FDAARGOS 1241. NCBI lineage: Bacteria > Bacillati > Actinomycetota > Actinomycetes > Pseudonocardiales > Pseudonocardiaceae > Amycolatopsis > Amycolatopsis sp. FDAARGOS 1241. The sequence goes on from NZ_CP069526.1 coordinate 5,572,278, forward strand.
GTGCGGCTTGCGCCGGCGGACCTGCCGAGTCCGAAGGATCGGAGGAAGCCCGCTCACCGGTGGTTCGCATGCCGGTGAAGCCCACCGCCACCGCGATGCCCAGCACCAGGATGGTCGCGCTCACCCCTGCGGGACCTTCTCGTCGACGCTGACCAGCCTGGCGATCGAAAACAGGACGAAAGTGCTACTCCGATCATGATGACCTCGGTTGAGGTCACTGCACTGCCCCTCATCTCAGCCGCGTCGGAGACCCGCGGCCACCGCAGGTGCCGCTCCACCGCCGGTTCGTGGCCGTCCAGCTCGGCCCAGACGACGCAATCGATGGTCGTGCGGATGGCGGACTCCGGGACGAGATCGAGGTGCCTTCGCCTGCTCGGCGTGGCGGAGGCCGACGAGACGGGTACGGCTCCGACTGGCTCGGCTGCCTCCTCGCCGGCACCTACGGGCAGACCCTTCTCCGCTGCCGGCACCCTGACGACGCGTCCGAAGTGGAGGATCAGGCGCCGGGCCTCGCTTCGCCGGCCCCGGCGCGCTCGGCCGCGCCGACTCCACCCGTCGACTCCACTGTGGACGGATATGCCGCGCACGCGGAGCGCGTCACCGCCCGCTGCGGACCACCGCCGCGCCGGAGGACCACGCGGGCGTGTTCGGCCACCTGGCGGATCCGGTCGCCGCGCGGGTCGTGACGGGGGCGGTGCTCGACACCGACGGCGCCCGCGCACCCGTCAGCGCGGCGCCGATGCCCGAAGTGCAGACCTGATTCCCGCAGCGTACGGGGCTGTGGCGCACGCTTGCCGGGCGCGCGAGGGCGGTGCTATACGTGAAGTCGCGTCACCTGGCGGTCAGGGAGGCAAGCCGGCGAATGCACTGTCGCCGGCGGCGCGAAGGAGGAATGGGTGGCCAGACCGGGTCCTCCCGCACTCCTCGGCCGAGCCCGTGAGCTCGCGCTCCTCGACCGGCTGATCGAAGACGTGCGCAAGGGCCGCAGCTCGGTTCTCGTGGTGCGGGGCGAACCAGGCGTCGGGAAGACGGCTCTGCTCAACCACGTCACCGCCACCGCCTCGGACCTGAGAGTCGCTCAGATCTCCGGCGCAGAATCGGAGATGGAGCTGGCGTTCGCCGGTGTGCACCAGCTGTGCGCGCCGATGCTCGACCGCCTCGACGCCCTGCCAGCCCCGCAGCGCGAAGCGATCTCCACCGCGTTCGGGCTGCGCGAAGGCCGGCCGCCGGACCGGTTCCTCGTCGGGCTGGCCGCGCTGACGCTGCTGGCGGAGTCGGCCGCGAAACTGCCGCTCGTGTGTGTGGTCGACGACGTGCACTGGCTCGACAGCGCGTCGGTGCAGACCCTTTCGCTCGTCGCGCGGCGGCTCGGCGCCGACCCGATCGCGATGATCTTCGCCGTGCGCGAGAGCGAGGACAAGCGCGAGCTCGAAGGCCTCGACGGCTTTCCCGAGCTCGTGCTCACCGGCCTCGGAGACCGGCACTCCCGGCTGTTGCTGGGGACGGCGCTGCCCGGACGGATGGACGACCGCGTGCGCGAACGCATCCTCGCCGAGGCGCGGGGCAACCCGCTGGCGCTGCTGGAGCTGCCGCGCGACCGCCCGCCTGCCGCGCTGGCCGGCGGCTACAGCCTGGTCGGCGGCGACCGGCCGCTGCTCGGGCGCGTCGAACGCAGCTTCGCCGCCCAGCTGCAGACGCTGCCGTCCGACACCCGCCTGCTGCTGCTCGTGGCGGCCGCCGACCCGGTGGGAGAAGCCGCGCTGCTGTGGCGTGCCGCCGCCCGCCTCGGGCTCGGCGTCGAAGCCGCCGAGCCCGCCGAGACGGCCGAGCTGATCAGCTTCGGCACGCGCGTGCGGTTCCGGCACGCGCTGGTCCGCTCCGCCGTGTACCACTCGGCGAGCCTGCGTGACCGTCGGCGCGTGCACGGAGCGCTCGCCGGGGCCATCGACCCGCGCGTCGACAGCGAGCACCGGGCGTGGCACCGCGCCCAGGCCGCGGCCGGCCCGTCCGAGGAGATCGCGGCGGAGCTGGAGCACTCCGCGGACCGGGCCCGGGCGCGCGGCGGGATCGCGGCTGCCGCGGCGTTCCTCGCTCACGCCACCGATCTGACGCCCGAGCCCGAGGATCGCGCGCGCCGCGCCCTGGCCGCGGCGCAGGCCAAGCTCGACGCGGGCGCGCCCGGCGCGGCGCTGGCCCTGCTCGCCGTCGCCGAGGCGGCGCGGACCGACGAACTGCAACGCGCGAGGATCGACCTGTTGCGCGCCCAGATCGCGTTCGCCCGCCACCGCGGCCGCGACGCGCCGGCGCTGCTGCTCGACGCCGCGCGCCGCCTGCGCGACCTCGATCCGGAGCTCTCGCGCGAGACCTACCTCGAGGCGCTGATGTCGTCGGTGTTCGCGGGCCGTTTCGCGGGGAGCGAGGAGGACGGGCCCGACGGTGTCGCCCGCGCCGCGCTGGCCGCACCCCCGGCCCCAGACCCCCCGCGGGCGGTGGACCTGTTGCTCGACGCGCTGGTCAAGCGCTTCACCGCCGGGTACGTGGCCGCCGCGCCGCAGCTGCTCGAGGCGGCGCGGGAGTTCCGTCGTGAGGACGATGAAGACGTCGCCGCTCCACGCTGGTACGGCATCGTCGGCCGCATCGCGCTCGAGCTGTGGGACAAGGACTCCTGGGACGAGCTGGCCGCCAAGCAGGTGGAGATCCTGCGCAGCGAGGGCGCCCTCACGCTGCTACCGGTCGCACTCGTCTACCGCGCCGGCGTGGGCGTGCACGCCGGCCGCTTCGACGAGGCCGACGCCCTGCTGCAGGAGGCCACGGCGATCAACAACGCCGTGGGCGCTCACCCGCCGCTCGACGTCCAGCCCGTGCTGGCCGCCCACCGCGGCGAACAGGAGCGGACGCTGCGGATGGTGCGCGAGATCCGCCGGCGGGCGACCGTGCGCAACGAGGGGCGCGTCATCCCCGTGATCCAATACGCGTTGTCCGTGCTGCACAACGGACTCGGCCAGTGGCGTGATGCGCTGGCGGCCACTGGGCTCGCACTGGAACACGAAGATCTCGGCCTGTTTGGATACCTGCTGTTCGAGCGCGTCGAAGCGGCCGTGCACAGCGGGGAGCCGGAGCTCGCGGCGGAGTCGCTGCGCGTGCTCGTGACGCGCGCAGAAGCGAGCGGTACCGAACTCGCACTGGGCGTCGCGGCCCGCTCCCGCGCGCTGCTCGCCACGGGCGCCGAAGCCGACACGCTCTACCGCGCCGCGCTCGCGCACCTCGGCCGCCGCCGCACCGACCCCATGTTCGCCCGCGCGCAGCTCGTCTACGGCGAGTGGCTGCGGGGCGAGGGCCGGCTGGCCGAGGCTGCCGACCAGCTCAAACACGCCCACGACGTCTTCACCCGCATCGGTGCCACGGCGTTCGCCGAGCGCGCCCGCAAGGAGCTCGTGGGAGCGGGCGAACCGATGCGCGCCCCGGCCGTGGCCGTCTCGGACGCGCTGACCGGTCAGGAGTCCCACATCGCGCGGCTGGCCGCCGACGGCCACACGAACCAGGAGATCGCCGCGCAGCTTTTCCTCAGTCCCCGCACCGTCGAATGGCACCTGGGCAAGATTTTCGCCAAGCTCGGCATCACCTCGCGCCGGGGCCTGCCGGCCGCGTTGTCGGCCCGCGGCGCGCAACCGCAGTCCGAAACGTGAGGTTCCGCCGGGCTGTTCCAGGCTGACCGCTTCTCGGGCCCGCCCTCGCCTTCCAGTCCGGCCGGCCCAGCGTGAGCTACCTTGGTCGGGGGAGGTCGGAGTTCGCGTGACTGGGCAACAAGCCGCCGGTGACCACCGCGGCGATTCCGGCGTGACCTCGTGACGGGCCCGCTCGGCCGCGAGCGAGAGCTGCAGGTGCTCACCGGCCTGGTGACCGGCCGAGGCGCAGTGCTTGTCGTACGCGGCGAAGCCGGCATCGGCAAGACGACCCTGGTCGAAGCCGCCCTCGCGCGAGCACCCGGGCCGCGGGTGATCCGCGTCCGCGGCGCGGAGACCGAGCGCGAGTTCGCCTACGCGGGCCTGCACCAGCTGGTGGCCTCCGGCACCGGGCGGCTGGCCGGACTGCCCGATCCCCAGCGGTCGGCGCTGAAGCGCGCGCTCGGGTTCGCCGACGGTCCCGCGCCGGATCCCGGGCTGGTCGCGGCCGGCGCCGGGGCGGTCCTGGCCGAGCAGGACCGGACCACGGTCTGGTTCTTGGACAACGCCCAGTGGCTGGACCACCCGTCGCTGCACGTCCTGGCGACGATCGCGCACCGGCCGCCGCCGGGCGTGGTCATCGTGTTCGCCGCGCGGGAGGTCCCGGCGCGGCTGGCAGCGCTGCCGGACCTGCCGGTCGGCCCGCTCGCCGAGGAAGCCGCGTACGCACTGCTGACCACCGTGCTCCCGCAGCTGCTCGACCAGCGCGTCCGCCGCCGGATGGTCGCCGAAGCGCGGGGAAACCCGGTGGCGCTGGCCGGACTGCAGCTCGTGTTCACGCACACGGACCTCTCCGGCGGCTTCGGGCCCGCCGCCGTGCGCCCGATCGTCGACCAGCGAGAACGCGCCTTCGCCCGGCGGATCCGCGAGCTGCCGTGGCCGACGCGGCGGCTGCTGTTGCTCGCGGCCGCCGAGCCGACCGGGGATCCGGCGCTGCTGTGGCGGGCGGCGGCGATCCTCGGTGTTGACGAGTCCGCCGCGGCGGCGGCCGCGGGCCTGATGACCGTCGACGGCGTCGTGCGGTTCCACCACCCGCTCGCGCGGCCCGCGACCTACCACTCGGCGCCGCTGGCCGGCCGGCGCCAGGTGCACCACGCACTGGCCGCCGCCCTCGGGAAGGGCGACCGCGACCAGCGCGCGTGGCACCGCGCGCAGGCGGCGACCGGTCCGTCCGAGGAGCTCGCGGCCGAGCTCGAAGACTCGGCCGGCAGCGCCCGTGCGCGCGGCGGGGCGGCCGCGGCGGCCGCGTTCCTCGCCCGGGCCGCGGACCTGACACCCGACCCCGCCCGCCGCGCCGACCGGCTCCTCACCGGCGCGCAGGCGAAACTCGACGCCGGCGAGCCCGCCGCGGCCGCGCGACTCGTCGTCCTCGCGCGGGCGCTGGAGCCGGCCCGGTTGCCGGCGGCGCGCGCCGACTTGATCTTCGCGAAGGCGAGGTGGTTCACGGAGCCGGCGGGCGAAGCCGCCGCGGCTCTCGTGGCGGCCGCCGACGGGCTGGCCGGCCTCGACCCGGGCCTGGCCCGGGAGACCTACCTCGAAGCGCTGACCGCGGCGATCTTCGCCGGCGACGTGGCGGGCGGCGACACCCGGCCCGTGCGCGCGGTGGCGTTGGCCGCCAAGGGCGCGCCACCCTCGGCCCAGCCGCCCCGGCCGGTGGACCTGCTGCTGCACGGCCTGGTCGTCCGGTTCACCGACGGCTACGCGGCCGCCGTTCCCCTGCTGCGCGAGGCACTGGGCAAGTTCCGGGCGGCGGGCGCCGCCGACATTCGGTGGGCCTGGCTGTGCGCGAACCTCGCGCACGACCTGTTCGACTGCGACGGCATCGTGTTCTGGGCCGCGCACCAGGTGGAGCTGCTGCGGGCGACGGGTGCGCTGGGACTGCTGCCGAGGGCGCTCGGCTACCTGGGCCACGTGCAGGCGAGCAGGGGCCGGATGGCCGAATCCGCCGCGTCGCTGGCCGAGGCCGACGCCATCACCATCGCGACGGGGGCACCGCCGCGGCAGTTCGTCGAGCCGTTCATCGCCGCGTTCCGCGGTGCTGAAAAGCCGGCCGTGGAACTCGTGCGGGAGGCCGCCGAGCGCGCGATCCGGCAACGGCAGGGCGCGGCGCTGCGCGTGGTGCGGTTTTCGGAAGCGTTGCTGCACAACGGACTCGGGCAGTACCGCGCGGCGCTGGCCGCGGCCCGGTCGGCCGCGGAAGACGACGACGACCTCGGGACCGTCGGCGTGGCGCTCGTCGAACTCGTCGAGGCCGCCGTGCGGTGCGACGAACCGGAAACCGCGGCCGACGCGCTCACCCGGCTTGTGGAACGGACGGAGGCGAGCGGCACCGAGTTCGCCCGGGGCGTCACGGACCGGTCGCGGGCGTTGGTGAGCGCCGGCGCGGAAGCGGAGGCGCTGTACCGCTCGGCGCTGGCGCACCTCGCCCTCGGCGGTGATGCGCTGTGGCTCGCCCGTACCCACCTGATCCACGGCGAGTGGCTGCGGCGCGGCGGGCGCCGCATCGACGCCCGCACCGAACTGCGGCTCGCGGCGGACCTGTTCACGCGCATCGGCGCCAAGGCCTTCGCCGACCGCGCTCACCGCGAACTCCTGGCCACGGCCGAAACCGTGAAACCCGCCGAAGACGAGGGCCCGCTCACGACTCACGAAGCGTTCATCGCCAGGCTGGCCCGCGACGGCCTCACCAACCGCGAGATCGCCGCGCGGCTGGTGCTGAGCCCGCGCACGGTCGAATGGCACCTGAGCAAGATCTTCACGAAGCTGGGCATCACGTCACGGCGTCAGCTGAGGACCGCGCTGTCGGACGGCTGAGCCGGCTTCGGTTGCGCGGCAAACGTTTCCCCGTGGTGCTCCGCACGGTTGACGCACACCACAGTGCGCGGTCGCCGGGCGGCTCGACGGCTCACCAGTCCGGGTCACCGGTGGACATGGCTCGCTCCTTCCGCTTCGGCCGGCTTCCACCGCGACGGGGAACCCACTGCTCGCGCGGGGTCCGGGACAGGCAGACGTCCACACCGCGGCTTGCCTCCAGTCAACCGGAAGCGCGGTCCCGCGACGCCCGGGAGAACCCCGGGTCCCGGGCGACCCGGGAGGGCCGCGCCCATCCGACCGGGGTACGGGCCCGGGGTCGTACCGGGTGCGTCGGCCACCCGGGGATGCGACAGTTGGACCAGACCACTACGAGAGGGGCTCCGCGCATGACCCGCACACCCGGCCCCCGCCACGGCGCGGTGCCCAGGTGGCTGCGCGCGACGGTCTCCGGCCGCCGCCGGGCCGCCGCCGGGTGGCACCCGGGCGCCCCGTTCGTCGTCGGCATCCGCCGCACCTCCCCGGCGTGGTCCACGCGGCTCGACGAAATCGCGAGCCGCTTTCACTGACACTTCCCACCGGGGATGGGGGAAGACGCCCGCGCGCCCAGCCGGGGAGGGATGGGCGCGCGGGCCCATGACGGAAACCAGAGCGCCCCCTCGCGCGTCCTGCTTTCCGATCGTCCAGTTTCAGTCCCTTCGCCCGGTTCACGACGTCTGGTGGCCGTCCCGCGGCAGCGCGTTCACCTACCGCTTCGCCTCGGACCGGTGCGACGGCACTGTCGCGAGTGGAACGGCCCGCTGCCGAGTGCGAACATCCGTCGGCATCAGCGAAGGGTGGTTTCCTGCGCTCTTACGACTGACTGTCCCGTTGCACCAACCGGTCGAGCACTCGAGGAGCAAGCTCTGCCGGCTCGAGCCGGTAACTCCGCCGGCGGTCCTGGCTTTGCTCCTTGAGCGACGGCGAGAACTGCCACCGGCCGAGTGCGTTCGACGAGCCCGCCTTCGCCGCGAAATCAGTGCTGGGAACCAACCACGCCGTCACCAAGCGGGCCTCGGCGATGTCGACCGACACGAAGAGCAAGTGCAAAGCCGACCGGGGTGCGGAGCGTCTGCTTCCGCACGGACGCCATGAGCCTGCCTGCACTCGTTTGCTGCCGGACATCCGGGCCTTGACCTGAAACCCCCGCATCGCGGAGCTGCCCCGGCGGTTGAACACCAGATCCACCCCCTCGTCGTCAGCAAGAGAAGTCGCCGCATCGAGCTCGCCGCGCGAGGCGAGGAGGCAGGTAGCGGCCACGAGGTGTTCGACGGCCTTGCCCATCCGGCCGACCACGGGGCCTTCAGCAGGTGGTCGGTGACCTCGTCGTCGGTCTCGATCGCTTCGCGCGCAAGCCAACCTCACACCCAGAGCCGTCCGTGGTCACAGCTCGTGGTCGTGCCACCGGCGCCCGGAGCTACGAGAACTACCCACCGCGTTGTCCACGGTCTCTGTGGCCCGCTTCTCTTCGCGGCGAGAGCTACTCGTCACCGCCGAGGTGGGGCAGGTCGGGGTTCTGCCGCAGAGCGTCCAGCACGACCTGGACCGCCGCGCGCCGGGGCGAACCGCGGCGGACGGCCGCGGTGATCGTGCGCGTCACCGGGGAGACCAGCTCCCGCGTGGCCACCCGGTAGCGCGGATCGACCGCCAGGCCGGGCAGCAAGGCGATCGACAGGCCGGCCTCGACGTGCTGCAGGGCGAGCATGTAGTTGCTGAACCGGCACACCACGCGCGGCTCGAAACCCGCCTGGCGGCACAGCCGCAGCGTCAGCGTGGCCATGTAGGACTGCGGCATGTCGAACGCCCAGGCCTCGTCGGCGAAGGTGGCGAGGTCGGCGGCGCCCCGGCGGGTGGCGGGGTGGTCCGGCGGCAGAACGGCGACGATCGGGTCCGTGGCGAGCGGCACGAGGTCCACGTCGGGGTCCAGGGGCTGCTCGACGAAGTCCGTGGTGGTGATGATGAGGTCCGCGTCGCCGCCGCGGAGAGCGGGCATGCTTTCGTGGGGCTCCAGCTGGAGGACCTCGACGTGGAGGTCGGGGTGCGCCGCGCCCAGGCGCGTGGCCGCGGGCACCGCCAGCGTGTGAACCGCGCTCTGGAACGCACCCAGCCGGACCAGGCCGGCGGGTTCCTCGCCGAGGCCGCGTAGCTCGGCTTCGACCGTGTCCATGTGGTCCAGGATCGCGCGGGCACGCCGGGCCAGGATGACGCCGGCCGGGGTGAGGCGGACGTGGCGGCCGGTGCGTTCGAGCAGCGCGGTGTGCGTTTCGGCCTCCAGCACGGCCAGCTGCTGCGACACGCTGGAAGCGCTCAGGTTCGACGCCTGGGCGACCGCGCGGATCGTCCCCAGGGTGTCCAGCCGGGTCAGCAGCCGCAGGCGCCACGGGTTCAGCACTCCCCATTGTGCGGTTCTGCCGAACAGAATGTCCGGAATCGTGAGCTGGACGTGACGCTCGCCGCCGTCTTACCGTCGGGACATGGCTGCTCCGACCACTGCCCCGTCCTCCGCCGAGGCGTTCTGGGCCGACGCCGACCGGCACCTCGTGCGCTACGGCGGTGCGTTCACCCGCGAGATCATCGACCGCGCCGCCGGCAGCTTCCTGTACACGGCCGACGGCCGGAAGATCCTCGACTTCACCTCCGGCCAGATGAGCGCGATCCTCGGCCACTCGCACCCCGAGATCGTCGAGACCGTGCGCCGCCAGGCCGGCACGCTCGACCACCTGTTCAGCGGCATGCTCAGCCGCCCCGTGGTCGACCTGGCCCGGCGACTGGCCGAGACGCTCCCGGCACCCCTGGAGAAGGCATTGCTGCTGACCACCGGCGCGGAGACGAACGAGGCCGCGATCCGGATGGCCAAGCTCGTGACCGGCAAGCACGAGATCGTGTCGTTCGCGCGCTCGTGGCACGGCATGACGGCGGCCGCCGCGGCCGCGACCTACAGCGCCGGCCGCAAGGGCTACGGCCCGGCCGCGCCCGGAAACTTCGCGATCCCCGCACCCAACACCTACCGCCCCGACTTCACCACGCCCGACGGTTCCCTCGACTGGCGCCGTCAGCTCGACTTCGCGTTCGACCTCATCGACGCGCAGTCCGTCGGCAGCCTGGCGGCGTTCCTCGCCGAGCCGATCCTCAGCTCCGGCGGCATCATCGAGCCACCGCCGGGCTATTTCGCGGCACTGCGGGAAAAGTGCCGGGAACGCGGGATGCTGCTGATCCTCGACGAAGCCCAGACCGGCCTCTGCCGCACGGGAACCTGGTACGCGTTCGAACGCGACGGCGTCGTGCCCGACCTCCTGACCGTGTCCAAGACCCTCGGCGCCGGCCTGCCGCTCGCGGCCGTGCTGACGAGCGCCGAGATCGAGGAAACGGCGCACGAGCGCGGATTCCTGTTCTTCACCACGCACGTGTCCGACCCGCTGGTCGCCTCCGTCGGCACCACCGTTCTGGACGTCCTGCACCGCGACCGCCTCGACGAGCGCGCCCGAGAGCTCGGCGCGTTCCTCCGCCGGGGGCTGCAGGACATCGCCGCACGCCACGAGGTCGTCGGCGACCTGCGCGGGCGCGGCCTGCTGGCCGGGCTCGAACTCGTCGTCGATCGCGAGACCAAGAAAAGCTCCGACCGGCTGGGCTCGCTCGTCACGAAGCGGTGCCTCGAACTGGGGCTGCACATGAACATCGTGCAGCTCAAGGGCATGGGCGGTGTCTTCCGGATCGCACCACCGCTCACGGCCACGGAGGAGGAGCTGTCCCTCGGTCTGGCCATTTTGGACGAAGCGATCGGCGACGCGTGCGCCACGCTGTGAAGCCGGCCGCGGCGCAGGAATTCCCCCTGTGCCGGGGTTTCCGTTACGAGCGCTGCTCCGGCGGCACGTACTCGAACGTCGGGCCCGCCGTCGTCCTGCCGTCGCCGCTCGGCATCTTCATCAGCGCCCCCGCCTGTCCCTTCAGCTGGAACATCGTGCCGACGGCCGCGCGCAGTTGGCCGGGTTGCCGGTGAACGCGTCTTCGAGCAGGTAGAGCAGCAGGCAGTAGGTGGTGTTGAACTCCTGCTGCGCCGCGCGGATCTCGCTGCCCTCGGGGTAGTCGGCCGTGCGCGGGTTGCGGCGCATCGGCAGGAGGCCATCGAAGTCGACCTGGATCTCCTCACCGGTCGGGCCGGTCTGCGGGGTGTCGCCGGTCCGGTAGCAGCGGCCGTGCTTGAGCTCCTGGAAGCGGTAGAAGTGGGCGACCTCGTCGCGTTCGGGGTGGAAGACGTCGCGGTCGCCGTCCCACACCTGCGTGCGCGCGGCGCCCTCGCCTTGTTCCACGATTTCCGCGAGCGCGGCCTGCGCCGACTTCAAGTCGGTCAAGCACGCCGCCGCCTCCGGTGTGCAGGTGCATCTCGCCGATCTGGCGCTTCGCGTCGCCGGTGAAGACGGCTTCCTCACCGAGCTCGGCGCAGAGCTTCTGGAGTCCCGTCTGGACAGACGCGTAGCACTGCCCGATGGTCCGGTACTCGTCCGACTGCGGCCGCCGATGCAGGCCTGGCTCACGCCTTACCCGTCCGCGCGCAACCTGCTGTCGGGCTCGATGAGCGGGATGGCCTGGGCGCAGTGGGGGGTCGTGGTGGCGCTGTGGGTCGTCGGGCTGAACGCGGCCGGCTCTGCGCGCGTGCGCCGGGTCAGCGCTGTGCGGGCGTGAACGCAACCCCGTGCACCCGTTCCACCGACTTCGTCCACAGTGGATCAGCCGGATCGGCCGGGAAGCCCAGCTGCGGCCCGATCTTGCTCCACGCCCGGGGGTTGCGGTCCCGGTAGCCCCGAAGCACCTCGGCCAGCTCGGCGTTGTCCAGGAACCGGGCCACCGGCTCCCGCCACCGGTACTTGCCGCACCGCACCTCGATCGGCGCGGCCGCCTCGACGTTCCGGTACCACTGCGGCACCCCACCCCACGCCGCGATGACCGTCAGCTCGGGCACGTCCGCCCGGTGCCGGACGACCTCGACCACCACTTCCCGCCTCGCCCCGGACTTCCGCCCCCGATGGGCGAGGTACAGCAGCCGGTGCCCCAGCAGGGGGCCGAACCCCCAGCGGTACAACGGAATCGGCGCCCTGAGCGCCCACCGCAGCACCCCCGTCGGCGGACGATCGGTCACCGGCATGTCCACCTCCAGGCCTGGTTCTTCGCGCGTGCGACCATACTGGCACCGTGACCGCGCATCCGTGCCGCCTTTCCGGAATTTGGCGCGCCCCGTGAGCGGTCCACCACCTCGGTACAACGCGCGCCGCCGCCTCGTGCCCCTCCGCCCTGGCCTCGCCGACGATCTGTTCCGGCTCCACCAGGACCCCGGCATCGCCGAGCGGTACGGCGCGTGGAACCTCGCCGACGCCCGCGAGAGGGCCGCCGCGATGGGGCACGCCTGGCGGACCGACAACGTGCACAAATAGCTGGCCTACGACCGCGCCACCGCCACCCCCATCGGCCGCGGCGGCCTGTCCTGCACAGCCGAACGCCGGCTCGAGCTCGGCTGGGCGGTGCGCGAATCGTGGTGGGGACAGGGCTACGCCACGCAAATCGACCGGGCCGGGCTGGACTCCGCGTTCAGCGAGCTAGGCGCTCGCGAGGTCATCTCCTTCACCGAAACCCGCAACCACCGCTCCCGCGCCGTCATGGAACGGCTGGGGTTCCGCCACGACCGGGACATCACCCACCGCGGCGAGCCGTTCGTGCTGTACGTGCATGCAGCATGCAGCTAGTGTCAAGCTGGTGATTGGTGATTGATGCCGTTCAAGTCGGGCGGAGTCAGCGTTCGGGGGATCCCGGTTCCTGCCTGCAGGTATCCGTGCCCTGATTGCTCGACAGGCTCGCCGCGGTGGTGATGACCGCGGCGATGGTGCGCTTCAGGGTCGCGGGGGTGAGCCGGAACGAGGGCATCGACACGTTCACCGCGGCGATCGGCGTGCCCTGGAAGCCCAGGACGGGCGCGGCGACGGAGGTGAGGCCGACCTCGTACTCCTCGGCGCACACGACGTGGCCGGCGGGGCGCTCCTGACGCAGGCGTTTCAGGAGGGCCGCCGCGGTGCGCGGGGCGCCTCGCCGGCCGGGCAGCGGGCCGGTGGGGAGGATCGCAGCGACCTCGTCGGCGTCGAGGCCGAGGAGGAGGGCGCGGCCGCTCGACGTGCAGTTCAGCGGGGTGGTCCGGCCGACCCACTCGTGGGCCTGGATGCCGTGGCCGGACGACTCGCTGAGGACGGTGAGCGCCGACGAGCCCTCGCGGACGGTGAGGTAGGCGGCTTCGCCCAGGTCGCGCGTCAGCGCGCGGAGGGCTTTCGAGGCGGTGCGGCGCAGGTGGCTGTCGGTGCCGGCCGCGGCGAGGGCGAAGACGCGCCAGCCCAGGGCGTACTCGAGGGTCAGCGGGTCGCGCTCGGCGAAGCCCTCCTCGGCGAGCGCTTTGAGCGTACGGGAGACCTGCGTCTTCTCCGAGCCGAGCACGTCGGCGACCGCCTGCACGCCGAGCGGCCCCGAGCCGAGCGCGGTGAGCACCCGCAGGGCGCGGTGGACGCTCGTGAGGCTGTCGTTGGCCATGCCTCCAGGGTCGCTGCGCAGTGCGCGGAGCGCAACTCTGGTTGCCCAAAGCCCACGGGCGTGCCTAGCGTGACGATCATGTGCGGAATAGTCGCGTGGTACTCGCCGTCCGGTCGTGATCTCCTCGGTATGGGAAGGGAAATGCTCGGCCGGATCGTCCACCGTGGACCGGACGACCGCGGGGAAGCATTCGTGGGGCGGCGAACGTGGCTGGGGCACAACCGGTTGTCGGTCGTCGGGCTCGAGGACGGCGCCCAGCCGCTTGACGGACCGCGTGGCTGGGCGATGGTGTGCAACGGCGAGATCTACAACGACGCCCAGCTGCGCGAAACCCTGCCCCACTACCGCTTCGGCACGGGCTCGGACAACGAATCCGCCCTGGCGTTGCTCACGGTGCACGGTCCCGGGGCCCTCGACCGGCTCCAGGGCATGTGGGCGCTCTGCGCGGCCACACCGGACGGCCGGTTCGTCGCCGCTCGTGACCGGCTCGGCATCAAACCCCTGTACTGGGCCAAAACCGGCGACGCGGTCCTGTTCGCCTCCGAACTGCGCGCCTTCCCGGTCGAGGTCCAACACGACGTCGAGGTGTTTCCGCCCGGCTGCTGGTGGACGCCGGAGGACGGCCTCGTCCAGTTCGCCGAAGCCGTGACAGCGGGCGCGATCAATCACGAGGAGACGGAACGCCGGACGCGCGAGGTGCTCGTCGACTCGGTCCAGCGGCACCTCTGGCCGACGTCGAGGTCGGCGTTTTCCTGTCGGGCGGGCTCGATTCGAGCCTCGTCGCCGCCGTCGCGGCGCAGGAGTACGCGCGGCGCGGCCTGCGGCTGAAGACGTTCTCCGTCGGCACCGCGGACTCCCCCGACCTCGCCGCCGCCCGCGAGGTCGCGGCGTTCCTCGGCACCGACCACCACGAGGCCGTCTTCGACGCGGCGCAGGCGATCGCGGCGCTGGACGACGTGATCGCGTCGGTCGAATCGTTCGACGCAGGGCTCATCCGCAGCGCCGTCCCGAACTGGTTCCTGGCCGAGCTCGCGTCGCGCCACGTCAAGGCCGTGCTGACCGGCGAAGGCGCCGACGAGCTCTTCGCCGGCTACGGCTACTACCACGAACGCCACCGCGCGCCGGGCGCCCTGCGGCGCGAGCTCGTGCGGACGGTGAGCCTGCTGCACGGCCTCAACCTGCAACGCTGCGACCGCGTGACGATGGCCCACGGCCTCGAGGCCCGCGTGCCGTTCCTCGACACCGCCGTCGTCACCCACGCCATGTCCCTGCCCGACGAGGTCAAGGTGCTCGGCCCCGACGGCATCGAGAAGGCCCACCTGCGCCGGGCCTTCACCGGTCGGCTCCCCGGCTCGGTCCTCTGGCGCCGCAAAGCGGAATTCGGCACCGGCAGCGGCGCGCAGGACCTGCTGACGCCGTACTGGGAAAGCCGCGTGACCGACGCCGACCTCGCCGCGAACCGGACGGCACAGGTGCGGTCCAAAGAGGAGCTGGCGTACTACCGCGCGTTCCGGCGCGCGCTGCCGGAGATCCGGCCCAGCTCGGTACTGACGCGGTTCGCCGTGGCCTGATCACCGCCTCGCCACACGGCCGGGGATTGGTCCATCCCGGCAACCGGGGCGGCGAACGGCCCACCGCGCGCCGCGAGTCATTACCGTGCGCGGACGTGGGGGACGCACTGTGGGGGCCGGCTGCTGCTCGCTGCGGACGGCACGGGATTGAAACTGGCCGGCCCAGTGGCCGCATTCGGCCTGTGGGGCATCCGCCTACGCGTGCCGTGGCAAAGGGCTGACGCTGAGCCTGGTGTTCGTGACCTTCGTGACCTCCGTGACCTCCGTGACCTCCGTGACCTCCGTGACGAAGGATTTCCTGGAACCGATCCTGCCACCGCTCGCCCACGGCCTGCCCGCTCCGTCCCTCGGCACGGTCGCGGGTCAGCGCCCACACGGGGCGGATCCCTCGGCTCGTGGCTCCTGCTCAGCTCCGTCGCCGCCGGAATCGGCGTGGTCGCCGCCCTCACGGACACGGTCCTGAAGTACCTGACGACCGCAGCGCTGGTCCTGTCCTGCACCGTCGTCTCCGCAGGGCCGACGCCCCGCGCGACACCCTGGCGGAGAAGGCCGACGACGGCCGGCACGAGGGGTGAGCAGGCCCCCTTCGGCGCGGCCGCCGTGCGCCGGGAGAAAAAATTCCGAAGCCGGGTGAACCGTCCTGGAGCCGGCAGCCGTGTCCCGATCGAAGTCGCCCGGACGGACCGGGGGCCACAGACCAACGGGGAGTTCCCATGTTCCGCAAGCAGGCGATGTTCCTGGCCGCTTTCGTCGCGGCGGGTGCCGCGGTGCTGTCTGCCTGTGGGCACGACGCCGCCCCGGCCGACACGTCCGCCGGGGCCGAGAACCTGCGCGGCGCGGCCGCCGCTCCCTCCTCCGGGGCGCTGACCGCGACGAGCGCGGTCCTGTTCGACGACGCGGCTTTCTCCGACAACGGCGCTTCGCAGGGTGTTTCCGGCAAGGGCTGCCAGCCGGTGGCGCGGCCGCGCGTCACGTCGTCGCTCACCGCGACCGGCACGCTCAAGCTGTGGAGCGGCGCGAACTGCACGGGCAAGTCGGTCACCGTCACCGGCAACGTCAGCAACCTGGCCAAGCTCGGGTTCGACAACAAGGTCGTGTCGGTCAAGCTGGCCGGCGACGACAACGGCGGCAACAACGGCGGCGACAACGGGGGCAACGGCGGCGACGTGAAGCTCACCACCACCTTCGCCCTCCTCGACAGCGGCAAGAACTTCTCCGAGCCGGACGGCTCGCAGGTGGCCGGCGATCCGGGCTGCAACACCGTCCGGAACCCGGACCTGGTGCGCTCGATCGACGCCGACGGCACCTACAAGATCTGGACCGGCCCGAACTGCGACGGCCGCTCGATGGTCGTGACGGGTGACGTCGCCGACCTCGAGAAGATCGGTTTCGACCGGCAGGTCGGCTCGCTCCGTCTCGCCGGCTGAATCACCGCAACGGCTCAACCACAAGGGAACCGCGGGCAGGGACGCCGGGTACTTCCGGCGCCCCTGCGCCGCGAAGACCAGTCACCACCGCCGAAAACCTGGAAGAGTCGGCTCTTCCAGGTTTTTCCGACGGATGGAGCCGTTTTGCCGCTGACGCTCGACCACCCCGTGCACGATCTCGACCCGGCGATCCCGACGTACGACGAAGGGGCGGTGCTGCGCAAGCACGGCCCGATCGTCCCGGTGCAGCTGGCCGAAGGCGTCCGGGCCTGGGCCACCACCACGTACGACGCCACGCGCACGGTGCTCGAGAGCCACCCGCACCTGTCGAAGGACCCCGCGCACTGGGGCGCCTACCGGCGCGGCGAAATCCCGGCCGGATTCCCGTTGCTGCCCTTCATCGTCGGCGAAACCATGCTCACCAAGGACGGCGCCGACCACCTGCGGCTGCGGCGGCTGGTCGCGCGGGCGTTCACACCGAAGCACATCGCCACGCTCGCGCCGCGCGTCGAACGGCTCGCCGGCGAACTGCTCGACGGCCTCGACACCGGCTCGGTGCTCGATCTCAAGGAGCAGTACGCGTTCCCGCTGCCGATGCGGATCATCTCGGAGTTCTTCGGCGTCACGGACCCTGAACGGCAGCAGGTCCTGCGCGGGCACTACGCGACTCTGCTCAGTGCCGACGCGACGGGCGAGCAGCGCCAGGCCGCCGCGCTCGGCCTCGGCGACGAGCTGACGCGGCTCATCGAAGACAAACGGCGGCACCCCGGCGACGACCTCACCAGCACACTCGCCGCCATCGACGACGGCGATCGCCTCAGCGAACAGGAACTGCGCGACACCCTGCAGCTCATCCTCGTCGCCGGACACGAGACGACCGTCAACGCGATCACCACGACGATCCACGCGCTGCTGACCCATCCCGACCAGCTCGCCCTCGTGCGCGGGGGCCGGCACGACTGGTCCGCCGCGTTCGAGGCTGCGCTGGCGTGGAACGGACCCTTCCGCAACGTCTATATGCGTTACGCCACCGCCGACACCGAGATCGCCGGCACGCGCGTGCGCGAGGGCGAGCCTATTTTCGTGCTGCTCGCGTTCTCCGACCGCGAAGCCGCCGAGCGCTACGACGTGACACGCCCACCCAAGGGGCACCTCGCGTTCGGCGCCGGCCCGCACTTCTGCATCGGCGCTCCCCTGGCCCGCCTCGAAGGCGCGGTGGCGGTGGGCAAGCTGTTCACGCGGTTCCCCGACCTGCGCCTGGCCGTTGCCGAGAACGAGCTGACACCGCTGATCTCGCCGGCGATCAACGGCTTGACGACGTTGCCCGTGCGGCTCGGGTGAGAGCCGATCCCGGATCGCGGTGTGGACCACTGCCCTGATCTGCCGGAGCACGGCCGATTTTGTCGGTGGGGGCCGAGAGAATGGAGTGCGACGGCCCTTCGGGAGCGTGCGCTTTGTCGTGTCCCCTCGCCGCTGGTGTTCCCACGGACTGCGTGATTCGGCGTCGTGACGCGTCCGGGTCGGGTGTCGGCGTTGGGACGGTCGGATTCGGCCGGACGGAGCACGATCACCCAACGACGTAACCACACCGTGGAACGCGGGGACGAGCGAGTTCGCGCGTTCGTCCAGCGTTCACACCGCGCTCATCCGCGGGAAGGCACACGTTCGGCCCGGGTCGGAAGTGTCGGGTGGCCCTGTCCCCCCGACCCTGGACGGATTACGTGACCGAAGCACGCGTTCGCCGGTGGCGCCGAAGCCTCCGTCGTCCCCTCGTCGCCGTCGCCGGGGCCGCCCTGGTGCTCGGTGCGCTCGCAGCGCCGAGTGCGAGTGCCGAACCCGCCGACGATGTCCGGATCAACGAGGTGGTGACGACCGGCGACGTCAACGACTCGATCGAGCTCTTCAACAAGAGCACCGCGACCGTGGACGTCTCGGGCTGGATCCTCAAGGACGACCAGAACAGCTCGAAGTACAAGATCGCCTCCGGCACGACGCTGGCGCCCGGCGGGTTCCGAGCGTTCGACGTGCACAGCGCGTTCGGCCTCGGCTCCGACGACCAGGCCCGGCTCTATTTCGCCGACGGCACGACGCTCGTCGACAGCTTCTCGTGGAGCCAGCACTCGAACCCTTCGTGGTCGCGCTGCCCCGACGGCACGGGCTCGTTCCACCAGGCCGCACTGACGCTGGGCGCCGCGAACGCGTGCGGCGGCTCGGGCCAGGGCACGTCTCCGGTCGCGTGGCCGGGCAGCGGGACGGTCTCGACGGCCGACGCGTCGAACGTCTTCGGTGAGGACCTCAGCGGTCTGTACCAGGAGGGCGGCGTCCTGTGGGCGGCGCAGAACTCCGGCAAGCTGTGGCGGCTCGTGTCGAACGGTTCGGGTGGCTGGCAGCCCGACGCGGCGTCGGGCTGGTCGACGGGCAAGCCGCTGCACTTCCCGAACGGGTCGGGCACGCCGGACGACGAAGCCGTGACCGTGACCGGTTCGGGCTCGCCGGCGGGCGTCTACGTGGCGACCGAACGCGACGGTGACAAGTCCGGCACGAGCCGGCTTTCCGTGCTGCGCTACGACGTCAGCGGCACCACCACGTCGCTGACCGCCGCGAAGGAGTGGAACCTGACCGCGGAACTGCCGTCGGTGGACGCCAACTCGGGCTTCGAAGGCCTGACGTGGGTGCCCGACTCGGCCCTGACCGCAGCCGGCTTCACGGATGCGTCCACGGGCGCCGCCTACTCCCCCGGCAGCTACGGCTCGCACACGGGCGGGGTCTTCTTCGTCGGCGTCGAAGGGACCGGCATGGTCTACGGCTACGTACTGCAGGACTCCGGCGCCTTCACGCGCGTGGCCGCCTTCAGCACCGGCATGGCCGGCTTGATGGAACTCCAGTGGGAACCGCAGGCCTCCCACCTCTGGGCCGTCTGCGACGACACGTGCTCCGGCCAGCACCGGACGTTCGCGCTGTCGTCGGGATCGTTCACCCTCGCCGCGGTCTACAACCGGCCGAGCGGGATGTCGAACTACAACAACGAGGGCTTCTCCGTCGCGCCCGCGACCGAATGCTCAGGCGGGGCGAAGCCCGTGTATTGGTCGGATGACAGCAACGACGGCGGGCACGCGTTGCGGAAGGGCAGCATCAGCTGCTGAGGTGCCGGCCTGTGGTCCCGGCCTGGGGGTCCGGGGCCACAGGCCTTCCCTTCGGGGTCAGCGTTTTCGCGCCGCGAGGCGTTCGACCGTACCGAGTTTGCCGCGTTCCGCGCGCGTGATTTCGAAGCCCGTGGCCTGGACGTGCGGGAGGGGGCGGCGGGTCTGGTAGTCGCCGAGGGTGCGGACGGTGAAGTGCTCCAGGAGGCGCTGGCCCCACCGGATCGCGCGGTGGTGGCTGCCGATGTGGTCCAGCAACAGGAGGCGGCCGTCCGGGCGCAGGACGCGGTGCATCTCGGCGATGGCGGCGCGCTCGTCGGGGAAGCCGCACAGGCCGAGGGTGCAGACGACGGTGTCGAAGGACGCGTCGGCGAACGGGAGGGACTGGGCGTCGCCCTCCTGGAGCGTCACGGTCAGGCCGAGGTCGCCGGCGCGCTCGCGGGCCAGGCGCAGCATGGCGGGGCTGAGGTCCAGGCCGGTCACGCGCACGCCGGCCGGGTACCAGGCCAGGTTGAGGCCCGTGCCGACGGCCACGTCGAGGACGTCGCCGCTCGCCTGGGCACAGACCCACTCGCGGCCGTCGCCGAACTGGAGCCGTTCGAGGACGCCGATGCTGCGGTCGTACCGCGGGGCGTACTTGTCCCACTGGCCGCGCAGCCACTCGAGGTCGGCCACGTCCGAACCTCCACTTCCCGAGATCGGCGACGGAGCAGATCCGATTCGGCCCTCGCGGCAAGCCGATGATCGGCTCCGCCCCGACTCTGTCGCCGCACGGAAGCCCCCGGCGAAGGTCCGAAAAGCCCGGTTGATCCCCGCCCACCTTACCTGGCCGAAACGCACGAGCAGCGCCGAACCGACGACCGTTTGGGATACTCCTCATCTGCCCGGTGAAGGGAGATGGCTGGTGACTCGGGGACAGCGGCGGTGGCTGCAGCCGGAGGGCGCGGCCGGGCACGGGAGTGACCAGGAGTTCTTCGAGCGGCGCACGGATCTGGTGCGGGTGGCCGAGCGGGCGGTGCGCAGCCTGCGAGGCCAGGCGGTCCGGTTCTTCGACACCGCGGACGGCACGGCGCGCCGGGTGAGCGTGGACGTGACCGACGGCGACGAGCGGCTCGCTCGGCTGGACGTCGTGGACGCGGAGGCGCCGTTCGGTTTGACGGTGCGGGAGCTGCAGGTCGCGACCTGCGTGGCGGGCGGGCTGGCCAACCAGGAGATCGCCGGGGCGCTCGACTGCGCGCGAAGGACCGTGGCGACGCACCTGGAGCACATCTTCACCAAGACCGGCGTGAACTCCCGTGCCACCGTCGCGACCCTGCTGGCCGAGCACGACGCGTACGCGGCGCCGCTCCCGGCGAAGGATCTGGTGCTGCCGGCCGCGCTCCTGGCACTGTTCGAAGAACGGCCCAGGAGAGCGCCACGGCGGGTGAAGCCACGGCCGGCCCTGATCGGGGCCGTGTACACGGCCGCGGCGGGCGCCGAGGCCGTCGCGATGCGGCGGGGCGACAAGCTGGCAATGACCGAGCTCAACGCGCGCGGCGGCGTCGCCGGGCGGGAAGTGGAGCACGTGGCGCTGGCGGCGACGCCGGAGGGACTGATGGACGCCGTGGCGGAGCTGACGGCACGCGGGGTCGACGCGGTCGTCTTCGGGAACTTCCCCTTGCCGTACGCGCGGCCGGCCATCGCCGCCGCCGCGGCGGCCGGGGTGCCGGTGCTGCACAGCATGACCGGGCCCGCGCTGAGCGACGACGTGCACGCCGACCCGCGCGGCCTGGGCTCGGTGTTCCAGGTCTGCTCCACCGAGGCCGCGTACGTGCCCGGCCTCCTGCGGACACTGCCGCACCGGGGCCGGCTGGCGATCCTGCCGCGCGAGAGCACGTTCGACGCGTCGGTGCCGGAGCAGATCGCGCGCCACGCCGCGGCCGCGGGCTGGGAACTCGTGTACGCGGACCCGGTGCCCGATCACACGCGCGACTTCACCGACGTCGTGCGGCAGCTCGACCGCGTGCAGGCCGACGCCGTGTCGCTGTCGACGTTCCCCGAGGCGACGCTGAGCGCGTTCCTCACCGCCGCCGAGCCGCTGCGCGACCGGACCCTCGTGCACGTCGCGTGGTCGCCGGCCGCCCCCGGGTTCACCGAGCGGTTCCGGTCGCTGAGCGACGGGCTGGTCTGGTCGACGGTGATCGGCAACGTCGACACGCCCGCCTGTCACGCGTTTGAGCAGCGCTACCGCGCGGTCTACGGCGGCGAACCCGGGCTGGGCGCGGCCGCGGTGCACTTCGACATGGTCAACGTGCTGGCCCACGTGTGGAGCCAGGTCAGCAGGCCGTGGGACTTCGCCGCGGTGCGCAAGCAGCTGCGCTCCGTCGCGTCGTTCGGGGTGACGGGCGCGCACCAGTTCCTCGGCCGCGGCCAGCGCGGCCTGTCCTACCCCGACGACACGGGCGACCCGACGCGCGGGCACCCGCACCTCGTCTACCGCATCGAGGGCGGCACCCACCGCCGGCTGGCGCCGTCGCTGCTCACGTGAGCCACGACGGCGCGCCGACGGACCCGATGCCATCCCCGCCGTCGACGGGCAAAGTGCGCCCGTTGACCCAGGACGCGTCGTCGCTCAGTAGCCACGCGACCGCGGCGGCCACCTCGTCCGCCCGTCCCAGCCGCCCGCTGACACCGGCCGCCTCGACGCCCTCCACGTAGGACCGCGGCACGGGGTTGAGCGCCGAGCCGACGTCGATGAACCCCGGTGCGACGGCGTTGCACCGGATGCCGTCGCGCCCGTGCTCCAAAGCGAACGCGCGGACCAACGCGTCCAGCGCGGCCTTCGACGCGGCGTAGACGGCGGTGCCCGCCCGCGCCCGCACCGCCGCGCCGCTGCTGAGGAACAGCATCGTGCCGGGCCGGCCCACGGCCCGGCAGCCGCGCACGAACTGCGCGCCCGCGGCGAAGGCCGAGCGCGTGTTCACCGCCAGGACCCGGTCGAACAGGTCTTCATTACCGTCGGCCACGGGCGCCGCCGGGTACAGGCCGGCCGCGTGCACGAGCGCGTCGAACCCGCCGCGCTCTTCCTGCAGGCGCGCGACGTGCGCCGCGACCACGTTTCGCTCGGCCAGGTCCAGCTCCGGCAGGTCGACGCCGGTCACCGACCAGCCGTCGGCCGTCAGCCGTGACCCGGCCGCTCGGCCCAGCCCACCGCGGGAACCCAGCAGCAGCACGGACTTCGCCACGGTCACCGTCCTTCGAGGACGGTCCGGAACCGCCGCGCGACGTCGGCGCACCGCTCGAACTCCACCCCGAGCGACCGGCAGCCCGTGACGAACTTCTCCAGCGCCGCCATCCGCGCTCCGCGGCCGACGACCTGCGGGTGCAGCGTCACGGTCGCAACCCCATCCGGCACGGCCTCGCTCAGGTAGCGCACGTCGCGCAGGAACCGCTCGAACATCGCCTCCGGGTCCTGCAGCCCGGGCATCACGCCCTGGGACAGGCGCAGGTACTCCAGGTGCGGGTAGTCGTCGAGCGTCCACGACACCGGCAGCTCGACGATCGACGAGGGCCTCCCGAACCGGTAGGGCCCGGCCGGGTCGCACTCGTCGCCCGAGCGTGCGAAGTACGGTTCGAAGTCCGTGCCCATCAGGGAAGAGTCGTACTCGACGCCGAGCTCGCCCAGGATCGCGACGGTGTTGTCGGTGAAGTCCCAGCTGGGCGTGCGGTGCCCGGCCGGCGGCGTGCCCGTGAGCTTCTCGATCAACGCGGCCGAACGCCGGTTCACGGCCAGCTCCGCGTCCCGGTCCAGAGTGGACACCGACTCGTGGGCGTAGCCGTGCAACGCGATTTCGTGCCCCGCTTCAGCGATCGCCCCGCATTGGGCAGGATACGTCTCGAGGGTGTGCCCGGGGATGAAGAAGGTCGACGGCACGTCGTGGCGGCGCAGCAGGTCGAGGATGCGACCGATCGCGTACGCGCCGAACTCGCCGCGCGACACCGGTCCAGGCGTCACCTGCCCGCGCGCGATCCACAGCGAAATGGCGTCGAAGTCGAAGGTGAGGCAGACGGTCGGGCGGGTCATGCGACGGCGGCCTCCTCGGGCACGAATTCGGTGCGCGGCGCGGGTTTCCCGTCGAAGAGCCGGTCGAGCTCCCAGCGGGTGTAGGGGTGGCGGCTCGGCGGGCCGGGCGCGATCCACAGCACGCGGTCAGTGAGGTCCATGACCAGCGAGTACACGGTCGAGAAGTGCTCGGACTCCGGCAGGTCCGGGTCGGGGTGGCGGCAGATGCCGTCCGGGAACGACCATTCGTCGCGCAGCGTCGCGACGACGTCGGCCACCCGCACCCGCCGCTCCTCCAGCGCGGGTTCGAGCAGGTGCCGCGCCCGCACGGGCCGCAGCAGCGTCAGCGCGCTCGTGGCCGCCTTCTTGTCCTGCAAGGGAAGGGCAGCCTGGAAGTGGTTCGAGTGCGTGATCAGCCCCTGCTCCGGCAGCAGCACCCCGAAGACCCCAGGTGCGAGCTCGAAGTCGATCGACTCGCCGCCCGCGTCCGCGAGCAGCACGTTGCCCGACGAGATGCGCTCGACGGGCAGCAACCGCCTGTGCGCCACCGACATCGTCTTCGCCTGCAACGCCCCGCGCAGCAGGTAGTGGTACGGCACGCCGCGGCCGCCGTGGTCGCGGTCGGAGATCAGCAGGTTCGCGCACACACCCAGCCCCGCCGAGTTGAGGCCGCTCTTGGCGAGCATGCCCGCCTCGGTCAGCGACAGCACCGAGAACCCGGTTTCATCGCGGGTGGCCAGCAGGAACGTGACCTCGGCCTGTTCGGGGTGCCAGTCCCAGTTCTGCGCCAGCAGCGTGTGACCGTCGGCGGTGTAGCGCGGAAGCACGGACACCGAGGTGCAGCCTTCGTCGCGGTACCCGGTGCCATAGAGCATCTCGGTGCGCGCGTTGAGGGCCGCGAGGCGGTGCGCCGGGTGCCCCGAACCGTCGGCCATGCCGTGCAGCATCGCCGCGATTTCGGGCACGTAGGACTCCGCGACGTCGAGGTAGACGCGGCCCCAGCGGTCGATGTCGGCGTCCGACAACCCGGCGTCGTCGTGGAAGCGGCCGACGTACGTGGTGAGGCTGCGGTCGATCAGATCGGCGGTCCGCTCCCCCAGCTGCTGCCCCATCTGCCGGTAGCTGCCCTGCACGACGATCAGGCGTGGTTCGGTCATGTCACCCCTCATTTCAGTTCGGTGCGGTAGGTCTCGGGCATCAGGCAGACCGTCACGAAGGTGATGATCGCCGCGGCGGTCGGCAGCGCGGCGACGACGAGCGCGTTGCCGGTGGCGTCGATGAGCGCGGTGGCGATGAACCCGGCGGTGCCGCCGAAGGCCATGACGGAGAAGTTGTAGCCGATGCCCAGGGCCGAGTAGCGGACGTTGGTCGGGAACAGCTCGGCCAGTGCCGCGGGTCCCGGTCCGGAGAACGCGGCGAGCACGAGCGCGATCAGGATCTGGCCGAGGTACGCACCGGCCGTGCTGCCGGTCTGGAACAGCCACATCACCGGGAACGTGAGCACGATGAACCCGCCGGACCCGCTGAGCAGCAGCGGTTTGCGCCCGATCCGGTCGGACAGCACGCCGAAGAAGTAGATCCCGACGGTCAGCACGGCCAGGGCCACGAGGTTCGACGCCTGCGTCGTGCCGGCGTCGAGCTTCACCTGCGTCTTCAGGTGCGTCGGCAGGTAGGTGAGGAAGAAGAAGTACGCGACGGTCCAGCTGACGGTGAAGAAGAACCCCAGCGCCATGGCCCGCTTCTGCGTGCGAAACGCCAGGCGAAGCGGGTTTTCGCTGACCTCGCCCGCCGCCTTCTCCGCCCGGTAGACCGGGGTGTCCTCGAGCCCGAACCGCAGCACGAGCGCCACCACAGCGGTGAGGGCGCCGATGAGGAACGGCACGCGCCAGCCGAAGTCGCGCATGCTCTGCGCCGACCACAACAGCGAGTTCAGCGCGACGACCCCGGCGGCGACCAGGAACCCGGCGGCGGTGCTGACCTGGTTGAGGCTGCCGTAGCGACCGCGCTTCTCCTTCTCGGCGTACTCGACGAGCATCGTCGCCGACCCCGCCCACTCGCCCGCGACGGCGAAGCCCTGGAACAGGCGCAACACGACGAGCAGGATGGGCGCGGCGACGCCGACCGTCGAATACCCGGGCAGCACGCCGACGAGCACGGTCGCGGCGCCCATCAGCACCACGCTCAGGATCAGCGCGGGCCGCCGGCCCGCCTTGTCGCCGAGGTGGCCGAACACCACCGTGCCCAGCGGGCGGGCGAGGAAGCCGACCGCGAACACCGCGAACGTCGACAGCAACCCGGAAAACGAGTCGCCCGCGAAGAACGTCGCGGACAGGTAGACAGCCGAATAGGCGTAGACGAGGTTGTCGTACTGCTCCAGGAGGTTGCCGATGCTGCTCGAAACGAGTGCGCGGAGCTGGAGTCTCGGGGCACGGGCGTCGGTCGCGGACCGGGCGCTGCGGGTGGTCATGGTTCCTCCGGCGATGCAGGTGGGGGACGGGTCAGGACGCCGCCAAGTACCCGCCGTCCACGGGCACCAGCGCGCCCGTGACGAACGAGGACTCCGGACCGGCGAGGAAGGCGAGCACGGCGGCGAGTTCGCCGAGCTCGCCCGAGCGCGCCATCGGGGCGCCGTCGACGCGGGCGCGCAGCGCGGCGGGCGGCAGGTTCTCCAGCAGGGGCGTGCGGAACACCCCGGGCAGCACGGCGTTGACGCGGATCCCGCGCGGCGCGAGCTCCACCGCGGCGACCTTGGTCAGCTGGTGCACGGCGGCCTTGCTCATCTGGTAGGCCACGGACGAGGGCACGGTCCCCTCGCCGCCGGGCGGCGTGGTGACGCCGTAGATGGAGCCGACGTTGACGACCGCGCCGCGGGTGGCGGCGAGGTCGTCGGCGAAGGTCTTGATGCCGCGCCACGGGCCGAACGCGTTGACGGCCAGCACGCGGGCGAAGTCGTCGTCGGCCGTGGTGAGCAGGTCGGCGCGCGCGCTGATGCCGGCGTTGTTGACCAGCAGTTCCAGGGTGCCGAAGTGCTCGTGCACGTGATCGCGCAGGCGGTCCCACGAAGCGGGGTCGGCCACGTCGTGGTGCACCCGGGCACGGTCGGTGCCGTCGAACACGAGGTCGGCGCGGACCACCCTCGCGCCCTGCTCGGCGAGCCGGTCGGCGAAGCAGCTGCCGATCCCCCCGGCGGCCCCGGTCACCAGGGCGAGCTTCCCGTCCACAGCTTCTCCTCCCGCTCGACGACGGTGCCGGGGAAGGTAGGCGCGGGGGCGCGGCGGTGCATCGGTCGTTCGACCGATGCGCGGTGCCGGTCGAGGATCGATGCCCGGGTCACCGACCGCTGGGCGTTGGGAGCGGGATCTGCTGCACGCGTGGCGGGAGTGGCTCGCCGGCCACACGACGCAGCTGCGGGTGTTCGCGCGTGACGGTGCTGTGGTGGGAACGGCTGGGGAAGAACCTCGCGTTCCTCGGCGGGCTCACCGTGGTGATCGACCTGCTGGTCAGGCTGTGGATGGAGGCCCTCCACGTGTCGCGGCGCCTGGGCCGGCGGGTGCCGCGATGGGTGTGGAGCGTCCCGCGGCGGCCGGACTGGCGGCGGGATCTTTGGTGGGTCTGCTGCCGGTCGAGGGCTGGTGATCTTCGTCGCCGGGTTCTCGATGGACCTGCTCTCATCCTGGACGGCCGGGGTTGCCGCGGTGGTTAGTCTCGGGACATGGCGATGCTGCGGTTCGACGACGAAGGCGCGAAGCGCACCGACCGGCTGTATGCGAGCCCTGACGTCGTGGCTCAACGGAACGCGGTGCTGTCGCTGCTGGCGCCGCAGCCGGGTGAGCGCGTGCTGGACGTCGGGTCCGGGCCGGGTTACCTGCTCGAGTCGATCGCCCGCGCGGTGGGCGCGACGGGCGCCGTGCGCGGGCTGGACCCGAGCGCCGCGATGAACTCCCTCGCCGCCGACCGGGTCGCCGACCTGGCGTGGGTGACGCTCGACGAGGGCGACGCGGCCGCGCTGCCCTACCCCGACGGCTCGTTCGACGCGGCCGTGTCGACGCAGGTCTACGAATACGTACCCGACGTGCCGGCCGCGCTCGCCGAACTGCGGCGCGTGCTGCGGACCGGCGGGCGCGCACTGATCCTCGACACCGACGCCGACTCGCTGGTGTGGCACACCTCCGACCTCGACCGCAACCGGCGTGTGCTGGAGGCGTGGGACGAGCACCTCGCGCACCCCCGCCTGCCGCGCGTGCTGTCCGCGCTGCTGCGGCGCGCGGGCTTCCGCGTGACCGAGCACCACGTGCACCCGATCGCGAACCCGGCGCTGACGCCGGATTCCTTCAGCGCGACCCAAATGCACATCATCGCCGAGTTCGTCTCCGGCCGCCGCGGCGTCACGGCGGCCGAGGCCGAGGCGTGGCTGGCCGATCTGCAGGCCCTCGGCGAGGCGGGCGAATACTTCTACTGCCTGAACCGCTACCTCTTCACGGCGGTGGCCGAATAGCCCGCACCGCACGACCGTCTACTGTAGACCGAAGTGCGACCGGTCCGACGCCCACGTCACGGCACGGGCCCCGCGAAGGACTCCTGCCCGACGTGCGGCGAACAGTACGATGAGCGGCATCAGGTGGATGAAGTCGGCTGCCGCGGGCTCGAGGTGCTGCTCGTCGCGGTCGGTGTCGCGCGGTTGTTCACGACTCAGCTGCCGCTGGTGAACGTGCTGTTGCTGATCAGCTGGGACGGGCTCGCCGTCGTCTTCTGTCTCGTGCGCTGGCTTCGGGTGCGCCGCGCCAGACGAACCGGGTGACGCGCCGCCCGCGTGGCTGCACAGCCTGCTCGGCCGCCGCGCGAGCTTCGCGTCGCCGGTGGTGATCAGCCTGATCGGACCGTCGGCCGGCGTCCTGATCGTCACGGCGCGCACGTTCGACTCGTCGTCGACCGGCAGCGCCACGGTGGTGCTCGTGCTGCAGCTCTGCGGCGCTGTCGCGGTGATCACGGCGTGGCTGCTGCTGCTGCTGCACTTCGGCTACGCCGACCGCCACGCGCACCTGTACTACCCGCAGCCAAACCCGGCCGCGCTGTCGTCGGGCGGCACCGAGCGTCCGAACCTGATGGACTTCGCCTGCTTCCCGTTCACCGTCGGTTCCTCCTTCGCGGCGTCCGAGGCGGAGGTGCAGGACCGCCAGGTGCGGTATACGGTCCTGACGCCCGGGATCCCGTCGTTCATCTCCAATACCGCCGTCCGGGCAACGGCGATCAGCGTGTTTCCGAACAGCTAAATCGGTGGACAGCGCTCGGCCCGGTGGCGAGGGTGGGCGCATGCGACAGGACGAGATCTGGGACGCCGACGCGGCACAGCGGTACGACACCCCGGGCACCGGCATGTTCTCGCCGGAGGTCCTGGGGCCGACGCTCGACCGGCTCGCCGCGCTGGCCGAGGGCGGCCGGGTGCTCGAGTTCGCCGTCGGCACCGGCCGGGTGGCCGTCCCGCTCGCCGGACGCGGCGTGCCCGTCACCGGCATCGAGCTCTCGCGCCCGATGCTCGCCCGGCTGCGCGAGAAGGCGGACGAAACGACGCTCCCCGTGGTCCTCGGCGACATGGCGACGGCCACCGCGCCGGGGCGGTTCACCCTGGTGTACCTGGTCTACAACACGATCTCCAACCTGCTCACCCAAGCCGAACAGGTCGAGTGCTTCCGCAACGCCGCGCGCCACCTGACCCCCGGCGGCCGCTTCGTGATCGAGCTGGGAGTACCCGAACTGCGGGTCCTCCCGCCAGGCCAGGCGGGCCTCATCTTCCATTCCGAGCCCGGCTACTTCGGGATGGACACCTACGACACCGTGCGCCAGCACCTCGTGTCCCACCACGTCACCTTCGGCGACACCCGCCAGGGCCGCCTGTCCCGCAGCCCGCACCGCTACATCTGGCCCGCCGAACTCGACCTGATGGGGCAGCTCGCGGGCTTCGAGCTGGAGAGCCGGCACGCGGACTGGACCAATGGCGGGTTCACCGGGGAGTCGCGATCGCACGTGTCCGTGTACCGGCTGCCGCACAACGGCTGACTCAGCTCGCGATCTCCTGCTGCCACCGGGTGATCCACGCCGGCAGGTCGCGCGAGATCGCCTCGCTGTCCAGCTGCACCAGCGACGAGATCTCCTGCTGGCCGTAGAGCACGTGAACGGCTGGGGCAGCGTCACCTTGCTGTTGGTGGGGGACACGGTGGACTCCTCGACCCGCACCGGCCAGGTGCGCGCGGAGTTCGTGCGCACGCACCGAGAGGTGTACTTCGCGATCGAACGCGGCGACGCCGAAGCGGCCGCGACCCTGTCGCGCCACAGCCTGACCGTCGTGTACGGCCAGGCGCTCTCCCCCGACGACCGGCGCCGGCTCGAACTGCTCGACGCCGCCGGCCGCGCCGAGTGAACCCGACGGAGGTCTGCATGCGCACCCACCACCTGGCCGTGATCGGCGGAGACGGCATCGGCCCGGACGTCACCGCGGCCGCCCTCACCGCCGTGCACGCGGCAGCCGGGAAGTTCGGTTTCGCCGTCGGCACCACCGAGTTCGACCCGGCGCCGAGCACTACCTGCGCACCGGCGTGGTCCTCGAGGAGCCGACCGTCGAGAAGCTGCGCGAGCACGACGCGATCCTGCTCGGCGCCGTCGGCGACCCGCGCGTCGCGCCGGGGATCCTGGAGCGCGGGCTGATCGTGGCGCTGCGTGTGGCGTTCCGGCAGTCGGTGAACATCCGGCCGGTGCGGCTGTACCCGGGGGTGGAGAGTCCGGTGAAGGGGGTGACGCCGGAGAACTGCGACCTGGTGGTGCTGCGGGAGAACACCGAGGGCCTGTACGCCGGCGGTGGGTCGCCACGCACGCCGGGACCCCGCACGCGGTGGCGTTGCAGAACTCCGTGACGACCGTGGCCGCCACGAGGGAGATCGTCGAGTTCGCGTTCCGGCTGACGGCGCGGCGCCGGTGCAAGGTGACGTTGTGCCACAAGACGAACATCCTCGTCCACGCAGGCAGGCTGTGGCAGGAAGTCGTCGACGAAGTAGCCGCGGACCACCCCGGCGTCGAACACGACTACGTGCACGCCGACGCGATGTGCCTGCACCTGCCGCTCGACCCGGGCCGCTTCGACGTCGTCGTCACCGACAACCTCTTCGGCGACATCATCAGCGACCTCGGCGCGACCGTCCAAGGTGGACTCGGCGTCGCCGCCAGCGCGAACCACAACCCGGCGGGCACCGCGCCCAGCATGTTCGAGCCCGTCCACGGCTCCGCGCCCGACATCGCCGGCCGCGGCTGGGCCAACCCCGTCGCGGCCATCCTCTCGGCCACCCTCTGCCTCGCCACCCTCGGCGAACGCGGCGCGGCACTGTCCCTGGAAGCTGCCGCCACGTCGGTACTCGCCGAACTGCCCGCCCTCGCCGGCCCGGACATGGGCGCGACGACGGCGGAGATCGGCGTGCGCGTCGCCGAGCGGGTGTCCACCGTGGACCCGTCGGCGATCGGAGATCCCGGGCGGTCGTTGATCAGCGCACTGGCCTGACCGTTCTCCGGGACCTGCCCGGACGGGAGAGAAACTCGGGCAGTATCGGGACGCGGCCGGTCGTCCGGAGCGGCACTTTCGTCGTGGCTCGCGGTGTTACGTTGGCGTTGTGGCGAACTATCACTCTCCGCGGCGGACCCTGGCGGCGGAAGCCACGAGGACGGCGATCGTCGAGACGGCCCGGCGGCTGTTCTCCGAGCGGGGCTACGCGGCGGTGACCATCGCCCACCTCGCCGAGGGCGCCGGCGTCGCGGTGCCGACGGTGTACGCGAGCGCCGGTGGCAAGGCGCAGATCCTGCGGCTGCTGATCGGCGAAGCCGTGCACGACCCCGCGGTCGCGCAGACGTTGGCGCTCGTCGCGGCGGCGGGCTCCGCGGCCGAAATGGTGCGGGCCACCGCGGCCGGCGTGCGGCGCAGGTCAGCGAAAAACCAACCATCCTCGGAAGTTTTCAGGTCACGACTTTCGTCGCTAACCCGCACCCCGGCGGTTCTGATCTCCTCAGAACCGCGATCCGAGGGATCTCCGAAGGGAGAAGGGTGATGAAGGCAGACGTGAGGCGCGTGGTGACCGCGCTGGCCGCCGTGGCGGCGGCCGGCGTGGTGGCCGCCGCTGGGGCGCCGGCGGCGTCCGCCGGGCAGCAGCCGTTGATCGTGGGCGGGACGCCGACGACCATCGACCAGTTCCCGGCGACCGTGATCTTCACCGTGAACGGCCTGCAGCACTGCGCGGGCACGCTCGTGGCACCGGACAAGGTGCTCACGGCGGCGCACTGCACCGACGGCGTGAAAGCCGGGCAGATGCAGATCATCGGCGGGCAGACGAAGTTCTCCGACACCACGGGCGAGAAGGCCGGCGTGAAGGAGGTCTGGCAGAACCCCGCCTTCACCACGGACGGCATGCAGCACGACAACTCCGTGCTCACGCTGGACAAGGAGCTCTCCTACAAGCCTGCCACGCTCGTGCAATCGGCGGACGACGCGGCGTACAAGCCCGGCACCGAGGTGACCGTGGTCGGCTGGGGCACGACGTCGGAGGGCGGCGACGTGTCCGACCAGCTGCTGAAGGTCAGCATTCCGGTGGCGGACAACAACACCTGCGCCGATGCGTACCAGAAGATCGGCGACAACTACGACAAGGCGTCGATGTTCTGTGCGGGCGTGCCCGAAGGTGGCAAGGACTCGTGCCAGGGCGACTCCGGCGGACCGGCCTACGTGGACGGCAAACTCGCCGGCATCGTCTCCTGGGGCCAGGGCTGCGCGCGCAAGGGCTTCCCCGGCGTGTACACCAACATCGGCAACGACTACTCCACGATCAGCTCCCACTTCGGCTGACAGCCCTCGCCGGCGGGCTGCTGCTGCCTCGCCGGCGGGCTGCTGCTGCCTCGCCGGCGGGCTGCTGCTGCCTCGCCGGCGGGCTGCTGCTGCCTCGCCGGCGGGCTGCTGCTGCCTCGCCGGCGGGCTGCTGCTGCCTCGCCGGCGGGCTGCTGCTGCCTCGCCGGCGGGCTGGGCACCCACCCACCGGCGAGGTAAGCTCTCGCGCCATCCGGCCCGCCCCGACGACGTGGCGGCCGGGTGGAGGAGGCGCGATGGAGGGCATGACCATCCGGCTGGACACCCGCGACGCCGACCAGGCCCGGGCCCGGCTGATCAGCTCCTACTGCCCGCACCGGATCACGCCCGGCGGGTCCGGCTTCCACGCCCGCCACGCCGAAGCGGAGAGCGCCGACTTCAGCGTCTACGACCTGTCCTACGGCGACGACGCAGTGCGGGTCAACCCCGTGCCGTTCCAGGACTTCGTCCTCTTCTCCCGCCCGCTGGCCGGCTCGCTCGGGTTCGGGGCGAACACCCGGGCCGGCACCGGTCAGGCGGTCGCGCTGGACGCCCGGACCCAGCACGACCTCGCGTTCGGCCCCGGCTGCCGCCTGCTCACCGTGAAGCTGCCCGGCAAGCTGCTCGCCCGTGCCGCGGCCACGTCCGGCCGCGCCGCCGGCATCCGCACCGGCATCGCGCTCGATCCGCGGCCGTGGGACGCGGTCACCCGGTTCGTCGTCCGCGAAGTCCTCCCCCACGGCCTGCTCACCGCGCCGTTCGGGACGTCGGTCGCGCAGCTCGTCGCGGTCGCCGCGCTCGAATCGTTCGGCGGCCCCGCCCCGACGCGCCGGCGCGCCAACGCCGCCGACGTCGTCCGCCGGGCCTGCGAGTACCTCGAAGCCCACGCCGGGGCCGACATCGGGCTGCTCGACATCGCCGCCGCGGCCGGCGTCGCGCCCCGCACGCTGCAGGACCACTTCCGCCACCGGCTCGGCACTTCGCCGACGGCCCGGCTCCGGCGGATCCGCCTGGAGCGCGTGCACGCCGAACTCCTCGCGGGCGAGGCCACGTCCGTCGCCGACGCCGCGAAGCGCTGGGGTTTCGGCAACCTCGGTCGGTTCGCCGCCGACTACCGGCGCACGTTCGGCACGGCGCCCTCGGCCGATCTGCGCCGCTGACGCCGCGCGTTGCGGCCAGTTCGCGGATCGCGGACAGAGCACCCACGGTCCGCGAGCTACCTTCCCGGCCACTACCAGGCACGAAGGGAAGTCACCATGGCCACCATCGTCCTCGTCCACGGCTCCTGGCACGACGGCAGCCTCTGGGAACCGGTCGCCTCGGTCCTGCGCGGCCGCGGCCACGAAGTCCACACCCCGACCGTCGCCGGGCACGGGCCCGGCGTCCCCAAGGACGTGACCCACGACGACTGCGTGCATTCGATCGTCAACGCGATCGCCGCCGCGGACCTGCACGACGTGGTGCTGCTCGGCCACAGCTTCGGCGGCACCGTCATCGCCCGCGTCGCGGAGGAGATCCCCGAGCGGCTCAAGCGGCTGATCTTCTGGAACGCCTTCGTACCGAAGCCCGGCAACTGCCTCGACGACGAGGTGCCGCCGCACTACCGCGAGATGTTCGCCCGGTCGGCGGCGGCGAGCGACGACAACTCCGTCGCGCTCCCCTTCCCGGTCTGGCGCGAGGCGTTCATCCAGGACGCCGACGCCGAACTCGCAGCCTCGACGTACGAGCAGCTCTCGACCGAGCCGTACCAGCCGTTCCTGGACAAGCTCGACCTCACGCGGTTCTACGCCGGTGACCTGCCGAAGAGCTACATCAACGCCACCGAGGACACCGCACTGCCGCCGGGCGAGTGGGGCTGGCACCCGCGCATGTCGAGCCGGCTCGGGCTGTACCGCCTCGTGCAGCTGCCCGGCAGCCACGAGGTCATGTTCACCGCACCCGAGCGGCTCGCCACGGCGATCGAAGAAGCCGCGCGCGACTGAGCCGTCAGGGCCCGTAGGTCGCCTGGGTCACCGCGAAGACGTTGCGGTTGCCGGCGGCTTCCTGCAGCGTCCACAACAGATCGGCCTTGGTGTCGTCTTCCCAGTACGACAGGCTTTCGCCGCTCGAGACCCAGGCGTGGGTGACGGGGCCGGTCGCCGGGGTCCAGTAGTAGAGCTGCTTCTGGCCGGAAGAATTGAACCACCAGCGGTTGTTGTGCGAAGCCACGCCGTTGAGCTTGTACCAGGGCAGCTGCAGCGCCTCGCTCGCCGTGGTCGTGGCGGCGAACGTCGTCGCGCCCGCGGCGAACGGGAAGCGCACGGCCCGCGGCGCGCGGTTCGGGTACGAGGTGCAGCCGGACTGGCAGGTGTACTCCGCCATCACGATCGACTTGCTCACGCGGTCCAGTGAGATCGACGACCACGACAGGTTCGTGCCCGACGTGGTCTTCGACGTGATCGTGCCGACCTGCGGGAGCACGTAGGCGTAGTTGTGGGCGTAGTACGTGCTGCCGGTCTGGTGCCCGATCTGGCCCGCGGTGCCGCCGGTATCGGTCTTCAGGATCTTGCGCATGTCGAACACGCGCATGCCGTGGCCGGTGTCGGCGACGTAGAGGTAGTCGCCGTACCAGGACACGCCGCCGGCGTGGATAGGGATGTCCTTGAAGTCCGGCGCCGCCGCGGTCCCGGTCGGCTCGACGAGCAGGATCTTGCGGTACTTGTTCGGGTACGTCGCGTCCCAGTCGACGAGCGTGATGCGGCTGCGGGTCTGGTCCCCGTCGCACGCGCTCTTGGTGTACCAGCTCACGAGCACGAGCTGGTGGCCGTCGTAGTTGCCGCTGTCGGCGGTGCCGACGGCGTCGCGGCTCGTGGTGATGCCCTGCGGGTAGTTCGTGCAGTCGGAGTTGTCGCCGCTGTCGAAGCGGAACCCGTCCGACAGCCCGGCCACCGACACCGACGACGGCAGCGCCGTGCGGTCGTGGTTCGCGTTGTCCATGACCGTGTGCACCGCAGCGGTGCCGAGCGTCGAGACCAGCGCCGAGTTGACCGCGTCGAACTGGTGGTAGTCCGCGCTCAGCGTGTACTGGCTGGTCGGCAGGTTCACCGGCGCGGTGGCCGCGAAGGCCGGCGGCGAGGCCGCGACCGCTCCGGCGACGAGCACACCCATTGCGAGCACCGCCCGTGAGGCGACGAGAACACGACGACGCACCGACATGAGACCCCCAGAAGTCAAGTCTGCGTTCGCGGGCCAGGCTAGGGATGCCGACTCCGTTGCGCAATACCCCTAATGCCGCAATGGCGCAGGGGTACACCCGCCCGTCGCCGACTGTCCACTCAGTACTCATCTGCCGGTCGCATCCCAGTGTACGGCGCGGGCGCAACCGGCCACGGTGGCGAACGCGGAGCACGCCGATGGCCCACAGGCGGACGTGACCCCGCCTGGATCCCCTGCCGCACAGGGAGGTCGGCCCCGCGCCCGGGCTGTGGCGATCCCGGCCACGCGCCACCACGGGCGTCGAGTGGGACACGTGCCCACCCGGCGCTCCTGCGGTCCTCTCGAGGCACCGGCCCAGCCTGCCGTGGTCCGGACCAAGTTCACTCGGCCGGCCCCCGCGACCACGGCGCCGCGCGTTCACGATCGTTGTTTTCCGCCCGCACCCACCGGCGCCGCCGAGTGGTGCCGGACCGCTTGAACACGAGCCGTCCAGCGCGCCTAGATCGACTTCTCCCAAGGTCTTGTACCGATCGGTCAATACAGGTATCGTTCCGCGCAACGCCCCAGGTCACGGCGTTGAAGATCGGCGGCCTGGGCGTCCGCCGCTCGTCCCGGTACGCGCCGGGACCGCGGTGTCCACTCCTCGGCCAGTGCGCCGGCACGGGCCCGTGCCGCGCGCGACCGTGCCCTCTCACCGATGACGCTGGAGGTTGTCGTGGTTGTCGATCAGCAACAGGCGACGCGGGTAAAACCCGCGCGCGTGGCGTTCGCGAGTTTCGTCGGGACCGCCATCGAGTGGTACGACTTCTTCCTCTTCGGCTCGGCCGCGACGCTCGTGTTCAACAAGGAATTCTTCCCGACCCTCGACCCGCTCGCCGCCACCCTGGCGGCTTTCGCGACATTCGGCGTCGCGTTCGTCGCGCGCCCGCTCGGCGGCATCGTGTTCGGGCACTTCGGCGACCGCGTCGGCCGCAAGCGGATGCTGTTCCTGTCGCTGCTGCTGATGGGCGGCGGGACGGTCGCCATCGGCCTGCTGCCGACCTACGCGCAGATCGGCGTCGCCGCGCCGCTCCTGCTGGTGCTGGTGCGGTTGCTGCAGGGTTTCGCGGTCGGCGGTGAGTGGGGCGGTGCCGTGCTCATGGCCGTGGAGCACGCCCCGCCGAACCGGCGCGCGTTCTACGGCAGCTGGCCGCAAGCCGGCGTGCCCGCGGGGCTCGTGCTGTCGGCCGGGGCGTTCCTCGCGGTGCAGCAGCTGCCGAAGGACCAGCTGCTGAGCTGGGGCTGGCGGCTGCCGTTCCTGGCCAGCGCGGTGCTGATCGCCGTCGGGCTGTACGTGCGGTCGCGGCTCGAGGAGACGCCGGAGTTCGCCCGCGCCGAGGTGCCGTCGTTCCCGCTTAAGGACACGTTGCGCCGTTCACTGCGCGCGGTGCTCGTCGGCATCTTCGCGCAGGCCGGCACGAACATCCCGTTCTACATCGCGAGCGTTTTCGTGCTCTCCTACGGCCCGGGCGAAGCCGGTGTCTCCCGCGGCACGGTGCTGACCTGCCTGATCATCGCGTCCCTTGTGGACATCGCCGCGGTGCCGCTGGTCGCGATCAGCGCCGACCGCATCGGCCGCCGCAAGGTGCTCCTCGTGGGCGCCGTGTACTCGGCCGCCGTGGCGTTCCCGTTCTTCTGGCTGCTCGACACGGGCGCTCCGGTCGCCGTGCTCGTCGCGATGTTCCTCCTGTTCACCCTCGGCCACGCCACCACCTACAGCGCGATGGCCGGTTTCCTCGCCGAGCTGTTCGGCGCCGAACACCGCTACACGGGTGTGTCCGTCGGCCTACCAGGTGGGCGGCCTCATCACGAGCGGTCCGGCGCCGTTCATCGCGGCCGCGCTGTTCGCCGGGTTCGGCGGGTCGTGGGTGATCGCGCTCTACATCGTGCTGGCGTGTGCCGTCACGTTCACCGCGCTGCTGCTGGCGCCGCGGCGGAGCTGATCGGTGTCAGCCGAGCAGGACACAGTCGCCGCACTTCGGCCCGTCGTGATCCGGCGCGGCGCGGTAGATCAGGCAGCAGCTGCGGCGGCGGAAACGCCCGCCCTCGCGGGTGAACGTGCCGGCGAGGACGGGCAGCGCGAAGATCTGCTCGACGATCGTGTCCACTTCGGACGTCCACTCCGGATGCTCCTGGCGGAGCATCGTGGCGGCGCCGTTGAGCGCGGAGGCGACGTTGCCGCGGCGGATGGCCGCGGCGACGGAGAAGGCGCCGAGGGCGTGGTCGAGGCGGGCGATCGGACCGTCGAGGACGTGGCGGGCGAAGTGCCCGACCACGTCGGCGGTTTTCTTCGGCGCCGGCAGGGACAGCGGGAACGCGCCGCCCACCTCGGGCTGCCACCAGGCGCCGGCGTAGTCGGGGCCTTTGCCCTCGGCTGCCAGAGCCAGGGCCGGGGAGAGCAGGCGGGCCGCGAGGCCCAGGTGCGCCACCGAGGCGGCGACGCGCAGCTCGACGTCGCCTCCCCCGGCGGCGAGGACGGCCCGGACCCGGGCCACGCGCTCACGCAGCACGGGCCCGTCGTCGAGGACTTCTGCCAGCGGACGCCACGACGCCGCGGGCTCGTCGCCCGCGGTGTGCGTGCCGAAAGTGAAGAACGGGTTCACGCGGCGGCGGTGGCCTTCTCCTTGCGGCCGCCCGAGAGCACGCGCTCGGCCAGCGGGCCGAACACCAGCGCGATCGTGGTCCACAGGATCAGCTGCGCGAGCACCGAGTTGAGGCGGAACGCGAACAGCGTGTCGGCCGGGAAACCCGGGTACACGATGGCGCCGGCGTCGTTCTTCAGCGGCAGCGGCGTTTCGGTGGCCTGCCCGCCGTACTCGGCGACGTTGGCCGACAGCTGGCCCAGCGACGGCAGCAGCGCCATCAGGACCGCCGACACGACCACGAACGCGGCCCCCGCGACCAGCGTCGCGTTCCAGGTGCCGAGCTTCGGTGCGAGCCGGCGGCCCAGCAGCACGGCGCCGACGAGGAAGATGATCGACGCCGCGACCAGCACGAGGTAGAGGCCCGAGCGCGCCCCGATCGTGTCGGCGTGGCCGACGGCGGGCGGGTTGGCCGGGTACTTCAGGAACGGCACGAGGTAGAGGGAGAGGAACCCCGCGCCGGCGACGAGCAGGGCCAGCACGCGGGCCCGCACCTGGCCGACGCGGCCGAGGCACACCGTGTAGACCACCGCGAACAGCAGCCCCATCGCGACGCCGAAGAGGATCATTCCCGCACCGATGCCGACGTTGGCCTGCACGGCGCGGCTGAACACCTCCGGCCCGTCGTGCTCCATGCCGGCCAGGCCGCCGTGGTTGAGGGCTTCTTCGGCGGCGTCTCGCCCGGACTCGTAGTCGATGGCGGCCTGGATCTGCGGCTCCGCGAAGATGCGCGCGAAGACGAACGCCAGCAGAC
Source organism: Amycolatopsis sp. FDAARGOS 1241 (assembly GCF_016889705.1). Lineage (NCBI taxonomy): Bacteria > Bacillati > Actinomycetota > Actinomycetes > Pseudonocardiales > Pseudonocardiaceae > Amycolatopsis > Amycolatopsis sp. FDAARGOS 1241. The sequence goes on from NZ_CP069526.1 coordinate 5,611,096, forward strand.
CGCCCAGCGCGCCGGCGAGCAGGCCGCGCAGGACGAGCTTCTTCTCCATGTTCGGTTGTCCGTTTCCGTGCGCGTCAGTGGCAGGGGAAGCCGAGGAAGTGCCGCGCGTCGTGCACGAACTCGTGGACGTGGGTGTCGCTGCCGAACAGCGAGACCGCGCCCTGGTCGATACCGATGAAGTAGTAGAGCAGCAGCGCCGCCGCCACGCTCAGGCCGAGCCACAGCGCGGCCTTCGAAACGGGCAGGACGACCGGGGTCGAGCGGTCGGCCGGGATGGTGGCCATCGATTGTCTCCTTCGGGATGACGCGTCCCTTGCGGGTGGACCCGTGGCGGCTGCTCGACCTGACTCGCCCTCGTTTTCGGGCTCACAGTGGCGCGACCGTGCCGGATTCACACCGGCTTCCGAGTAGCCGTCACGCGGGCAGAACGGTACGGCCCCGGCTGTCCGCGCGTCAATCGCCCGGCGGGTGTTCCGTGCCTCTTCGCCGGGTCGGACGGCCGGGATCAGCACCCGACGGAGCAATTCAGAGCCGCTGGACCGTCGCGAACCAGCCCGGGGCCCCGTGCTCGTGGAAACGCGTGTGCACGCGCTCGCGTTCGAGGCTCGCGAGGCGCCAGCCGGTGTCGGGTGTGAAGGCTTCGCGCAGCTCGGCCTCGGTGACGGGGTGCGGTCCGGTGTCCGGTCCGGCATCGCTGAAGCAGAGGACGTACAGCGTGCCGCCAGGATTGGTGGCGGCCGCGAGCGCGGCGACGTAGCGGGCCCGCTCGGCAGCGTCGAAGGTGTGCAGCAGCCCGGAGTCGAGCACGGTGTCGAAGCGGCGGCCGAGGTCCTCGAGGTGCAACGCGTCGGCGGTCGCGAACTCGGCCGCGAGGCCCCGGCCGGCGGCTTTCTCGCGGGCTCTGTTCAGCGCGGTTTCGGCGACGTCGACACCCAGCACGTGCAGCCCTCGCGCCGCGACGAGCAGCGCGTTCTCCCCCGAGCCGCACCCCGCGTCGAGGACCTCGCCGGTGAACCCGCCCTCGTCCGCGGTGTGCACGAACGCCGGCTGCGGCCCGCCGAAGTCCCACGGCGCCGGCCCGTCCTCGTACGAAGCGTCCCAGGGGCGCCCTGTGCTGCCTCGTGACTCGTCGGCTCGCGGCCCATGCCGCGATTCTCACTCCGTGGACTGCTGCGGGGCAATCGCTTTGAGGACCACGTCGCGCGTGTGGTGAGTCCCTTCAGGCCCGGGCGTGGTGCGCGGGCGTGCCTCGTGCACCTCGACGGTCCACCCGGCCAGCCTCCGGGCGATTTCGTCGGGCCGGTAGTAGTCGCCGTAGTCGACGCCCTCGTCTTCTGGATCGTGCCCGGTGACCAGCAGCGTCCCGCCGGGCGCCACGGTGGCCAGCAGCCGGTCGAGTGCGCCTTCGTCCTGCTTCCGCAGTGGGAAGTACTGCACGGACACCAGCTCGAACGCCCCCGCCGGCATCGCCGTGCTGCTCAGGTCGGCTCGCGTCCAGGCGATCCGTTCGGCCACGTCGCGCCCGCTCCGGACGCCGCGCCGCAGCGCGGTCTCCGACACGTCCACGGCGGTCACCCGCCACCCCCGGCGCGCCAGCCACACCGCGTCGGCCCCCTCCCCGCACCCGACGTCAAGCGCCTGCCCCGGCGTGATCCCGGCGGCTTCCGCCACGAGCACCGCGTTGGGCTCCCCGCTGAACACCTGCTCCCGGCTGCGGTACATCCCGTCCCAGTCCTGACCCTGGTCCGTCATCGGCGTCCCCTTCGGCTGTGATGGTCTCCCCGGAACCAACCAACCACGCGGGTGGGAGGGGGCCAAATTGGTTTGCCGAGCGAGCAAAACCGATTCAGCCGCCGGGGCGGGAGGAGAGCCGATCCGCCGGGACCGCCGGACGGGTCCCTCACCGTCGCGACCGTGCAGGCCAACGCACCCGACATCGGCATCGCGCTGGAAGGCCGGCGAGACGTCCGGCGGCAGAACCACCTCGCCGAGAGCTCGAAGCTGCTGGCGCAGATCCAGACCGGCCAGGTCCCCAAACCCGACCTGCTCGTGTGGCCCGAGACCGCCACTGCCGTCGACGGCGACGACCCCGCGCTCGACCAGCCCGAAGGCGCGTACCTGTCGCTGGCGTCCGTCGGCGGCGCGCCGCTCGTGGGTCTCGCCGTGGTGGTGAGCGGGTTCGGTCTCGCGGCACTCGCCGCGCAGCTGTGGCAGCAGTGCCGGTGCCGTGACCGCCGGCTCATCGCGCCTGTGGCGTGCACGCTGCTGCCCGTCGTCGCCGGGCTCGCCCTGTGCCCCACCGTCCGCCGAGCTCGCCGGACGGCAGGACGATCATCCGCACGCGCTGGGTGGTGGCGGTGAAGGTGATCGCGACATCCGCCACGACAGCTCCGGACGCGGCGATCTCGTGGTGGACGACCGTGATGTCCGGTGCGGGCCCAGTGGGCTGGAGCCGGGGCGTCCACACGCGGCCGAGGTGGTGCTCGGTGATCTTTGCCGCGAGCCGCCCGGGGCCAGCCGGGCGTGCACCTGCGCGACGTGCCCGGCCACTGATGCGCGGGCGATCGCGACGGCGTCGGTGCGCCAGGCTGGCCACGGTGCCGGCGCGCTCGCGCGCCGGGGGTCTTCGCCTGCCCAACACCAGCCGCGCGGCGTGTCCGAGGCGGAAGGAGAAGGCGGGGCTGCCCTGGTTGCTGACGAGCATCGCGACGGCGCGCCCGCGGTGGTGACCAACGGTCACCCCGGCGCTGAAGCCGCCGGTTCCCCCGCTGTGGCTCACGCGTCGCGCACGGCGAGCAACGCGCCCGAAGTGGTCATGACGGGGTTCCGGTCTGCGGCCGGCGGCCACGGGGCCCCGGCCGGTGGCGCCGGCGAGCGTCGTCAGCATCAGGCTCACCCACAGGGTGTGCTCGGTGGTCTTCTCGATGGCGTGGCTGTCGTCGGGCTCGGGCACCAGGAACCCGCTCGGCACCCAGCTGCCGTCCTCGCGCTGCGATTCGACGTACCAGCGGGCCATGCGCAGCACATGCCGGATGTGATCGCCGGCGGGGTCGATCTCGGCCGCCATCGCCGAACCCCAGCCGAACTTGCAGATCTGCCTGGACTCCCACCAGCTGTACTGGTCCTGGGTCCCGCCGGCCGAGAGCTTCAGGATGCCGGTGGCGATCTCCTTCGCCCGCTCGTTGCGGGTCACCATGTAGCAGCGGCTCAGGAACGCCGCGCTGATGCCCGGGTTGTAGAAGGCCTGGCGCGGCTGCCGGAAGTCGACCTTGCCGATGAACTCGTCGTCGTGGTCGGCCACGGTGCGCAGGCCCTGCGGTCCCCCCGAGGCGTAGAGCACGTCCGGCAGCTCCGGCTGCGCCGCCCACAGGCGGTCGAACCAGCCGAACGCGCCTTCGGCCACATCGGACTGTCCACTCGCGAGCGCGGCGAGCCCCATCTGCGCCGTGGGGAAGATGAACTGCCGTCTGCTGCGCGCTTCCGGACGCTCCATGTACGACCCACCGGTCTCGGGGTCCTGGAACGTGGTGCGCATGGTGTTCACGAGCGCGAGCGCGGTGTCGTAGCGTTCGAGCGCCCACGCCCCCTGAGCCAGCAACGAGTGCGGGTAGGTCGCCCACCGGTGCACGAAAGCCTCGCGCGGCACGCCCTCGCGCAGATCGCCTTCCGCTGTCAGGGTGGTGCGCTCGATCCACGACAGCACCCGCGCCGCGACCTCGCGTTCGCCGACGACCGCGAAGACCCACGGCATCCGGTAGTAGCCGTTGCGGATGTCGGCCGCGCCGGGCTTGCCGTCGTCGGCGACGCGGTCGAGCAGCCACCGCACCCCGCGGGCGCGGACCTTGCGCAAGCTCTCCTGCGCCGCCCGGATCTCCTGCTCCGGCACGAGGGCCTGGTCGACACCCATCACGAGCGGTCCTCTCCGTCTCCTGGACTCGTGGTTTTCGCGCGGGTCGAGCACCGGTTCCCGGACCGGGAACCGTTCCTGCGCGACGGTTGCGCTCTGGTCGTGCCTACTCGATGGCGACCGGGTTCACCGGGCCGCCGGTGGCGTGGACGATCTTGAGCGGCCCGGCCACGTAGAAGAAGTCCCACTGGCCGCGCAGTCGTCGGCCAGCGCTTCGAGGTCGCAGATCTCGAGGAACAGCACACCGAGGTTGCGCATGAGTGCACTGTGGACGAGCAGTTTCGCCCCGGCGGCGGGGTCGAGGGGAGGTCTCGACCCCGATCGTGTCGGAGCCGATGTTCGGGATCTCCCGGTCGCGGAACCACTCGGCGAGACCGGGTGAGTACACGAGACCGGGTTCGGGCCAGCTCGCGTGGAATTCGGCGGTCGGCGTCTCGCGGAAGAACACCGTGCGGCCGGTGCGCACGAGGAGGATGTCGCGCTTGCGCAGCTCGACGCCCTGCTGCTCGGCGGCGGCCTCGATGTCGTGGTGGGTGTAGGTTTCCCCGCTGGCGAGATAGCGCTTCCCGCGGTGGCGCGCGAGGTCGGCGAGCACACCGCGGCCGACGACGCCGTGTTCGGCGATCGGCAGGATGCTGTCGCGCACGAGGCCGCCGATGGTGGTGTCGGCGTCGTAGCCGTTGTAGAGCCGGTCGTCGTACCAGACGTGACCGAGCGCGTCGTAGTTGGTGGACCCCTGCACGTGGTAGTGAGGTAGTCGTCGGCGAACCGGCCGCCGCCGGGGATGTCCGGCGCCAGCCCGCCGCGCCATGTCCCCTGGTCCTGGACGTTCACCCGCACCGGTTGCTGCCGGTGCGGTGCGAACGGGTCGCCCGCCGGGTCTCCCATGCGGGTCTGGAGGGTGAAGGCCCGGCCCTGGCGCAGGCTGGCCGCGGTGGCGTGAACCTGTTCGCGGCCGAGCGGGTTCAGCGCCCCGATCTCGTCCTCCGCGCCCCACCGCCCCAGTTCGTGGGGCCCCGGACAGGATCTCGGAAAGCTGTGCCACCGGCTGATCGCTCACGACGAACCACGCTATAAGTGGCTCAGGACGCGATGTCAATAAACTAACATCCTGGTGCTAGGAACGTACCATTCGTGGTTCAGGCGATGGCGTGGTCCTCGTCGACGGCGACCGTGCGGACCTCGACGTGGTGTTCGGCCAGCGCCGCGCGGTGTTCTTCGGACAGCCCGTCGTCGGTGACGAGCACGTCGACATCGTCGAGGGAACACGCCCGCACCATCGCGGAGCTCGCGAACTTGCTGGAGTCGGCCAGCAGGATCACCTCGTCGGCGACGTCGACGAGCGCGCGCTTCGACACGGCGTCGAAGTGGTTGCCGCAGTACACGCCCTCGGTGGTCACGCTCGACGCGGCGAGCAGCAGCGTGCGCACCCGCAGCTCCCTGATCGCCGCGAGCGTCATCGGCCCGGCGAAGGACTGCGAACTCTGGTGCAGGGTTCCGTCCAGACTGATCACGTCCAGGTTCTCCTTGCCCAGCAAGGTGTTGATGATCGGCAGCGACGCCGTGACGACCTGCAGGCGAAGCGTCGGCGGCAGCAGGTTCGCCACCGCGTTGGTGGTGGTGCCGGCGTCGAACGCGACCGCGCCGCCGTCGGGCAGCAGCTCGATCACCGCCGCGCGATGGCCTGCTTCGCGCCACTGTGCCGGCCGGAGCGGGCGCGGAAGTCGGTGCCGTCGATCGCGGCGGCGGGCAGCATGGTGACCCCGCCGTGCACGCTGCGCATGCGGCCCTCGCGGACGAGCTTGCGGGCGTCGCGCCGGATGGTCATCTCCGAGACGCCGAGCACCTTCGACAGCTCGGCGACGGTGCAGAACCCCTGCTGCTCGACGAGCCCGACGAGGCGGCTGCGCCGCTCCTCGGCGGGAGACGGCTGGGTCTCAGGGGACACGGTGCTCCTCCGGGTCGGTACCCGGGACCGACCGCCGGGCCCGGGGGCGCTCGACCACGGAGCCCGACGCACGCGAGCGGGCCTCGGACCTCCGTAGTGGCCGGACCGGCGCCCTCGCGCGCGCTCGCCCGACGCTAGCTGCGTTGTTAATTCGTGTCAATAAACGAACATTAGCCGCGGCCACTGCCCGCCAGCAACCGACCGGGCGCCCGGTTGACGCGCAGGGGTGCGCCCGCCTAGCGTCGGCTCCCATGAACCGCGCTTCGCCGGCTGTGGCCGACCGCATCCTCGTCATGGCGGCGGCATTGTTCCGGCGCAAGGGCTACGCCGCGGCCACCACCCGCGAGCTGGCCGAACTGCTCAACATCCAGAAGGCGACGCTGTACCACCACATCGGCGCCAAGGAAGACCTGCTCCACGGGATCTGCCGGGAGAGCCTCGGCGACATCACCCGGCGCGTCGAGCAGGCCGCCGCGGACGTCGGCGGGCCCGAGCGGCTCGAGGCGATGATCGAGGCGCACGTGGAGAGCGCGCTGGAGTTCCGCGACCTGCACTCGGTGATGTTGTTCGAACTGCGCTCGCTCACCGGCGACCGGCTGACCGACGTGATGGGGCTGCGCGACACCTACGAGCGGGTGCTGCAGGACGCCGTCGAGCACGACCAGTCCCGGGGCCTGCTGCGCACCGACCTCAGCGCCCGCCGGCTCACGCTCGCCCTGCTCAACTCGTTGAACTGGACCATCTTCTGGTACGACCCCGCCGGCGACATGAGCCCGCGCGAGGTGGCCCGGTTCCTCTCCAGCGTGTTCCTCGACGGCGCCGCCAGCCCCGGCGCCCGGCAAGCCCGCGCCGCCCGGCCCTGAGGGAGTCCACTGTGGATCTGAACTTCGCCCCCGCCACTACCGAGCTGGTCGAGAAGACCCGCGCGTTCGTCCGGGAGGTGGTGCTGCCCGTCGAGGAGCGCCACCACGGCGTCGCGCCCGACGGCGAGGACTGGCGGCGGGAACTGCAGGACGCCGCGAAGGCCCACGGTGTGTTCGGCCCGCACCTGCCGGCCGAGTACGGCGGGCACGGCCTGGGCATGGTCGAACGCGCACCGGTGTTCGAAGAGGCCGGGTACTCGCTGTTCGGCCCGATCGCGGTGAACTGCGCGGCACCGGACGAGGGCAACCAGCACCTGCTGGACCGCGTCGCCACGCCCGAGCAGCGCAAGGCCTACCTCGATCCCCTCGCCCGCGGCGAGGTCCGCTCCGCCTTCGCGATGACCGAACCCGCGCCCGGCGCGGGTTCCGACCCGCGGGCGCTGGCCACGACCGCCACGCGCGTCGAGGCGGGCTGGCGGATCGACGGGCTCAAGCGGTTCATCACCGGCGCGGACGGCGCGGCGTTCAGCATCGTGATGGCGCGGACGTCGGGCGAGCCCGGCGCCCGGGGCGGAGCGACGATGTTCCTCGTCGACGCGGACAACCCGGGGATGATCCTCGAGCGGCACGTGCCGACGATGGACAAGAGCATGGCCGGCGGGCACTGCGAGGTGCGGTTCGAGAACTGCGTGGTGTCCGAGGACGCGGTCCTGGGCGAGCTGGACCGCGGGTTCGAGTACGCGCAGGTGCGCCTCGGCCCCGCCCGCATGACGCACTGCATGCGCTGGCTCGGCGCGGCCCGCCACGCCCACGAACTGGCGCTCGGCCGGGCGGTGGACCGCGAGGCGTTCGGCGAGCGCCTGTCGAACCTGGGCCTGACGCAGCAGCTGATCGCCGACTCCGAGATCGACCTGGCGGCGTCGCGCGCGTTGATCCTGCGCGCGTGCTGGGAGCTCGACCACGGCGAGAGCGCCGGCGACTCGACAGCCATCGCTAAGACGTTCGTCTCCGAGGCCGTCGGGCGGATCGTGGACCGGGCGGTGCAGGTGCACGGCGGGCTCGGGGTCTCCGAGGACCTGCCACTCGCGCGGATCTACCGGGAGGTCCGCCCGTTCCGGATCTACGACGGGCCGTCCGAGGTACACCGGTGGGCGCTCGCGAAGCGGGCCGCCCGGCGGGCGCGCGACGGGTTCGCCCGGTGATCGACCTCGCACGGCTGCGTGCACTGCTCACCGAACACGGCGTGGCCATCACCGGTGACCTCCGCGCCGACGAGATCAGCGGCGGCCGCTCGAACCTCACCTACAAGGTCAGCGACGACGTCCAGGCCTGGGTCGTGCGCCGCCCGCCGGTCGCGGGCCTGACCCCGTCGGCCCACGACGTGCTGCGCGAGTACCGCATCGTCGACGCGCTGCAGGCCACCGACATCCCGGTGGCCCCCACGGTCCTCGCCGACGAAACCGGCCCCCTCATCGTCGTCGGCTTCGTGCCCGGCCGGGTCCTGCGCACGCGCGCGGACCTGGACGGCGTGGACGTCGCCGACGTCCACCGCGAACTGATCCGCGTCCTCGTGGCCCTGCACGCGGTGCCCTACGCGGAGATCGGCCTGGGCGACTTCGGCCGTCCGGACGGTTTCTTCGCCCGGCAGGTGAAACGCTGGCGCCGCCAGTGGGACCACGTCGCCACCCGCGAGCTCCCGGACCTCGACCGCCTGTACGCCCGCCTCACCGACCGCACCCCACCCCCCGCGCCGGCAACCATCGTCCACGGCGACTACCGCGTCGACAACACCCTCCTTGACCCTGCGCGGCCCTCCCACATGCTCGCCCTGGTCGACTGGGAAATGTCCACCCTGGGCGACCCGCTGACCGACGTGGCCACCATGTGCACCTACCAACATCCCGCGTTCGACCATGTGGTCGGCGAACCGGCCGCGAGCACCAGCCCGCGCTGGCCCGGCCCCGACGTTCTCGCCCAGGACTACGCCACGGCGTCGGGCCGCGATCTGGGCGAGTTCTCCACGTACCTGGGGCTGGCGTACTTCAAACTGGCGGTGATCGCCGAGGGTATCCGCGCCCGCTACCTCGCTGGGGCGGGCAGCGAACCGGGCCACGCATCGGCGGGCGAGGCAGTGCCGGGGCTCGTTGCCGAAGGGCTTGCGGTGCTTGGCCGCTGACCTTTCTTGACGCAGCGGCCAGCTGCCTCGGCCAAAGGCGCGAAGGTGCCCCGGGCGGTGCCGGCAGTCGAGATCGCCGCAGGGGCGGATGAACGGGTCCGGTCCCGGCGGGTTTCGCCCTTCCGGGGCCGGACGTGGAGCAGTTCAGCTTGCGTGTGCCCGACGGCAGGCCGCCGCCCGCGTAGACGTCCTCGGCGAGCTTCGCGAGAGCAGTGAGGGCCACGTTCTGGCTCCACGGGCCGTAGGACACCCGCGAGACCCCCAGCTCCTGCGCCCGCGCCGGCGGGATCGAGCCGGGCACGCCGATCAGGTTGACCTTGCGCTCACCGATCGCGTCGACCAGGCGGGCCACCTGCCCCTCGTCGAGCAGACCGGGCACGAAGAAGTTCGACGCACCCGCCTCCAGGTAGGCGCGGCCGCGGGCGATGGCGTCGGCGAGCACCTCGTCGGGGTCGGGGTCGCGGTCGCCGGCCTTGACGAACGCGTCGGTGCGGGCGTTGAGCACGAAGTCGACACCCGCGTTCTGGGCGGCGGCCACGGCGGCCTCGACCGCCTTCACGGCGTCGGCCAGCGGCTTCATCTGATCCTCGAGATTGCACCCCGCGGCGCCGGCGTCGATCGCCCGTGCCACTGTGCCACCCGGGTCGCCGTAGCCGGCCTCCAGGTCGGCGGTCACCGGCAGGTCGCCCGCAACGCGCACGATCAAGGCGACCTCGGCGATCATCTCGTCGCGCGGGATCTTCTCGCCATCGGGATAGCCACGCGAGGCCGCGATCCCGTGGCTGGCTGTCGCCAGCGCCCTCGTCCCCGGTGTCTCGGCGACGACCTCGCCGTGATCGCGTCCCACACGTTCACCACGAGCAGCAGCTCCGGAGCCGCATGCAGCTCCTGCAGCAGCCTGGCCTTGTCGGCACGGGAAGTCATGCCGTCAACCTATCCGCCCGAACGCCAAGCCGGCACCTGCTCGCCCTCCGGCGACATCCTCGCGAAGAGGCCGTCGGCTGCAAGCGCGGCCCACCGCGCGCCCTCCGCGAGCAACGTGCGTGGGATTGTGCCGGGTTCAGCTGCCGACCAGCGACGTCACCAGCGTTTCCGCGATCGCCCGCAACTCCGCCGGGCTGTACGTCGCCCGTTCCATCACCGCCAGCCCACGCGTGGTGGTGACAACGAGGCGCGCCGCGGCGCGCAGGTCGACCGAAGAGGACGTGCCTGGGAGCGCGGACAGGGCGGTGAAGACCAGCGTCTCCAGTGCGTCGAGCATCGTCCGGACCGCGGCTTCCGCGCGGGGTGAGTCGGTGGCGGCTTCGATGGCGGTGCGGGTCGAGAGGCAGCCGTGGGAGGGGGTGCCTTCGGCGAAGGTTTCGATGCAGTAGTCGAACAAGGACAGCAGGGCGTCGCGGCGGGTGGAGCGGTTCAGGGCCTCGGCCGCGCCGTCCAGGAAGCGGGCGGCGTAGGAGCCGAAGGCGCGCAAGAAGATTTCCTCCTTGCCGCCGTAGGCGTGGTAGAGGGAGCCGCGCTGCACGCCGGTGGCGGTGGCGAGGTCGGGCATCGACGTGGCGCGGAAGCCGCGCTCGGTGAAGACGTCGAGGGCTCGGTCGAGGGTCGCGCGTTCGTCGAACTGCCGGACACCTGCCATGAGGACCCCTTCCTTACTCGATCAGCTTAGTGCGCGAGATGTCGAAGACGCCGTGCCGCGTGAGCAGGCTCGCGGCCCAGCCGACGGCCGCCGCGAGCAGGATCGGCGGCAGCAGGTCGATGCCGCTCAGCTCGACGGCGAGGACGACCGCCGTCGCCGGAGCGCGCGAGGCCGCGGCCAGGCACGCCGCCACGCCCGCGGCCGCACCGCCGGCCATCGGGAGCGCCGAACCCACGGTGGCGCCCACGAACACGGCCGGCCCGATCGTCCCGACGATGCCGCCGGCGCCCACCGTCAGTCCCGTCGCGGCGACCTTCGCCACCGCGAGGACCAGCACCGCGCCACCCGGCAAACCGATCCCGGCTACGCCTGGCACCGCGAGCACGACGAACCCGACGGCCACCCCGCCCACCACCGCGCGCACCCATCCCGGCCGGCCTGCCGCCGCCCACAGGCACCAAGCCAGCACCACTCCGAACAGCGCGGCCGCCGCGCCCCCGAACGGGGATCCCGCCACCACCACGTCCGGCAGCCGCATCGGCTCCCCCGGCAGCGACCAGCCCACTGCGGCCCCCGCCGCAGCGCCCACCGCCACGGCAGCGAGCTCGAGACCCGCCAGCCCGTCCACGAGCACCTCGGCGACCAGCACCACTCCCGTCAACGGCGCCCCGAACGACGCCGCCACCCCACCCGCGACGGCCGCCGCCGCGACCGGCCGCGACGGCAGCCGCGCCAGCCGGGCCAGCGCCGAGCCCAGCGAAGCCGAAATGTGGATGACCGGTCCCTCGGCACCACCCGAGCCACCGGATCCGAGCATCACGCCGGAGGCCACACCTTTGACCCCGGCGACGCGCCCCCGCGCCGCCGCACCCGCGGCAAACGCCTGGCGCACCTGGGGAACGCCACCACCACCGGCGTCGGGCACGAGGCGCACCAGCGCGACGCACACGAGCGCGCCGACCACCGGCGCCAGCACGACCACCACCGCCGGGGCTTCGGCCACGACCGCGCGCAGCGCGCCCACCGTCTGTCCGAACACGACAGCCGCGACACCGGCGAGCGCACCCGCCGGCACCGCGGCCACCACCGGAGGCCACGCCGCGGCCGGCTCGCGAACTCCTGCTCCCGCAGTGACCACCCTGCGCCGCAAGACAGTCGACCCGCGAACAGCGGCCACCGCGCGAAGTCGCCGCACGGCCAACCCACGAACAGTCGCCCCGCAGCGACCACGACCGGGGCAAAACACGGCGACCCAGCCACGAGTACCGATCGGCAGAAAGGCCAGCGCGACGGCCAGGCTCCGACGGGCAACCACCAAGACGCGCCGCACCGTCGCCAGATCACCCACGCCAGCTCGCGCCACGATCACCGCCCGGCCGACCCGCAAGCCGGCCCGCGGACAGCCGCGGTGCAGCGGCGGTCGCCGGGCGCCACGGGGAAGCCGCCCGTGCGGCAGCCGCCACCGAGCGCCGCCCCGCGTTGCGGTCGCGGGCACTCGCCGTCACCGCGGGGCACCACACGACGGCCGGCGAACGACCGTTCGCGCGGCGACCCCCGGTGGCGGCCGCTGCACAGCCGCCCGCGATCATCCGGCGCCGGACCGCGAGCAGGCCTCGGGTGACGGCAACCGCCGGACGCGACCCGAAAGCCGGCCGTCGAACGCCCGCGCGGGACAGCCACCACCGGACGCCACGCAGCTGTCCTGCCGCAGCCACTCGCCGGTCCCGGGCGCAGCACCGTGATCAGGCCGCGAGCAGCCGCTGGTGCAGTTCGTGCGCAGCCCGCTCGACGTGGTTGTGCACGAGCTTCCCGTCTTCGATCTCCCACACGGCGGTGCCGCTGAAGGAGATCGGGCGGCCGTCCGGTTCGAGACCGAACAGGCCGTTGTTGCGGCCGTGCACGGTCCACCGCGAGGCGACGCGGCTGCCGTCGTGGTTCTGGAAGGATTCGGCGACCTCGAGGCGCAGGTCGAGGACCTGGTCGAGGAACGCGCGGATCCACGTCTTGAAGTTCTCGCGCCCTTCGATGCGCACGCCCGCGTTGGTGATGACGAAATCCTCGACCACGAAGTCGTCCGCGGCGTCCGCATCGTGGGCGTTCCAGACCGCGTCCCAGAACGCTTCGACCAGTGCCACCGAGTTCGGCATGGGGTTTCCTCCCGAGTCATGTTTGACAGTGCTGTCAAACATAGCCGGGCCACAGCCTCCGGACCCGTCTTTGCGAGTAGCACCACACGAAACCGGCCGGGCACCCGAAGGGGCGCCCGGCCGGTGCGGCGGGAGGAACCTCAGAGCGAGAACGCGTCCGCGAACTCGTAGCCGTCCAGCAGTTCCCGCGCGGCGACCAGGTACTGGATCGTGGGTGTGCCCTCTTCGAGCCAGTTCAGGCGCGCGTCGCGGTAGAGCCGTTCGATCGGGTACTTGCGCGTGTAGCCGATGCCGCCGTGCACGAGCAGCGCGCGGTCGGTGACGCGGCCGACGGCTTCCAGCCCGAACTGCTTCAGCAGGGACGACTCCGCCGGGATGCGCTTGCCCGCGTCCCACTTGGCCGCCGTGTCGGCGAGCATGCCGCGCAACGCGTAGACGTCCGCTGCCATCTCGGCGAGGTAGCGCTGGATCGCCTGCCGCGACGCGATCGGCTTGCCGAATGTCACGCGTTCCTTCGCGTACTTCAGCGAAAGCTCCAGCGCACGCGACGCGGTGCCGAGCGACGAAGCGGCGATGAACACCCGGCTGATCTCCAGCGCCCGCTCCAGGTGCGCGCCACCCTCACCCTCGGCGCCCACGAGCGCCGAGGCCGGCACCCGCACGTCGGTGAAGGTCAGCTCGCCGTGCTCGGCGCCCTTGCAGCCCATGGTCTCCGGCAGCGGCGCGATGGTGAAGCCGGGCGTGTCCCGCGGCACGATGATCGCGGAAACGTCCTTTTCGGACGTCTTCGCGAACACCAGGAAGTGCGACGCGATGTCGGAGTTGGTGATCAGCCACTTGCGGCCGTTGAGGACGTACTCGTCACCCTCGCGCCGCGCGGTCGTCGACAGGTCGGCGCCCGTGCCGTTGCCGGGCTCGGTGAGCGCGAACGCGAGTGACTTCTCCCCCGTCGCCGCGCCCGGCAGGATCTCCTTCTTGTGCTCCTCGCCGCCGAACTCCGACAGCGCGTGGGCGAAGGAGTTGTGGACGTGCACGACCGCGCGGATGCCACCCTGGATCTTGGCGAACTCCGCGAGGATCGGCAGGTACTGGGCGATCGACAGGCCCGAGCCGCCGTACTCGCGCGGCACGATCAGCCCGAACGCGCCGCACGAGCGCAGCGCCGGCAGGACCACGTCGTAGGGCAGGTGCTCGGTGTTCTCGATCTGCTCCTCGAGCGGGTCGAGCTCGTCCCAGATCGTCGAGAAAACGGCGTCGCGCAGCTTGCGGTAGTCGTCTTCGGGCAGGCCAGTGGTCATGACTTCCTCCTTTGGTTTCACAACGTCCACCCGCCGTCGGCGGCGAGCACCGCACCCGTGCAGAACGTGGCGTCCTCGGCGAGGAACACCGCGGCGCGGGCGATCTCCTCGACGGTTCCGAAGCGGCCCAGCAGGGTGGCGTCGGCGATCTTGCGCCGCGCGCCGTCCGGGATGGCGGCGGTCATGTCGGTCTCGACGAACCCGGGCGCGAGCACGTTGACGCGCACGCCCTGCGGCGCGAGCTCCTTGGCCAGCGACCGCGCGAACCCGACCGCGGCCGCCTTCGCGCTCGCGTACGCCGTGTCGCCGGGGAACCCGACGGTGCCGACGGCCGAGCCGACGAGCACCACGCTCGGGTTCACTCCCTCGATCAGCCGCGGGATCGCGGCGCGCACGAGCGCCGCCGTGCTGCGCAGGTTCTGCTCGATCACGCGCCACCAGTCGCCCGGGTCGATGCGGGCGAGCTTGCCGCCCTGCCACACCGCGGCGTTGAGCACGAGCGAGTCGAGCCGGCCCCAGTGCCCGGCGACGCGTCCGACGAGCGCCTCGGCCGTGTCGGGCGCGGCCAGGTCGAACGCCACCGGGAGCACGCGACCGGGCGCCTCCGCCGCGAGCCTCTCGACGAGGTCGCCGCCGGAGCGGTAGGTGCCGGCGACCCGCAGGCCCCGGTCGAGCAGCTCCCGCGCAACGCCGGCGCCGATGCCCCGCGACGCACCGGTGACCAGGGCGACCCGGCCGTTCGTGGTGTCTTGTGCGTTCATGAAATGAGTGTACCGATCGGTCTGTACGGATAAGTGTGAGAAAAGTCAGAGCCGCTCGACGATCGTGGCGTTGGCCATGCCGCCCACTCGCACATGGTCTGCAGCCCGAACCGGGAACCACGCTGCTCCAGCGCACCGACGAGCGTGGTCAGGATCCGCGCACCGCTCGCGCCCAGCGGGTGCCCGAGCGCGATCGCACCACCGTGGACGTTGAGGCGTTCGTGCTCCACCTTCGTCTCGCGCTGCCACGCGAGCGGCACCGGCGCGAACGCCTCGTTGACCTCGAACAGATCGATGTCGTCGAGCCCCAGACCGGCTCGCTCCAACACGGCGTGGGTGGCCGGCACGACGCCCATGAGCATCACGATCGGGTCGTCGCCGACCACGGCGGTGGTGTGGATGCGGGCGCGCGGGGCCAGCCCCAGCGCTTCAGCCTTCTCAGCGCTCATCAGCAGCACGCCGGCGGCACCGTCGGTCAGCGGCGACGAATTTCCCGGCGTGATCTTCCAGTCGATCTCCGGGAACCGGCGCGCGGCGGCTTCGTCCACGAAGGACGGTCGCAGCCCAGCCAGCCGCTCGGCCGTCGTGGCAGGCCGGACGGTTTCGTCGCTGCCGTGGTCCGGCGCTTCCGCCACGGCCACGAGGTCCGGCGCGAACAACGGCTGCGCGGCGGCGGCCCGGCGGTGCGACTCCGCGGAGAACTCGTCGAGTTCCTCCCGGTTCAGCCCCCACCGCGCGCAGATCAGCTCAGCCGACACTCCCTGCCCGATCAATCCGCCGCCGGGGAAGCGCTCCGCGATGCGGGACCCGAGGTGATCGGCGCCCTGGGCGTCGGAGTGCATCGGCACGCGCGACATCGACTCGACACCGCAGGCGATCACGACGTCGGCCGCGCCGGCCCGGATCGCGTGCGCGGCGAAGTGCACGGCCTGCTGGCTCGAGCCGCACTGGCGGTCGACGGTCATGGCGGGCACCGACAGCGGGAAGCCCGCGGCGAGCACCGCGCTGCGCGCCGGGTTCACCGCCTGCTCCCCCGCCTTGGTCACGCAGCCGGCGATCACGTCGTCGACGAGCGCCGGATCGAGATCGTTGCGGCGCACCAGTTCCGCCAGGACGTCGGCGAGCAGGTGGACGGGGTGGACGTGCGAGAGCGCACCGCCCGGCTTGCCTTTGCCGACGGCTGTGCGCAGCACGTCGACGACAACCGCGTCGCGGGGTGAGGTCATGGTTCCTCCATGGGTCACGAGTTCCGGCGGGTGCCGATCGGCAGCCGGTCGGGCAGAGCGGGCATGGGTCCGGCGGTGCGTCCGCCGGGCACGCCGGGAACGCGGAACGGGAGCGGCTCGTGGCCCGGCTGCACCACCACGACCTCGCCGGGGTCGTCGCCGGTGGCGCACGCGACGAGCGCGGCAGCCACGTCGCGGATGGTGACCAGGGGGAAGCTCAGCCGGTCGAGTTCGGGCCGGGCGGTACCCAACACCGCGGTGTCGACGAGCCCCGGGCACACAGCGCGCAGCCCGATCCCCTGCGCCGCGAGGGTGGGCGCGTAGCCGCGGACGAGCCCGATCACGGCGTGTTTCGTCGCCGCGTTAACGGGATCGAACGGCACGGCCGTGAGCCCGGCGAGCGACGCGGTCGCCACGACGTGCGCACCCCTCGGCCAGCAGCGGCACCAGCACCCGCAGCCCGAACGCGACGCCGTCGACGTTCACCGAGAACGCCCGGCGGTAGGCAGCCGGCGAGACGTTCCTCAGCTCCACCTCCCCGAGGGCGACACCGGCGCTGAGCACCACCGAAGTCAACGGCAGGCCCGTGGTTTCGACCGCTCGCACGGCCTCGGTCCACGAACCCGGATCACCCACGTCGAGCACCACCGCCGCCCCGCCGGCCTCGGCGGCGATGCGCCGGGCATCGTCGGCGTCGACGTCCGCAACGAACACGTGGTGCCCCCGCGCCGTCAGTTGCCGAACGGCTTCGCGCCCGATGTCGCCGGCGCCGCCGGTGACCGGCGCGCACGTGGACGTCGTCGTCACGATTCCTCCCCGCGGTCCGTCGTCGGATATCGGCGACGATACCTGTATAGACCGGTCGGTACAAGTATCGATGAAAACGAGTGACCGAATCGGGGAAACGAGTGCGAAAACGCGAACGAGGGCTCCCCCGGCCGGGGTCAGCCCTCGTTCGTCACGCCGGGATCAGGCGCGGATGCCGTCGATCAGCGCGTCCAGGAACATGTCCGCCACTTCGTCGGGCGTCAGCTCGCCGCCGGGCTCGTACCAGAGGTAGGTGTAGTTCAGCATGCCGAGGATGCCCTTCACGAGCAGCCGCGGCGTCTGGCGCAGCACCTTGGTGCGCACGCCGTTGTCCAGCGCCTGGCGCCAGTAGCCCTCGTAACGTTCGCGGGCGGTGATGACGCGGTCGCGCCACTCGCCCGTCAAGGCGGTGTACTCGCGGAAGAACACGGCCCACTCGGAACGGTGCTCGGCGATGTTGCGCAGCAGCCCGCGCGCCATCTGCCGCAGCAGTTCCTCGGCCTCGAGGTCCTGGTCGAGGAGCGCTTCGGCGTAGGCGTTCATCGAGTCGACCTGCTCCTTGCTGATCGCGTAGAGCACGGCCTCCTTGCTGCCGATGTAGTGGTAGAGCGCACCGCGACCCAGGCCGGCGGCGGTGCCGAGCTCGGCGATCCCGGTGCCGTGGTAGCCGTTCCGGGCGAACAGGTCGGCGGCGATGCCGATCACGCGCGCCCGGTTCGCCTCGAATCCCGTTACCGTCATAGCCGCCTTCACCCCTCGTGGACCGAACGATCCAAGGATATCGGCTGCCGGCCCTGCCGGAGCGCAAGGGCGAGGTCACGGCAGGTCGAGCTGCTCGCGGACCGGAACTTCTGCACCTTGCCCGGCGTCGTGCGCGGCAGCGGCGCCTCGGTGAACGCGAACCGGCGCGGGACCTTGACCGTCGCCAGCTCCTCCTTCCGGTACTGCGTCAGTCCGTCCTGATCGAGGTCACCGCCGGGCCGCAGCACCACGAGAGCCGAGCCGACCTCGCCCCAAGCCGCGTCCGCGACGCCGACGACAGCCGCCTCCAGCACCTGCGGGTGCTGGGCGATGACCCGTTCGACCTCGGCCGGGTACACGTTGAGCCAGCCGGTGATGATCAGGTCCTTGGACCGGCCGGAGACGAACACGAACCCGTCCACGTCGACGTGCGCGAGATCGCCGGCGTGCAGCCACCCGGCCGCGAGCGTCACCGCCGTGGCCGCCTCCTGCCCGTAGTAGCCGGTCATCGACCAGTGTACCGGTCGGTCGGAACAACGGTACTGACTGATCGGTACAAGCACTGATCGGTACAAGCACTCGGCCGGGCGATACCAGCACGCCGGACCGCGAGGGAGCCGCGAGCGACCGGCGGACAGGACCTCGAACGGCCGGCGGCCGACCGTCCGGTCGACCCGTGGTCGTGACCGCACCTGAGGACGCGGCTCGAGAAGGTGTTCCGCGGCCGCACCGCCGCCGAGTGGACCGGCCTGCTCGGCGGTCGCGATGTGTGCTTCGGGCCCGTGTTGTTGTCGCTGGACGAGGTCGCCGCGCACCCGCACAACCGCGCGCGGCACGGTCACCGAAGCACGCGGAATGCTGCAACCCGCTCCGGCACCGCGCTTCAGCCGCACCCCGTCCGCGCCGCCGGGGCCACCCGCCGTGCCGGGCGCGCACAGCCGCGAAGTGCTGGTCACGCACGGGTTCTCGGCCGCGGAGATCGACTCACTGGTCACGTCCGGAGCCATGCGCTGACCGTTGCGTTTCCTGGACCGATCGGTACGCTCGTACTACAGGACGAAGGGCAGGACGAACCATGGCACGTCACCGGGACAGCGCCGGCGAGTCGACGCAGGAGCGGATTCTGCGCGTCGCTGCGGAGATCTTTGCGCGCAAGGGTTACCACGCCACCGGCGTCGCCGAGCTCGGCGCGGCCGCGGGCCTGCAGCGCGGCGCGCTCTACTACCACATCAAGTCCAAAGAGGACTTGTTGTACGACCTGTCGAAGCGGCACGTCGAGGAGGCGCTGGAGCGGGGCCGGGCAGTGCTGGCACTCGACGTGGGCCCGGTGGAGAAACTGCGCGCGCTGGCCTGCGAGCACCTGCGCACGATCGCCGCGCGCTGCGCCGAGGTGACCGTGGTGATCCGCGAGATGCACGCGCTCACCGGCAAACGCGCCAAACAGCTCACCGCCCTGCGCGACGAGTACGAGAACCTCTTCGCCGAAGTGCTGCGCGAGGGGGTCGCCCAGGGCGTCTTCGCGAGCGCCGACCGCGTCGTCGTGCTCGGCGTCCTGGGCATGTTCAACTGGACGCACGTCTGGCTCGACACCGAAAAGGGCCCGCTCTCCCCAGACGACATCGCGGACCGCCTCACCGACCTCGTCATCCAGGGCCAGCTGCGCGTACCCACCCCGGCGCCTGCCACCCATGCCCCGGCTGCCGCCGCCGAGCCCGCGACCGCCGGCGTGCCCTGCCTCTGACTCCCGCGCCACTCGACTCGGCGGCCGCGGGCGCAGCCGGCGGTCCTCCGGCGGCCCTTTCCTCGCTCCTGAACCCGGGCAGGTCAGGCTGGCAGGCCTACGCCCGGGAGCCGGGGCGGTCGGTCACTTCTTCTGCCGCCGGCTGCCGCCGTGCCAGTCTTCCTGTTTGCCGACCTCGTCGGTGGACACGCCGAAGGACGGGAGTTGCGGGCGTTCGCGCAGGCTGCGCTTCAGTTCGGCGAACCCGGGGAACCGCGACAGGGCCACGACGTGGTCCCACAGCTCCACGGCTTCGGCGTCGCCGGGCAGCCGGCTGATCACAGGGCCGAACAGCGCCGTGCCGAGCGGCGGTTCGAAGTGCAGGATCGGCGTGCCGACGTCCTTGCCGGTCAGCGTGAGGGCGACGTCGGTCTCCGCCTGGATCACGGCGTCCCAGGTCTCGTCTTCGAGGGCGTCGGCGTAGGAGGCGGGCAGGTCGCACGCGGCGAGCGCCGTCTCGGCGAGCTGCCGCACACCCCGGTGCACCGCGGCGGCCGTCCCGCCCGGCACGGCGTCGCGCTCGAAGGTCTCCTGCCCCAGCGTCTCGTAGAACTTGCCGATCGGCGCCGGGCCGTGCTCGCGCCGGACGCGGGCCGCCACGCGCAGCAGCTTCAGCCCCGACGTGTGCGACTCCTCGTACTCAGGCGGGAAGTGCGTGTCGTAGTCGAGATGGGAGTTCAGCAGGCGCAGCGAGATGAACCGCCACTCGACCGCGTACGCCTTCTGTCGCGCGACGGTGCGCACCCACTTGCTGGTCATCCACGCGAACGGGCAAACGGGATCGAAGTAGAAGTGCAGGTCGGGGTCGCTCATGCCGCCGAGTTTACCCGCGACCGCTTCGTACCACCTGGTCCAGCGCGCCGCCGGATTATGGACCAGGTCACAACCCAATTCCACGCCTGATCTCTACGTTTCTTTGTACCGATCGATCCAGGGAGGCGCCTTGTCCGAGCACGTGCAACTGACGGTCGAGGACGGAGTCGGCGTCGTCCGGCTCGACCGGCCCCCGGTGAACGCGCTGAACCGGACCATCCGCGAAGACCTGATCACCGTCGCGGAGACGCTGACCGCCCGCGAAGACGTCCGCGCGTTCGTGGTGCACGGCGGGCCGAAGACGTTCGCCGCGGGAGCCGACGTCCGCGAGCTGATCGACCTGCGCAACCCGGTCTGGCCGCGGAGGCGCACCGGATCTCGGCGGGCCTGGGAGCGCTCGCGACCGTGCCGAAACCGAGCGTCAGTGCGATCACCGGCTTCGCGCTCGGCGGTGGCCTGGAAATCGCGGTGAGCACCGACCGGCGCATCGCCGCGGACAATGCGAAGCTCGGCGTGCCCGAGATCTTGCTCGGCGTGATCCAGGGCGGCGGCGGGACGCAGCGCCTGGCCCGGCTCGTCGGCGAGGCCGCGGCGAAGGACCTCGTCTACACCGGACGGTTCGTCGGGGCCGAGGAGGCGCTGGCGATGGGTCTCGTCGACGAGGTCGTGCCCGCGGCCGAGGTGTTCGCCCGCGCGCTCGCCTACGCCCGGCAGTTCGCCGAAGGCCCGGCGCTCGCGTACGCGGCCGCGAAGAAGGCCATCGAAGGCGGTCTCGACACCGGCCTCCAGGCCGGGCTCGACCTGGAGTCGGAGGTGTTCGCGGCCCTGTTCGACACCGAAGACCGGGCGATCGGGATGACGTCGTTCCTCGAAAACGGGCCGGGCAAGGCGAAGTTCACCGGCCGCTAGAGCACGAGCACGCTCTTCCCCACCGTCCGGCGCGCGGCCAGGTCCAGCAGCGCTTGCGCACCGTCCTCGAAGGAGTAGGTCCGGCCCACGACGGGCCGGACCCGCCCTTCCGCCGCGAACCGGGAGAGCTGCGCGCCGACCCGGTGGATGAGGCCGGGGTCGTGAGCGGCGTAGTGGCCCCAGGCGACCCCGACGACCGCGATGTTGCGCAGGAGCAGGCGGTTGACCGCGACCTGCGGGATGCGGCCTTCGGTGAAGCCGACGACGAGCAGGCGGCCGCCGGGACGCAGCAGCCGCAGGCTCTCGTCGAAACGATCGCCGCCGACGGGGTCGAGGACGACGTCGACGGCGCCGAACCGGTCGCGGACCTGGCCGGCCCACCCGTCGGCGAGGAGGACCTCCGTGGCACCGGCCCGGCGGGCAATGTCGGCCTTGGCCACGTCGCTCACCACCGCCAGCACGTGGGCGCCGAGCGCGAGCGCGACCTGGATCGCGGCCGTGCCGACACCACCCGCGGCTCCGTGGACGAGCACCGTCTCGCCCGGTTCGAGCCGGCCGCGATCGGCGAGGCCGAAATACGTGGTCTGGTAATTGACCATCAACGCGGCACCCGCGGAGAAATCGACGTTGTCCGGCAGGGGCACGACGGAACTCGCCGGCACTCCGACCGTTTCCGCGAATCCGCCGCCGATACCGGTGTAGGCGACCACGCGGTCACCCGGCGCGAACCCGGAGCCCGGCGCGGCCCGGCGCACGATCCCGGCGACTTCCAGGCCCGGTGCGAACGGCGGGTCGGGCCGCACCTGGTACCGCCCCTGCGTGAGCAGCAGATCCGGGAACGTCACACCCGCGGCGCGCACGTCGACGACGACCCCGGCCCCGGCCGGCGGCGCGGGCAGCGTGCCGAGGCGCAGGGCGGCCGGGCCAGTGGGCTCGGTGATCACGAGGGCGCGGACTTCGTCGTCATTCATGACCCGACCGTACTTGTTTATACCGATCGGTACAAGCATACTAGTCTGCCAGCGGACTTATTCAGACCGATCGGTCCATTCGAGGATCGGCGGAGGAGGTTGGGCAATGCTGCTCGACGAAACAGGCACGCCGGGCGAGGACGGGCTGGTGCACCGGCTCCCGCGCCCGCGCGTCACCATCGCGGAGCACTACGAGCGGGCCTACCGCGAGTTCGGCTCGCGGATCGCCGTACGCGACGGCGACACCGAGCTCACCTACCGCGAACTCGGTGACCGCGTGCACCGCATCGCCGGCGGACTCACCGCGCTGGGCGTGCGGCGCGGCGACCGCGGAGTGCTGCTGCTGGGCAACTGCACGGAGTTCTTCGAGGCCGAGCACGCCCTGTTCTCGGGCGGCTTCGTGCGCACCGCGCTGAGCGTCCGGCTGCACCTGCGCGAGGTGGTGCACATCCTCAACGACTGCACTGCCGCGGTGGTCTTCGCCGACGCCGCCTGGGCCGAACGCCTCGCCGGCATCCGCGGCGAGCTGCCGGCCCTGCGCCACGTGGTGACGGTCGCCGGCGGACCGGGCGACACGACGCTCGCCGAACTGCGCGCGCACGACCCCGCACCGCCGGCCCGGCCCGACGCCGGCGACCCGGCGGCCATCCTCTACACCAGCGGCACGACCGGCCTGCCCAAAGGCGCCACGCTCAGCCACGCCAACTGGGCCGCGATGATCCGCAACGAACTGCTGGAGCTCCCGCCCGGCGCCGACCACGACCTCGTGCTGCACGTCGCACCGTTGAGCCACCTGAGCGGGTACGTCGCGCCATCGTACTTCGTGCGCGGCGCGACCCACCTCACGTGCGCGAAGTTCGACGCGGCGAGCACCTTGGACCTCATCGCCCGGCACCGCGTGACCATCCTCCCCATGGTGCCGACGATGCTGAACCTGCTGGTGCTCGCGGCCGAGCAGCGGCCGGGCGCCTACTCGTCGCTGCGCACGGTCGTCTACGCCGGTTCGCCGATCGCGCCCGACCGGCTCGCCCGCGCCCGCGCGGTGTTCGGCGACGTGTTCGTGCAGTTCTACGGCCTGAGCGAGCTGCCCATCCCCATTGCGTGCCTGTCGGCGGCCGACCACGCGTTCGACCCCGGAGCGGGAGTGCCGGCGCGGCTCGCGTCGGCGGGCCGGGTGAGCCCGTTCGTGCAGGTCAAACTCGTCGACGACACCGGCGAAGAGGTCGGCCCCGGGGAGATCGGCGAGATCACCGTCCGCGGGGACCAGACGATGATGGGTTACTGGCGGATGCCCGAGGCGACGGCCGCGGTGCTGAGCCCCGGCGGGTGGGCCGGCACCGGCGACCTCGGTCGCTTCGACGACGAAGGTTACCTGTACATCGTGGACCGCAAGAAGGACATGGTCGTCACCGGCGGGTTCAACGTCTACCCCACTGAGATCGAGAACGTGGTGTCCACTGTGGCCGGTGTGGCGGAGGTCGCCGTGGTCGGTGTGCCCGACGAAACCTGGGGCGAGGCGCTGAAGGCCATCGTCGTGGTGCGCGACGGGCACACCGTGACAGCGGACGACGTCGTCGCCGTGTGCGCGGAGCACCTGGCGAGCTACAAGAAGCCGCGTTCGGTCGAGTTCGCCGCCGAGCTGCCGAAAACCGGCTCGGGCAAAATCATGCGGCGCCGGTTGCGCGACCAGTACTGGGCCGGTGCCGAGCGCAAGGTCGGCGGCTGACCACTGTGGACGCGGTGGTCAGGTCGGCCACCGCGTCCACAGTGTCCACAGTGTCCACAGTGTCCACAGTGTCCAGTGTATTCAGGATGTCCGCTGTGCCCACTGTCTCCGAAGGAGCCGGCAGGCGGGGTGAAGCCGGTGCCCGCGAGAGGCACCGGCTTCACCCCGCCTGCGCGGCTCAGCCCTGCTGCCAGCCCGCGCGCAGCCCGTCGCGGTCCACGCGTTCCCCGGCCAGGTAGACGTCCGCGATCCGCCGGGTCGCCGTGATGTCCCGGCGCGGGTCTTCGTCGAGCACGATGAAGTCGGCGCGTTTGCCGGCGGTGAGCGAGCCACGGTCGGCCAGCCCCAGCAGCTCCGCCGACGTCTCCGTCGCGAGCCGGAGCGCGGCCAGCGGTGACAGGCCCGCGGCCACGAGCGCCTCCAGCTCGCGGTGCTCGGCGAATCCGATGATCTGCGCGAGCAGGCCCGTGTCGGCGGAGAACACCAGCCGCACGCCCGCTTCGGCGAGCTCCACGAGCGTCTTCTCCATGCCGCGATAGGCCGCGGCGGTGTCGAACAGCGGTTCCGGTGCGTATTCGCGGATCGTCGAGCGCAGGCTCTCGACGGCCTCGCTCGGCAAGATGTCCGCGAACGCCGGTTCGTCGAGCCAGGCTTCTCCCGGCGGCCGCTGGATGGCCATCGAAGTGCACACCGCGACGTTGTGTTCCTTCAACAACGACACGAGCTCGGCGTCGGTACCGGTGCGCGGCAGGTGCGCGATGATGTCCGCACCCGCGCGCACGACGGCCTTCGCCTCTTCGAGCGTGTAGATGTGCGCGGCGACGATCAGCCCGCGGGCGTGGGCCTCGTCGATCACCGCCTCGTAGATCCCCGGGCCCAGCTTCGCTTTGGTGCCGTGGCGGTCGTCGAGCCAGAACTTCACGGCATCGACCTTCTTCGCCGCCAGGCCGCGCACGTATTCGCGGACCTCGGCCGGGCCCGTGGCTTCGTGCACGACGTCGGCCGCGAAGAACGGGCCGCCGTTGGTACCTCCCGGCGTCGGCGCGACGATGCCGGCGCCCGCGGTGAACAGCTCGGCGACATCGCGCTCGCCGAGTTTCCCGGCGCGCTGGTCGTCGCGCACGCCGAGCTCGGTGTCGTCGCGGTCGGTGCCGAGCGACTGGAACGTGCTGACGCCGTAGTAGGCCAGCCGGTGCAGGTGGTCGATCACGTTGACGCGAGAATAGAAGGCGGCGTGCGAAGTGGTGCCGCACATGTACCCGATGTGGCCGTGGGGGTTCACGATCGCGGGAATGATCGTCTTGCCCCGCAAGGAGACCACGGCACCGTCCGAAGCGGTCTCGGCCGCCGCGCCGACCCACTGGACGACGCCCTTGCGCACGCGCAGCGCCGCGTCCTCGAGCACCTGGTCCCCGCTGATCACGCGGGCTCCCGTGTAGACGGTCTCGTCGCTCACGCGCCGGCTTCCTGCCCGCTCGGGACGGCGTAGCGTGCGCTGCGCTGTTCGTATTCGGCGTAGCCCATGGTCGCTTCGAACGCGTGCTGCTCGGTGACGAAGTGCTTCACGCCGGCGACGTCCTCTCCCCCGCGCAACGCGTCGAGCACCGCCGTCACGTTCTTCGACGCCGCGCCGATCACCGTGTACCAGAGCAGAACGATGTCCGCGCCGGCGTCGCCGTATTCCGCGATCGTGCTGGACGGCTCGTCGGATCCGGGCACGTCGAGCAGGTCGCCGGCCACCATGACGGGCACCGGGATCCGGTCGCGCACACGCTTGAGCTCGGCCGCCGGGATCGCGGGCGCGAACACCAGGTCCGCACCGGCCGCGGCGTAGGCTTCCAGGCGGCGGACGCAGCCCTCGAGGTCGTGCTCGACCCACGCCGCGTCGGAGCGGGCGATCACGAGGAAATCGGGGTCGGTGCGGGCGTCGACCGCCGCGCGGACCTTCTGCGCCATCTTCCCGGCCGGCAGCAGCCCGAGCGGGGCCGAGGTGTGCTTGCCGCCGAGGTTGTCCTCGATGTGCACGCCGGCGACGCCGGCGTCCTCGAAGACCTTCACGGCACGCCAGATGTTCGCGACGTCGTAGAAACCGTTCTCGGCGTCGGCGAGCACCGGCACGTCGACCGCGTCGACGACGCGGCGCGCCTCTTCGGCGATCTCGTTGAGGGTGAGCAGCCCGACGTCGGGCAGCCCGAACGCCGACGCGGCGGCCGCGAAGCTGCCGAGGTAAGTGGCGCGGTAACCGGCCTTTTCGACGAGCCGGGCACTGAGGGCGTCGTAGGCGCCGGGCAGCACGAGCGGCCCGGGCTGGGCGAGGAGGGCCTCGAACGCCTTCCTGCGCGAGTTCGGTGTGTTCGGCATGGTTTCCTTCGGTTCAGACGAGGAAATCGCGGTAGCGGCGCAGCCGCGTGCGGGCGGTTTTCATGTTGTGGCGCTTGAGTTCCTCGGCGCGCCCGGCGTCACCCTCGGCGAGGGCGGCGATGATCTCGCGGTGCTCGGCCAGGCTTTCGGCCATGCGCCCCGGCGTCATGAGGATGCGGCGGCGCAGCAGGTGCGCCTGGTCCTGGATGCCGGCGAGGGTCTCGGCGAGGAAGCTCTGACCCGCCAGGCGGATCACAGTGTCGCGGTAGCAGTCGATGGCCGCGAGGAACGTCTCGAGGTCGCCGGTGTCGGCGGCCTCGTCTAGCGGGCCGGGAGCGAACAGCCTCCGCAGCCGCACCCAGTCCTCCGGCTTCGCGTTGGCCGCCGCGAGCCGGGCGGCGAGGCCTTCCAGCACCTCGAGGACGTCGTAGATCTCCTCCAGCCTATCGGGGTCCACCTTGGCGACCACGGTGCCGACGTTGGGGATCCGCTCCACCAGCTTGCGCGACTCCAGCGCGAGCAGGGCCGAGCGGACGGCGTTGCGGGTCGTGCCGAGCTCCGCGGCCAGCTTCACCTCCGGCAGCCGGCTGCCGGGCGTGAACTCTCCACGCAGCAGCCGCTCCCGCAGGTGCAGCTCGACTTCTTCGCTCTTCATGACCGGCCCCTTCGCCCATCGGTGCTGAACCCCAGGTTAGGTGTGTGACGCTTGGGTTGTCAACAATGCAGGCGACACTATTGTCACGTGGCTCTCGTCACCTCCGGGGCCCCGCTAGAGTGGGGGAGTGACGATCTTGGTGCGCAAGGCCGGCTCCACCGACCGGGCGACGGTCCTGGCGCTGCTCGACGGCGCGCGCGGGCTCGGCCTTTCTCCGGCGGAGCGCGCGGCGCAGGGCTTCGTGCAGGGCAGCTTCGACGAGGAGAAGCTCGCGCGGTTCGAGAACACCACCGGCGTCTACCTCGCCGAGGACGACGGCGAACCGGCGGGCGTCGCGCTGACGTCGCCGGCCGACGACGCCGACGGAGGACCGCCGCGGCTGACGATCGAAACCGCGCGCGCCGCGGGCTTGACCGAGGGCGTGTTCCTGTACGGGCCCGTTGTGGTCGCCCCGGCGCACCGTGGGCAGGGTGTGGTGCGGCAGCTGCTCGCGGGCGTCGCCGAGCACCTCGCCGAGCACGAAGCCGGGGTGCTGTTCGTCGAGCGGGCCAACGCGAAGTCACTGGCCGTCCACACGCACCTCGGCATGACTTACGTCGGCGACTTCAGCGTCACCGGCCGGGACTACGCCGTGTTCTCGTTCGCCCCGGCGTCGTTCCGCGCCTGACGCGCGCGCAGCCACTGCTCGAACTCCGCGGCGACGATGCGCTCGTCGTGCACCCCGGCCGCCGCGGGCGACGCCAGCCAGACGATCGGCGGCCCCATCACCGCCCTGTCCAGGAACGTGTGCTGCTCCGGGACGTCCGGCAGCATCCCCGTCACGGTGGCGCCGCCGGGCAACAGCAGGTTCACCGTGACGCCGGTACCGAGCAGGTCCGCGGCCATCACGCGCGACAACGCCTCACTCCCCGCGCGCGACGGACCGTAGGGCACGAAGCCGGCGCGCGTCATCGTCGACTCGTTCACCGTGATGTTCACGATCCGGCCGCCGCCGCCCGCGAGCAGGCGCGGCGTGACTTCGCGCGCCACCAGGAAGTAGCCGGTGAGGTTCGTGTCGACCGCCGCGCGGAACCCTTCGGCGGGCACCTCCCAGAAGCCCCGCGGATGCGTCATGAACCGCGGGTTGACGGTGCGCATGCCGAGCCCCGCGTTGTTCACGAGCAGGTCGAGACCGCCGAACCGCGCCCACACCTCGTCGACGGCGCGGGCCACCGACGTCTCGTCCCGCACCTCCAGTGCCACGCCGACCGCGCCGGGTAGCCGCGCGGCGACCGTCCGCGCCCGCTCCCCCGACCGGCCCGTCACCGCGACCCGCGCGCCGGCCCCGGCCAAGGCGGTGGCCATCGCCAGTCCCAGCCCGCTCGTCGCCCCGGTCACCAGCACCCTCGTCGTCAGCTCCATGCCGGCGAGGCTAGGAGCTGGAGCGCGCTCCGCGTCAAGCCGACCGCAGGTACGCGACGAGCGAGCCGGGTCCGTACCCCACGGCGAGCAGCACGCCGGTCGCAGCCGGGGACGGCGTCGGCGAGCCCGCTGCCGGCCGCAAGCAGCGTTCCCACCGCGAACCCGAGCGGCACGGCGACCGTCAGCACCGGCCGCGGCGTCCGAAGTGGGCCGTCAGCAGGCGCAATGGATGGTGAGCTCCTTTTCCTGACCGGCCAGCGTGGTCACGTGCGCGCTCAGGTTCGCCAGCACGCTTCCCCGGATCTGGTTGTCCACGCGGTACAGCTCGGTCACCGGCGCTTCCCGGTCGCGGTTCCCGTCGGCGGCCCACCGGAACGGCAGCCGCGGCGGTGACCACGGCCGACCGGGTCGAGGCAGGCGCCGGTTTCGAGGGCGGCGCGCACGATCGCCCGCTGCTGCCCGGTCTCGCGGGGCCGGCCGCCGGGCAGCCGAGCGGGAAGTCGAGGAAGGTGGCCCGCGGAGCCTTCACGGCTTCGGCCGGCGACCCAGCGTCGTGCTGTTCGTGGCCGGCAGGCCGCGGCGCTCGATGGCGTGCACGAGCCCGCCGCCGGCGACGTGGCACTGCGGGCAGAAGGGCACGACCAGCACGAGGTCGACGCCCATCGCGGTGAACTCGTCGACGATCTTCGGCGCCGTCTCGGTGGCCAGCTCATCGTGTTACGAGATCGACCCGACCATCGACACCGCGTGGTCGGCGTATCGGCCGATCACGCCGTCGCGCTCGAGGTCGCGGCGCCACAGCCCGGGCGCGACGTGCCGGCCGAGCACCGCGGGTTGCTCGACGCCGTGCTCGCCCGCGACGGCGCCCTCGCGGCCGACCGGCTCGCCGCGCACCTCGAGGCCACCCACCAGGTGCTCGTGCGGGTTCTCTGACGCGGGCGTCCACTGTGGCCGGTGCCCGCACCGGCCACACCCGATTGCGCGTCGGCCCCAACCGAGCAGGAATCGAGAAGCGCCCGTGCGCCTGCCGCCGTTAGCGTCGAAGACGTCGAACCGCCGGGCCGCACGAGGCGCCCGGCAACCGCAGATCCCAGGAGTGACCATGTCCGCCATCAAGACCGTGTTGCACCCCGTTTCCGACCTGGCCAAGGCCAAAGAGGTCTACACCGCGCTGCTCGGCCTCGCGCCGCAGGCCGACAGCGAGTACTACGTCGGTTTCGACACCGCCGGCCAGCACATCGGGCTCGTGCCCAACGGCGGCCCGCAGGGGATGACCTCGCCCGTCGCCTACTGGCACGTCGACGACATCGAGGCGAAGCTCGCCGAGGTCACCGCCGCCGGCGCCGTGGTGAAGGACGCGCCGAAGGACGTCGGCGGCGGGCGCCTCGTCGCCACCGTCACCGACCCCGACGGCAACGTCCTCGGGCTGCTGCAGGACCGCTGAGCCGCCCGCGAACGCCACGCTCACCAGCGCCGACCTGGTTGAATCGAGCCAGGTGACGCCGACGGGGGCCGCGGGCGCGGCCCCCGTCCGACGAGAGGGAGACCCGATGACCAAAGCCACGGCGAAGGCCCAGCCCTCGTCCGCGCCGCACGGCGCCGACAGCCACGACGTGATCCGCGTGCACGGCGCGCGCGTGAACAACCTCAAGGACGTCAGCGTCGAGCTCCCGAAACGCCGCCTGACGGTGTTCACCGGCGTCTCCGGCTCGGGCAAGAGCTCCTTGGTCTTCGGCACCATCGCCGCGGAGTCGCAGCGGCTGATCAACGAGACCTACAGCGCTTTCGTGCAGGGCTTCATGCCAACCCTGGCCCGCCCCGACGTCGACGTGCTGGAAGGCCTGACCACGGCGATCATCGTGGACCAGGAGCGGATGGGCGCCGACCCGCGCTCCACCGTCGGCACCGCGACGGATGCGAACGCCATGCTGCGCATCCTGTTCAGCCGCCTCGGCAAGCCGCACATCGGGTCGCCGCAGGCGTTCTCGTTCAACGTCGCCTCGATCAGCGGCGCGGGCGCGGTCACCGTCGAACGGGCCGGGCGCACGATCAAGGAACGCCGCAGCTTCAGCATCACCGGCGGCATGTGCCCGCGCTGCGAGGGCCGCGGCAAGGTCAACGACATCGACCTGACCGCGTTGTACGACGAGAACAAGTCGCTCAACGAGGGCGCGATCACCATCCCCGGCTACAGCATGGACGGCTGGTACGGGCGCATCTTCCGCGGCACCGGGTTCTTCGACCCGGACAAGCCGATCAAGAAGTTCACGAAGAAGCAGCTGAACGACCTGGTGTACAAGGAACCGACGAAGGTCAAGATCGAGGGCATCAACCTCACCTACTCGGGTCTCGTGCCCGCGATCCAGAAGTCGTTCCTGTCCAAGGACGTCGACTCGATGCAGCCGCACATCCGCGCCTTCGTCGAACGCGCCGTCACCTTCACGACGTGCCCCGACTGCGACGGCACCCGCCTGTCCGCGGAGGCGCGGTCGTCGAAGATCGCCGGCAAGTCGATCGCCGACGTGTGCGCCATGCAGATCAGCGATCTCGCCGACTGGGTCGGCGGTTTGACGGAACCGTCGGTCGCTCCCCTGCTGGGCTCGCTGCGGCACACGCTCGACTCGTTCGTCGAAATCGGGCTCGGGTACCTCTCGCTCGACCGGCCGGCGGGCACGCTGTCCGGTGGCGAAGCGCAGCGCACCAAGATGATCCGCCACCTCGGTTCGTCGCTCACCGACGTGACCTACGTGTTCGACGAGCCGAGCATCGGCCTGCACCCGCACGACATCCAGCGCATGAACGGGCTGCTGCGCCAGCTGCGCGACAAGGGCAACACCGTGCTCGTGGTGGAGCACAAGCCCGAGACGATCACGATCGCCGACCACGTCGTGGACCTCGGGCCCGACGCCGGCAGCGGCGGTGGCGAGGTCGTGTTCGAGGGCAGCGTCGAAGACCTGCGCAAGTCCGGCACCCGCACCGGGCGGCACCTCGACGACCGCGCCAAGCTCAAGCCGACGGTGCGCACGCCCTCGGGCGCGCTCGAGGTGCGCGGTGCCGACCTGCACAACCTGCGCGACGTGGACGTCGACCTCCCGCTGGGTGTGCTCGTGGTCGTCACCGGTGTCGCGGGGTCGGGTAAGAGCTCGCTGATCCACGGCTCGGTGGCCGGGCGCGAGGGCGTGGTGTCGATCGACCAGGGTGCGATCCGAGGGTCGCGGCGCAGCAACCCCGCGACGTACACGGGGCTGCTGGAGCCGATCCGCAAAGCCTTCGCGAAGGCCAACGGCGTAAAGCCCGCCCTGTTCAGCGCCAACTCCGAGGGTGCGTGCCCGAACTGCAACGGGGCCGGCGTCGTCTACACCGACCTGGGCATGATGGCCGGCGTCGCGACGACGTGCGAGGTGTGCGAGGGCAAGCGGTTCATGGCCGAGGTGCTCGACTACCACCTCGGCGGGCGTGACATCAGCGAGGTGCTCGCGATGTCGGTGGCCGAGGCGGAGGAGTTCTTCGGCGACGGCGAGGCGAAGATCCCGGCAGCGCACAAGATCCTTCAGCGGCTCGCCGACGTCGGGCTCGGGTACCTCACCTTGGGCCAGCCGCTGACCACGCTCTCGGGCGGCGAGCGGCAACGGGTCAAGCTGGCGACGAACATGGGCACCGACGGGGGCGTGTACGTGCTCGACGAGCCGACCGCCGGGCTGCACCTCGCCGACGTCGAGCAGCTGCTCGGCCTGCTCGACCGGCTGGTCGACGCCGGCAAGTCGGTGATCGTGATCGAGCACCACCAGGCCGTGATGGCCCACGCCGACTGGATCGTCGACCTCGGCCCCGGCGCGGGCCACGACGGGGGGAAGGTCGTGTTCGAGGGCACGCCGGCCGACCTCGTCGCGAAGCGCGCGACGCTGACCGGAGAGCATCTCGCGGACTACGTGAGTGCCTGAGCGGCCAGGAACTCCTCCGCCGCGCCGGGGTTCCCGAGCCGGTGCAGGCGGGCCCGGGGTCCGGGCCGGGTGATCGCGGCTTCGACGACGGGCAGCGCGCGGCGGCGGTAGGTGACGAGCCAGCGCGGGAAGGCGAGGTTCTCGCGCGAGCGCCGCAGCGCGCCCGGCGCAGCGCCAGAGCGGGAAGTCCAGCAACACCACGGTGTCGGCGGCCCGCAGGCGTGGTTCGAGGGCGTCGTACGGGCCGAGGTCACCGTCGAGGAGCCACCGCGGCTCGAGCACCAGGTCCTGCTGGACCTCGAGCCAGCGCACGCGCGGCGTCGGCGTCAGGTCCGGGGACCACACCAGCGCGTCGACCTGGACGACGGGCAGATCCGCAGCCGCGCCGAGCCGCGGCGCGAACGTCGACTTGCCCGCGCCGACGCGGCCGAGAACGACGACGCGCCGCGTCGTCCGGGCCTCAGGCGCCGGGCAGGACGGCCGAGAGCTTGGTGGGGTTGAGCATCCACATCACCTGGTCGATCCCCTCGTCCGACACCGTGAAGCTGATGACGCCGTAGACGGCTCCGTCGCGCTTGAGCACCGCGGCGATGGCCCCGTTGACCGGCGTCTGGACGATCTCGGCGCCGGTCCAGAAGTGGGCCTTGTACGCGCGGATGACCTTCGCGAGAGCCACCGCGCCGTGGATCGGCTTGCGGGCGGCGCGGGCGAGGCCGTTGCTGTCGGAGTAGCTCACCACGTCCTCGGCGAAGAGCTTCTCCAACGTGGACAGATCACCGGCTTGCGCGGCGGCGAGAAAAGCGCTCATCAGCTTTTTCTGCTCGTCTTCGCTCACCGGTTCGCGGCGCTCAGCGGAAAGGTGCTTGCGCGCGCGGCTCACGTACTGGCGCGCCGTGACCTCCGAGGTCTGGATGATCTCGGCGATCTGCGCGTACGGGTAGTCGAACGCCTCGCGCAGCACGTACGCGGCGCGCTCGGTCGGCGTGAGCTTCTCCAGCAACAGCAGCACGGCGACCTCCAGCGCGGCCGCGCGTTCGGCGCCGAGCTGCGGATCGGCCGACGTGTCGATCGGCTCGGGCAGCCACGGGCCGAGATAGGTCTCGCGCCGGGCGTACGCGGTGCGCGTGGCGTTGATGGCCAGGCGGGTGGTCGTGGTCGCGAGGTACGCGGCGGGGTTCTCGACCACGGACCGGTCGGCCTTCTGCCAGCGCAGCCACACCTCCTGCAGCACGTCCTCGGCGTCGGCCGCACTGCCGAGCATCCGGTACGCGATGCCGAACAGCCGCGGCCGGACCTGGGCGAAGACCTCGGCCGCGTCGTCCAGCGTGGCGCTTGCGGTCTCGTCCATGCTTCCTGCGGCCCTTCCGACGACGGTTGCGGCCCTGTGGTCGAGCGTGACATCGCCAGCTTACGCCCGCCAGCGGAGTGCTCCGCCGTCCTCCGGGAGAGTGAACGTGGCCGGTGATCATCGGCCCGGCGACAAGCCGAGACAGGACGAGTTTTCGGCGGTTTCCCCGCGTTCCCCGGCGAAATCCGCACCGCATTCTGGATCGTGCCCGTCCAGGATGAACGCCGCGGGCACCGCTTCCCGCGTGTCCCGCTCAGCGGGAGACCAGCCCTCGGCAAGGCCGGCTATGTCCACTGTGGACGTCGCCCCGTTCGGGTGATGGATCGCTCGCGGAGTCACCGGCTCGTGGGCACGATGATCATCGGACGTGCCCGTTGCCGAGATCGGAGCCGGAATGCGTGAACTGCCGGGGAACGAGCGTGGGGGCCAGTGGCGTAGGAGGGTGGCGCTCGCCGCCGGAGTGGTGGTGGCGTGGGGGCTGCTCACGCCGGGGCCGGCCGGGGCGGCGGACTACTCGCGCGCCGCGGACAACTTCGCGGGCTCGCAGATCGCGGCGCACGAGGGGGTGCACGGCGGACCCGGCCTGGCGCGGGCGGACACCGGCCAAACCCTGGGCCACGACGTGAGCGGGCACCAGGGCGTCGTGGACTGGAAGGCGGCGACCGCGGCGGGTGCGCAGTTCACCTACGTGAAGGCGACCGAGGGCACGGGGTTCGTGAACCCGCAGTTCCGCGGGCAGTACGACGGCGCGCACGCGGCGGGCCTCATCCGCGGCGCCTACCACTTCGCCCGCCCCGACGTGTCCACCGGCGCCCAGCAGGCCCAGTACTTCATCGCCCACGGCGGCGACTGGCGCCGCGATGGCACCACTCTGCCCGGCGCCCTGGACATCGAGTACAACCCGTACGGCGACGCTTGCTACGGCAAGACCCCCGCCGACCTGACGAACTGGATCGCCGACTTCACCCGCACCTACCTCGCCCACGAGGGCCGCAGCGCGCTCATCTACACGAGCACCACGTGGTGGAAGCTGTGCACCGGCAACACCAACCGGTTCGGCAACACGGACCCCCTGTGGCTCGCCCGCTACGCCCCGCAGATCGGCGAACTGCCCGCCGGGTGGGACAAGCAGAGCATCTGGCAGTTCTCCCGCGCCGGCGGTCTGCCGGGCGACCAGAACTACTACAACGGGCCCTTGAGCCGCGTGCAGGCGCTGGCGAAGGGACCGTCACCGGCGGCCTGAACCGGGCCGGTCACGTGGGGGTCATCCGGTGTGCCGTGAAGGCCGGCTGTTCGGGGTGCAAGGTGCTCGCTCAGTCGGAAAGCGATTGCGCGGCGGTTCGCGGCGCTCACGCCGGAACCGGGTGGCGTGAAACGACGCACCGCAGCCGGGTGCGGGCCTGCGCGAGGGGATGATCCGATGTGGCTTGAATCAGCCCGCCCACTCCAGGGTAGGTGCTCGAGTAGGGCCCGTCGCGTGCGTGAAAGCGGCCTGCAGGTTCTCGCGAAGGGACCGCCTCTGGCGGCGTGAAGGTGGCCCCTCGCCGGGTGCCAAGCACTCGCGCGAGTTCGTTCCGCCCTGGCGCGACTGCGGCCCTTCAGCTGGGCCAAGCGCTCGAGAATGGACGTCACCCGCTGTCTGACCGCCAGGTGCCGGGGGGTCGCGAAAGGACCGTCGAAAGCGGTCAGTTCCTGGCCGCTGCGCCCGCGAAGATCGCTCCACGACCGTGCAGGACACGCGAGTGCTCATTGTGCCCGTGACTCGCGGGTTTTCGGCCGGCCCGTGGTGGACAGGCCGACAGCGGGACTTGGGGCCGCTCAGTTCGCGGCTGAACCGAGGCCGAGCCGGTCGAGGTGGGCGCGGGCGGTGGGGGTGATCGTCAACGCCCGGTCGCGGGGGCGCCGCCGCAGCCAGCCGTGGTCGAGCAGGCGCGTCGCGACGGCCGTGCCCAGTCTGCCCGCGAGGTGTGGTGCCCGCTTCGTCCAATCGAGACACCCGCGCGCGGCGGGCGCCGAGCCGGGCGGCAGGTCCGTGATGTCCAGGGCCCGCAACAAGGGGTGGTCGAACGAGTGCACTGTGGACGATGCGCCTTCGGCCAGCTCGCCGACCACGCCGCCGTCGACGAGGGCCCGCGTGAGCACGACCGCCAGCCGCCCGCCGAGGTGGCTGTAGCACAACCGTGCGGCCCGCAGGCGGCTCCCGATACGCGCCTCGCGCAGCGACTCCACCGGCAGCAGCGGCGAGACGGCCGCGAGGGCCTCCAGCACCGCCGCCACCTCCGGTGAGGCGAGCGCGTGCAGCCGCGTTCGCCCTTCGGCGACCGCCGTGACGAGCCCGGCGCGGACCAGGTGGCCCAGGTGCGCGCTCGCCGTCGACGGCACCACGCCCGCGACGTCCGCGAGCTCCCGCGCGGTGTGCCGGCGGCCGTCCAT
Organism: Amycolatopsis sp. FDAARGOS 1241; assembly: GCF_016889705.1. Classification (NCBI taxonomy): domain Bacteria; kingdom Bacillati; phylum Actinomycetota; class Actinomycetes; order Pseudonocardiales; family Pseudonocardiaceae; genus Amycolatopsis; species Amycolatopsis sp. FDAARGOS 1241. The sequence goes on from NZ_CP069526.1 coordinate 5,646,944, forward strand.
CATCCGCAGCAACATCGCGGCGCGCGCCGGTTCGCCGATCGCGCGGGCCGTCGCCGCGAGGTTGTAGTCGCCGGTCGCCACCGGGTGAGGGTAGCTCGCGGAAGGTTCGCCGCCGGGCGAACTGTCGCCGGGTACTAGCACCACCGGACGATGGTGGTCGGCCCGCGGGTGGCCGGACGCTGAGCCCATGACGCGTTCACCTGAGCACAACCACTCCCGCCGCGGGATCGCGGGCGTCGTCGCGGGGACAGTCGCGATCGCGGGGATCACCGCAGCACTCGTGTGGAGCGGTTCGGCTGCCGGCACCCCGGGCTCCCAGCCCCGATCGACTGCCTTCGTCTCCACCGAGGACAACCCGCATCCCGACGACCGGACCACCACACCGGCAGCCGGCGACCGCCACGGCGGCACGGGCACCGAACCCGGCGACGATCGCGACGCCCGCCTGCAACCCGCCGACGACCGGGGCGCCCACCCAGCCCCCATCACACACGCGCCGGCCACCTGCACCCCGCCGACGTACCCCACTCACCACAGCCACCCCGAACCAGGCGACGACCACGGCCACCACCCGGAACCCGGCGACGACCACGGCCTCCACGGCAACCCCGCAGACGACAGCGGCCACGGCGGTCCTGGCGGCCGCTGACCGGACGCCTACCCCACAACGCGTGAGCTCACCGTGCGGCGGCAGGCGCCGCCGCAGCGAATCGCCGGCGGAAACGGCGCCTTCACGCTGGAGCCACCGCGAGCCGGGTCAGGGGACGGCTCGCGGTGGCACCTCGGACCTGAAGTTCCGGCAACCGCCTGGCCGGCGCACGATCGGCCGACGCACGCCGACATCCCAGGTCATACCTATCGCCGCCGGCATCCGGTCCCGGGCCCCACGGGCCGCGCCGGCCAGAAGGCGACAGCCGACGCCGCACCAGCACCAGCCTCCGGGGGATCCGGGCCCGCCGACGGCGAATCACCGCCGTCCGCACAAACCCGGCTCACACCGAACGACCGAGCTGCACGAGCCCGTTCGGCGCAACCCGGTTCCACCCGGCCGAACAGCCGGGCGGAACCGGGCCGCATCAGGCGACGAGCCGCAGGGGCCGCTCGAGCGCTTCCACCAACGCGGCCATCCACTGCGCCGCGAGGGCCCCGTCGATGGCCCGGTGGTCGACCGACAGCACCAGTGACAGCTGCGTGGCCACGGTGAGCTCGCCGTCGACCACGGCGGGGCCGGGCTTCCCGGCGCCCACGGCCAGGATCGCGGCGTGCGGCGGGTTGATGATGGCGGTGAAGTCGTCGACGCCGTACATGCCGAGGTTGCTCACCGCGATCGAGCCGCCTTCGAGGTCGCGCTGCTTCAGCTTGCCTTCGCCCGCCTGCGCCACGAACGCCTTGACCTGCGCGGAAACCCCGCTCGGAGACAGCTTTTCGACCCCGCGCAGCACCGGCGTGACCAGGCCCTTCTCCGACGCGATGGCGACGCCCACGTCGACCGAGTCGTACTTGCGCAGCGCGTCGTCGGTCCAGATGACGTTCGCGTCGGGCACGTCGGTGTGCGCGACGGCCACCGCGCGGATGATCAGGTCGTTCACGGAGATCCGCGCCGGCGACACCTCGTTGAGCTGCTTGCGCAGCGCCAGCAGCGCGTCGATCCGCGCGGTGCGGCGCACGGTGAAGTGCGGCACCGTCTGCTTGCTCATCGTCAGCCGGCTCGCGATCGCCCGGCGGATCCGGGTGTGCGGGATCTCCGTGTACGACGTGCCGGCTTCCGGTTCGCGCCGCGCCGGCGCCGGGTCGGGAACCACCGGCGCCGGTTCGGGAACCCCGGGCGCCGGCGTGCCCGCCCGCGCGATGGCGACCTCGACGTCCTTGCGCACGATCCGCCCGTTCGGCCCGGTCCCCGTCACCTCCTCGAGCCCGATCCCGGCTTCCTTCAACAGTTTCCGGGCCAGTGGGCTCGCGAAGATCCGCGGCGCCGACCCGTTCGACGCGGGCGCGACGGCGGCCGGCTCGGGCGCCGGTTCAGCCGCCCGCGAAGCCGAGCCGCCCAGCTCGGCCAGCAGCGCGCTCACGTCCTCCCCCGCGGCCCCGAGCACGGCGATCGGCGCGCCGACCTCCACCGTCGCGCCGCGGCCGACCAGTCGCCGCAGCACGATCGCGCTCGCTTCGGCCTCCACCTCCACGGCCGCCTTGTCCGTCTCGAGCACGGCGAGAGCCGTGCCGGCGTCGAACACCTCGTTCTCGGGCACCAGCCACTCGCTCAGCACGGCCTCGGTCGACCCCGTGGCGACTTCCGGCACCCGCAACAGCGTTGCCATCGTTGGAACTCCCGTCAGTCGGTGACGCGCCGCAGCGCCTCGGCCACTTCCTCGGTCCGCGCGATCGCCGCGCGTTCGAGGACCTTGCTGATGCTGGGCGACGCCTCGCCGCCGGTGACGCGCTCGATCGGCGCGTCGAGCCAGTCGAAGAGGCGGCGCTGGATCTCGTCGGCGAGCCGGCCGCCGTAGGACGTGCCGATCGCGCCCTGCTCCACGATCAGCACCCGGTTGGTCTTGCGGACGCTGGCTTCGATCGTGTCCCAGTCGAGGCTCGCGCGGTCGAGCCAGCGCAGGTCGATCAGGTCCGCGCTGACGCCGGTCTCGTCGAGCGCCTCCAGGCAGTGCCCGACCATCGACAGGTAGCTGATCACCGTGAGGTCGTCGCCGGTGCGCCGCACCGCGGCTTTGCCGACGGGGAGCCGGTAGTCGAAGTCGTCGACGGGCGCGGTGCCGGTGGACGCGTAGAGGTCCACGTGCTCGAGCACCACCACCGGGTCGTCGCACGCGAGTGCCGTGTTCATCAGGCCGACGTAGTCGAACGGGTTCGAGGGCGCCACGACCCGCAGCCCGGGCGCGGTCGTGAGGATGCCCGCCGGGTCCATCGAGTGCTGCGAACCGTACCCGGTGCCCGCGGCGAGTTTGCTGCGCAGCACGAACGGAACGCTCCCGTGGCCACCGAACATGTGCCGCGCCTTGGCGACCTGGTTGAACAGCTGGTCGGCCGCGACCCACATGAAGTCGGCGTACATGAACTCGACGATCGGGCGCGCCCGCCCGTCGACGGCCATGCCGCCCGCGAGGCCGGTGAACGCGTTCTCGCTGATCGGTGTGCCCAGCACACGCTCGGGCACCTTTTCGATCGCCTTCCTGGTGGCGCCGTTGGTGCCGCCCTTGAGCCGGTCGACGTCCTCGCCGAGCACGACCACGCGCTCGTCGGTCTCGAGCCGGCGGGCGAGCACGTCGCTGACGACGTCGATGAACCGCCGCTCCGTCAGCTCACCACAGAAGGTGCCGGCCTCCTCGTAGCGACTGCCGGCCAGTTCGGACAGATCACCGCGCACGCCGACGTCGACGAACGCCGGGTCGGGCCAGGCCGAGTGCCTGATGCGCCGCTTGCCGTCCGGCCCGTCTTCGAGGAAGCTCTCGCCGATTTCGTGCAGCGTCCGGGTGATCTCCTCGTCGAACGCCTTGAGCCGGTCGTCGTCGACGAGGCCGCGGCGCACTGCGTGGGCGCGCAGCAGGTCGATCGGATCGCGGTCGCGCCAGGCCCTCTCCTCGTCCTTCGTGCGGTAGCCGAAGGCGCTGCCCGGGTACGGGCCGTTCTGGTGGAAGTAGCGGTAGAGGTCCGCCTCGACGATCGTGGGGCCGCCGCCCGCGCGCATGTGCGCCACCGCTTCGGTCATCGCCAGGTGCACGGCCAGTGGATCCATCCCGTCGACCCGCCAGCTCGGGATGTTGAAGCCGAGGCCGCGCGCCGAGAGCCGGGGTTCCGCCGTGGCCGTGCCGACGGGCGTGGACACCGCGTACTGGTTGTTCTCGATGAAGAAGCAGAGCGGGAGCTTCCACGCGGCCGCGAGGTTGAACGTCTCCAGCACCGACCCGATGTTCACCGCGCCGTCGCCGAAGTACGTGACGGTGACCGCGTCCGTGCCGGCGTGGCGCTGGTTCCAGGCGAACCCGGCCGCCTGCGGGACCCCGCCGCCGACGATCGCGTTGGTCCCCATCGCGCCGGCCTCGCGCCACTGCAGGTGCATCGAGCCGCCGCGGCCGTTGCCGTACCCCTCGGCCAGGCCGCAGATTTCGGCGAGCGTGCGGCGCAGCACCGTGCGGACCTCGTCGCCCAGCGCCGGCAGGCCCGTGGAATCCGGTGCCACGTGGCCGAAGGCCTTCGCCAGGAACTGGTGGTGGCCCCGGTGGGAGCCGTTGACGTAATCGTCGCTGCGCAGCGGCACGATCGAGCCGACGGCGCCGCCCTCCTGCCCGATGCTCGAGTGTGCCGGGCCGTGCACGAGGCCGCGGGCCGCGAGGTCCAGCACGTACTCCTCGAACGACCGGATCCACTGGGCCTGCCCGAGCAGGCGCAGCAGCAGGTCGGGATCGGCTTCGTCCCAGTCCTCCGGCGTGGCGCGCAGCTGGATCCAGGGCGCGCCGGCGACCAGTGACTCGTGAGTGGCCATCAGGGCTCCTCGTCCGGTTTCGTCAATGAATGGATCCATTACCAAGGTCTTGACGCAGACTATGCCGTGACGTAGCTATGAAAAGCAAGTGAATGGATCCATTGGAGGTGTTCTCATGCCGATCCCGGGCGTGACGGGCGTGGACCACTTCGGCATCACGGTGCCGGACCTGCGCGAGGCCCACGAGTTCTTCACCGACGTGCTGGGCTGCGAGTACCTGTACCGGCTCGGGCCGTTCCGCCACGACGAGGGCAGCTGGATGAGCGAGCACCTCAACGTCACCGACCGGACGGTGATGCGGCAACTGCACTTCTACCGCCTGGGCGGCAAGGCGATCTTGGAGGTGTTCGAATACCAGGCGGAGGACCAGAACCCCGAGTCGCCGCGCAACTCCGACGTCGGCGGGCACCACCTCGCGCTGTACGTGGAGGACCTCGACGCGGCCGTGGCGGATTTGCGCCGGCGCGGGCTTCGGGTGCTCGGCGAGCCGACCGCCAGCCGCGGCGCCAGCGAAGGCCAGCGGTGGGTGTACTTCCTGTCGCCGTGGGGCCTGCAGTGTGAGCTAGTGTCCTATCCCAACGGCAAGGCCTTCGACCACAACCCGCGGGCCTTCGACTGAGAGGACCGAGCGTGGCCGTACCCGCCGGCGTGGCCAGCCAGCGCGTCGCCGACGAACTGCGCGAGCGGATCCTCGACGGCCGGCTGGCGCCGGGCACGCGGATCATCCAGGACGAGCTGGCCGAAGAGCTCAGCACCAGCCGGCTGCCGGTCCGCGAAGCGCTGCGCATCCTCGAATCGCGCGGCCTGGTGACCCTGCGCGCCAACTCCGGCGCGTGGGTCACGTCGATGGACGTGCGCGAGTGCGAGCTGTCGTACAAGATGCGCGAGCGGCTGGAACCCTTGCTGCTGGCCGAATCCGCGCCGCGACTGTCCGATGCGGACATCGACGAGCTGGCCGCGCTCGAGGACCGCATCGAGGCCACCGACGACGTCGAGGAGTTCCTCGTGCTCGACCGGCGGCTGCACTGGACGGTCTACCGCCACCACGACGCGCACGACCTCGCCGCGATCCTCAACCGCCTGTGGGACACCACGCAGCACTACCGGCGCGCGTTCACCCGCCTCGCGTGGGACCGGCGGGCCTGGCTCATCCAGGCCGAGCACCGGCTGCTGATCGAAGCGCTGCGCCAACGCGACCACCCGTCCGCCGAACGGATCCTGGAGCTGCACATCCGCCGGACGCGGGTGGAGCTCGTGAAACACCCGGAGGTGTTCACAGTTCCCGCCCGGTCATGACGCACTGCCGCCGGCGCCGTTCCCGGATCGCGCGGCGCCGGTCTGGGCACGGTTCCCGCGCGGTCCGGCAGCCGCCGGTAGGGGCTCGTGATTCTCGTACTGGCGCACCGCCGCGGAAGCCGCCCGTCGACTCCCGCAGCCCGACCGCGGATCCACGCCGAGCGTTCACGGTTCCCGCCCGGTCATGTCGCAGCGCCGGGGAGTGGTACCTGCTTCTAACGACGCCGCCTGGCCGCGGTTCCCGCTCGATCCGGCAACAGCCGCAACAGCTCGCGATTCCGGCCGGCGCACCACCGCACGACCCACCCGGCCGGTCCCGCGACCACAGCAGGCATGGTGGCTCGTGATTCTGGCCCTGGCGACCCGCCGCGCCACCCGCCCGGCGAATCCCCCAGCCCGCCACCGTTCCCACAACGAAGTCGTACGCGAGCACCACCTGCTGGGGTTGCCGGTGCTCGTCGCAGTGGCGGCACTGGTGTCCGCGCTGCGTGCCCGCCGGTTGCCGGCGGCGGTGGCGATCAGCGCGGGCAGCACGCCACGCGTCGGGCAGACGCCGGCGATCCAGCGGTGGCCGGCGGGCACCCGGCTGCCGCGGTCGGTGAGCCCCGGCCTGGGGATGCCGTTCACGCGGCCGGCGCACAGCGCGTTGACGCTCGCGGCGATCGTGCTCGGCGTGCTGACCGTGACGCTGTCGCTCGGGGTGACGCTGTCGGTCGGCGCGTACAACTCCGCGATGTGGCCGGTCCACGCAGACCGCGTGGAGTGCCTCGCCGGTTTGAAGGACGGCAGCACCGTGCCCGGCGACGTCCCGGGCCCGAATCCGCGGCACTCGGTGACGCGGGCGCTGCGCGCGTGTCGGCCTCGGCGGAGCGCACGGTGCACCCGCTCCGGAGAACCGTCCGTCGTGTTCCGCGCGGTGATTCGGCGGCGCTGGGGCCGGCGATCACGGAGGGCCGGTGGCCGGTTTCCGGGGAAGTCGCCGCTCCGTCCTGGTTCCTGAACCAGCGCGGGCTCTCCCTCAGCGACGCGATCACCCTGGAACCCGGCGGCAACCGCGTTCCGGTGACCCTCGTCGGCGTCACGCGCACCAACAACGCCGACACGAGCTACGGCGACTGGTCGACGCTGCACCGGCTGGCGCCGGACGCCCGCGCGGACACCTACGACGTGCAACTCGCCCCGGGTGCCGGCCGCGACGCCGTGGTCCGGGCGGTCCAGGCGACCCGGGTCTCGACGCCGCTCCCCCGCGCGACAGCACCTCGTCGCAGGCCGTGGTCCTCATCGGCAGCGCGTCGATCCTCACGCTGGTGCTCGGGATCGTCTCGGCGCTCGGGGTGTTCAACACCGTGGTCCTCAACGCCCACGAACGCCGCCGCGACCCGGGCGTACTCAAAGCGATCGGCATGACGCCGCGCCAGGTGACGGTCATGATGGTCACATCGATGGGCGCCCTCGGCGCCCTCGGCGTGCTCGGCGACCTGAGCGGACTGCCACTGGGCGTGGCCGTGCACGGGCTCGTCGGGCCCGCCATGCTGCGCGCCGCGCAGTCGGACGTCTTCGGGTTCGTCACCGACGTCTACCGCGCGTCGATGCTCGTGCTGCTCGGTCTCGCCGGGGTCGGCATCGCGGTGCTGGGCGCCCTCGTCCCCGCCGGCCGCGCCGCGCGCACTCCCATCGCGGCGGTGCTGCACAACGAATAGCGCCGCGGCGAGCCCTTCAGCCGGGGGAAAGGGCCCGCCGCGGTTCACCGCTCAGTCGCGGCGGTCCCAGCAGGGCCGGCGGCGACTCTTCCCGTCCGCACCGGACCGGCAGCCGAGCCCGCCACCGGCATCGATCATCCGGCGGCCGACCCGTTAACGCGGCCCGGTGCCGGGCTGTCAGTCCACTTCGGACTGCTGCGCTCGCCGGTAGTGCCGCCGGGCCTTCATCCGGTTGCCGCACACCGCCATGGAGCACCAGCGGGCCGTGTTGGGTTTGCTGTGGTCGATGAGGAAGCGGCGGCAGTCCGGGTTGGCGCACGGGCGCAGGCGGCCGGAGTGGCGCAGCCGGTCCCACGTGAAGACGGCGCGCGCGGAGGCCGCGCGGCCCGCCGGGGCATCGAGGTTCCACTCGATGCCCTCGTCGCCGAGCCGGGCCCGGTAGCCGACGCCTTCGATGAAGGGCGCGACCGCCTGCGGGCCCGCGGCTCCGCGGACCACGTCCTGCAGCGCCGAGCGCGCGTCGAGCAGCGTGCGCCATTCGGCCTGCGACGCCGGCTGCCCGTGGTCGGTCAGCCAGCGCAGGCCCGCGTCCTCGGCGGCGAGGTCGTCGGTCGGCTCGCCGTCGATGACCGGTGTCGTGTTCAACAGGTCGAGCAGCAACCGCTCGTCGACCTCGAGCACGGCGTCCATCACAACCTAACCTCCAACCTGCCTCTTGACAGGTTAGTTCTACCATGTTTGAGTCTAACCATCAAATTCAACTTGAAGGGTTAGCCATGATCGAGACACCGCAGGTCCACCACCGCTACGCCACCGTGCACGGCCGCCGGCTCTTCTACCGCGAGGCCGGACCGGCCGATGCGCCCGTGCTCGTGCTGCTCCACGGCTTCCCGACCAGCTCGTTCATGTTCCGGAACCTGATCCCGGCGCTGGCCGACCGCTATCACGTGATCGCCCCCGACCACCTCGGGTTCGGCCTCTCCGACGCGCCCGCGGTCGAGGAGTTCGACTACACCTTCGACGCGTTGACAGACCTCACCGTCGGGCTGCTGCGCGAGCTGGGCGTCACGCGCTACGCGATGTACGTGCAGGACTACGGCGCCCCGATCGGCTGGCGCCTCGCGCTGGCGAACCCCGGGACCGTCACGGCGATCATCACGCAGAACGGCAACGGCTACGACGCGGGCTTCGTCCCGGCGTTCTGGAAGACGGTGTGGGCCTACCACGCCGAGCAGACGCCCGCAACCGAGCACGCCATCCGCGGCGCACTGACGCTGGAGTCCACGCGCTGGCAGTACCTCACCGGCGTGGCCGACGAGACGCTGGTCAGCCCCGACACCTGGCACCACGACTTCGCGCTGCTGTCGCGGCCGGGCAACGACGAGATCCAGCTCGCGCTGTTCCGCGACTACGCCACCAACCCGCCCCTCTACCCCGCGCTGCACACCTACCTGCGCGAGCACCAGCCGCCGGTCCTCGCCGTGTGGGGCAAGGGCGACGAGATCTTCGGCCCCGAAGGCGCGACGGCGTTCGCCGAAGACGTGCCGGACGCCGAGATCCACTTGCTCGACGGCGGCCATTTCCTGCTCGAGAGCGCCGGAGCCGAGGTCGCCGCACTGATCCGCGACTTCCTGGCCCGCAAGGCGCACTGACCCCCGCTCCTACCAGTTTCCGAGGAGAACCCGATGCAGTCGATCAACGTCACCCCGATCCGGCCGGCGGACGCGACGGCTTCGATGGCTCCGATGGCTCCGATGTCCGAGAGGCCGTCGATGACCGCGATGCCGACCGCTCCGACCAGCGAAATGCCGATGGGCCGCATGTCGATGTCCGGTCCGGCGTCCAGCCCCCTGCGGGCATTCCTGAAGACGGAGTCCGGCAGCGCCGGCGTGCTCGTCGCCGCGGTCGTGGTGGCGCTGGTGTGGGCGAACGTCGCGCCCGGCACGTACGAAGCCGTGTGGAACTGGGTGCTCAGCGTCCGCGTCGGGCCGCTGGCCGCCGCGCTGCCGGTGCGCGACTGGGTCAACAGCGGGCTGATGACGCTGTTCTTCCTCGTGGTGGGGCTCGAGGCGCGGCGCGAGTTCGACCTCGGTGATCTGCGCGAGCGGCGCCGGCTGGTGCTGCCCGCCGTCGCCGGCCTGGCCGGGATGGCGGTGCCGGTGCTGATCTACCTGGCGCTCACCGGCGGCGGGCCCGGCGCGCACGGGTGGGGCGCGGCGATGTCGACCGACACCGCGCTGGCCCTCGGGGTGTTCGCGGTGGTCGGGCGTGGGGCGCCGGAGCGGATCCGGACCTTCGTGCTGACGGTGTTCGTCGTCGACGACATCGTGGCGCTGGTGGTCATCGCGTTCGCGTACAGCAGCCACGTGAACCTCGTGGCGCTCGGCATCGCGGCCCTCGCCTACGCCGGGGTGCTCGCGAGCCGCCGCCTCGACTACCGCTACCGCAAGCCCGTGTTCACCACACTGGCGCTGACGGTGTGGGCTTCACTGCTCACCAGCGGGATCGACCCGGTGGTCGCCGGGCTGGCAGTGGGCCTTGCGACATCGGCGTACGTGCCGAAGCGTGACACGCTGGAGGAGGCGACGGCACTGGTGCGGCTCTTCCGTGAGCAGCCGACCGCCGAGGCCGCCAGCTCCGCGAGCCGGCGACTGAGCGCGACGCTGTCGGCCAACGCCCGGCTGCGCCACGCCTTCCACCGGGTCGTGAGCTACGTCGTGGTGCCACTGTTCGCGCTGGCCAACGCCGGGATCGCGGTGAACGCCGGCGTGCTGGCGAGCGCGGTCACGGCGCCCATCACCGTCGGGATCTTCCTCGCCTACGTGGTGGGCAAGCCGCTCGCGGTGTTCGGCGCCTCGTGGCTGCTGGCACGGCTGACGCGCGGTTCGCTGCAGCCGCCGGTCGGCTGGGCCGGGGTGCTGAGCGGCGGCACGATGGCGGGCGTCGCCTTCACGGTTTCGCTGCTGATCGCGGACCTCGCGTTCACCGGGCGGGAGCTGGAGGAGGCGAAGCTCGGCGTGCTGGCGGCCGCCATCGGGGCCGCGCTGCTGACGTTCGTCGTGCAGCGGGTGACCGCGGCGTTGCCGGAGGCCGTCCGGACCCGCGCGTTGCTCGGCGACGCACCGGAGCTCACCGATCTCGTGGCGCCGGTTGATCTCGGCCGTGACCACGTGCGAGGACCGGAGAACGCCGCCGTGACCGTGGTCGAGTACGGCGACTTCGAGTGCCCCTGGACCGGCATGGCCGCGCCGACCGCGCGGGAGCTGCTGGCCGACAACGCCGACATCCGGTACGTCTGGCGCCACCTGCCGCTGCACGACATCCACCCCCACGCGCAGCTCGCGGCGGAAGCCGCCGAGGCGGCCGGCGCGCAGGGCGCGTTCTGGCCCATGCACGACCTGCTGCTCGCCAACCAGGACGACCTGCACTTCGACGCGCTCGTCGGCTACGCCGCCCAGCTCGGCCTCGACACCGCCCGCTTCCGCGACGACCTGCTCCACGGCCGCTTCACCTCCCACGTCGAGAGCGACGTCGAATCCGCTGATCTCAGCGGTGTCGCGGGCACCCCGACGTTCTTCATCAACGCCCAACGCCACGACGGCCCCCAGGACCTCGCCACCCTGAACGCGGCCATCACCGGCGCCCGCACCCGCGCGGCAGTCTTCACCACCTCCCCCGCCGCACCCGCCGCCGGCACCGCCGCGGCCGCGTCCGCCGCCTAGCACCGTCCATACCGGACTCATCCACTTCGGACACTTTGGAGGACACCATGACCACCAAGACGACCACCCCGGCCCCGACCCCCACCGAACCGGCCGGTGCGCTGACGCCGTCGCTGGACCTGATCCCCACCTTCTACGTGACCCGCCGCGGGCTGAAGCTCCCCACGTGGCCGCATCGCCGCCACCCCAGGTCCCGCTGACTCGCGGTGCCGCCCACGGATTCCCGCCACCTGGCGGGAATCCGTGGGCATCCGGCGTTCAGCCCGGTGGTGAGCCGGGCGTCCGGTTCCTACCGTGGCGACCATGATCCAGCTGCTGCTGCCGATCGTCATCGGCTTGGTGTATGTGGGGCTGTCGTCGTTGATCCCGGAGCCCGGGCGACGGAGGTTCAACGCCTTGATGGTCGCCGGCGCGGGTGGGGCCTACCTGTCGGGTGGGGCGCTGGGCCCGTGGGAACTCGGGTTCTCCGCGGTGATGGTCTTCGTGGCGTTGAGGGGCCTGGAGTCGTGGGCGTTCATCGGGGCCGGGTGGCTGCTGCACACCGCGTGGGACGTCGTCCACCACCTCAAGGGGCAGCCGATCCTGCCGTTCTTCCACGACTCTTCGTTCGGCTGCGCGCTCTGCGATCCGGTGATCGCCCTTGTGGGCCTTCAGCGGCGGGCGCAGCCCGTGGCAGACCCGCCGCGCGGCGATGAACTAGTCGCTCGGCCCGCGCAGGGTGAGGACCACGCGCAGGACGTGTTCGACAGCCGCGGGGAAGAGGGCGCCGCGCAGTTCGTCGCGGCTGGCGAGGTTCGCCGCGGCGAACTCGAGCATGCGATCGGGGCCCAGGCGGCGCACGACGAGTGCCGCGACTTCCTCCAGCTCGAGGTCGGGGTTGTCGAGGCGGCGCAGGGCGAACTCGACGATGAGCTCTTCGTCGGTCATGGCCCCTCCTCGTGGAATCCCCCGTCCAGAATAGATCAGAACGGGCCCCACGCCGATGTGTCCGTCGTCGCGGTGCAGCGGCGAACAGCGTTGGCGAATCACCCGGGCAAGACCGACCGGGCACCAACGACCTAGGCGCCGGCCAGGGCCAGCACCGCGCGAGCGCGCTCGACCATCGCGACGTCGAGGAACGTCCCGTCGGTCAGGGCGATCGCGCCCACGCCGGCGGCGGTGGCGTCGGCGACACGCGCGAGGACCTCGCTGGCCCGTACCACCTCCTCCGCGCTCGGCAGGAACGCCGCGCGGATCGTCGCGAGCTGGGCCGGGTGGATCGCCGTGCGGCCGCGGAAGCCGAGCGCCCGCCCGGCCCGGCACGACGTGGCCAGACCCTCCAGGTCGCGGACGTTGGGGTACGCCGACATCGCGGGCGCGGCCAGCCGCGCGGCGCGCGCCGCGACGATCACGCGGCTGCGCGCCCACGTCAGACCCGCCTCGTCGTCGATACCCAGGTCGGAGCGCAGATCCGCCTCGCCGAGCCCGATCGACGCGACCTGCGGCGACGCGGTCGCGATGTCCAGCGCCCGCTCGACCCCGAGCGCCGACTCGATCAGCGGGTGCAGGTCGCGCCCGGGCAGCGCCGCGGCCAGCGCCAGGATTTCCGCGGGCGACTCGACCTTCGGCACCCGGGCCCCCACAGGCAGCGGCAGGCCCGCGAGCGCCGCGACGTCCGCCGCGTGCCACGGCGTGCTCGGGTGGTTGATCCGCACCTGCACCGCGCGGTCCCCGGCAGCGTCGGCCAGCAGCCGCACGAGGTTCGCGCGCGCCGCATCCTTGTGCGCGGGCGCGACGGCGTCTTCGAGGTCGACGAGAACGACGTCGGCCTCCGAGGCGAGCGCCTTCTCGACGCGCTCGGGCCGGTCGGCCGGCACGTAGAGGAACGTCAGTGCCGGCGTTTTCATACGGCCCCCTCCTCACGCAGCGACGCGATCCGCTCGGCCGAGAACCCGAGTTCCTTCAGCACGCCGTCGGTGTCGGCACCGTGCGGGCGGCCGGTGAAGCCGATGACGCCGGCGTTGTCCGACAGCCGGAAAAGCGGGCCCTGCATGAGCATCGGGCCCAGTTCGGGGTCGTCGATCTCGTGGATCGTGCCCAGCGCCCGGAACTGCGGGTCCGCGACGATGTCGGCGGCGTCGTAGATCGGCGCCACCGCGGCCTGCGCTTCTTCGAAGGCCGCGACGACCTCCGCTCGCGTGCGCTGGGCGATCCAGCCGCCCACGGCTTCGTCGAGCTCGTCCGCGTGCCGCGCGCGATCGGCGCCCCGCGCGAACCACGGCTGCTCGATGAGATCGGGCCGCCCGACGAGCCGCACCACGCGTTCGGCCACCGACTGGGCCGACGTGGACACGGCGACCCACTGCCCGTCGGCGGTGCGGTAGGTGTTGCGCGGCGCGTTGTTGATGGACCGGTTTCCCGTGCGCGGCTGGACGGTGCGCAGCTGGTCCCACCGCGTGATCTGCGGTCCGAGCATCGCGAGGATCGGCTCGATGATCGCCGTGTCCACGACCTGTCCGCGGCCGCTCGTCGCCCGCGCGGACAACGCGACCATGATCGCGTACGCGGTGGCCAGCGACGCGATGCCGTCGGCGAGCCCGAACGGCGGCAGCGTCGGCGGGCCGTCCGGTTCCCCGGTCGTGGCCGCGAACCCGCTCATCGCCTCGGCGAGCGTGCCGAAGCCGGGCCGCGACCGGTACGGGCCGAACTGGCCGAAGCCGGTGACGCGCGCGAGCACGAGCCGCGGGTTGCGCGCCGAGAGCTCGTCGTAGCCCAGCCCCCACCGTTCCAGCGTGCCGGGTCGGAAGTTCTCGATCACCACGTCGGCCTGCTCGGCCAGCGCGAGGAACACCTCGCGCCCGCCTTCGCTGCCGAGGTCGGCGGTGACGGTGCGCTTGTTGCGCCCCAGCGTCTTCCACCACAGGTTCACGCCGTCCTTAGCGACGCCGTGGCCGCGCGAGGGATCGGGCCGGCGCGGGTGCTCGACCTTGATCACGTCGGCGCCCATGTCGCCCAGGTGCATCGCGGCCATCGGGCCCGCGAACAGCGTCGACGCGTCGACCACGCGCAGGCCGGCCAGCGCGCCGTCGGTGGCGTCCCGGGTCGTCGTCACGCCGGCACCTCCCCGTCCCACGCGCACCGGAACCCGACCGTCGCGCCACGCGCGAGGCCGAGGCCGGGTACCAGGAGTTTCACGCTGACGTCCGGCGCGTGGCGGCCGCCTTCGACGTACCACTCGGAGCCCTCGGCCCGGTAGTCGCTGCCGCCCTTGAGCAGCACGAACCGCGTGCGTCCGTCGGAGTGCTCGCTCTCGGTCCAGTTCCACACGGCGGGTTCGCCGCGAAGCAACCCGCCGGTCTCCCCCGCCAGCTGCCATTCGTCCTCGGTGGGCAGCCGGCCGCCGCGCCACGCGCAGTACGCGCGGGCGTCGTCGAGGTCCACGTAGGTCACCGGCTCCTCGGGCCGGTCCGGGACACCGCCGGTCCAGTGCGCCAGGAACCGGTGTGGCTGAGTGGGCCGGTACCCCGTGGCGGCGAGGAACTCCGCGAACTGCGCGTTGGTCACCTCGGTGGCGGCGACCGACACAGCGCCGGCCAGCGAGCCGGAACGCTGGAGCGTGCGCGCGTCGTGCAGCCGCGGCGGCAACGGCTTCCACTCGTCCACGTACGGCGCGCCCTGGTACATGCCGGTCTCGCGGGCGCGGTAGCGGACAGTCAGCACGTACGGCCCGGCGGGGACCACGACGGCACCTGCCTCGGGCGCGCCTGTGGTCCGTTGTGGACGGACGCGTTCGGCGAGCCGGTGCGGGAACCGGGCCTCGGAGTCGTGGGGCGCGTCGCGCAGTGCATCGAGCAATTCCGGCAGCCACGCGGGTTCCGGCGTGCCGTCGGCGAGGTGCAGCACGGCGCCGATCCCGCGACCGGGCACGCCGCCCAGCAAGTCGAGCACCTTGCCGGGCCCGGCGGGCAGCACGTCACCGGTGAAGTCGGCCGCGCCACGGTTGACCAGTGTCCACAGGGTCACCCCGGCGCGCTGCCAGCTGGACGCGTACACGCCGGCGGCGTCGGCCTCGGGCGTCAGCTCGGCCAGCGGCGTCCACTCGCCGCCCAGCAGCAGGTCGCCGGCCGCGCGCTGGACGGTCACCATGCGCCGCACGGTCGAGGCGTCGCGGCGGGACCAGCCCACCCACACGCCGAACACGACCTCCCACACCATCACGCCGGCGCCGTTGAGCCACGCGGACTGCAGTTCTTCGGAGTGGTCGCGGTGCCAGCGGCGCACGTGGTGCTGCATGTGCCGCCGTTCGTACCAGTGGGCGCGCAGCACACCGGGCACGGGCGAATCGGCGAAGAACTGGGCCCACGACGCGGTGTGGTCGGCGATCCGCTCGACCGGCAGCTTCGACTCGCCTTCCAGCACGATGCCGGGCCGGGCGGCTTCGAGCCGTTCGACGAAGCCCGGTTCGGCCTTCTTGAGGGTGTCGAGGAAAACGCCGTCCACCGCGAAGTCGGCAACGAGCGCCGCGAGCTCGCTCAGGTCGTCCTCACCGCGCCGGGTGCCGACGTCCCACGGGTTGTAGTCGACGAACACGTGCAGCCCGGCCTCGTGCAGCGCGGTGATGAGCTCCCGCAGGCCGGGCACGTCGCGGTAGAAATCCCACTGGTTGCGGTCGTCGAGCCCGATCACCGGGTAGGCGTGCCACAGCACGACGGCGTCGAGGCCACCGAAACGTTCGCGCGCGTCGGCGAGGAAGCGCTCGGGGGTGAACTTCCCGTCCTCGAACGAGTACAGCAGCTCGTCCCACAGCCAGACCTGCGCGACGGTGTGGCAGCGCGCGGCCCATGCGGCGCCGGGCCGGTCGTAGGCCTCGCCGGTGTAGGCGTGGCGCCGGCGCGAGTCCAAGCGCCACTCGCGCAGGCGGGCTCGCCACGCGGGCCGGTCGGCGGGATCGCTCGGCGCGGCGAAGATCTTGGCTTCGTCGAGCGCCTCGAGCTGCTCGGGGGTCAGCGGGCCGAGGGGCACGTCGGCCGGCCGGTCGATCGGACGCGGCACGAGGGGGTCGAACGGGGCGGTCATCGCACCTTTTCTCCGGCCGCGAGCGCCGCGACCTCTTCGGCGGTGGGAACGGCGGCCTGCGCGCCGGGCCGCGTGACGGCGAGCGCGCCGGCCGCGCAGGCCAGCCGTGCGGCGTCGGCCAGCGGCCGGCCTTGGGCGAGCCCGGCGGCGAGCACGCCGCAGAACGTGTCGCCGGCGCCGGTGGTGTCCACTGTGTCCACCCGGATCCCGGGCACCCGCACCGGTTCCCGCTCGCGTTCTGCGACGAGACAGCCTTCGCTGCCCAGCGTGACCACGACGGCCGGCACCCGCTTCAGCAGTTCTTCCGCGCTGCCACCGAGGTCCGCGGCTTCGTGCTCGTTGACCACGAGCACGTCGAGGGCCGCCCAGACGTCGTCCGGCAGGTCACGCGAGGGCGCGGCGTTGAGCACCAGCAGCGCGCCGGGTGTGCGCGCGGCCGCAGCGGCCCGCACCACGTCGAGCGGGATCTCCAGCTGCGCGAGCACCACGTCGGCCACCGCGATCCGCGCGGCTTCCGCCTCGCCGATCCGCACGTGCTCGTTCGCGCCCGGCGCCACGACGATCGCGTTCTCCCCGTCCGGGGACACGGTGACGAACGCCGTGCCGGTCGGCGTTTTCGTGCGGGCGACGAGATCGGTCCGCACGCCCGCGCTCCCGAGCGACAGCAGGATCAGGTCCGCAGCCTCGTCCTCGCCGAGGGCGCCCACGAACGTCGTGTGCGCTCCCCCGGCCAGCGCGGCGCCGACCGCCTGGTTGGCGCCCTTGCCCCCCGGACTGCGCCGCAGCCGTCCGCCGAGGATCGTCTCCCCGGCCCGCGGCGGCCGCGGCACGTCGACGACCAGGTCGGCGTTGGCCGACCCGACCACGACCACGGTTCCGGTCACGACACACGCTCCGCCGGGGCGAGCGCGATCGTGCGTGCCGCGAGGTCGGCGATCTTCTGCTCGCCACCGGGCAGCGAGGTCGCGATCCGGCCTTCCAGCGGAGCCACCCACTGCTCGCCGATGCCGTCGACCCCGCGGAGGGCACCCACCACCCCGCCGACGGTCGCGGCCGCGGAGTCGGTGTCCCAGCCCGCCGTGACGGCGATCGAAACGCTGGGCCCGAACTCGCCGCCGCCCTTGGCCAGGGCATAGGCGATCACGGCGGCGTTGCCGAGCACGTGAACCCAGTGCAAGTCGCCGTAGGCCGCGTGGAGCCGGTCGAGCCCGGCGCGCACGTCGCCGTCGCGAGCCGCCGCGTGGCCGAGGCGCACGGCTTCGGCGAGCCGGCTGCCCGGCGGGAGCACCGTAACCGCCGCCTCGAGAACCTCGTCGACGGTGTCGCACACCATCGCGGCCGAAGCCAGCGCGGCGGCCCACATCGCGCCGTACACGCCGTTGCGCGTGTGGCTCAGCCGCGCATCGGTCCACGCGAGCCGAGCCGCGCCGCGCACCTCGCCCGGCGACACCCAGCCGAACACGTCGCTGCGGATCAGCGCGCCGATCCACTCGCGGAACGGGTTGAGGTACGTCGCCGTCTCGGGCACCGGCCGCGCGTCGAGGATGTTGCGGTACGCCGCCCGCTCGGCCGTGAACACGCGCCCGGCCGGGAGGTTGTCGAGCCACAACTGGGCGACGTCGTCGGTGGTGAACCCGCGGCCGTGCGTCTCGAGCAGGGTCAGCGCGAGCATCGGGTAGTTGAGGTCGTCGTCCTCGGGCATCCCGTGGATGTTCTCCTCGAGCGAGGTCTTCGCCGAGCGGCGGTTCCACGGCCAGCGCGCGGCGACGTCGGCGGGCAGCCCGACCGCGGTGAACCACCGCTCCAGCGGCCAGCGTCCCGTGGCGCGCAGGATCTCCTCGATGCCCTCGCGCGGGATCTTCTCCACCGGTTTACCGAGCAGGCAGCCGGCCGCCCGGCCCGTCCACGCGCCGAGCACACGCCCGTCGCGCAGCCCTCGCGGCAGCTCCGGAGCGGCGGGGAGCAGGGCTTCGATCCCGGCCCAGTCGCCGGGTTCGGCCGGCGACGGTGCCACCGGAAGCTGCGCCAGCTCGGTGAGCAGCGTGCGGGCCAGCTCCCGCAGGGCGGGCGGCGCCGGGTCGGGCCCGGCGCCGCTCACGGCGGGGACGGGATCGCCGCCCGCCGCCACCCAGCGTTCCCGCACCGCCGAGACGTCCTTGCCCTCGGCGACGGCCTGGACGAACTCGTGTGCCAGCAGGTCCTCGGGCTGGGCCCAGGTGAGCCTCACGCGCCCTCCACCGTGCTCACCGTGTCCACAGTGTTCACTGCGTCCACCGTGTCCGGATCGGGCACCGGAGCCGCGTCCAGCCCGTCGAGCGACTTGAGCCGGGCCTGCGCCCGCTCGCGGTCGGCCCGCACGATGTCGGCCGCGGCCGCCGCCAGCAAGTGCCCGGTCTCGGCCACGTCCATGCGGCTGGCCTCGCTGATCGGGCCGAGCCACTCGGCCGGCACCACGGCCGCGCCGCCCAGGCCCGCGCAGATCGCCCCCGCCATGGCGGCGATCGAGTCCGCGTCGCGGCCGTAGTTCACGGCCGCGAGCACAGCGCCGCGGAAGTCGCCGCGGTGCGCGAGCACGAACGCGAGCGCCGCCGGCAGCTCCTCGATCGACTTGGTCCGCGACGGGCGACGCGCGTCGAGCGACATCTGCCGGTACTCCGGCCCGACCGAATCGAACGGCTCCACGACTTCCCGGACCCTCCGCGCCAGCGCGCGTTCCTGCTCGTCAGTGGCCGGCGCCGCGGCCGTGCCGCCGAACTCGTCGACGACAGCCCGGATCGCCGCCGCCGTGCCGTCGTGCGCGAGCTCGAGCGCCGCCGCCGTGACGTCCTCGAGCGTCGCGCCCGGGGCGACCGCGGCCGCGACCATCGCGGCCAGGACCCCGGCGGCCTCCCGGCCGTAGCTCGACTGGTGCGCACCGGTGAGGTCGATCGCCTCGGCGTAGGCACCGCGGGGATCACCCGGGTTCACCACCCCCACCGGGGCGACGTACATCGCCGCACCGCAGTTGACAACGTTTCCGACCCCGGCCTCCCGCGGGTCGACGTGGCCGTAGTGCAGCCGCGCGACGATCCACTTCTCCGCGAGGAACACGCGCTGCAGCAGCAGCGCCGTCGACTCCAGCTCCGGCACCCACCGGGGTTCGCCGATCATCAGCGGCACGAGGTCCTCGGCCACGGCGAACGCGTCGAGGTGGTCCCGGCGCTTCGCGTACACCTCGACGATCGCGCGCGTCATGAGGGTGTCGTCGGTGATGTGCCCGTCGCCCTTGTGGTAAGGCGCGATGGGCCGCGCGTCACGCCAGTTCGGGTACCAGGGTCCGACGATGCCGGTCACGCGGCCGCCGTGGCGCTCCTCGATCTGCTCGGGGGTCCACCCTTCGACGGCACCGCCGAGGGCGTCGCCCACGGCCGCGCCGGTGATCACCGCGACGGCCCGGTCTTCCAGCCAGGTCAAGAGAATCCGCTCCAGTCCCAGTTCGTTTCGTAGTTGCGTTCAGTTGGTGGTGACGCTCTTCCAGCCGTTCTGCAGCTGGGTGGCGAGGCCGCCGGCGTCGGTCTTCTGGGCCAGGAACTGCTGGTACGCCGGCGTGGCGACGGTGTCCTTCCACTGCGGGTACTTGCTGGCGAACAGGTACGGCGCGGACGTGATGTACTGGCCCGAAGCGAGGACCTGGTCCCAGCCGGTCTTGCCGGCGAGCTTCGCCGACAGCGCCTGGCGAGCCGAGTTCGTGGGCGGGATCAGCGCGTCGGCCTCGTTCATCGCGGCCAGGTTCTCGGTGCTGGTGAAGTAATCGATGAACTCGGCGGCTTCCTTGACGTGCTGGGAGTCCTTGTTCACCGACAGCGTCTGCGGGCTGGCGGCCTGCGCCGGTCCGGCCGGGCCGGCCAGCGGCGGCAGCACGATCCAGTCGAAGCCCTTCGGCGCGTCCTTGGCGATGTTCGCGGCCTGGTAGGAACCCTGCACGGTCATCGCGATCTGGCCGGCGTAGAACGGCGCGAGCGCCTTCGAGCCCGACTGCGTGAGCGTCACCGGCAGCACCGAGTGGTCCTGGTAGGCCATCTGGTCGACGAGCTTCGGCAGCGCCATCTCGCCCTCGCCCACCGTCAGGTTCGCCTGGTCACCGGTGCCCTGGAAGTACTTGCCGCCGAAGCCGGGAGCCAGTGCGACGAATGCGGCCGTCGGGCTCGACAGGCCCCAGCCGAGGCCGTACTTGCCGCCTTTGGTGGTGGCCTTGGCGATCTGGCGCAGCTGGTCCCAGGTCATCGTCTTGCCGGTCGGCACGGGCACGCCGGCCTGCTTCAGCAGGGTCTTGTTCGCGAAGACCACGTAGGACTGCACTTCGGTCGGGAACGCGACGACCTTGCCGCCGAACGTCACCGAGTCGAGCACGCCCTTCTGGAAGTCGGCGCGCTTCTGCGGCGAGAGGTACGGCGTGAGGTCGGCGAGGTAGTCGTCGGCCGCGAACGGCTCGATGCCCGCCGCCTCGTAGTGGACGATGTCCGGCGCGGTGCCGGCGTTGAACTGGGTGATCAGCTTGTCGTAGACGCTGTCCCAGCCCGCCTGCACGATCTTGACCTGGACGTCCTTGTGCGAGGAGTTCCAGTCGCCCACGATCTTCTGCGTCTCGGCGATCGCCGCGGGCTGGTCGGACAGGGACTGGAACGTGAGGGTGACGGGACCGCTCGCGTCTCCGCTGCCGCTGCCACTGCCGCACGCGGCGAGCAGCAGACCGGAGACCAGCAGGCTGGCGGCGACCAGCGCGCGTCGTGTCTTCATCGACCGACCTTTCGGGGATTTCTTCTGGGGGAATGGGGTTTCAGCGGCCCGGCGGCGGAGGGTCATCCCTTCACCGCCCCGGCCATGAGCCCGCTGGTGAGCTTCTTCCGCAGGATGCTGAAGAAGACGATGCTGGGGATCGCGGCGAGCACGGCCCCGGCGGCGAGCGGCCCGAGGGCTGTCTTGCCCTCGCCGCCCACGAACATGTTCAAGGTGATCGGCAGGGTGTAGTTCTCCGGCGACTGCAGCAGCACCAGCGCGAAGAAGAACTCGTTCCACGACGAGACGAAGCTGAACATCGCCGTCGCCACGACGCCGGGGGCCAGCAGCGGGAAGACGATGGTGCGCAGCACGGTGAACCGGCCGGCGCCGTCCATCGCGCCCGCTTCTTCGAGCTCGGTCGGGATCGCGGCCACGTAGCCCTGCAGCATCCACAACGCGAACGGCAGCATGTAGGTGGTGTGCACGAGCGTGAGCCCGACGAGGTTGTCGGCCAGCCCCAGCGTCCGCAGGATGAGGAACAGCGGCAGGATGATCAGCACCACCGGGAAGACCTGGCTCACCAGGATCCAGCCGACACCCGCGATGCGGACCTTCCCCTTCAGCCGCGCCAGCACGTAGGACGCCGGCACGGAGATCACGATCGACAGCACCGTGGACGCGAGTGCGACCAGCAGGCTGTTCCACGCCGAGTGCAGAAGTCCCTGGCGCGTGAGGGCTTCGGCGTAGTTCTCCCAGTGCCACTCGTGCGGCAGCAGGCTCACGGAGAGCGAGTTGAGCTCACCCGAGGACTTCACCGAGGCCGAGATCAGCCACAGCAACGGGAAGCCGAGGAACAGGATGTACAGCGCCAGGGCGACGTACTGGGCCGGACGAACGAGCAAGCGCATGGCTCAGCGCCCCTTTCCCGCGCCGGCCGCGCCGACTTCGCTGTCTTCGGAGCGGAACTGCGACCGCAGGTACACGGCGAGGATCAGCACGACCACCACCACGACGACGAGCCCCATCGCCGCCGCGTAGCCGATCTCGCGGTTCTTGAAGGCCTCCAGGTAGATGAACAGCACCGGCACCATCGTCTTGCCGCCCGGCCCGCCCGCGGTGAGCACGTAGACCAGCGAAAAGGAGTTGAAGTTCCAGATGAAGTTCAGCGAGGTGATCGACGTGACGATCGGGCGCAGCGCGGGCCACGTCACAGCCGTGAACCGCCGCCAGGCGCCGGCACCGTCCACTTCGGCCGCTTCGATCAGCTCGCCGGGGATCTGCTGCAGCCCGGCCAGCAGCGTCACCGTGGTCTGCGGCATCCCGACCCACACGCCGACGACGATCACCGCCGGCAGCGCGGTCGAGAAGTCGCCGAGCCAGTTGGTGTCGCCGGGCAGCCCCACCGCGCCGAGGAACGCGTTGAGCGGGCCGCCGTTGGCGGAGTAGATCATCTGCCACATGATCGCCACGACCACCGGCGGCATGGCCCACGGCACGAGGGCGAGCACGCGCGTCAAGCCCTGCAGCCGCAGTCCCGAGTTCAGCAGCAGCGCCAGACCCATCGCGGCGGCGAGCTGGAGCAGCGTGACGCCGACCGTCCAGATCAGGCCGATGCGCAGCGAGTCCCAGAACAGCGCGTTGCCGCCGAGGCGCGCGAAGTTCTCGACGCCGGCGAAGCTGTAGTCGGGGTGGCGCACCAGGCGCGCGTGGGTGAACGCGAGCACGATGCCGATCACGAGCGGCGCCACGCTGAGCACGAGGATCGGGATCAGCGAAGGCAGCACCAGGGCGATCGCCTCGCGCCGGCGCGTGCGCGCCAGTGCCGAGACGCGCTTGCGCGGTTTCGGGGCCGGCGCGGTGGCGCGGTCCCGCTCGGTCAGGGACGGGGTCGTCATCGCGCACCTCGCTCGGTCTTCGGCGTCGCCGGTTCGGGACGCGGCGGCTCGGCCGGGCCTGCGGGCCGCGGCCGGCGCGGGCGGGTCGGGGACAGCCGCACGGTCATCGCGCACCTCCCGCGGGCACGCTGGTCGATTCGCGGACCACCAGTTCCGGGCCCACGGAGATCTGCTGCGCGGCCTGATCGGGGTCGTCGGCGAGCTGCAGCATGATGCGCGCGGCGGCGCGCCCGCGTTCGGTCGTGCCGAGGGACACGCTGGTGAGGCTCGGCTGGAAGACCCGGCCGATCTCGGTGTCGTCCATCCCGGTCACGGCGACGTCCTCCGGCACCGACAGGCCCAGCTCCCGCACGGCGCGGATGGCGCCGATGGCGAGCAGGTCGTTGGCCGCGACCAGGGCGTCGAGCCGCTGTTGCGGCGACCGCGCGAACAACCGCCGGGCGGCTTCGAGACCGGCGCTGACAGTGAAGTCGCAGGCGACCTCGCGCTCGATCCGCTCCGCCGCGATCTCCCCCGCCACCGCGTCGAACCCGCGCTGGCGCGAGGCGCCCGGCGTCGTGTCGACGGGTCCGTTGAGGAACCCGATGCGGCGGCGGCCGATGGCGTGCAGGTGGCGCACCGCCTCGCCGATCCCGCCGGCGGAGTCGGTGGAGACGGAGCTGATGCCGCGGTCGTCCATCGCGCGCCCGATCACCACGACCGGCACGGGGGCCTGCTGGATCTCGGTGATCAGCGCGTCGTCGGTGCGCAGGGGACTCACGATCATGCCGTCCACGAAGCCGCTGCCGAGACTGCGCACGAGTTCGACCGTCGACGTGGACGTGTCGCCCGTCGACATCACGACCACGCGGTACCCGTGCGGCTCCAGGACCTCGTGGATGGCCCGCATCATCTCGACGTAGACGGGGTTGCCGATGTCCGCGACCGCGAACGCGACCTGGAACGTCTTCTTCATCCGCAGCGACCGGCCGATCGCGTCGGCGCTGTACCCGAGCTCTTCCGCGGCGGCCCGGACGCGCTCGACCATCGCCTTGCTCGCACCCGCCCCGTGCAGCGCACGGGAGGTCGAGGCCAGGGACACCCCGGCGCGCTCGGCCACCTGCATGAGCGTGGCCCGTGTTGACGTCATCGTCGCTCGTACCTCGGTTGTGGTCCGCAAACGTTGGAAACGTTTCCAGGTTTGCGATCGGGTGTTGGAAACGTTTCCAACGGGATTGATTCGATACTGCACCCCGACGGGGCGCTGTGTCAACCAGCGGTTCACCACACCGTGGGCCGGCAGCCGGTGCGAGGACTCCGGCCAGGGCGAAGGCGCTGCCCCGGGCGCGGAAGAAGGGGGCGGGGACCGCAGTCCCCGCCCCCTCAGGAGGTCTTCGGGAGCTCAGTCAGGCTCCCGAGCGAGCTCAGACCAGGTCGTACCGGTCCAGCATCATGACCTTGTCCCACGCGGCGACGAAGTCGCGCACGAACTTCTCCTTGGCGTCGTCCGCGGCGTAGACCTCGGCGAGGGCGCGCAGCTCCGAGTTGGACCCGAAAACGAGGTCCGTGCGGCTGCCGGTCCACTTGACCTCGCCGGTGGCGCGGTCGCGGGCCTCGAAGGACTCGGCGAACGCGTCGGACCCGTCGGCAGGCTTCCACTCGATGCTCATGTCGAGCAGATTGACGAAGAAGTCGTTCGTCAGGGTGCCCGGGGCGTCGGTGAGCACGCCCTGCTTCGACTGCCGGTAGTTGGCGCCCAGCACGCGCAGGCCGCCGACCAGCACGGTCATCTCCGGCGCGGACAGGTTCAGCAGGTTCGCGCGGTCGATGAGCAGGTACTCGCTCGGCAGGCGGTTGCCCTTGCCGCGGTAGTTGCGGAACCCGTCGGCCTTCGGCTCGAGCGGCACGAACGACTCGACGTCGGTCTGGGCCTCGGTGGCGTCGGTGCGGCCCGGGGTGAAGGGCACCGTCACCGCGACGCCCGCGTCCTTGGCCGCCTTCTCGACACCCGCCGCACCGGCGAGCACGATCAAGTCGGCCAGCGAGATCTTCTTGCCGCCGGACTGGGCGCTGTTGAACGCCTCCTGCACACCCTCGAGCGTGCTCAGCACCTGTGCGAGCTCGTCGGGGTTGTTGACCTCCCAGCTGCGCTGAGGCTCGAGGCGCAGGCGGGCACCGTTGGCGCCACCGCGTTTGTCACCGCTGCGGAACGTCGAGGCCGACGCCCACGCGGTCGACACCAGCTGCCCCACGCTCAGGCCCGACTCGAGGACCTTCGCCTTGAGGTCCGCGATGTCGGACGCGTCGACCAGCTCGTGGTCCACGGCCGGCACGCGGTCCTGCCAGATCAGCGCCTCGTCCGGCACCAGCGCGCCGAGGTAGCGCTGGATCGGGCCCAGGTCGCGGTGGGTCAGCTTGTACCAGGCGCGGGCGAACGCGTCGGCGAACTCCTGCGGATTCTCGTAGAAGCGGCGCGAAATCGGCTCGTAGATCGGGTCGAAGCGCAGGGCGAGGTCCGTGGTCAGCATGCCCGGCGCGCGGTTGAGCTCACCCGACTCGGGGTCCGGCACGGTGTTCGCGGCGGCGTTGTTCTTCGGCTTCCACTGGTTGGCACCACCGGGGCCGGTTTCCAGCTCCCAGTCGTAGGTGAACAGGTTGTGGAAGAACCAGTTGCTCCACTTGGTCGGGGTCGGGGTCCAGGTGACCTCGATGCCACTGGTGATCGCGTCGCGGCCCTTGCCCGAGCCGAAGCTGTTCTTCCAGCCCAGGCCCTGCTCCTCGATCGACGCGCCCTCGGGCTCCGCACCGACGTACGCGTCGGCGTCGGCGGCACCGTGGGTCTTGCCGAAGGTGTGCCCACCGGCGATCAGCGCGACGGTCTCCTCGTCGTTCATCGCCATGCGGCGGAACGTCTCGCGGATGTCGCGGGCCGCGGCCACCGGGTCCGGGTTCCCGTTCGGGCCCTCGGGATTGACGTAGATCAGGCCCATCTGCACGGCGGCCAGCGGCGCTTCGAGCTCGCGGTCACCGGTGTAGCGCTCGTCGCCGAGCCACGTGCGCTCGGGGCCCCAGTACACGTCCTGGTCGGGCTCGTACACGTCGACGCGGCCACCGGCGAAACCGAAGGTCTTGAAGCCCATGGTCTCCAGGGCGCGGTTGCCCGTGAAGATCATGAGGTCGGCCCACGAGATCTTCTTCCCGTACTTCTTCTTCACCGGCCACAGCAGGCGGCGCGCCTTGTCCAGGTTGCCGTTGTCCGGCCAGCTGTTCAGCGGCGCGAAGCGCTGCATGCCCGCGCCCGCTCCCCCGCGGCCGTCGTCGATGCGGTAGGTGCCGGCGCTGTGCCACGCCATGCGGATCATGAAGCCGCCGTAGTGCCCGAAGTCGGCGGGCCACCAGTCCTGCGAGGTGGTCAGGACAGCGTCGACGTCGCGCGCCAGCTCGTCGAGGTCGACGGTCTGGAACTCCTTGGCGTAGTCGAAGTCCTCGTCCATGGGGTTGGCCACGGCCGAGTGCTTCCGGAGGATCGAGAGGTTGAGCTGGTTCGGCCACCAGTCACGGTTGCTGCCGCCCTCGGTCGGGTGCGCGAAGCGGCCCGTGTGGACGGGGCACCCGCCCGCGCTCTCCACGTTCATCTCGCCGACTTCGGCGTTGGGGGTGTCAGACACGGGAATCCTTCCGGGAATCGGTGTGGGTAACGGTGGTGCAGTCGGGGCACAGGCCCCAGTAGATGACCTCGGCCTCGTCGATGACGAACCCGTGGTCATCGGACGCGGTCAGGCAGGGCGCGGCACCGACGGCGCAGTCGACGTCGGCGATCGCACCGCACGACCGGCACACGACGTGGTGATGGTTGTCCCCCACCCGCGCCTCGTACCGGGCGACCGAACCCTCGGGTTCGATGCGCCGCACCAGCCCCGCGGAGGTCAGTGCGTTGAGGACGTCGTACACGGCCTGGTGGGACACCTCGCCGAGATCCGCTCGCACGACCCCGATGAGCGAAGCGGTGTCGGCGTGCGGGTGGTCGTGCACCGCGGACAGCACGGCAACCCGAGGACGCGTCACCCGCAGAGCAGCTCCGCGAAGCATGCGCTCGAAGTCCGAAGTCGTTGGCACGCGTGGCAGTGTGCCGCAGATTCTGGAACGAATCAAGAATCACTCACCGTTGTGAACCATCCGGGTCACGCGCCTGAACCGTGACACGCTGCGGGCCCGGCATAAACTTACAGTCACGGAAATTTCGGCGGAACCCCGGGTGAGCAAGGGGGTTTCGGCCGTTCCCGGCCACTCTGGACGATCAAGTCCCGGAAGGTGCGCGGCGCGTGGTCCGTGCCGGTCTGCCCGACAGAGCGTCGTCACCCGGTTTTTTCAGCGGTCCGAACCTCGCGAGACCGGCTTCCAGCAGCCGCGCGGCGCGCAGCACGTCGGTGGTCACCGCGCCCCGGATCCGCGCCGGTGTGCGGCCGGCGTCGACATGCCGGGCCAGGCTGCGGAACTGCACCTGCCACAACCCGAGCAGCGCGGTCGCGGCGATCTGCGCCTCGGGGTCGGCCGCGTCCCGGCCCGAGCGCTCGGCGAGCACCCGCGTGGCCTGGTCCACCAGCTCGTCGACCAGGTCCCGCTGGTACGCGGCCAGCGCCGGCGTGGAGCGGATCAGCGCGCCGTAGCGGCGGAAGCCGATGCCGGCGGCGCGGCGGTCGCGTTCGTGGTCGAGCCAGGTCGTGAACGCGGCGAGTTCGCCGGCGAGGATCCGCAGCACCGCCTCGACCGGGGCGCGCGCCGGGTCGCCGAGTTCCGCGCGCAGGGCGGCCAGCGTCGCGTCGGGGCGGTCGAGGATGAGGGATTCCTTGCTGGGGAAGTAGTTGAAGACGGTCTTCTCCGACACTCCGCACGCTTGCGCGACGTCGGCGACGCGGACGGCGTCGAAGCCGCGGGCCAGGAACAGCTCGGTGGCGGTGTTGGTCAGCAGGCGGCGGGTCTCGCGCTTCTTGCGCTCGCGCAGGCCCGCCGCGGGGGCCTCGTCCCGCGGGGCCCGCAACGCCGCCCAGTCGACCGTCCGCCCGCCCACGCACCGAGGATAACGGCGAACCCGCGCGAAAAACCGGTCAGCGGCGTGCGACGCTCCCCCGCACCGCCCACGCCCGGGCCGTCAGGGTGATCGAGCCGTCGGCCGCGATCGGCAGCCGGGCCTGCAGCAGGTCGCGCAGCGCGCGCAGGTGGTCTTCCGGCAGCCGGGCGGCGTAGCCGGGTGCGGGACCTTGCCCGCCGAGAAACGGGGACCAGTAGTCGTCGAAACCGGCGAACGCCGTGGGCACCTGGATCGCCCGCACGACCACCCCCGTCAGCCCGGCGTCCGTCCACAAGCGACTCAGCGGATCGGGACGGCAGAGGGGGAAGCGGCGGCCTTCGTCGAGTTCGGCGACCGCCGGGTCGAGCACCGCAGCGGCGTCCCAGAACCAGCGCATGAGCTCCATGCCGTCGGCGTAGTCCCACACGTACGCGGCGACCACAGCCCCGGGCTTCGCCGCGCGCCGCCACTCGGCCACGGCCCGCGCGGGCTCCGGCACGAAGTTGAGCGCCAGTCCGCTCACGACGGCGTCGAACCGGCGATCGGCCACCGGCAGCGCCCGCGCGTCGGCGACCGCGAACGTCGCCCGCGGGTCGGCGACGCGCCGGCGGGCGTACGCGACGAACGGCGCCGCCGCGTCCACTCCCACGACCGAGGCGGGTTCGTCCGCGGCCAGCACCGCCGCGGTCAGCGCGCCGGTGCCGCACCCGACGTCGAGCCAGTGCGCACCCGGCGGCACCACCGTCGAGTCCACGAAAGCGGCCGCGACCCGCCGGCTCCACCGGCCGACGTAGCGCTCGTAGGCGGCTCCGGCCGACCACTCGTCCATCACCCGACGGTACGCCCGGGGGCAACCATCCACAGTGGACCAGCTCGCCCGGGTGGCTTTACATTTGATGCTCTCTTGTCAAGAGTGGTGTACATCGCTTACCGTCTTGTCAATCACCTCGACAGCGTCGTTGACGGAGGAGGACGAGATGAGCCCAGCAGTCGGCACCGTGCCCACCGGGTCGACCGAGTCGTGGACGGACCGCAAGCGGTACCTGTGGCTGATCGGGCTCGTGGTGCCCTCGCTCGCGTTCCTGGCGATCGGGCTGCACGCCGCCACCGGTTGGGGTGTGTGGTTCTGGATCGGGCCGATCGTGATCCTCGTGGTCGTGCCCCTGATCGACCTGGCCGCCGGGCTCGATCGCAGCAACCCGCCCGACGACGTGATCGAACGGCTCGAGAACGACCGCTACTACCGCTGGATCACGTACCTGTTCCTGCCGATCCAGTACGTCGGCTTCGTCGCCGCGTGCTGGCTGATCAGCCGGGGTGAGCTGACCGTCGCGGACAAGATCGGGCTTGCCGTGTCGATCGGGTGCATCGGCGGCATCGGCATCAACACCGCCCACGAACTGGGCCACAAGAAGGAGAGCCACGAGCGCTGGCTGTCGAAGATCGCGCTGGCGCAGAGTTTCTACGGCCACTTCTACATCGAGCACAACCGCGGCCACCACGTGCGCGTCGCGACGCCGGAGGACCCCGCGTCCAGCCGCGTCGGCGAGAGCTTCTACCGGTTCTGGCCGCGCACGGTCGGTGGCTCGCTGGCCTCGGCGTGGCGGCTGGAGCGCAAGCGCTACGCCCGCCGCGGCAAGCACCCCTTCCGCCTCGGCAACGACGTGCTCAACGCGTGGCTGATGTCGGCGGTGCTGTGGGCGGCGATGGTGGCGTGGCTGGGCGCCGGCATCCTGCCGTACCTGCTGATCCAGGCCGTGGTCGGCTTCTCGCTGCTGGAGATCGTGAACTACATGGAGCACTACGGGATGCTGCGGCAGCGGGTCGGGCCGCCCGAGCGGCGCCGCTACGAGCGCGTGGACCCGAGCCACAGCTGGAACTCCAACAACATCGCCACCAACGTGCTGCTCTACCACCTGCAGCGCCACAGCGACCACCACGCGAACCCGACGCGGCGTTACCAGACCCTGCGCGACTTCGCCGAATCGCCGGTGCTGCCCACGGGGTACGCAGGGATGATCGTGCTCGCGCTGATCCCGCCGGTCTGGCGGCGCGTGATGGATCCGCGGGTGCTCGCCCACTTCGACGGCGACCTCTCGCGCGCCAACCTCCAGCCGCGCAAGCGCGCGAAGGTGCTGGCGCGGTCCGGAACCCGCGTCACCGCCGCCGGCGAGGCCGTGGCCGACCCACACGGCGACGCCCGCGACGGCGGCGTGTGCCCGGGGTGCGGCTACGTCTACGACGAGCAGCGCGGCGATCCGCGTGAGGGTTTCCCGGCCGGCACTCCGTGGTCGGCGATCCCGGACTCGTGGTGCTGCCCGGACTGCGGGGTGCGCGAGAAGGTCGACTTCGTGGCTCCCGGAAAGGTGGGTGCGTGATGCGGATCGAAGCGGATCGGGCGTTGTGCGACGGCCTCGGCATGTGCGAGGCGATGGCTCCGGACTTCTTCGAGGTGGGCGACGACGGCACCGTCGTGGTGCTCGACGAGACGCCGGGTGAGGAGCACCGGGCCGACCTCACGGCCGCGGCCGACGCGTGCCCGGTGCTGGC
The DNA here is from genome assembly GCF_016889705.1 of Amycolatopsis sp. FDAARGOS 1241. NCBI lineage: Bacteria > Bacillati > Actinomycetota > Actinomycetes > Pseudonocardiales > Pseudonocardiaceae > Amycolatopsis > Amycolatopsis sp. FDAARGOS 1241. Next base: position 5,677,459 of record NZ_CP069526.1, read on the forward strand.
GCTGAAGGTGCGGGACTGACGATGACGCTGGTGGTGACCGGCGCGTCACTCGCGGGCCTGCGCGCGGTCGAGTCGGCGCGGCGGACGGGCTATCGCGGCCGGCTCGTGCTGATCGGCGCGGAGGAACACCCTGCCCTACGACCGCCCGCCGCTGTCGAAGGCGTTCCTCGGCGCGGCGGGCCCCGCCCGGATCGAGTCGCCGCGCAGCGAAGCGTCGCTGCGCGGCGAACTCGGCGTCCGGTTGCGGCTCGGGACGGCGGCGCGAGGGCTCGACACCGACGCGCGGGAGGTGCTGCACGACATGCCGGCCCCCTGCGAGGGATTGGTGATCGCGAACGGCGCGACGACGCGGCCGTTCCCCGGCGCCGATCCCGGCGTGCACACGCTGCGCACGGGCGAGGACGCGATGCGGTGCGGGCCGCGCTCGACCGGGACGCGCAAACCGAGGTGATCGAGGTCGGGTTCATCGGGGCCGGGTTCATCGGGGCCGGGTTCATCGCGGCGGAGGTCGCGTCGGCGGCGCGCCAGCGCGGGTTGCCCGTGACGATCGTCGAGGCGCTGGACGTGCCGCTCGCGCGGTCGGCCGGGGCTTCGGCCGGGGCGGCGCTCGCCGGCCGGCACCGGGCGGCGGGCACGGAATTGCGGCTCGGCGCCGAAGCGACCGCGTTCACAACGCGCGGTGGCGCCGTGAGCGGGGTCGTGGCGGCGGGCGAGGTGCTGCCGGCCGACCTCGTCGTGGCGGGCATCGGTGCGGCGCCGGCCACGGGCTGGCTGCGGGACGGCGGGGTGCGCCTGGACGAGCGCGACGGCGGCTTGGCGTGTGACGCGACGCTCGCCGCCGGCCCACCGGGCGTATCCGCTGCGGGCGACGTGGCGCACGTCGTGAACCCCGCTCTTCGACGACGAGCCGATGCGGGCCGAGCACTGGACGACCGCCGCCGAGCAGGGAGCGGCAGCGGCGCGCCACACGCTCGAGCCCGCTTCGGCTCGTCCCCTTCCGCCGGTGCCGTACTTCTGGTCGGACTGGTACGGGCACCGGATCCGGTTCGTCGGCTCGCCGCGTGCCGGACGAGGCCGTGGTGGCCGTGCCGGCCGAGGCCGGGCTGACCACGCTGTACCGGCAGGGGGATCGGATCGCCGGTGCGCTCACCGTCGAAAGGCCGAAGGAGATCATGAAGTACCGAAGGCGGATCGCCGCGGCAGCGCCGTGGAACGAGGCCGCGCAGTTCGCCGGGACCACACGGAGGGCCGCGTAGAATGACGATCATGAGCGGGGCACTCCGGGCCGCACCGCCCGGAGGCGGCCAGCACCGGCAGCCGATCGTCGCCGCGGCCATCGAGCTCACCGCGCGCGACGGCTGGGCGGCGGTGACGATGGCGCGGCTGGCCGAGGCCACGGGCGTGAGCCGGCAGACCGTGTACAACGAGATCGGGTCCAAGGCGGCGCTCGCCGAGGTGATGATCTCCCACGAGCTGGGCCGGTTCCTCGCCGTGGTGCGCACCGCGTTCGACCGCCACCCCGGTGACCTGGTCGAAGCGATCTACGAGGCGATCCGCGCCGTGCTCGACCTCGCTGAGGACAACATCCTGCTGCGCGCCATCGCGTCGGCCACGCACGGCACGGACACCGAGCTGCTGCCGCTGCTGACCACGCGTGCGGGCTCGCTGCTCACCGAGGCGAAGACGATGCTGGGCGAGCGCGTGCGCTCGTACGAGCCGCCGCTGGACGACGAGCAGATCGCCGTGATGATCGACCTCGTCGTGCGGACCGTGCTGAGCCACGTGATGCAGCCGTCGGACACACCCGAACGCACCGCGGACGCCCTGGCCTGGGTCGCCGGGCGGGTGCTGGGCACGTCGGCCGCCCGCCCGATGCGCCACCGCGTCCGCTGACCCACCCGGGCGCGCCGACCCGCCTGGGCACGGGGCGCCGCTCCGCGCCATGATGGACGGCGTGGAATCGACTCGCGTGGACCGCTGGCTGTGGGCCGTGCGGCTGGCGAAAACGCGTTCCGACGCCGCGGCCGCCTGCCGCGGCGGCCACGTGCGCGTGAACGACCGCCCGGCGAAACCCGCCACCACCGTCGTCCCCGGCGACCGCGTCCGCGCCCGCATCGGCACGAACACGCGCGTCGTCGAAGTCGTGCGGGTGATCGAGAAGCGCGTCGGCGCGCCGGAGGCCGCCAAGTGCCTCATCGACCACACCCCGAAGCCGCCGCCCGAGGCGATGGTCCCGGTGGCTCACCGCGAACGCGGCGCCGGACGGCCGACGAAACGGGACCGCCGGGTGCTGGACGAGTTCCGGTCCCGCTGGGGCTGAGTCACGTGCGCGGGATCCGCGCCGCGATCACGCACGCGCACAGCGCGAACACCCCCACGAGACCGAAGCCGACCTCGTAGCCGTGCGCGGTGACGACCGTCGACACCACCGCGACGCGATGCTCCCGCCGATGGTGCGCAGGTTGGCGTTCACGCCCGTGGCCGACGCCGTGCGGTCAGGCGGCACACCGCCGACGACCAGACCCGCGAGCGCCGCGTAGACCATTCCGAGGCCGGCACCGAACACCGCCCCGGACACCACGACGAGCGCGACCCAGGCGACCGGCGCGGCTTCGCCCCGAGCTCCCAGAGCGCCGAGCGCGCTGCTGAGGACGAGCTGCGTCCCGCGGTGCAGCCGGACGACCCCGCTGGCCCAGCCAGGCTGGTGCACCTCGCGAAAGGCTGCGCAATCAGGAGATCGCGGCCACCCTGCACCTGATCCCGGCGACGGTGAAGTTCCACCTGGCGCGCGTGTTCCGGAAGCTGGGTGTCCACACGCGCGGTGAAGCCGCGGCGGTCGCGCACGAGTTCTCGTTGGTCGGCCGTCCCTGAGATCAGCCCCGCCGGAGCACGGACACGACGTAGGCCGCTGCTTCGGCGATCAGCGGGTAGCGGGGCGGGTCGTCGTACGACTGGCGGTCGGAGAGGATCGCGAGGACGAGGGGCGCCGAGCCGGGCGGGCGCAGGACGGCGACGTCGTTGACGCGGCCGTAGTCGCCGTGGCCGGTTTTGCCGATCACCCGCCAGGTGGCGGGGACGCCGGCTTCGATGGTCTGCCCGCCGGTGGTGCTGCGGCTCAGCCAGTCTTCGACGAGCGCGCGGCGGTCGGCCGGCAAGGCGTCACCGAGCACGACCCGCTGGTGATCGGCGGCGAGTGCGCGCGGGGTCGTGGTGTCGCGCGGATCATCGGGGCGATCGCGGTTGAGGTCCGGTTCGTACTGGTCCATGCGGCTGACGTCGTCGCCGAGGGTGCGCAGGTAGGCCGTGAGGCCGGGCGGGCCGCCGGCGTCGCGCATGAGCAGGTTGCCGGCGGTGCCGTCGCTGTAGCGGATGGCCGCGTCGCAGAGTGCGCGGACGGTCATGCTCGTGTGGTGTTCGGTGATGGGCGAGACGGAGTTGACGTCGGCCTTCGGGTACCTGATCGTGCTGTCCAAGTAGGACAGTGGCCGCCGGTGCAGGACAGCGGCGACGGCGAACGTCTTGAAGGTGGAGCAGAACGCGAACCGCTCGCCCGCCCGGTACTCCACGACCGCGCCGCTGCCGGTGTCGAGGGCGTGGACCCCGAGGCGGGCGCCGTACTCGCGTTCGAGGGCTTCGAGCGGGGCCGTGCTCGCTCGGGTGGTGCTCGGTGGCGCCGGGCGAGAGGGAGCCGTCGTGACCGGTGCGACACGAGCGGGCGCGTTCGCGCAGCCGGCGAGCGGCACGGCCACCGCCCCGGCGAGCAGGACCCGGCGGCCGAATCCCTGGTTCACAGCTGATCCCCTCACTGTTCGGCGTCGGCCAGGCAGCTGCCCGGATGCGGCAGCCGCGGGGGGCGGCCTTCGGGGTGGTGCTCGAAGTGCCACCATTCGTTGTCGTACACGCGGTAGAGCCGGTGCTGTCCACCGTGGACCTCCAGCCACCGCGCCCCCTCGCGCGGGCGCACGTCCACCGCCCTGCCCCGCACGTGCCACGACTCCCCCGGCGGCAACGTCCGCCGGCGCGCCGCGACGGCGGACCCGGCGCGCCGGACTTCGGCGGCGAAGAGCCGCTCCTGCTCACCGGCGTCGCGGTGGCCGGACGTGAGGCCGAGCAGAACGCCGTCCCGCCACAGCGCCGTCGCCCGGGCGGCGGCGAACGCGGCCTGCGTCCCGGGGCTCAGACCGGTGAGATCCTCGGCGGGGAACCGGACGGCGAGCGCCCACTGGCACGCGAGGTGCCGCCCCCGCCGCGGCGCGACGAGCGCGGCAGCCGGCCACAGCACGAAGGCCAGCAGCCGGGTCACCACCCGGTAGCCGCGGTCACGCCGCCGCACCCGCTCCCCTGACTGCGCACGCCGGCGCGCACCGCGGCCGTGCCAGGGCCCCCGCTCCCGGGAGCAGAGCCTGCGCAACCCCAGCGCGAACACCAAACCCCACCAGCACGCGACAACTCGCAGGCGCCCCGGCGCATGCGGACGGCGTTGTCCCTCTGGCCGCGACTGGCCGCGCCCCGGCGATCCGGCACAGCACGACGGCCACTTCCCCCGCGGCGCGGGAACTCCACGCCGCCGGGCCGCACCGCGATCGAGCGGCAACCCGCCCCGCTGAAGCAGCCCGGCCGGGCGCGCACGCGCGCCGGGCAACACCGATCCCCCGGAAAACCTTCTCATCCCAAGGCCTTCACCGCGGCGGTCGTGACGCGGGCGATCAGCGCGTCGTCCGTTGTGGCGTCCGCGGCGCGGTGGTCGGAGAGCACCACGAGGACGATCGGGGCCCGGCCGGGGGGCCAGGTGATCGCGATGTCGTTGCGGGTGCCGTGGTCGGCGGTGCCGGTTTTGTCGGCGACCTGCCAGCCGGCCGGAACGCCGGCGCGGATGGTGGCGGCGCCGGTGGTATTGGCGCGCATGGTGTCGGTCAGGAAGGTGCGGGCGTCCGGCGGCAGCACCGAGCCGAGGACCACCGCGCGCAGATCGCGTGCCCACGTGCGTGGCGTCGTCGTATCGCGGACGTCGCCGGGGGCGCTTTCGTTGAGGGTGGTTTCGGTGCGGTCGACGTGGGTCGTCCGGTCGCCGATCGAGCTGAGCCACGAGCCCAGCGCCGGGGGGCCGCCGAGTTCGCGGAAGAGGAGGTTGGCGCCGGTGTTGTCGCTGTAGCGCAAGGCCGCGTCCATGACCGCGCGCAACGTCATGCCGTCCGCGACGTGCTGCGAAGTGATCGGCGAGGCGGAGACGACGTCGGCTTGCGTGTACTTCACCACGCGGTCGATGCCGGCCACGCCGAGCTTCTTCAGCACCGCGGCAGAGCTGAACACCTTGTGCGTCGAGGCGTACGCGAAGCGCTCGTCGGCGCGGTAGGCGACCTCGCGGCCAGAGCCGGTGTCGAGGGCGTACACGCCGAGGCGGGCGCCGAACGTCCGCTCCACGTCCGCGAAGTCGTGGCTCGAAACGGCCGCCGACGATGGGGTGGTCGGCGGCGCGACCTGCGGAGACGCGGGCACGGCACACCCCGCCAGCAGCGCGAGGGCCACCAGCGGCACAGTCTTGCGAAGCAACGAGATCCCCCTTCGGAAGTGATCGGCATCCGCAGTCTCACGAAACCCCTCCATGCTGTCGAAGACAGAAATGGCCACTTCCATGCCGAACGGGCATACAGTGTGCTCGTGGACCTGATCGGCAGCTGCCGCGCGTTCGTCGGCGTGAGCGAGACCGGGAGCTTCACCGCAGGCGCCGCGGTGGCCGGCATCCCGCAGCCCGTGGCGAGCCGCCGCATCGCTGCGCTCGAGCGCCACCTCGGCGAGCGGTTGTTCGACCGCGCGACGCGCCGGGCACAGCTGACGCCCTTCGGCCGCGACCTGCTGCCGTCGGCGCGGCGGCTGGTGCGCCTGGCCGACGCGATGGAACACGACGCCAAACGCGCCAAGCTCCGGCCGCTGCGCCTGGCCGTGCCGGACACCTGCACCACCCGCGACCTGGCCGAGCTCGACGCCGAGGCCCGCGCGCTCGGCGTCTTCCTCGAGTTCCGCCCGGCGCCGCCCGGGGAACGCGCGGAGCTCGTCCGCACGCACGACGTCCGGGCCGCGGTCGTCGCCGTGCCCACCGGTGATGCCCTGTGGACGGTCCCGCTCGGTGTCGCGGGCACGGAGCGCCGGCCGCTCCCGCCCGTCGTCCACCTCGACACGCTGCGGGCCGGGCGCGGCGCGAGGGCCGAGCGCCGCCGCGTGTGGATCCAGCCCGAGGACGACGTGCCCCACATCCGCGACCGGGTCTCCCGCGTGCGCGACGCCGTCGGCCTGCAGCCCGCGCAGGTCGCCGTCGCCGATTCGCTGACGGCCGCCGCGGCAGGCGTCTACTCCTCGGCCGACCTGCTGCTGTGCTCGGTCGTCCAAGCGACCGAACTGGGCCTCGGCTGGCGGCCGATCGGGGAGCTCGACCTGGCGCGCGGCTTCGACGTCGCGGCCGCGCTCGGCGAAGATGCCCAGCACCTGCGCACGCAGCTGCGGGCCGGTCTCGCCCGCTGCCTCGGCGCGACCGACGAGGAGGACGGGTGAGCACCGAAGCCCTGCTGCGAACGCTGCGCGCCGAACTCGACGACGGCGGGCTGCGCGGCTCGTTCCTGGTGCGCGACCTGCGCACCGGCCGCGAGCTCGGCATCGACCCCGATCTGGAGTTCCCGAGCGCGTCGCTGGTCAAGGTCCCGCTCGCCGCCGCGACGCTCGAACGCGTCCGCCTCGGCGAGCTCGACGGCGCCACCCCGATCGACGTCCGGCCGGGCCGGGTCACCACTCCCGGCCCCACCGGCCTCGCCCGCTTCCGGCACCCGGCGCGCGTCGCGATCGACGACCTGCTCTACCTGAGCCTGGCGATCAGCGACGGCACGGCGGCCGACGCGCTGTTCCAGCTCACGCCGCCGGCCGAGGTCACGCGGATGCTGCGCGAGTGGGGTGTCGACGGCGTCACCGTCCGGCACCCGATGGGCGAGCTGGCCGACACACCGGCCGAACGCTTCGGGCCAGGAGAGATCCACCTGGCCCACTCACTCGCCATCCGCGCCGGGACCGCCGGCCGCGGGCACCCGGTGTCGCAATTGGACATCAGCCGCGCCAGCTCCGGGTCGGCCCGCGCGTACACCGGCCTGCTCGAAGCGCTGTGGCGGCCGTCCAAGGTGGACGAAGCGGTGGCCGCGCGGGTACGCGAGCTGATGGCCCAGAACCTGATGCGGCAACGGCTTTCACCCGACTTCTGGTCCGACGCCACGAAGTGGTCGTCGAAGACCGGGACCCTGCTGAACCTGCGGCACGAGGTCGGGGTCGCCGAGCACGCCGACGGTCAGGTGTTCGCGGTCGCCGCGCTCACCGAGTCACGGGTCCCCGCGGCGATCCAGCCCGAAGCCGAGATCCTCATGGCCCGCGTCGCCCGGACGCTGCGCGACCACCTGCGGTCGCACTGACCTCAGGCCATCCGCTCGAACCACCGGTCCACGATGGCGTCGGCCACTCCGGGGTCGTCGCGCAGGATGCTGGTGAGCGCGAGCCCCCGAAGCAGCACGAGCAGCGATTCGTAGCCGATCCGATCGTTCCCGAAGGACTCGAAAGTCTCCCGCAGTTCGCGGCCCAGCTCGCGTTCCGCCGGCAGCAGAGCCGTGCGCAAAGCCGGATCGGTGCGCGCGCCCAGCCACAGTTCGAGGCCCGCGAGGAACAACGATCCCGACATCGCCTCACGCAACGCCGTCACGAGATCGCGTTTCGAACGGGCACCCGCGCCGGCCGCGCGCACCCGAACCAGCTGCTGCTCGGCGATGTGGTGGATCGCGGCGACGAACAAGTCCGCTTTGGACCCGAAGTGGTGCAGCAGCGCGCCGCGCGACACCCCGGCCCGCTCCTGCACGCGCTGGGTGGTGGTGCCCGCGTAGCCGAACTCCACCAGGCACCCGACGGTTGCCTCCAGCAGGTGCTCGCGGGTCCGCGCTCGTTGTTCGCTGCGGGTGGTGGGCATCGGCGCAGTCTACTCGGCTCGTTGACAGTCCAGACGGACTGTGGAACTCTCCCGGCATGCTCGCTGTGGAGTTGGTGCGCCGGGGTGCCCAGCGTTTCGCGGACCGGACGGCCGTGGTCGTCGGCGACCGGGAGTTCAGCTACGCCGCGGTCGACGAGCGCGCCAGCCGACTCACCAACGCATTGCTCTCCGCCGGCATCGGCCGCGACACCCGCGTCGGGCTGCTGGTCGACAACGGCGAGTGGTCCGTCCCGCTGGACTTCGCCTGTCTCAAGGCCGGCGTGACCCGCGTGCCGCTCAACCCGCGCCTCGCCGTCGCCGAACAATCCCGGATGCTCGCCGAGGCCGGCGTGACGCTGCTGGTCTACAGCGCGCCGCTCGCCGAACGCGCGGTGGCACTGGCCGAGGCGCTCGACGGGCTGCGGCTGGCCGGCCTCGGCGACCGGCAGCGCGCGCAGGACCTCGACCTCGTGACGGAGCTCGACCGCGTCCCAGCGGCAGATCCGCGGATCGTGGTGGCGCCGGAGGACGTCGTGCTCGCGCTCTACACCTCGGGCACCACCGGCACGCTCAAGGCCGCGCAGCACACGCAGGCCAGCTTCGCCGCCATCACGGCCAACATCCTCGCCAACTTCCTGTCCCCCGGCCGGGATTCGGCGATGCTGCACGCGGCGTCACTGATCCACGCGAGCGGCACGTTCGTGCTGCCGTACTGGATCCGCGGTGGACAGGCCGTGGTCCTGCCCGGCTTCGACCCCGGGTCCTACGCGGATGCGATCGCGCGGCACCGGATCACGGAGATCAACCTCGTGCCGACCATGCTCGGCATGCTGCTGGCCGGAGGCACCCTGGACACCGCCGATCTGTCCACTCTGGACACGATCGCCTACGGCGCGAGCCCCATGCCCCGGCCGCTGCTGAGCGAAGCGCTGGAGCGGCTGGGGCCGAGGTTCGTGCAGTACTACGGGCAGACCGAGGCGCCGCTGTGCGCGACGGTGCTCGGCAAGGCCGATCACGTCGGCGACCTGCTCGGTTCGTGTGGCCACCCGGCGGTCGACGCGGAGGTCGTGCTCACCGATCCCGACGGCAATCCCGTGCCCGCCGGTGAGATCGGCGAGATCCGAGTGCGGGCCCCGTTCACGATGAGCGGTTACCTCGACGCGCCGGAGCTCACCGCCCAGACGCTCGTCGACGGCTGGATCCGCACGCGCGACCTGGCCCGTGCGGACGAGCGCGGTTACCTGTACCTGGTCGACCGCGCGAGCGACATGATCGTGACCGGCGGCTACAACGTTTACCCGCGCGAAGTCGAAGACGCACTGGCCGCGCACCCGGCCGTCGCCGAGTCGGCCGTGGTGGGCGCGCCGGACGCGACCTGGGTCGAGGCCGTGACGGCGTTCGTCGCGCTGCGGCCCGGCGCGACGGTGTCCGAAGAGGACTTGCGCACGCACGTGCGGGGCCTGCTCGCCGGGTACAAGGTGCCCAAGAGCGTGCGCGTCGTCGACGCGATCCCGAAGTCGGCCGTCGGCAAGATCCTGCGCCGCGCGCTGCGGGAGCCGTTGTGGGAGGAACACCGATGAGCGAAACCGTCCTGGTCGAGCGCCGGGGCCCGGTCACGATCGTCACGATCAACCGGCCCGAGCGCCGCAACGCCGTGGACCGCGCCACCGCCGAGGCGCTGGCCGGCGCGTTCCGCGCCTTCGACGCCGACGCGGACGCCGCGGTCGCCGTGCTGCAGGGTGCCGAGGGCACGTTCTGCGCGGGCGCCGACCTCAAGGCCGTCAGCGAGGGCTCGGGAAACCGCGTCGAACCCACGGGCGACGGGCCGATGGGGCCCACGCGCCTGCGCCTGGCCAAACCGGTCATCGCCGCGGTCAGCGGGCACGCCGTGGCGGGCGGCCTCGAACTGGCGCTGTGGTGCGACCTGCGCGTCGCCGACGACACGGCCGTCTTCGGCGTGTTCTGCCGGCGCTGGGGCGTCCCCTTGATCGACGGCGGCACCGTGCGGCTGCCGCGCCTGATCGGCCAGAGCCACGCGATGGACCTGATCCTCACCGGCCGCCCGGTCCCGGCCGAGGAGGCACTGCGCATGGGCCTGGCCAACCGCGTCGTCCCGGCGGGGCAGGCGCTGGAGGCCGCGGTCGAACTCGGGAATTCGCTCGCCGCGTTCCCGCAGACCTGCCTGCGCGAGGACCGCGCGTCCGTCCTCGAACAACACGGCGCGAGCGAAGAGTCCGCCCTGGCCAACGAATTCGCGCACGGCCGCGTCTCCCTCGCCACCGACACGGCGGCCGGCGCCACCCGCTTCGCCCGCGGCGCCGGCCGGCACGGTTCGTTCGACAGCTGACCGGGTGGGGCGCCGCCGAACCGGCGCCCCACCGGGTCGATCACGCGGCCACGTAGCCCGCGTCGAGTTCTCGGTGCAGTGTGACGCGGTCGATCGCCTTTTCCCACTTGCCCACGACGAGCGTGGCCACGCAGTTGCCGGCGATGTTGGTGAACACGAAGGCGGCCGAGAGGACACTGTGGACACCCAGCACGAGCGCGATGCTGCTGACCGGGATCGTGTGCGTGGCCGCCAAGGTCAGGGCCAGCACGGCGATCGCCGAGCCGGACACACCCGCGCCGCCCTTCGAGGTGAGGAGCAGCACGACCAGGAGACCCAGCTGAGCCTGCCAGCTCAGGTCGGTGCCTGTGGCCTGCGCGAGGAACACGCTGACCGCGGCGAAGTACAGGCACGTGCCGTCGTGGTTGAAGCTGTAGGCGGTGGGCAGCACGAGGCCGACCACGGGCTCGTCGACGCCCAGCTTCTCGAGCTTCGCCGTGAGCTGCGGGAAGACGCTCTCCGACGAGCTCGTGCCGAGCACCAGCACCAGCTCCGCGCGGAAGTAGCGCAGCACCTTCCACAGGCTGACCCCGGCGTAGCGCGAGACCGGCCACAGCACGAGCACGAAGAACAGCACCACGATCAGGTAGAACACGCCCACGAGCTTGCCGAGCGGCAGCAACGTGGACAGTCCGTACTTCGACACCGTGAAGGCGATGGCGCCGAACGCCGCGAACGGCGCGAGGCGCATGACCTTCTTGATGATCCAGAACAGCGACTGCTGCACGGTGCCGACGATGTTCAGCACCGGCTGAGCCTTCTCACCCAGCGCCGCGAGCCCGCACGCGAACAGGACCGAGAACACCAGCACCTGCAGGATCTCGCCCTTGGCGAACGCGTCGACGGCCGAGGTCGGCACGAGGCTCACGAGGAAATCGTCGAAGCCCTCCGACTTCGCCGGCGCCGCGGAAGCCGGGGCGTGCAGCGACGACGGGTCGATGTTCATGCCCTCGCCCGGGCGCAGCACATTGACCACGACGAGGCCGAGCACGAGCGCGACCGTGGTGATCACTTCGAAGTACACGATGGCCTTCACCGCGATGCGCCCGACCTTGCCGAGGTCGCGCACGCTCGCGATGCCGTGGGTGACGGTGCAGAAGATGATCAGTCCGACGACCATCTGGATGAGGTGGATGAAGATGTCGCCGAGGAAGTCGACGTGGTGGCCGACCGAGGGCGCGAGCGCGCCCACGAGCACGCCGGCGACGACGCCGGCGACGACCTGGAAGGTCAGGTCGGTGTAGAACGGCTTGCGCTTGCGGGTCTGCCCGGGGGCGCCCGCCGAGGTGGTTTCACTCATCGTCTTCCGGTTTCTCCGTTGAATCTCCGGTGCCGGCACACGCCGGGGTGGTGCTACACGTCGCCGAGGACGGCCTTGGCCGGCGCGAACACCTCGTCGGCGTCGAGGCGGCGCGGGAGCAAACCCTGTTCGAGGCACGCGTCGACGATCAGCTCGACGGGGCCCCGCAGGCGGTCGAAGCCGAACAGCGTCGGGCGCGGTTCACCCTCGGGCCGCTCGACGGTGGCGTCGGCGCGGAGCAGCAGCTCGTAGGCCTCGCGGACGGCGGCCGGGTTGTCGCGGGCCACGGTGGCGCCGGCGACCACCATGTGGTTGATCGGCATGAACCCGTGCTCGCGCCACCACTGCTCGTCGCGGGCGCGCGCGTCGGGGATCACCCGCACGAACTCGTCGCCTTCGGGCAGGTCGTTGCCGAGGATGGTGGCGTCGATGCGGCCTTCGCGCAGCAGGTCGGGCAGGCTCGCGTCGCCGACGCCGTGCTCGACGAAGTCCGGGTCCTCGTACTCGGCGACGTGGGCGCCGTCGCGAGTGAGCCAGCGGATGTCGCGCGAGGCGAGACCGAAGTCCCCGGTGAGGTGCGCGCGCACCCACATGCCCGTGGTCTGGGTGAACGCCCGGACGCCGATGGTCTTGCCCTTGAGCTCCTCGGGCTTCACCGGCCGTGCCGCGTGGGCGATGAGGCAGCCGCGCTGGAACCTCGACGCGACGACGGCGGGCAGCAGCACGACCGGGCGGCCGTAGGCGATCGCCTGCAGGGCCGTGACGATCGCGAGCTCGCTCAGGTCGTAGGCCTCGTCGCGGACCATCGGCGCGAACGCCTTGTGCACGGGCTTGACGGCGTGGAAGTCGAGCGTGACCGCGTCGCTGGTGACCTCGCCGTTCTTGAGCGGCTGGGTGTGCGGGTAGTCGGCGAGGACGGTCCGCAGGACGGTCGGCTCAGGCACGGTTCCCTCCCGGGTAGAACACGGCCGCGGTCCCGCCGAAGATCTGCCGCACGTCGGCATCCGGCAGCACGGAAACGGTTTCGCGGGCCTCGGCGAGGAGGTCGGGCAGCCGGCCCTCGGCGGCGGGGAAGTTCGAACCCCACACGAGGCGGTTCGCGCCGTAGGCCGCGACCAGGTCCGTGAGGAAGTCCTTGACGGTCGACGCGCCCTTCTCCGCCGCGGCCAGCGCGCGGTGGGTGAGCTTGAGGTGCACGCCCGGGTAGGCGGCGAGGTCGAACAGGTCCTTGGCCAGGCGGTAGGGACGGCCGTCGGACAGGTCGGGGCGCGCGCAGTGGTCGAGCAGCACGCGGACCTTCGGAAAGCGGTCGAGCAGTTCGCGCAGCTTGGGCAGACCCTGGATGGTCATCTGCAGGCATACCGGGATGTCGTGTTGCTCGGCGTGGGCCCAGGCGGGGAACGAGTCCTCGTGGCCGAGCCAGTCGGCCTGGCCGGGCATGGTGGTGCCGGTGGTGAAGAGGCGGAAGCCGGAGAAGCCCAGGCCCTGCCAGTGGTCGATCCGCTCGACGGCGTCAGGGGCCATCGCGTCTATGGAGTAGACGCCGGCGAAGCGGTCGGGGTGGCGCCGCAGCGCCTCGGCGACGTAGCGGTTGTCGTGCCCGTAGACGGTGGACGCCTGCACCACCACGGCCTTCGCGATGCCGGCGTCGTCGAGGGCCCGCACCAGGCCTTCGATGTCCACGGGGTGGGCCTTCGACCACTCGGACTGCTTCCCCCCGATCGGGTCGACCGGGTACTGCTCCGCGTCCGGGGAGATGACGTGGGTGTGCGTGTCGATGATGTCCATCAAACCTCCTGTGAGCCGGGGGGACGGCGCAGCACCGGGTCCTCGGCGACCCGGCCCCGGAACCCGCGCGCTCCGGCAGTCCGGGACCATACACGATTGTTAACAATCTCGTACGAGATTGTGGGAACGATTTCGTCGGCACGACGGTGCGCAGTGTTGCGTGGACGGACAGCGAGCTGGTCAGGGGCGGTGCGGGAATGGCGGGCGAGGCCATGGTGACAAATCGGTGCCGGGCGCTCGCGACGAGGAGGATGCCGCAAGGATCGGCTTTTGCCGGGATCGCGGCCAGGCTCGGCGGCGAAGGCATGCGGCAGCCCCGGGCACGGCGCCGAGAAGTGGCCGCGGGCCGTTCACCCAGCGGCCTTGATCGCGACAGCGGCGGGCACCGGCTGCGCACACCGACTGGCCCGAAGCCGCAGCGCGGTGGACCCACGCACCGCCAGCGTTCAGCAGTGGGACCGGACCACACGGGACAGCACGAAGCCCCGAGCTCCGGAAGGTCCGGAACCCGGGGCTTCGCCGTGGCGGGACGGGCGTCAGCCGAACATGCCGACCTGGTAGTCACCCGCCGGCTGCCGGGTGATGACGTTCATCCGGTTGAACGTGTTGATCAGGGCGATCAGCGCGACGAGGCCGGCGAGGGCGTCCTCGTCGTAGTGCTTCGCGGCGGCCTGCCAGGCCTCGTCGGTGACGCCGCCCGCGGCGTCGGCGATGCGGGTGCCCTGTTCTGCCAGCTCGAGGGCCGCGCGCTCCGCGTCGGTGAAGACCGTGGCCTCACGCCAGGCCGCGACGAGGTTGAGGCGCGTCGGCTCTTCCCCGGCGGCAATCGCGTCCTTGTAGTGCATGTCGGTGCAGTAGCCGCAGCCGTTGATCTGGCTGGCGCGCAATTTCACGAGCTCCTGCGTCGCGGCGGGCACGCCGGAGCCGTGCACGGCCTTGTCCGCCGAGACGATGTACTTCAGGAACTTGCCGGCGACCGCGTTCTCGAACAGGTTCAGCCGTGCTTCCATGGTGTGCTCCTCAGCCGTCTCTCGAAGCTTCTGCCATCGGGTTACGCAGCATTGACGAGCCGGCGCCGGAACTTGTGACAGCGGCGAATGTGACCTGCGTCTCAGCCCAAGTCGGCCTCCGGCCGGACCTCGAGCGACGCGCCCGCCTGGTGCAGTTCGAGCACGATCAGCTCGTTGCGCCCACGCCGCCACAACGGCGCCGGGGCGTACAGCGTGCGCTGCGGGCCGCGGCTCCAGTAGCGGCCGAGGTTGAAGCCGTTGAGCCAGACGATCCCCTTCTCCCACCCGGGCAACGCGACGAACCCGTCGGCCGGCTCGCCGATCGTCACCGACGCCCGGTGGAAGGCCGGCCCGGCGGGTGCGGTGCCCGCACGGAAGTGCACTGTGGACAGATCGTCGAGCGGCAGCGGCCGGATCTCCCAGCCGAAGAGCTTCTGCTGGGTGTTCATCGCGACCCACCCGTCGATGCCCTTGCGGTCGGCGAGGTACGGGCCGTAGTTCACGCGGCCGTTGGTGTCGACGAGGATGTCGAGCTGGTTCTCCGCTTCGGTGAACGTCACGTTCACCGTGGCGTCGGGCGTGTTCCGGTCGAGCACACCGACCTGCTCTCCCCCGGCGAAGACCAGCGCGCGGTCGGCGAGGCCGTGGATGCTGACCGTCCCGCTGTGCGGCCCCTGCACCTTCGTGCGGTAGTGGATGAGCCCCGTCGCCTGGCCGACCTTCTCCATCGGCAGCGGCTGCACCGAGTGCACCACCTTCGACAACGCGGGCAGCGAGTCGAGGAGCGACGCCACTGCGTCCGGCGTCACCGTCTGCGCGGCCAGCCGCGGCGACCGGGCGGGCAGCGGGTCCGAGGGCAGCTTCGTGTACTTGCCGATCACGGCGCGCAACGCGGTGAACTTCGCGCCGAGGTCCCCCGCCTCGCCGACGGGCGAATCGTAGTCGTAACTCGTGACGGTCGGCTGGTACGTCGTGCCGGATGTGTTGGCACCGCTGGTGAAGCCGAAATTCGTGCCACCACAGGCCATGTACAGGTTGACCGACGCGCCCGTGGCCAGAATCGTGTCGACGTAACCCGCCATCTGCTGCGGGTCGCGCGTGTTGTGCTGCTCGCCCCAGTGGTCGAACCAGCCGTCCCAGAATTCGGCCATCATGACCGGCTCGCCGGGCTGGAACTTCTTGATCGCCTCCAGGCTCGGCACCGGGTTTCCGTCGCCGGTACCGACTTCGAGCGTGCCGGGCAGCGAACCGAAACGCATGAAGAAGTCCGACGCGCCGTCCGCGGCGAACAGCAGGCTCGTCAACCCGCGCGCGCGCAGGCTGTCGCGCAGGTGCGCCAGGTACGACGTGTCGTTGCCGTAGCTGCCGTACTCGTTCTCGATCTGCACGGCGATCACCGGTCCGCCGCGGTGTGCTTCGAGCTGGGCCAGCCGCGGCACGAGGTGGTCGTACCACGCGTCGACGGCCTTGAGGTACTTCGGCTCGGCGCAGCGCAG
This sequence comes from Amycolatopsis sp. FDAARGOS 1241, assembly GCF_016889705.1. Taxonomy (NCBI): domain Bacteria; kingdom Bacillati; phylum Actinomycetota; class Actinomycetes; order Pseudonocardiales; family Pseudonocardiaceae; genus Amycolatopsis; species Amycolatopsis sp. FDAARGOS 1241. Next base: position 5,693,429 of record NZ_CP069526.1, read on the forward strand.
CTCGAGGTCGCGGTCGGCCAGCAGCCACGCCGGCAGCCCGCCGAACTCCCACTCCGCGCAGATGTACGGGCTGGGCCGCACGATCACCTGCAGCCCGACCTCGCCCGCGGTGCGGATGAACTTCGGCAGGTCGCGCCAGCCGCTGAAGTCCGGTGCGCCGGGCCGGGGCTGGTGGAAGTTCCACGCCACGTACGTCTCGACCGTGTTCAAGCCGAGCGCGCGCAACCGCAGCAGCCGGTCGCGCCACTGTTCGGGGTGGATGCGGAAGTAGTGGATCGCGCCGGAGATGATCTGGAAGGGCTTGCCGTCCAACAGGAACTGCTCGCCCGACACCGTCAGCCCGCGGCGGCCCGCCGCCCCGGCCGGTGCGGCGAACACGGTGCTCGCCGCAGCCAGCCCGGCGGCCGCGCCACCGAGGAAGCTCCGCCTGCTCACTGGGTTCACGAAGGTTCTCCGATCAGGGGGGTCAGCCGAGCGTCGCGGCGCGGGCCTGGGTGATCACCGCGTCGAGCACACCGTCGCCGACGAGCGCCTGGCGCACGCCCCACCGGTTGGTGTTCCCGGTCTTCACGGCCTGCGCCTTCGTCACGAGCGCGTCGGCGGACGCGGTGAGCCGCTGGGCCGCCTGGTCGTCGCCGCGAGCTGAGGCGGCGAGGGCGTCGAGCTGGTCGACGAGCGCACCGCCCCAGTAGGTGCTCGCGTCGAGCCACGGCGACGCTTCGTCGACGAACGCGCTCGCCACGTGGCCGCCCCGGATCACCTTCGCGGCGTCGCGGATCTGCACGGCGTACGCGCGCAGATCGGCCATGGAACGGCGGTGGTCACCGGCGTTCCACCGCTGCCAGAACGCCTTCGTCTTCGCCGCCAGCACCGGTGCCTGCGGCTGCCACGGCGTCGGGCCGAACGTCGGCGCGAGGTGCTCGAGGTCGGCGAAGACCGCCAGTGCCGCACTCGCCCGCGCGTCTCCGCCCGCCAGCCGCGCCAGCGCCTGCGGCCACGACCGCTCCGGCGAGTAGCCCGCATCGTTCCACGCGAAGTCGGTCGCGCCGAACTCGGCGACCTCGCTGGCCGCCTCCTGGTTCATCGGGTTCGCGACGATTCCGTTGAGGTACTGCGAAAGCCCGGCCTGGCGCTGCGCGTACGGCGCGAGCAACAGCCGTCCGGCCGACTGCTCGTAGTCGTTGACCGGGTAGTTGTCCCACAGGAACACCTTGCGTCCATACACTGTGGACACCTGCTGCGCCTCATCGGTCGTGACGCTCGGCGGGACCACGTCGGTGCCCGTCCACTGCACGACGACCGACGGGTCGAGGTTCTCGCGCAGCTCCGTCTTGTACGGGGAATCCTTCAGGTCGCTGTACTCCGTGGGCACCGTCTGGAGCGGCCGCGCGCCGTCGTGGGTCTTGATGAAGCCGGTCGTGATCGCGTTCAGCAGCGACACCTGCGCCTTGCCCGCGGCCGCCTGCCCGGGCGTGCCGAACGTGGTCTGGTCAGCGGCGCAGTTCCACTTGGTGTAGGAGATGTCGTCGAACGGAATCGAGAACGACCGCACGCCCAGGTCGTACACCGACTGCAGCTTCGCCTTCACCGCGGCGATGTCGTCGGGCGAGGAGAAGCAGATCGACACGCCGGGCGAGAGCGCGTAGGTGAAGTCGACGTGGTGCGCGGTCGCCGACTGCACCAGCTGACCGAGCGTGGCGAGTTCACCGGCGGGGTACGGATCGCGCCACTGCGCACGAAGGTAGGCGTCGTCCTTGGCGCTGTAGACGTAGGTGTTGGCCTTGACCTCGCCGAGGAACGCGATCTGCCGCAACCGGTCCGCCGTGCTCCACGGCGGGCCGTAGAAACCTTCGATCGAGCCGCGCAGGCTCATGTTCGGCCAGTCGCGCACGGCGACGCCGCTGATCGCCCAGCCGTGGCCGGACGGGACGAACAGCTGCCGCAGCGTCTGCGCGCCGTAGTACTGGCCCGAGCCGTCGCGGCCGCCGATCACGATCTCGCCGCCCGCGGTGCTCAGCGCGTAGCCCTCGGCCTGGTCGGGCACTGGCACGGCGCGGGTGACGTCGGCGCGCCCGGCGCCACCGAGCCGGACCACGAGTGCGTGGCTGTGGCGGGGTTCGCGGCCGGGCGCGACGACGGTCACCTTCCGCGCGCCGTGTTCGCGCAGCAGGGCCGTGACGAGGTCCCTGGCCGCGGCGTCGGTTCCGGAGTCGGCGACGAGCACGACTTCGTCGGAAACGGGGACGTCGCCCGAATCGCGGCCGAGCGACTGCGGGGTCGGGGTGACGATCGGCAGCGCGTGCTGCTCGGGCGCGGCCGCGGCGGGTTGCGTCGCGGTGGCGAGCGCCGCGATCGAGGCCCCGGCCGCCAGGACGGCGGCGAGGCGGCGGGTACGGGAGCGTGCGGTCATGCGGGGGTCCCTCGGTTCGGGGTCGGGCCGGGTCAGGCGGCGGGCGGGACGGTGCGGTAGAGCGCGAAGGTCGACAGGTACGGCGTGGCACGGGCCTGCGTGATCACCACGCGCAGGTGGTTCGTGGTCACGGGCGCGGACAGCGTCAGCAGGCGGGTGTAGCCGATGGTGGTGACCGTGCCGAGCGTCTGCCACGTGCCGTTCACCTCGGCTTGCACCGTCGCACCCTCGACGTGCTGGCCGCGGGTGATGTCCTCACCGAGCCGGAGCTGGTCGAACGTCGCGGGTTTCGCGAGCGGCACGTCGAGGGTGCCGGCCAGTGCCCCGTGGGGCGGGGTCCACGACGTGGCGAGCGAACCGTCGGTGACCGCGGCGACGGCCTTGTCACCGGGCCGCGGCTGCGCGAGGTCGACCTGCGTGGCGGCGACGGACTTCCCGAACGCCGCCAGCGCCGCGACGTCGGCGGGAGCGAGCTCGCCGTCCGGCCCGGGCGGGACGTTCAGCAGCAGCGACGAGTTGCGGCCGACCGTGCGGCGGTAGAGGTCGACGAGCTGTGCGGCGGTCTTCGGCTGTTCATCGGGGTGGAAGAACCAGCCGGGGCGGATCGAGACGTCGGACTCGGCCGGGGCCCACTGCAGGTAGCGCACGGACGGGTCGGCCAGGACCTGGCGCGAACCGAGGTCGGTGGCCGTCGCGCCGCCGAGGAACAGCTCTTCGTTGTGCGCGGTGTTCGGGTCGCCCGACATCGGCAGCGGGCTCCACTCCGTGGTGCGGGCCTGGCCGGACTCGTTGCCCACCCAGCGCACGCCGGCGGGACCGGCGAAGGTCACGGTGTCCGGCGACAGCGCGTGGATCATCGAGAACCACGTGGTGAAGTCGTAGTTCTCACTGATCCCGTTGTCGCGCCAGGGGTTGGCGCCGTCGAGCCACAGCTCGTCGATCGGGCCGTACTGGGTGAACAGCTCGTAGAGCTGGTTGAGGTAGTAGGTGTTGTAGTCGTCCTCGGTCACGCTGAAGCGCGGCAGCTTGCCGGCGGCCAGCGCGGCGGCGCGGTCGTCGTCCGGTACGAGCGTCGGGATGGTGCGCTGCTTCACCGCGCTGCCGGTGCCGTAACGGCCCTGGCCCTGCGGCGCGCCGGCGCGGTCGTCGTAGGTGGCCTGTTCTTCGATGCTCAGCGGCTGCCCCGCGGCGACCTTCGCCTCGACGCGCTTGACCTCATCGGCGAAGAAGCTCGCGGGCAGTTCCGCGCCGTCGGCGGGCGAAAGGTAGACGCCGACCTTGAGGCCCGCTTTTCGGGCGGAGTCGACGTAGTCGCGCAGGATGTCGCCGCGCGGGTTGGCGCAGCCCGCGTCGCGGGCCTGCCAGAAGGCCGACGGGTCCTGCGTGCGGCTGGCCTGTGCGGCCTGGCGGGCGGCGTCGGCGCCGGTACAGCCGGGGCTGACCCACCACGGGCTCGCGACCACGGAGTGGTTGGTGTAACGGGTCGGGTAGAGCACGAACCCGTCGTGGTGCTTGGCGGTGAGCATCACCTGCGTGACTCCCGCGGCCTTGAGCGAGCGCATCCACTGGTCGGTGTCCACGGCGGACGGGGCGAACGTCGATTCCTTCTCCGCACCGGAGCCCCATTCGCGGTCGGTGAAGGTGTTCATGCCGAAGTGCGTGAACGCGGTGACGGGCCGCTGCTGCCACGCGAGCTGGCCGGGCCGCGGCACGACGGCGGCCGCTTTGGTGAGCACGCGGTCCATCCCGTCGCAGGGTTCGACGGTCATGATGGTCGCGGTCTTGATCGGTCCCGTGCAGCCGCGGTCCGGCTGCACGGCTTGGATTGCTCGGTCTGCTTGGGCGGCGGTCGCGGGCACGGCCGAGCCGGCGGCGACGGTCAACAGTGCGGCCAGAACAAGGCTCCGGCGCGGCGAGATCGGCACGTGCTCCTCCTGACGAGTTCGCGCGGCCGCCTGCCCCGGTGGCGGCCGGCGACGAGCTGGTGGATCGCCCAGCACATTAGGTGCGAAATCCATCGGATGTCTAGACCTACTCAGGGGAGGTGTGTGCAACTGTCCGATCGTTGTCCGACTGCGTCAATCGTTGTTCACTCCTGGTTGATGGCGTTAACTGACCGGAAAACGCAGGTCCCGGCCGACGTTCGGGGGAGGTCAGTCCTCCGATGGGTTCCGGGCGACTAGCATTCTGGGAGTGCTGACGGTGCTGGGGTGGGTCACCTTCGTGGTGTGGCTGGGCCTCACGTTCTGCCACGGTTTCTACTGGCGCACGGACCAGCGCCTGCCGCCGCTGTCGCGGCCGGCGGAGTGGCCCTCGGTCGCGATCGTGGTGCCGGCGCGCGACGAGGCGGCCGTGCTCCCGTCGACGCTGCCGGCCCTGCTCGCGCAGCGGTATCCGGGTTCCGCGCGCGTGATCCTCGTCGACGACGCGAGCACCGACGGCACGGGGGAGCTCGCGCGCCGGCTGGGCACTTCGTCGTCGCTGCCGCTGACGGTGGTCACGCCCGACCCCCTGCCGGACGGCTGGACGGGCAAGCTCTGGGCGGCCGCACGTGGTGTGGCCGAGGCGGGCGCGGTGGACTTCGTGCTGCTGACCGACGCGGACATCGCGCACGGGGCGGGTTCGCTGGAGACGCTGGTTTCGGCCGCCGGGCGCTACGACCTGGTGTCGCAAATGGCCGTGCTGCGGACGTCGACGCCCTGGGAACGCTTGATCGTGCCGGCGTTCGTGTACTTCTTCGCGATGCTTTACCCGTTCCGGCGGGTGAACTCAGCACGCTCCCGCGTCGCCGCGGCCGCCGGGGGCTGCGTGCTCGTGCGGCGATCCGCATTGGAGCGCGCGGGCGGCCTCGCCGCCATCCGCGGCGCCGTCATCGACGACGTCGCCCTGGCCCGCGTGGTGTCAGCCGCGGGCGGGCGCACCTGGCTCGGCTTCGCGACGAACGTCCACAGTGTACGGCCGTATCCCCGGCCGGCCGACCTGTGGCACATGGTGACCCGCACGGCCTACACGCAGTTGCGGCATTCGCCGATCGTGCTGCTGGGCACGGTCATCGGGCTGGCAGTGGTGTTCCTCGCTCCCCCGGTGCTGACCTTCACCGGGCCGTCGTGGCCGGCCTTGGGCGCCTGGGCACTGATGGCGGCGACGTTCGTGCCAATCGCCCGGTATTACCGGCAGTGGCCGGTGCTGGGCGTCCTGCTGCCGGTGACGGCTTTGCTGTACACGCTGATGACGCTGGACTCGGCGCGGCGGCACTTCGCCGGCCGCGGGGCGGGGTGGAAGGGCCGGCACTACTCGACATCGGCCTGACGCCGGCGGCCGAGGGAGTCACCGAGGGTCCAGATCGACGCGCCGAGCAGCACGAGGTCCTTGAGCAGGAACTGCCCGACCGGCGACAGCGCGGGGAAGCCGCCCGCGGCGGGATCGCCGATGCCGGGCGTGGTGAAGAAGAAGCTGATCGTGCTGAGGAACAGCAGGATCGCGACGACACTTCCCGCAGCCGAGGTCCGCGGGAACCACGGGCCGGCGGCGATGAGCACGGCGGCACCCACCTCGACGACGCCGAACACCGCGGCGAGCGGTTGCGGGGCGAGCACGTGAGCCGTCCAGGCCAGCAACGGGCTGGGGGAGACGTAGTGCTGGACGCGGATGGCTTCGGACGTGGTGAACTTCAGCGCGCCGATCCATGCGACGACCACCACGAGCCCGTACCGCACGACGACGCCACCGGCGGCGGTCGCTCGCCGCTCGATCGTGGATTCCACTGGTTCTCTTTCCTTCCGCCGGCGGACTCCGGGCGACGGTAACCAAGATCAGCTCGCCGGAACCGGCTCGGCGGCTTACGAATCGCTGACGGGCCGCGGTTGACAGGCGAGGCGATGCCCGGCCATGATGAACGCATGTTCATGAACATTTGTTCATAATCGAGGAGGTCGTCATGACCGGCATCGTCAACACCGCACAGGCCGACGCGTGGAACGGCTACGAGGGTGCACACTGGGCGGCGCACGCCGATCGGTACGACGCGGTGAACAGCGGGTTCAACGAAATCCTGCTGGCGCAGGTGGGCCCGGACGACCGGGTCGTCGACCTCGGGTGCGGGACCGGGCAGCTGACGCGGCTCGCGGCGAACCGGGCCAGGCACGTGCTCGGGGTCGATCTGTCGGAGCCGATGCTGGCGACGGCGCGGGCGCGGGCCGCCGACTTACCGAACGTCAGGTTCGAACGCGGCGACGTGCAGGCGCACGAGTTCGGCAAGGGGTCGTTCGACGTGGCGCTGAGCCGGTTCGGGGTGATGTTCTTCGCGGATCCGGTTGCGGCGTTCGCGCGGGTGCGCGGCGCGTTGCGGCCGGGCGGGCGGCTCGCGTTCGTGAGCCTGACCGAGCTGGCGGGAACCGATCTCGGCGTGGTGTTCGGGGCAATGGCGGCACATCTGCCTCGGCCGGAGCGGAGCGGGCCGACGTCCCTGGCGGATCCCGCCCACGTCCGGGCGCTGCTGGCGGAGGCGGGGTTCCGGGACGTCGTGTGCACGTACGTGGAGGCCGAGCAGGTGTGGGGGCGGGACGTCACCGACGCGGCGGAGTTCATCGAGGCGTGGGGACCGGTGCGCCACCACCTGCAGCTGGCCTCGCCCGAGGCAGCGGCGCGGGCACGGGCTGCGCTGGCCGCGGCGTTGCCGGCGTTCGCGGGGCCGGGCGGCGTGCGGTTGCGGGGCGCGGCGTGGCTGGTGACCGCCACGCGGTGAATACGATGTCCGCGATGTCACCCCGGACGGCGGCGGCCCTGCGCGACGGAGACCGGAGCCTGCGCGAGCACCTCATCGCGACGGCGGGCGCCCTCATGGCCGAAGAGGGCGCGGCGAAGCTGACCGTGCGCGCGATCGCGCACCGGGCGGGCGTCGCGGACGGCGTGCTGTACAACCACTTCGCGGACAAGGAGGAGCTGCTGGCGCACGCGCTGCGCGCCCACGTCCGCGCCGTCGAAAGCGACCTGGGCGACCTGCCGGTGCCCGGTGCCGGCACGGTCGAGGCCGGCCTGCGCGCGCACCTCGAGTACGGGCTCGCGCTGCATCGTGCGATCCTGCCGACCTTCGCCGGCCTGGTCACGCAACCCGCGGTCCTCACCCGGTTCGCCGAGCTCGCCACCCCCGGCACCGACTGGCGCGACCGGCTGCTCAGCTACCTCCACGCCGAGCGCGACCTGGGCCGCCTCGCCCCGGACGCCCACCTGGACGCCACGGCGGCCCTCCTTGTCGGCGTCTGCCACGAAACGGTGCTGTCCGCCTTGGTACCGCTCACCGGCTCCCCCGTGGAACCACCGGTCGACGCCGTCGTGGCGACGGTGCTGCAGGGCATCGGCCCTCGCGCGGACCCGTGAGCCACAGCCGCGCCCAGTTCGTCACGGCTGCCCCCGAATGGACACGGCACCGGCCGTTGATCCTGGCGGTCCTCCCAGCGCGGCCGGAGGACAGTGCACGGCAACGCCCACCCACCGGGCGGCAAACCGACAGCTTCAGCGAAGCACGGCGAAGCGCCGTGATCAACGCGGCGACGGCGGCGAGCGACAGCCGCACCAGAGCGGTCGCCGAACCTCCGTTCCTGGTGGACGAACTCACGGCTCCGTCCCGGCGAAGGTTGTCCGACACCCCCTGATCCGTCCTCAGTGGACCACAAGCCGGTTCACTGGCCGCCGAGGGCCCGATCCAGCGCGAGCGCCGCGTCGATCAGCGCTAGGTGCGTGAACGCCTGCGGGAAGTTCCCGATCTGCTCGCCGGTGAGCGCGATCTCCTCGGAGTACAGCCCGACGTGGTTGGCGTAGGTGAGCATCTTCTCGAAGGCCTGCCGCGCCTGGTCGACGCGGCCCGCGCGGGCCAGCGCGTCGACGTAGGTGAAGGTGCACAAGGAGAACGTGCCTTCCGAGCCGCGCAGGCCGTCGGGAGAGGCGCTGGGGTCGTAGCGGTACACGAGACTGTCGGTGACGAGCTCGCTGTTCATCGCGTCGAGCGTGGCGAGCCACTGCGGGTCGCGGGGCCCGATGAAGCCGACCATGGGCATCCGCAGCAGGGACGAGTCGAGCACGTCGGTGTTGTAGTGCTGCACGAACGCTTGCCGCGTGGAGTTCCAGCCGCGCTCGAGCACCTGGGTGTAGATGCCGTCGCGGGCGGCGCGCCAGCGGTCGAGGTCCGCCGGGCGGCCGTGTTCTTCGGCCAGCCGGATGCCGCGGTCGAGCGCGACCCAGCACATGAGCCGCCCGTAAGTGAACGGCTGGCGGCCGCCGCGGGTTTCCCAGATGCCCTCCTCGGGCTGGTCCCAGTGGTCGGCGACCCAGTCGAGCACGCCGGTCAGCGCCGTCCAGCCGCGCTGGGGCACGGTGAGCCCGGCCCGGTGCGCGACGAACACGCTGTCGAGAGCCTCACCGTAGATGTCGAGTTGCAACTGCTCGGCGGCGCCGTTGCCGACGCGGACCGGGCGCGAGCCGCGGTAGCCCGACCAGTGCTCAAGCACGTCCTCCTTGAGGTCCGCCGACCCGTCGATGCGGTACATGATGTTGAGCGGGCCGCCGTTGCCGACGGTGTGCTCGCGGATCCGCGCGCCCAGCCACGTGCCGAACTTCTCGGCTTCCTCGACGAAACCCAGGCCCAGCAGTGCGTAGACGGAGAACGACGCGTCGCGCACCCAGGTGTAGCGGTAGTCCCAGTTGCGCTCCCCGCCGACCTGCTCCGGCAGCGCCATCGTCGGCGCGGCGACGAGCCCGCCCGTCGGCGCGTAGGTCATCAGCTTGAGCGTGATCGCGGAGCGCTCCACGATCTCGCGCCACCGGCCGCGGTAGGTCGAGCGCGCGAGCCAGGAACGCCAGTGCGCCACGGTGTCCTGGAAAAGCTGCTCGACCTCACCCACACGGATCTCGCGCGGCGGCCCCTCGGCGCCGGACTCGAGCACCAGCCCGCGCACCTGGCCGGCGGTCAGCTTCACCGTGCCGCGCACGTCGCCGTCGTGCACCTGGACGTGCGCGAGCCGCTCGTCGCCCGGTTCGCGCACGGTGTGCAGCGTGAGCGACAGCGCGTCCGTCCCGAACACCACGCCTTCGCCCGTCACGTCCACACGGTGCGGCACCCGCCCGTAGCCGAAGCGCGGCGCCAGCACGAGCTCGAAGGTCATCGTTCCGCGGACGCACCGAAGCAGCCGCACGAGCCGGTGGTTGTCCGTCGCCTGCTCGCCCAGCGCAGGCATGAAGTCCACGACTTCCCCGACGCCACCGGGCGTGAAAAACCGCGTGATCAGCGCCGCCGTATCGGGGTGGTACATCTGCTTCGCCTCGTACGGCGTGCCCGCGGGACGCAGCTGGAACCGGCCGCCGTGCTCGTCGTCCAGCAGCGCGGCGAACACGCTCGGCGAATCGAAGCGCGGGCAGCAGAACCAGTCGACGGAGCCGTCCGTCGTGATCAGCGCAGCGGTCTGCAGGTCGCCGACCAGCCCGTGGTCGGCGATCGCGGTCTCGGTCATGTCCCCGCCTCCCTTGCCCGGCCACGATGGGACCGGCGCTCTTGCCCAGCCTCGGGTGAGGCGGGGCGTGGCGGGTCATCCGCAGGAGGTGATGCCATCGCCGCGGCCGCTCCGCAGGGTTTCGCGATGGCGACCGGATCGAAGAGCGTCAACGCTGCCGCCGTCGTGCTGCCCCTGGCGCTCGGCCAGTTCATCGCGAGTTACGCGGCCACGAACATGAACGTCGCGATCAGCACCATCGCCGAGGACATCGGGACGACGGTCACCGGGATCCAGACCACGATCACGCTGTTCACGCTCACGATGGCCGCGCTGATGATCCCCGGCAGCAAGCTCACGGACTTCCTCGGGCGCAAGGTCTGCTTCATCGCGGGGCTCGTGATCTACGGCTCGGGCGCGCTGCTGTCGGCGTTCGCGCAGGGGGTCGGAGTGCTGATCGTGGGTTACTCGCTGCTGGAGGGCATCGGCTCGGCGCTGTTGATCCCACCGATCTACATTCTCGTCACCGTGGTGTTCGAAGACGTCGACCTCCGGGCCAAGAACTTCGGCATCGTCAGCGGCGCCGCCGGCCTCGGCGCCGCGGCCGGGCCGCTCATCGGTGGCCTGGTCACGAGCTACCTCGGCTGGCGCGCTTCGTTCTTCCTGCAAGTGGCGGTGATCCTGCTGATCATCGTGCTCGCGGTGCGCATCACGGACCCGCCGCGGACCGGACGCCCGGCGCACTTCGACGTGGGGGGCGCGATCCTGTCGGCGGCCGGGTTGTTCTTCGTGGTCTTCGGCATCCTGCAGACCTCGACCTACGGCTGGCTCAAGTCGCGGGAGGACTTCACGGTCGGTGGCACAGTGCTGATCCCGGCGGGCGGCGTCTCGCCGGTGTGGATCCACGTCGCGATCGGGCTCGTCATCCTCGTGCTGTTCTTCCGGCACCTCCGCCGCGTGGAGCGCGCGGGTCGCACCCCGTTGTTCTCGCTCCGGATCTTCCGCAGCCGCGCGTCGAACCTCGGGCTCGTGACGCAGCTCCTGCAGTGGCTGGTGCTGCAGGGTTCCTTCTTCGTGACGTCGGTGTTCCTGCAGCAGATCCGCGGTTTCACCGCGATCGAGACCGGCCTGGTGCTCGTGCCGGCCACCGTCGGCGTCCTCGGTTCCTCCGCGCTCGCAGAACGGATGTCGCGGCGGCACTCGCAGCGACGGCTCATCCGGTTCGGGTTCAGCGCGACGACGGTGGGTTTGCTCCTGCTGCTGGCACTGGTCCGCGCCGACTCGGGGATCTGGACGTTCGTCCCCGGCCTGCTGCTCATGGGCATCGGCATCGGCGTGATGCTCACGGCGTCGGTGAATCTCGTGCAGTCGAGCTCGCCGGAAGAGGCGCAGGGCGACATCTCCGGGGTGTCGCGCAGCGTGTCGAACCTCGGGTCGTCACTGGGCACCGCGCTGGTCGGCTCCGTCCTCGCCGGAGCGGCCGTCCCGGGCAACGGCCCCTTCGCCATCGCCATGGTCCTGCTCTCCTGCCTGGCGCTCGCCGGAGTCGTCACGGCTCTGCGGATCCCGCGGCAGAAGCTGCATTGACGCCGCCCCCGGCCGTTGGCGGCGGCGCTGGACGGCCACCACGATGACGCGCAGCGCGACGCCGATCACGAGCAGGTCGCCGAGCATCTGCACGGTGACCAGGATCCGGGCCACCTGCGTGACCGGAACGATGTCGCCGAAGCCGACGGTGGCGAACACGGTGACCACGAAATACAGCGAGTCGGTGCGGGTCAGCGGCGTGTCGAAGCTGTGGGGCACGTTGTGCTGCAGCACGTAGTAGGCGTTGGCGAACACCAGCAGGAACAGCGGCACGATCAGCGCGAGCGCCTGGACACCCTGCAGCGCCGGGTACTTCGCGCGCAGGATGGCGCGGATCTCCCCGACGACCAGTCCGACGACCAGGCCCACGCCCACGACGAGCCCGGTGATCGTCCACCCGTCGATCGGCCGGTCGACCGGGAGCAGGTAGTAGACGGCGACGAGCGTGGCCACCGTCAGCACGGGCCGCACGACGAGCAGGGCGACGGAACCCCGTGCGCCGCGCCCGCTGTTCACCGGCTGGAGTCGGCCTGGACGGCACCCGTCTTGATGGCCTTGAGCAGGGCGGCGTGGTCCTTCTCGTTCTGGTCCGCGTAGTCGCGGGCGAACTCGGCGATCGCGCGGTCGAACGACTCGCTCGAGCCGAGGTAAGAGCCGATCGCAACGCTGTCGCCGGTGCGGGCGTGGGCGCGCGCGAGTGTCCACGCGCAGAGCAGGCCGTAGGTCGTCATGTCGCGCGGGTCCAGCGTGTCGACGCGCGCCGAGCCCTTCCAGTCGCGCAGCTGCCGCAGGTAGAAGTCGCGCTGCTTGCCGTCGACGATCCCGGCGGCCCGGATCCAGCCGAGGAAGATGTCGCTCACGGTCTGCATCAGCCGCTGCCCCACGACGACGCGGCGCCCGGAGTTGTCGTACTCGCTGGGACCGGCGAACTCCTCCAGTACCGACGGGCCTGCTTCCTTGGCCTGCAGGAACAGCGGGTCGTGGTCGTCGTTGCCCAGCAGCAGGATCATCCAGCACCGCGTGCCGACGCTGCCCACGCCGACGACCTTGTGGGCCACGTCCACGAGCCGGTAGCGATCCAGCAGCGAGCGGCGCTCCGGTTCCAGGGTGGCGCGGTAGGCCGCCAGCAGCGCGCCCAGTCCCTCCCGGGCCCGGGCGACGTCCTCCGGCCGGCTCGACAGCTCCTCCATCGGCAGCACGATCGGCGGATCGGGGGCGATCCGCACTTCGCCGTCGCGGACGACCGTGAAGCGCCGCAGCGCGCCGAGGTTGTCCTTGTTGTGGGCCGAAGCCACGTTCTTCTGCATCTCCTTGCGCCGGTGCCCGCGCAAGCGGCCGGCGTACATCTGGTTCACGAGGTCGATGTCGGCGTGCGCGTACCACACCTCGAGCGCGGTCTGCCCACCGAACTCCCGCATCGCGGTCCGGTACTGGGCCACCGAATCGGTGACGACCCGCCGGCACTCGTGCTCGGTGAACCCGTTCTGCCGGCTCGCGACCTCCAGGCTCGCGGCGAGCCGCTTGACGTCCCACTCCCACGGGCCGGGCAGCGTCTCGTCGAAGTCGTTGATGTCGAACACGAGCTTGCGCTCGGGCGAGGCGAACACGCCGAAGTTCATCAGGTGCGCGTCGCCGCACACCTGCACCCGCAGCCCCGAGACCGGCGTGCCGGACAGGTCGCTCGCCATCGGCAGGGCGGCGCCGCGGAAGAACGTGAACGGCGAGACCGACATGCGCCCGTAGCGGATCGGCAGCAGCTGGGCCACACGCGTGGCGTCCTGACGGGCCAGCAGGTCCAACGGGGCGGGTGCCTTCGGGTCGCGGGTGAACCCGGCGTGGCTCGAGCGCGGAGTCGCCGCGCGGGCCGCCTTGCCCTTCGCCGCCCGCTCCTCCCGGCTCTCGCTGCGGATTTCGGTCGCTGTGCGCTCACTGGTGACAGCCATCGACGGAGCATCCCCCTCCGGCGGCGTGGCTTTCCTCGCCCGCACGGGGTGAGACGAGGCATCATCCGGACGGGGTGACGACACCCCGCTCCGCCGCGCTCAGGGTCGGCAGCGGGAACGCCCGGCGAAAGGCGGTGGCCCATGAGCAGGCCGTCCGGTGAAGCCACCCGTCCGTCGATCACCCGGCGCCTGTGCGCGCTGGGTGCTCTCCTCGCGCTCGCCGCCGCGTTCGTCGTCGCGATCACCGCTCTGGTGCGCAATCCCGTCGAACTCGCGATCGCGGTGGTGCTGCTCGTCATCGCGACCGTGGCCGCCTGGGCCGCGCTGGTGCGCCGCCGGGCCGCCCGGATCGTGCTGGCGATCGTCGCGGTGGTCGCGCTCGGCGCGATCGCGGCTCTGCCGGACCTGCGCACTTTCGTGGTGCTGCCGCTGGTGCTCGTGCTCGGCTTGCTCGCGGCCGCGGCCGCACGGGTCGCGCTGGGCAAGGACCTCGCGACACCGGTCGAGGCCGGGCGCGTCGGCCCCGCGCGCCGCGGCGTGCTGCTGATGAACCCGCGCTCCGGCGGCGGGAAGGTCGCGCAGTTCGACCTCGAGAACGTGGCCCGCTCGCGGGGCATCACGCCGGTCGTCCTGCACCGGGGCGACGATCTGCGGGCGCTGGCCGAAGAGGCGGCGGCGCACGCGGACGTGATCGGGATGGCCGGCGGCGACGGCTCGCAGGCACTGGTGGCCGACGTCGCGCGGCGCCACGGCCTGCCGTTCGTGTGCGTGCCGGCCGGCACCCGCAACCACTTCGCCCTCGACCTCGGGCTCGACCGCGAGAACGTCGTCGCCGCGCTGGACGCGTACGGCGAGGCCTTCGAACGCCGCATCGACCTGGCCCTGATCGGCGACCGGGTGTTCGTGAACAACGCGTCGCTCGGCGTGTATGCGACGGTGGTGCAGTCGCCGGGTTACCGCGACGCCAAGGTCTCGACCGTCGCCGGCCAGCTGCCCCAGCTGCTGGGCCCCGACAGCGAGCACTTCGACCTGAGCTACCGCACACCCGACGGCGGCGACCGGCCACCGGCGGACATCGTGCTCGTGTCCAACGGTCCCTACCGCCTCGACCGGCTCACCGGCTTCGGCACACGCGAACGGCTCGATACCGGCGCGCTCGGCATCGTCACCGTGAGCGTCGACCGCGCGCGCGATCTGCCGACGCTCATCACCGCCGAGCTCACCGGGCAGATCGCGCGCTACCCCGGCTACCGGTCGTGGGAGACCGGGGAGTTCGTGGTGAGCTCGGGGCAGTCCCTTGTGGACATCGGCGTCGATGGGGAGGCGCTGAAGCTCGAGCCACCCCTGCGGTTCCGGTCGCTGCCCGGCGCGCTGCGGGTCCGCGTACCGGTCGACGCCCCCGGCTCCGCACCCGCCGCGCTCGCGCCGAAGGGCATGCGCGACGCCGTCCGCGCGCTGTTCCGCGTACTCGCCGGACGGCCCGCGGGCTGAGGTCCGGCAACAGCCTCATCCACACCGGGCGAAGCGCCCACGCACCCGGGCACCGAAGATGTGCGGCCACGAGAAGGGAGCGGACGATGACCGTACAGTCGCCGCCGGGCCCCGTCACCCGCGAATCGGGCTGGGCCAGCCTGATCGTGTTTGGCGCCGTGATGATGTTCCTCGTCGGGGCCTTCTCGGTCGTCGAGGGCCTCACCGCGCTGTTCGACGACCAGTACTTCGTCACCACCCCGCACGGCGCGCTCTTGTTCGACCTCACCGGCTGGGGCTGGATCCACTTCGTCATGGGGATCATCGCCGTGCTGACCGGGCTCGGACTGCTCGCCAAGGCGTGGTGGGCGCGCTACCCCGCCGTCGCGCTCGCCGCGCTCAGCGCGGTGGCGCACCTGGCCTTCCTGCCCGCGGCTCCGTTCTGGGCGGTCATCGTGCTCACCCTCGACGTGCTGGTCATCTGGGCGCTGATCGCCCATGGCGAAGACGCGCTCAGCCGCCGCCCCTGAGGCGCAGACCCGGCCACCCGGCTCGCTGATCCGCTGGGCGTCCGGCGTGGCGCAGCACCACCTCGCGCGCGAGCTGCCGCAGCGCTGGGCCCACGTGCAGGGCGTCGCGGCGTGCGCGCGGCGGGTCGGCCACGCGCTGCTGCCCCAGGACGAGATGGAACTGCTCGTGGCCACGGCGCTGCTGCACGACATCGGGTACGCGTCCGGGCTCGTCGCGTCCGGCTACCACCCGCTCGACGGCGCGCGGTTCCTCATCGCGGCCGCGGCCCCGGACCGGCTGGTGCACCTCGTGGCGCACCACTCCGCGGCCATCTTCGTCGCCGAGCAGCGCAGCCTCGCCGGCGAGCTCGCCGAGTTCACGGACGAGCGGACGGTGCTGCGCGACGCCCTGTGGTTCTGCGACATGCACACGAGCCCCGGCGGCCACCCGACGTCGTTCGAGGAGCGCATCACGAGCCTCCGCACGCGCCACAGCCCCGACTCGGACTTCGCGCGCGCACTCGACGCCGGCGGGTTGAGCGCCCGCCGGGACGCGGTCCGGCGCACCGAGCTGCGGCTCGGCGCCGCGGCCGCGCGGAAGCGCTCACGGTGAGTCTCACCCCGTGGGGGCGAGGCGCGCGGCCACCCGCGGGGCGACGGTGAACCACGGCGCAGACCCGAACCCGGCAGGAGACAACTATGACGACGCTGACGGTGTGGAAGTTCGACAGCCCCGAGGGAGCGGACAACGCGGCCACGACCCTCCAGAGCCTGGCCAAACAGGAACTCATCTCGATCCACGACGCGGCGACCGTGTCGTGGCCGGAGGGCGCGAAGAAGCCGAAGACGCGCCAGCTGCGCAACCTCACCGCCGGCGGAGCCATGAGCGGCATGTTCTGGGGCATGCTGTTCGGGCTGATCTTCCTGGTGCCGTTCATCGGCGCCGCGATCGGCGCGGCCACGGGCGCGCTCGCCGGCTCGCTGACCGACGTGGGCATCGACGACGACTTCATCAAGTCCGTGCGCGACAAGACCACCCCCGGCACGTCGGCACTGTTCCTGATGTCCAGCGACGCCGTGGTGGACAAGGTGAAGGCCGCGGTCGAGGCAGGCGGGCACAAGCCCGAGCTCCTGCAGTCCAACCTGTCGGCGGAGCAGGAAGCTTCGCTGCGGGAGATGATGTCGAGCTGACCTCGCGACGAGGGGGCCGGTCATGGCCGAGAGCACTGAGCACCTCACCCCGGTGACCGATGACGAACGGGCCGAGCTGGAACAGCTCCGCCGCGAAGTCGCCGAACTGCGGACGACCCGCGCCCGCCGGCCGTGGTTCAGCTGGCGGCCCGTGGTGTCGTCGATCCTCATCGTGCTCGGCTGCATCCTGGCCCCGCTCGCGCTCACGTCGGTGTGGGTGAACAACCAGATCTCCGACACCGACCGCTTCACGGCCACCATGAGCCCGCTGATCCGCGACCCGTCGGTGCAGGCGGCCGTGACCAACCGGGTCACCGACGCGATCTTCACGAACATCAACGTGCAGGCCATCGCGACCGACGCCGTCAACGCGCTCGCGGCCCAGGGCGTCCCGCCGGCGGTCACCGACCGGCTGGACGCACTGACCGGGCCGCTCGCCTCGGGCGTGCGCAGCTTCGTGCACGGCCGCGTCGGCGACCTGGTGGCGAGCGACCAGATCGCGCAGGCGTGGGATCGGATGATCCGGGTGGCCCACACGCAGGCCGTGGATGTGCTCAACGGGTCGTCCTCGGCGATCGCGATCCAGGGCGACAAGGTCGTGGTCGACCTCGCGCCGTTCATCGACGCGGCCAAGCAGCAGCTCGCCGCCGACGGGCTCACGGTCGTGAACCGGATCCCGCAAATCCACCCCACCATCCCGGTCGCCGACGCCGCCGGCCTGGTGAAAGCGCGCTCGTGGTACACGACCTTGGACCGGCTGGCGACGTGGCTGCCGTGGATCGCGATCGTGCTGCTCGCCGCCGGCGTGTACATCGCCCGCCACAAACGGCGCGCGCTCGTAGGCGCCGCGCTCGGGTTCTCGCTGAGCATGCTGGTGCTCGCCATCGGGCTCGCGATCGGCCGCTCGATCATCATCGGCGAAGTGCCGAGCCAGTCGGCCGCGCCCGTCGCAGCGTCGTTCGACATCGTCGTCCGCTTCCTGCGCGACGGCCTGCGGACCCTGTTCGCGGTCGGGATCGTGGTGGCGCTCGGGGCGTTCCTCGCCGGCCCGTCCTCGACCGCCGTGCACATCCGCCAGGGTGTCGTCAAAGGGCTGGCGTGGCTGCGCTCGCGCAGCGGCCTGCGCGCGACCGGCCTCGGCAAGTGGGTGCACACCTACCGCGTGGCACTGCGCGCCGGCGCCGTCGCGATCGCCGTGCTGGTGTTCCTGTTCCTCAACCAGCCGAGCGGGCTCGCGGTGCTGCTGATCGCCGTGGTGCTGCTGGTGGTCCTCGCCGTGATCCAGTTCCTGGACTACCCCGGCGACCGGCCGGCGCAGACCGGCTGAGAGGGGACGCCATGGACGACCTGCGGCCTGCGCCCGACCGCGTCGTGGCGCTGGGGGCCGTCGCGCTCAAGGCCGGCTGGTGGGCGTCCGGCCCCGTGCGGCGGCTGGGCTGGGCCGTATTGACGGCGGCCGTGCCTGAGGACATGGCGCGGCGGGCCCTGCGGGACGTGGCCGCCGCGGTCGCGGCGACCGTGCTCGAAATGGTCGACGTGACAGCGCTGGTGCGCGACCACGTCGACCTCGACGCGCTGGTCGCCGGAGTCGACGTGGCGGCTGTCGTCGCGCGGGTGGACGTGAGCGGGCTCGTGGCGGCCATGGACCTGCCCGCGCTGGTACGGCAGTCGAGCGCAACCGTCACGGGGGAAGCGGTCCGGGGTGTGCGCACCGCCGGGGTGAGTGCCGACGACACCGTGACGCGGGTCGTCGAGCGGGTGCTGCGGCGCCGTGGTGAGCGGCTCGCCTGACCGGCCGGCGGGCATCGTCACGCGCTCGGTGGCAGCCGTGGTCGACGCGGCGGTCGTCGGGCTCGCCGAGGCCGCCGGGTACTTCGCGGTGGCGGCGGTGAGCTACGCCGCGGCGCCGTGGTCGTTCCGGTGGCCCGCGCCGCCGCCGGTGTTCACAGGCGTGCTCGGCGGGGTCTTCGCGATCGTGTACCTGACCGTCTCGTGGCGGACCCTCGGCCGGACCTACGGCGGCGCTCTGCTGGGGTTGCGCGTGCTGACGGACGGGGGCCGCCGGCTCGGCTGGCCGCGGGCCGCGCTGCGGGCGCTGTTCTACGTCGTGTTCCCGGTCGGCTTGCTGTGGGTCGCGGTGAGCCCCCGCCGCCGGTCAGTGCCGGACGTCGTCCTCCGGACGACGGTCCGCTACGACTGGACCACCGAAGGAGTGTCCACAAAGGATCCCGTATAGGCCGTTATACGAAAGCGGAGAGACGTGATCCAAGTCACCTCCCTGAACCGACGGTTTCCGGTGCCCCCGCCGGTCTTGATGCGGACTGGTTCTTCAAACGCGCAAGGGAGTGTCCGATGACGTACGAGACTGCTGTGGTGACCGGGGCGAGCCGCGGGTTCGGCCGCGCGATCGCCGCCGCGCTGGTGGCCGACGGAGTGCGGGTCGTGGGAATCGCGCGAGGCGAGAGCGACTTGCTCGCCGTGCGCGAGGAGCTCGGCGAGCGCTTCACGCCGCTGGCCGCCGACGCGACCGACGAGAAGCTCGCCGGAGACGTGCTCCACGGACACCGGCCCGGGCTGCTCGTGCTCAATGCCGGGGCCACGCCGCACATGGCTCCGGTTCAGGAACAGACCTGGGAGACGTTCAGCCGCAACTGGCACGTGGACACGCGGCACGTCTTCGCATGGACGCGCGCCGCCCTGCGGGAACCGCTCGCGCCGGGCAGCGTGGTCGTGTCGCTCTCCAGCGGGGCGGCGCTCGCCGGGTCACCGCTCAGCGGCGGGTACGCGAGCGCCAAGGCCGCGATCCGCTACCTGCGCGGCTACGCCGCAGGCGAGGCCGAACGCGCCGGTTTGGGGGTGCGGTTCCTGACGCTGCTGCCCCAGCTGACGCCGGCGACCCGGCTCGGCTCGGCAGGCGTCGCCGGCTACGCGGCCCGCGACGGCGTCGACCCGGACGCGTTCATGCGAGACCGCCGGCCCGTGCTCACGCCGGAGCAGGTCGCCAAGGCCGTGACCGACCTCGCCGCCGATCCGGACGCCGCGCCGGAGCACGTGGTCGGCGGCGCCGGGGTGCGGCCGCTGCCGTGAGCACCGCCTACAGTGGACTCCCGCGCACCCGGGGAGAGACCACGATGCCGTCGGACGCCGAGTTCAGCGCCGTGACCGAGCCGTTCCGGCCGGAGCTGCTCGCGCACTGCTACCGGATCCTCGGCTCGCTGCAGGACGCCGAGGACCTGGTGCAGGAGACCTACTTGCGGGCCTGGCGCGGGTTCGCCGGGTTCGAGGGCCGCTCGTCGGTGCGGCGCTGGCTCTACAAGATCGCCACCGCGGCGTGCCTCACAGCGTTGGATACCCGCGCCCGACGGCCACTGCCCTCGGGACTGGGCGCCCCGGCGGACGACTACCGCGTGGCGGTCGCCCCGCGCGAACCCGCGGTCGCGTGGCTGCAGCCGGCGCCCGACTTCGCGGCGGCCGACCCGGCGGTGGTCACGGCCGCCCGCGCGGGCGTGCGGCTGGCTTTCATCGCCGCGCTGCAACTGCTGCCCGCGCGGCAGCGAGCCGTGCTGACGCTGCGCGACGTGCTCGCGTTCCGCACCGCCGAAGTGGCCGAACTGCTCGACACCACGACCGCGGCCGTCGACAGCGCGCTGCGCCGCGCGCGGGCCCACCTCGCCGACGCCGCACCGGTCGCGGACGATCTGACCGAGCCGGCCGCGGACGCCGACCGGGAACTGCTCGAGCACTACGTCGACGCCTTCACCCGCGCCGACGCCGGCGAGCTGGTCCGGCTGCTGCGCGCCGACGTCGAACTGGAGATGCCACCGATCCCGACGTGGTTCAGCGGCCGCTCCGCCGTCGTCGGGTTCCTCGCGGCCCGCGTCCTGGCGCGCGACCGCTGGCTCCTGACGCCGACGCGGGCCAACGGCCAGCCGGCGGTCGTCGTCCACCACCGCACCGACGGCGAGGCCGTGCCCTACGGCGTGCAGGTCCTGACCGTGCGCGGCGACCGGATCGCCCGCCTCACCTCGTTCAACGACCCGGCGCTCGTGCCGGCGTTCACCCGGTGACGGGGAGCCGGTCCGCCCACCCCTAGGGGGCGGACCGGCCCCCGCGTCACGCCGACGGGATCTCGTCGAACTCGACGACCTGCCGCACCTCGACCTCGATCTCGCCGTCGAACAGCGCCGCGTACGTCTTGGCGTAGGCGACGGCCTCCTCGCGGTTCGGGAAGTTCACCAGCGCGAACCCGCCGATGACCTCCTTGGCCTCGGTGAACGGGCCGTCGGTCGCCTTGATCGCGCCGTCGGGCGACTTGCGCACCAGGGCGCCCTTCTCGGACGGGTGGACGCCCTCGGCCGTGATCAGGATGCCGTTGTCCACCGCCTCCTGGATGAATTCCCCCATCTTCTTCACGAACTCCGGGCTCGGGTTCCACGCCGCCGAGTTCTGCTCCGACACCCGGTGCATCATGAGAAACCGCATGTCCACTCCCTGTCACGTCCGGGCCGGGATCCGGATCCACCCGGACTCGCTGACCGGCCCAACACCGACGCGTCGAACGGCCACACCCCCGATCGACACCCGCCGCGAACATTTTTGGAGAACTTTCCGCCGGGGACCAGGCTGGCCGGTTCGTCACCACCGCCGGGGAAAGCCGCGCGACGCACCGGACCGGTCCCGGGCTCGCACCGCGGTGCCCTCTACGATGCGGAGCGTGACCACCTACGACGACACCTTCGACCACCTCGACCCCTCGTCCCTGCCGCTTCGGCAGCAGCAGATCCTGGTTACGATCCGGGACTGGGTGGTCCGCGAGGGCTACGCGCCGAGCAGCCGCGAGATCGGCGAGGCGGTGGGCCTGCGGTCGTCGTCCTCGGTGTCGAAGCACCTGGCGGCCCTGGAGGACAAGGGGTACCTGCGGCGCAGCAGCTCGATGTCGCGGCCGATCGACGTCCGCGCGTTCCTCACGGGTTCCGCCGCGCAGGAGGGCGGCGCTGACTCGGTGCCGGTGCCCGTCGTCGGCCACATCGCGGCCGGCACGCCGATCGCGGCGGAGGAGCACGTCGACGACACGCTGACGCTGCCGCGCGGGCTCACCGGCCGCGGGAACGTGTTCGGCCTGCGCGTGCGCGGTGACTCGATGATCGACGCCGCGATCTGCGACGGCGACATCGTCGTGGTCCGCCAGCAGCCCGAGGCGCACTCGGGCCAGATCGTCGCGGCCATGATCGACGAAGAAGCCACCGTGAAGGTCTACCGCCGCCGCAACGGGCACGTGTACCTCGAGCCCCGCAACCCGGCCTACGACGTGCTCGACGGCGACCGGGCCGTGGTGCTCGGGATCGTGGTCTCCGTGCTGCGCAGTGTCTGATCGGCGCAGTGTCTGATCGGCGCAGTGTCTGATCGGCGCAGTGTCTGATCGGCGCAGTGTCTGATCGGCGCAGTGTCTGATCGGCGCAGTGTCTGATCGGCCAGCGTGGTCGGCGCAGGGTCCGATCGCCGCGGGGTTTGATCGGCGCAGGAACAGGACGCCGTTGAGGTCGAAGGTGGCGGCCGTGAGGTGCCCGGGGGCCTCCCCGCGCAGGTAGGCGACGACGTCCGCTGGATCACGGCAGGCCCCACGGCACACCCGGACCGCCCGGCGACACGGGCCGCACCGCGAAGTCCGGCCGGTCTCCCGCGCGGTGGACCAACGCGTCCTCACCGCGTGCCAGGTCCACCTGCACGTCGCCGTTCGGCAAGCGGCGCCACCGCTTCGCGCGGCCTCGCGCGTCGGTGACCGCGAGCTCGCCGTCGATGCCCGGCCGCAGCACGCACGGCGCCCCGGCCTCGCTGTGGACCTTGAGCCAGCGCGTCTTCCCGGCTTCGCGCGAAGCGCTGAGCAGGAACGCGCCCTCGGTGCGGAAGTCGCGCAGCGCGAGGTCGCCCCACGACGCGGCGACCGCGGGAAAAAGCCGCAGCACCCCGCCCCAGCTCTGCACCAGCATGTCCTGCATCGACTCCACCGCCGACAGCGGTGTTTCGATCACCGGCCCCGACTCCTGGTACATCGTGTTCGGCTCGAGGTAGCGCTGCTGCAGTTCGCCGAGGTACCCCGCCGCCTGGTCGCCGCGCAGCATCGCCGCCGAGATCGACGCGGCGCCGGTGAACGAGTAGCCCTGCAACGCGCCCTCGAATCCCACCCAGTGCGCGAGCGACTTCTCGATGAGCACGCGGTTCTCCGGCTGCTCCCACGTGATCTCGTAGAGCGGGTAGACCTGCAACAGGTGCGAGTAGTGCCGATGCGACTTCGCGAAGGGCACGCCGGCGCCGATCATGTAAACGTTGCCGTCGACGGCGTAGGGGGCGAGGTTCGCCAGCACGTCGCGCCACCGCGGTGCCAGCGGGTCGCTGACCCGCAGTTCGCGGGCGAGGTCGAGCAGGGTTCGACAGCCCCAGCGCAGCAGGGCGAGGTCGTAGGTGCAGTCGGGGGCGTCCACGCCGTACTCCGGAGAGAACGTGGGCGGCAGGTGCAGCCTGCCGTCGGCGCCCGGCCCGAGGAAGTGGAGGTAGTAGCTGATCGCCTTGCGCAGCAACGGGAACAGTGTGTCGCGCAACAGCCCGCCGTCGAGCGTGTGGCGGTAGGAGAGCCACACGTTGTGCAGGGCCCAGGTGAGGTTGCCGACCTCCGGCACGGGCGGGTCCTGGCCGGGGATGCCGACGGGGAACCCACTGGTGGCGTCGGAGATCCCGTTGTCCAGCGTCAGGTCGGTGGTGCGCGGGATGCCGGCGGAGTCGGCACGGTACGGCTCGGCGAGCTGCCCCGACAGGTTCGCCCGGTACTGGCCGAGCGCTCGGCTCACGGCGTCGAGCTCGAGGTGGTTGGAGCCGTGGATGAGCCAGCACTCCAGCTGCACGTTGAGGTTCCACCACGTGGCCGGCCAGGGTGTGTTCTCGAGCCACGGCCCCGACGTGGCCATCACCGGGGCGTCCCGGCGCGCGGCCGAGGCGAGCTTGTAGAGCTGGATCCAGTAAAAGCTCTGCAGCCGGGTGTCCGGCAGGGACACGAAGCTGCGCCGGTAGTGGTCGTGCCACCAGCGGCGGTGCTCGCGCGTGAGCACGCCGAACTCGCCGGCGGTGCGCACGGCCCGCAGCGCCCGCTCGGCCGACGTGCGTTCGGGGTGCGACCACGCCACCGAGGCGTACAGGGTCCGGGTGCCGCCGCGGGTCACGTCCCGCCAGGCCGTGACGTGCTCGCCGCCGGCCAGCAGCGGCTGTTCGGCGAGACTGCTGTCGCCGGCCCGCCGAATGATCGCCGGCGGATTCGCGGCGTACCCGGCGGGCGGCGCCTTCTTCCACACCGGGTCGGCGCGTGGGCTCACGGCCTCGGCCGGGTGGAACGTCCAGCGGAACCCGCGTTCGCCCTCACTCGGGCGGACCTCGACGGCGAGCAGCGGCTGTCCCGTGTGGACGATCGCGCGCACGGCGAGGCTGCCGGCCGCCGTGGTGATCGTGCCCGTGAGCTCCGCGTGCCACAGGTCCAGCCGCCAGTCGACGCCGGTGATCGCGCCGACGGGTTCGAGCGTGAAGTACCCGATCGGCAGCCGGGCGAGCCCGAACAGCGCGCCATACTGCGGCCGGTGGTCCTGCACCTCGCTGTGCTGGACGTTGATGCGCACCGCGTTCTTCCCCGGCTCCGCGTAAATGCCCGAGCCGAGGAACCCGTTGCCGAGGAACGGCCCCTCCGTCCACGCGGTGGGCATTCGCCGCCACCGCAGGTCCGCGGTGGCGAGGAACGCGGCCCAGTCGAAGTCGTCACCCCCCGGATCGCTCGCCGAGGCGGCCGAGGCAGCGGCGCCACCTCCGGCCGCGGTCGCCGCGAGCCCGGCGAGCGCCCCGCCGAGCACTGTCCTGCGCGAAACATCCATCTCGACCTCCAGACTTCGGCTGCGGGGGTCGGCTCCAAAACATAGGATGTCTGACCGGGGTTGTCGAGACTCCTTACCCCGCAACACCGGAAGTCCGCCCATTCGTCCGATGACTGGTTGACCAGTCCGGGCCGGGCGAGTACAACAAGCGGCGGTCCGCGACGCCGGAGCCGAGCCGGGGCTCGGCCCACAACCCCGGCGACCGCGGGCGGCCCTACAATCGGGCCGCAGCCGCGCCGCGGTGGTGGGCGAAGGAGGACCGTGCCGGTCACGATCCGGGATGTCGCACGGCGGGCAGAGGTGTCGGTGGCCACGGTGTCACGGGCGCTCGGCTCCCCCGACCGAGTCAGCGCGGCGACGCGCGCCCGCGTGCTCGAGATCGTGCGCGAGCTGGGGTACCGGCCGAGCCCGGCGGCGCGCAGCCTCATCACCGGCAAGACCGGCGCGATCGCGATCGTGGTCCCGGACCTGGGGAACCCGTTCTTCACCGGCGTGCTCAAGAGCGTGCAGGCGCAGGCGCGCCACACCGGCCACGCCGTGCTCGTCGGCGACAGCGACGAGGACCCGGCGACGGAGCAGGAGCTCGTGCGCACGATGGCGAAGCAGGCCGACGGCGTGCTGCTGTGCTCACCGGGGATCGACGACGCCACCATCACCGAACTCGCCGGCCTGACGCCGCTGGCGCTGCTGAACCGGCGCGTCGCCGGGATCGGCGCGACGGTGATGGACAGCGCGGGCGGGATGCGCGAGATCGTGGCGCACCTGGCCGCGCTCGGGCACCGGCGCTGCGCCTACCTCAACGGCCCCCTCACGTCGTGGTCCAACAGCGAACGGCTGCGCGGACTGCGGTCGGCCGCCGCCGCGCACGACGTCGAGATCCGCGAACTCGGCCCGTTCGCGCCGCGTTATGAGGACGGCGCGCCGGCCGCCGACCAGGCGCTGGCCGCCGGGGTCACGGCCGTGCTCGCCTACAACGACGTGATGGCGCTGGGCGCGCTGGCGCGGCTGCGCGAACGCGGCGTCGCGGTACCGGAGGAGGTGAGCGTGACCGGGTTCGACGACCTCGTCTACGCGGCGGTCTCCGCTCCCCCGCTCACGACCGTCGCCATGCCGCTGGCCGAATCGGGCCGGCGCGCGGTCGACCTGGTGCTGGCCCATTCCGCCGCGGAAGCGGCCGGCCGGGTCGTCACGGAACTGCCGACGCGGCTGGTCGTGCGCGCGTCCACGGGCCCGGTGCGCGAAAACCGCTGAGCAATTCCCGGCGGCCCGATGCGGAAATGCGGAGAAATGACCGGGCACGCCTGCGGGCAACTCCGGGAATTCCCGGACCGGGTCCCCCTATCCACTGTGGATAGATGTTACAGTGCTTCGAAAGCCACCGAAAACGTGGCGGCCGGCCACTTTCGAGGAGGAATCACCGCCGATGGCGCACAAGGTCCTGGTCCAGATGGTGGACGACATCGACGGCGGCGTGGCGCACCAGACGGTGCCCTTCGGTCTCGACGGCGTCCAGTACGAAATCGACCTCTCCGACGAGAACGCGGAAAGCCTGCGCGAGGAGTTTGCCCGTTACATCGCCGCGTCGCGCCGCACCGGCGGCCGCAAGGCGCGCCGGGGCACCGCTTCGACCACCCCGACGCCCGCGGACCGCGAACGCTCGCGCGAGATCCGCGCGTGGGCCGCGGAGAACGGCTGGAGCATTTCCGAACGCGGCCGCATTCCGACCGACGTGATCACCGCGTTCGAAGACAGCCGCAGCGCCGGCACGAAGCCCCGCTCGCGGGGCGGCCGGAAAAAGGCCACCGCGAAGGCGTGACACCGGAACCGGGCAACTCGGGCACGCCGACAATTCCGGAACAGCTGATCGCCTGCGGAAATGCGGTGCACCCGGGCGCGCCGGAATGATCGGGAGTGGATCATTCTCCGGCCTTCGCAGGGCCGCCTCGGTCAGCCGACCGGGCTCGCCTCGCGGCCGAGGAATGCGAGCATCCGCGTCGTTTCGCCGGCGTTCGTGGGCGGTGTGAGTTCCGGCCCGAAGAACTCCGGCCGCCGCAGCGGAGTCGACCGCGCCCACGCGAACACGATCGTCACCAGCCGCTGGTCGAGGGAAACGGGCACGCCGGCGGCGCCGGCGACGTCCCAGGTGTGCACGAGTGTGTCGGCGACGAACGCCGGCAGCACGCTCGCCAGCACCACCTCGCCGCCGTCGATCAGGGCCACGCGCGAAGGCACGTCACTGTCCAGCCCACCCGCGGTGTCCGCGTACGCCCTGCGCCACGTGGCCGCGGCGTCGCCGGGACACAGCACCCCTGGGTTCGGGGCGCCCGGTTGTCCCGCTGTCTCCGCGTAGTCCGCGCCGGTCGCCCACGCCCACAGCATTCGCCGGCCCCACAGGACGTGCCCCGCGACGTCCCTCGTCGTCCACGCCGAACACGGCAACGGCGCGTCCCACCGGTCCCCGGGCACCCGCGCCACCACCTCGCCGAACCCGTGCTGCGCCACCCGGTACTGCTCCATCAGGTCCACGTCCCGCTCCCTTCACCGATCGCCGTCACCCCTGCGACCACCCGCGGCCCGCGAAACCGACAGTCCGCCGTCGCGAATTCCGGCCCCGGGTCCGCACGGGCGGGGCTACCGTGGTCGGAATGACCGATTCGACCACCGGAGAAGACACCGCCGAAGACCAGGCCGCCCTGACGCGGAACGTCGAGGGCCACGAGGTCGGTGCGGGCGTGTCCGTCATCCGCGAGAGCACCGGCGTCGCGGGCTCCGGTCCACGCCTGCACCGCCACCCCTACCGCGAGACCTTCGTCATCCAGCGCGGTCGCGCGCTCTTCACGATCGGCGACGCGCAGCGCAAAGGCCGCGCGGGGGACGTCCTCGCCGTGCCGGCCGGGGTACCACACAAGTTCGTCGTCCTGGGGCCGGGCCGCTACGAGGCCGTGCACATCCACGAGAACGACCGGTTCGTCACGGAGTGGCTCGAGTAGGACCGTCCGTCCACTCGCGACGGCGCGGTCCCGCGCGCCCACGGCGTTCGCATTCGCACATTTGTCGCACCGCCGCACCCACGCACACCCGCACCCCCGAAGCCACCCGCTGACCTGCGGAACAGCCGTGAACCCCGCCCACGGCGTTTCCGCCTCGCGGAAGCGAGCCGGCCCCGCACCGCCGTGTGGTGAAAACCCGGCCTCACCAGCGCCGAGGCGCCGGCTGCGGGCAGCCTTGACACCGCGCGGGCCGACACCCATCCTCACAGCTTCAGTTTCCGTTCGATGGAGGGTGTGATTCCGCATGACGGAGGTGCTTGAGCGGCCGGTGAGCGACGATCGCGACCGGTTGTTCGCCACCGCGCCCCGGGCGGCCGTGGACCTGTCGGTCCCGCTGGGCCCGCTGACGCTCGCGAACCCCGTGATGCCCGCCTCCGGGTGCTTCGGGCCCGAGCTCGGCCCTCTGCTGCCGGTGCGGGAGCTCGGCGCGGTCGTCACGAAGACGGTGTTCGCGCAGCGGCGGTCCGGCAACCCGTCGCACCGGCTGACCGAAAGCGCGCTCGGCATGCTCAACAGCGTCGGCATCCCCAGCCCGGGCACGAGCCGGTTCGTCCACGACGTGCTGCCGCGCTACCGCGAGTTCGGCGTCCCCGTGATCGCGAGCGTCGGCGGGCTCACCGTCGACGAGTACTCCCACGTTGCCGACGAGCTGGCCGGCGCGGAGTGCGCCGCGTTCGAGGTCAACGTCTCCTGCCCCAACCTCGAGCACGACGGGCTCATGATCGGCGCCGATCCCGCCGCCGTCGAAGCCGTGGTGGCCGGCGTCGTCGCCCGCACGCCGCTGCCGGTGTTCGTGAAGCTCACCCCGGGGGTCACCGACATCGGCGAGATCGCCCGCGCCGCCGAGCGCGCCGGCGCCACGGCCGTGACCGTGAGCAACACCTTCCCCGCGCTGGCCGTCGACGTGCGCACGCGCCGCGCGGTGCTCGGCAACGGCACCGGCGGCCTGTCCGGTCCCGCCGTGAAACCGCTGGCGCTGCGACTGGTCTGGCAGGCCGCGACCGCCGTCGACATCCCGGTGATCGGCTGCGGCGGCATCAGCAGCGCCCGTGACGTCGCCGAGTTCCTCATCGCGGGTGCCACCGCCGTCCAGGTCGGCACCGCCACCTTCACCCGCCCCTACGCGATGGTCGACATCGTGCGCGACCTCGCCCGGACCTGCGCCGACCTCGAGGTGAGCGCGCTCTGCGAACTCATCGGAACCCTGCGCGCCTGACCCCCGATCCCCCCGACGTCGTGAGGAGTGCCCCGCCCATGTCCGACGAAACGCTCACCGGTAGCACCGCGCCACCCGCCGCAGCCACCACCACGCGCTACGCCCGCAAAGCCGTGTTCGCCTCGTCCCTCGGCTACGCGATGGACGGCTTCGACCTGCTGATCCTCGGCTTCGCCCTTTCGGCGATCTCCGCGGACCTCGGGCTCAAGCCCACCCAGGCCGGCTCGCTCGCGACCATCACGCTCATCGGCGCCGTCGTCGGCGGCATCGCGTTCGGCGTGCTGTCCGACCGGATCGGGCGCGTGCGGGTGCTCACGTACTCGGTGATCTTCTTCGCCGTGTTCACCGGGCTCACGGCGATCTCCAGCGGCTACTGGGAGATCGCGATCTTCCGGTTCCTCGCCGGCGTCGGCATCGGCGGCGAGTTCGGCATCGGCATGACACTCGCGGCCGAGGCGTGGCCGGCGGCGAAACGCGCCCGGGCGACCTCACTCGTCGGCCTCGGCTGGCAGGCCGGCGTGCTGCTCGCGGCGCTCGTCTCCGCCCCGGTGCTCACCGCGTGGGGCTGGCGCGGGCTGTTCCTGCTCGGCGCGTTCCCCGCGATCGTCGCGATCGTGTTCCGCGCGCGGCTGCACGAGCCCGAGCAGTTCACGCTCCACCGCGAGAGCCAGGCCGGGAAACCGAAGGTACCGCTCAAGCTGCTCGTGGCCGACGGTCCCACCACTCGGGCGACGATCGGCGTCCTCGTGCTCACGTCGGTGCAGAACTTCGGCTACTTCGGCATCATGACCTGGCTGCCCACCTACCTCGCGACGCAGTTCGGCTACAGCCTCACGAAGTCCGGGCTCTGGACGGCCGTCACGGTGGTCGGCATGGGTGTCGGCATCCTGGCGTTCGGGGAGCTGGCCGACCGGATCGGGCGGCGCAAGACGTTCTGGCTCTTCCAGGCCGGCGCGGCGGTGTCGGTCCTCGGCTACAGCCAGCTCTCCACCCCGTGGGCGCTGATGGCGGGCGGCGCGATCATGGGCGCCTTCGCCAACGGCATGATCGGCGGTTACGGCGCGCTGATGGCGGAGCTCTACCCCACGGCGATCCGGGCCACCGCGCAGAACGTGCTGTTCAACCTCGGCCGCGCCGTCGGCGGGTTCGCCCCGATCGTCGTCGCGCTCGTCGCCGGCAGCTACGGCTTCGGCTTCGCGATCGGCGTCCTGTCCGTGATCTACGTGGTCGACATGGTCGCGATGGTCTTCATCCCCGACCGGCGCGCCGAGCGGCTCGCCTGAGCGGAAGGGTTCGCATGCAGGTCGTCATCCGCGCCTTGTCCGTGCTTCGCGCGCTCGCGGCGAAGGGCAAGGGCGCCACGCTCCAGGAGCTGCACGAAGAGCTCGACATCCCGGTGGGCAGCGCGCACCGGGTGCTCACCACGTTGATGGAGGAGAACTTCGTGACCCGCTCCCCCACCAACAAGCGCTACTTCCTCGGCCCGGCCGCGCGCCAGCTGGGCGAACCGGCCCAGCAGCGCACGGCCCTGCTGGCCAGCCCGCACCAGGCGGTGGTCGACGCCGCCGAGGGCAGCGGCGAGACGGTGTTCCTCACCGAACTGATCGGCGCCCGCGCGGTGTGCGTGGCGCTCGTGGAGGGACGGCACCCGCTGCGGCTGTTCGTGCGCATCGGCCAGGAGATGCCGCTGCACGCCGCCGCGTCGAGCCGCAGCCTGCTGGCCTACCTGCCCGAGGCCGCGGCCCGGCGAGTGCTGGAAACCCAGCCGCTCGACGCGTTCACCCCCGACACCCCGACGACAGTGGACGAACTCGTCGAGCACCTCGCGCTCGTGCGTGCCCGGGGCTATGACATCTGCGACGACGAACTGGACCGCGGCGTGTGGGCGGTCGCGGCACCGGTGTTCACCTCGACGGGTGCGGTGGCGGCGAGCGTCACGCTGGCCGCGGCCGGCGGCCGGATGCGCGAACGCGACGCGCGCGCCGCGGCGACGGACGCGGTGCTCACCGCCGCGCGCGAGCTGTCGGCCGAGCTCGGGTTCACCGGCGGCGAGGTCACGACCGCCACCGGTGGCGCGGCGAGGAGCGCGCGATGAGCCTCGATCAGGATCTGGCCACGGCGCTCGACACCACGGGGGTGTTCGTGGGCGCCGCCCGCCGCCGCGCGGAGCTGCGCGCAGATCTGCTCGCCGTGGGCGCCACCGCGTTCGCCACGCGGCCCGCGCTGCTGCGGCGCGCCGCGGCCCTGCTCGCGGCCGAGCTGCCGGCCGCCGTCGACCGGCTGGTGACCGGCGGCGACACCGACGCGGTCGCCCTGACCACGGCGCTCGCGTTGCACACCGGGCTGCCGGTCACGATCACCGGCGCGGACGGCGCGCGGGGCGAGGTGCACCACGGCGACCGCGTCGCGGTGGTCACACCCCGCGCCGACCCGGCCGCCACCCTGGCCGGCCGCGTGCGCGCGGCCGGCGCCGAACCCGTCGCCACGCTGAGCGTGTTCGCGGCCGACGGCACCCCTGCGTTCGCCTGATTTCCTTCCCCCACTTCGGAGAACCCGTCATGACGACTCCCGTGCAGGACGCGGGCGCGGCCGTGCGCAAGCTCGGCGTCAGCCCCGACACCTACGGACCCACGCTCAACACCCACCTCGACCCTGCCGCGACCGAGCTCGTCGGCACCGCGGTGGCCGAACTGCTCGCCGCGTATGCGGTGGACCAGGTCGCGGTGTGGCACGGCGCCGACGACGCCGTGCTCGCCCACGTGGTCGCCCGCCGCCTCGGCGCCGCGGTGACCCGCGTGTCCGAACTCGAAGGCGTGGTGGGCTTCTACCCGCCCGTCGCGGCCGGCGCCCGCGTCGCCCTCCTGGGCACCGCGTGGCAACCCAACCGGCTGCGCACGCTGCTGAACCTGGCCGCCACCGCGCGCGCCGAAGTCACAGCCGTGGCGGCGGTCCTCACCACGCCCGCGCTCGCCGAGGTGACCGGCCCGCCTGCCGTCGCCCTCCTGGCCGAACCGCCGGAGGCGCTCCGATGACCGCGTCCACGGTGGACTTCCGGTTGCGCGCCGACGAAACCCGGCTCGCCCGGTGGCTGGACGAATTCGCCGCACTGTCCGAACCGGACTCCGGCCCGGGCGTGACGCGGCTCGCGCACACCCCGCTCGAGCGGCGCGCGCACGCGCGCTTCGCCGAGCACGGCACAGCATTGGGCCTGACCGTGCACACGGACGCCGCGGGCAACACGATCGCCGAACTCCCCGGCACGGCGCCGGGGGCGCCCGCGCTCGGCACGGGTTCGCACCTGGACAGCGTCCCGAACGCCGGCGCGTTCGACGGCATCGCCGGCGTGGTCGCCGCGATGGAGACGGCACGGCTCTACACCGAGCACGACGTGCGCCCGGCCCACCCCGTGCGGTTCGTCGTGTTCGCCGCCGAGGAGGGCGCGCGGTTCGGCCAGGCCTGCACCGGCAGCCGCATCGCGGCCGGCCTCACGGGCGCCGCCGATCTCGACACGAAAGCCGACGCCGACGGCGTGACCCTGGCGGAGGCGATGCGCTCGGTCGGACTCGATCCCGCGGGCGCGGCGAGCGCGCGCTGGCAGCCGGCGGACTGGGCGGCCTTCCTGGAGCTGCACATCGAGCAGGGCAGTGTGCTCGAGTCGACCGGCCTCCCGCTCGGCGTCGTCGACCTCATTTCCGGCAGCACCCGCTTCCGGCTCGACCTCACCGGCCGCGCCTCGCACACCGGCGGCACCCCGATGCACCAGCGCGCCGACACGCTCGCGGCGGCGGCGGAGATCGTGCTGCTGGTCGAGTCGATCGCCACCGACAGCCGCCACCACGGCACGCGGGCGACCGTCGGCCGCCTCGACTCGGCGCCCGGTTCCATCACGACGATCGCCGGGCGGGCACAGCTGCACGTCGACGTCCGCGATGTCGACGGCGACCGCCAGCGCCTCACCGCAGCGGAGATCGTCGAACGCGCGGGCGCCATCGCCGCGCGCCGGGGCGTCGGGTTCAGCGCCCACGCGCTGGCCGACGCGTCCCCCGTGCTGCTACCGCGGCGCGTCACCGACGTCGTCGCGGCCACCTGTGCCGAACTCGGGTACGCGCACCGGGTCCTGCCCAGCGGCGCGAGCCACGACGCGCAGATGGTCAACCACGTCACGCCGACCGGCATGATCTTCGTGCCCAGCCGCGACGGGGTGAGCCACAGCCCCGACGAATGGACCGACGTCGCCGACCTCGCCCGCGGCACCGAGGTGCTCGCCCACAGCCTGCTCGCGCTCGACAGCGCTTTCCCCGTCCCGGGTTCGGAGGACGCATGACCACCGCAGTGCGCGCCGTGCGCGACCACGTGACGCCGCTCCCCGCGACCGGCGCCGACGGGCCGGCCCCGACGTGGCACCACGCCGAAGTGCTGGAGCACCGCCCGGAAGCCGACCGCTACCAGTACCTGCGGCTGCACGCCCCGACCATCGCCCGCACCGCGGCCGCGGGCCAGTTCGTGATGCTCACCGCCGCGCGCCACCGCGAACGCGGGCCCGTGCTGCCGCGGCCGATGGCGATCTACCGACGCGACGCGGAGGCGGGCACCATCGAGGTCGTCTACGGCGTGGTCGGTGACGGCACGCGCAAGCTCACCACGTTCACCGCGGGCGAGGCGATGCTCGTGGTCGGTCCGCTCGGGCGCGGGTTCGCCGTGCCGGCGGACACCGAGCGCGTGCTGCTCGTCGGGCGGGGCATCGGCACGTGTTCACTCACGACCGTGGCGCAGGACCTCGCCGGGACCGCGACGGGGGTGGTCGCCGTCGCCAGCGGGCGCACCCCGGAAGCGGTGATCGGCGCGGAGTTCTACCGCGACTGCGGCGCCGAACAGGTGCTCACCGTGACCGACGCCGAAGGCACCAGTGGCGTCGAGCACCTGCGCCGGCTCCTGACGTCCACTTTGGACGAAGCGCCGCCGCGGCGGATCCTGACCTGCGGGTCCGACCGGCTGGCCTGGCTGTGCGGCGAGCTGGCCGACCGCTGGGACGCCGAAGTGCAGGTGTCGCTGGAAGCGCACATGGCGTGTGGACTGGGGTACTGCCACGGCTGCGCCACCGGCACGCGCAGCGGGCCCGAGGAGTCGCCGCTCATCTGCAAGGACGGCCCCGTCTTCCGGCTCGAGGGCACGCGATGACCGCGCTCGGGAACGTGGTCCTGTCCGGGGTCTCCCCACTCGGCGGCGACCCCGTGGACGTCGTCGTGCGCGCCGGCCGGATCGCCGGGTTCCGGCCCGCCGGCACCAGTCCTGCGCCGGAGGTTGTCGACGCCGCCGGGCTCGTGCTGCTGCCCGCCTTCGTCGACCTGCACACGCACCTGCGCGAGCCCGGGGGCGAGGAAGCCGAGACCATCGCCACGGGGACCGCCGCGGCGGCCGCCGGTGGCTACTCCGACGTGTTCGCCATGGCCAACTGCTCGCCCGTCACCGACTCTCCCGAGCGGGTCGAGCACGTGCTCGGCCTCGCCGAGCGCACCGCCTCGGCCCGCGTGCACGCGGTCGGCGCCATCACCGAAGGCCTGGCGGGACAACGGCTCGCGCCGCTGGCGGCCATGGCCGGGGCGGGCGCCAGGATGTTCTCCGACGACGGGCGCTGCGTCGACGACCCCGTGCTCGTGCGCGAGGCCCTCGCCGTCGCCGCCCGCACCGGCACCGTCATCGCGCAGCACGCGCAGTGCGGCCGGCTCGCCGGCTCCGGCCAGATCAACGCCGGACCCGCGGCCGAGCGCACCGGGCTGCCGCCGTGGCCGTCGACGGGCGAGGAAACGATCGTCGCGCGTGACGTGGTGCTGGCGGCCGACGCCGGGGCAGCGCTGCACGTGTGCCACGTGTCCACGGCCCGCACGGTCGCTCTCGTGCGCTGGGCCAAGGCGCAGGGCTGGCCGGTGACGGCCGAGGTGACCCCGCACCACCTGCTGCTCACCGACACCGACGCTGCGACCGCCCAGACCCGCTACAAGGTCAACCCACCGCTGCGCTCGGCCCAGGACGTGGCCGCGCTGCGGGAGGCCTTGCGCGACGGCACGATCGACGCCGTCGCCACCGACCACGCGCCGCACCCCGCCGCGGCGAAGGCGGCCGACTGGTGCGGGGCGCCGTTCGGCATGACCGGGCTGGAGACGGCGCTCGCGGTCGTGGTGGAAGCACTCGGCGCGGACTGGGCCCTGGTGGCCGAGCGCATGGCGCACGCGCCCGCGCGGATCGGCGGTATCACCGGCGTCGCGGGCCGCCCGATCGCCGCCGGCGAACCCGCGACGTTCACCCTCGTCGACCCGCGGGCGCGCTGGACGGTCGACCCGGCCGACACCGCCGGCCGGTCGCACAACACCCCGTTCGAAGGCCTGACTTTCACCCACCGGCCCGTCGCGACCGTCGTCGACGGGCACGTCACCGCCGACCGCGGCGGGCTCTTCCCCGGGAGTACCCGATGACCACCACCCGCACCGAACGCGACCTGATCGGCGAGCTCGCCGTCCCGGCCGGGGCGTACTACGGCGTGCACACCCGCCGTGCCACGGCCAACTTCCCCATCAGCGGCCTGCCGCTGGCCACCCACCCCGAGCTCGTGGTCGCGCTCGCCCGCGTGAAGCACGCGGCCGCGCTGGCCAACCGCGACGTCGGCCTGCTGCCCGCGGGCAAGACGGAGGCGATCGTCGCCGCGTGCAAGGAGATCGAGGCCGGCCGGCTGCACGAGGAGTTCCCCGTCGACGTGATCCAGGGCGGTGCCGGCACGTCGTCGAACATGAACGTCAACGAAGTCGTGGCCAACCGTGCGCTGGAGCTGCTCGGCCGGCCGCGCGGGGACTACGCGCACCTGCACCCGATCGACGACGTGAACCTCGGCCAGTCGACCAACGACGTCTACCCCACCGCGGTCAAGCTCGCGGTGCACGCGGCCGCCACCGAACTGCTCGGCGCGATGGCCGAGCTGCGCGCCGCGCTGCACGCCAAGGGCCGAGAGTTCGCCGGGGTGGTGAAGATCGGGCGCACGCAGCTGCAGGACGCCGTGCCGATGACACTCGGCCAGGAATTCACCGCGTTCGCCGTGACGCTGGGCGAAGACGAGCAGCGGCTCGCCGAAGCGCTCACGCTGCTCACCGAGATCAACCTCGGCGGCACCGCGATCGGCACGGGCCTCAACGCGCACCCCGACTACGCGCGGCTCGCGTGCGCGCACCTCGCCCGGCTCACCGGGCTGCCGCTCGTGACCGCGGGCGACCTCGTGGAGGCGACGGCGGACGTCGGGGTGTTCGTGCAGCTGTCCGGCGTGCTCAAGCGCGTCGCGGTGAAGCTTTCGAAGACCTGCAACGACTTGCGGCTGCTCTCGTCGGGCCCGCAGGCCGGGCTGAACGAGATCCGGCTGCCGAAGGTGCAGGCCGGGTCGAGCATCATGCCGGGCAAGGTCAACCCGGTGATCCCCGAGGTCGTCAACCAGATCGCGTTCGAGGTGATCGGCAACGACACCACGGTGACGCTGGCGGCCGAGGCGGGGCAGTTGCAGCTCAACGCGTTCGAGCCGATCATCGCCCACTCGCTGCTGAAGTCCCTGCGCCACCTGCGCACCGGCGCCCGCACGCTGGCCCGCCGCTGCGTCACCGGGATCACCGCCAACACCGAGCAGCTGCGCCGCCGGGTCTTCGAGTCGATCGGGCTCGTGACCGCGCTGAATCCCGTGATCGGCTACGAAGCGGCGAGCGCGCTGGCGAAGCGGGCGTCGGTCACCGGCCGGTCGATCCACGAGCTCGTCGTCGAGGACGGCCTGCTCACCGCGGAGCAGCTCGACACGCTGCTGGGCCTGCCGTCGCCGACACCGTGACGACGGTTACCGTTCATCCCACGTTCACCTGGTTGTACTGCAATGAAACCTCCATCGGGTGACAGCTGGAGGCGCCATGAGCACGCCCGCCCTCGACGCCGCGGCGCCGGCACAGCCCGACTCCCCACTACGTGTACCTGGAAGCTCGCCTCAGCAGCGACTTCGCGGCCGTGGGCGCGGCGTCGGTGCACGAACTCGTGGAACGCGAGCGCGCGCGGTTCCGCGAGGCGCGGATCCAGGCGTTCGTGCCGATCCTCGTCGAGCGCGCCGTACGGGCGGCGCTGGGGAACCGGCCACTCGCCTGAGCCGGTCGGCGCGGCGCTGAAAAGTCAGCTCCCGGCACCGTCCACTGTGCACCGTCGTCGGGCGCGGTGGGGGCGGGACCGGTGCTGGGTAGGCTCGGGGCGTGACCGCCCGTGACGAGAAGGCCGATCCACTCAGCGCCCGCGTGGCCGAGCGGTTCGCCGAGCTGTCCCCCGCCGAGCAGCGGGTGGCGGACTACCTGATGCGCCACCAGCAGGCGATCCTGCTCTCCACCGCCGGCGACCTCGGCACGCTCAGCGGCACGAGTGACGCGACCGTGGTGCGCGCGGTGAAAGCGCTCGGCTACTCCGGCCTGCCCGAGCTCAAGCGCGAGGTCGGCAAGCAGGTCGTCGGCGACACCAACCCCGCGACGAGGCTGCGGGAGCGCATCGAGCAGGCCGGTGGCGACCCGGCCGCCCTGCTCGACCAGGTCCTCACCGAGTCGGTCGAGCGGCTCACCGAGACCCGCCGGCTGCTCACCACGCCCGAGTTCGCCGCCGCCGTGGACCTGCTCGACGATGCCGAAGAGGTGCTCGGGTACGGCCTCGGCCCGTCCGAGTTGCCGATGCAGTACCTCGTGACCCGGCTGCACCGGCTCGGCCGGCGCGCGTGGAGCACGTCGGCCACCGGGTTCCGGCTCGCGGACGACCTGGTGCGGCTCACGGCGGGCGACCTCGTGGTGCTGAACGTGCCCGATCGCGTGCTGCACGACATCAAGACGCTCGTCGAGCACGCGCGTGAAATCGGCGCGCGCGTGCTGCTGATCACCAACTCGACCCGGCCCGCGCTCGCCGGCCGGGTCGACGTGACGCTCACCGCCGTGCAATCCCTCAGCGGCCTGTCCCACGACGGCCTGGGCGCTTCGCTCGTCGTCGACTGCCTGCTGGCCGGGCTGGCGCGCAAGGACCCAGCGGCCGTCTCGCAGCGGACGGACCTGCTCGTGGCCCTGCGCACCGCCCTCGTGCCGCGGGACCTGCGCCCGCGGCGGCCCGGCCGGCCCTAACGGCCCATTTCGCCCGCCCGGTCCCGCGCGGCCTCGATGGCCGTCATCACCGCCGCGCGTACGCCGCGCTCTTCGAACTGCCGGATCGCCGCGATGGTCGCGCCGCCCGGACTCGTCACGGCGGCGCGCATCCGCACCGGATCGGCGCCGGGCTGCTGCAGCATCTCGGCGGCGCCGGCCGCGTTCGTCTTCACCAGCTCTTCGGCCAGCGGCCGCGGCAGGCCCAGCAGGATCCCGGCTTCGATCAGCGCTTCGGTGAGGAAGAAGTAGTACGCGGGACCACTGCCCGACAGCGCGGTGATCGCGTCCATCCGGCTCTCCTCGACCCGCACGACCTTGCCGACGGGCTCGAACATCGCCTGCGCGCGGTCGAGTTCGGCGTCGCCCGCGTAGGTGCCCGCGCTGATCGCGACCAGACCACGGCCGACCGACACGGGCGTGTTTGGCATGCAGCGCACCACCGCGGGCTTGCCCGGCAGCAGTGCCTCGAGCCGCGCGATGCGCACACCGCCGACGGCGGAGACGAACAGCTGGTCGTCGTGTACGTCGTCCGCGACAGCAGCGAACAGGTCGTCGACGTGGTACGGCTTGACCGTCAGCAGCACGGTGCCCGCCGAGCGGATCGCCGGACCCGCCGCGGCCGTGGCGACGCCGTACCGCTCACGCAGGTACGCGGCGCGCTCCTCGGCGAGCTCGACCACGACGACATCGGAGGGCGTGAACGTCGGTTCCGGGCCGGCGAGCATGCCGGCGAGCAGCGCTTCGCCCATGTTGCCGCCGCCGATGATGGCCAGTTTCGTCATCGCAGTGTGAACCCCGTTCCCAATTCGTCTTCCGGGTCGAGGGTGAACACGCTCTCGCCCGTGCGGTGTGCGGTGCCTTCGATCTCCGTCACGACGCTGCCGTTCTCCCGCGTCGCGAGGATGCGGCCGGCGAAGGTCGTGCCGATGATCGAGTCGTGGGTGAGGACGTCGCCCTCGCGCAGCCGGCCCTCGGCGGCGAGCAGCGCGAGGCGCGCGGAAGTGCCGGAGCCGCAAGGGGAACGGTCGACTTGACCGTCGGCGAAGACCGTCACGTTGCGCTGGTGGGGGCCGTGCCCGGTGTCGCCGAGGTCGTCGTGGAAGATGACGCCGTAGACACCGCTGAGCCGGCTGTCGGTGTGGCGCGCCCACTCGGTGCCGCTCAGCGCGGCCTTGATCTCGCGGCCGGCGGCGACGAGGTCGGTGTGGTGCTCGGGCAGCACGGCCAGCCCGACCGCGGAAGCCGGGACGCACGCGTAGATCGCGCCGCCGTAGGCGAGGTCCACCTTCACGGGCCCGAGTTTCGTGGCCACCTCGATGTCGCGGCCGAGCACGGACGCATCGACGTTGCGGAAGGCCACCTTCCGCACCTCACCGCCCTCGCTCGTCACCGCGGCGACGACGCGGCCCGAGGGCACGTCCATCGGCACCTCCGTGACGCCGTCGCGCACGGCCTCGACGCGACCGGTGCGCACGGCCCACGCGCCGAGCGCGATCGTGCCGTGACCGCAGGCGGTCGAGTAACCCTCGCGGTGCCAGAACAGCACGCCGAAGAGCGAGCCCGGAGTTTCCGGCGGCACGAGGAAGCAGCCGTACATCGCCGCGTGCCCGCGCGGTTCGTTCACGAGCAGCTCGCGCACCGCGTCGATGGCCGGCGTGGAACGGGCCGCCTCGCGCCGCTCGAGCACGGTGGCGCCGGGGATCTCCGGGGCCCCGGCCGTGACGATGCGGAAGGGTTCTCCCGCCGTGTGGTAGTCGGTGACGCTCACCGGGTCCACTGTGGACACCTTTTTGTAGTGTTCATGACAGCAGACCATACCTGGTAGTTTTCACTACGGAAAGGTCTGTGAACGTCGTCACGGGCCCTCGTTGCGGAATACCATTCGTGTACGAATAGTTGTAACAGTCATGAAGATGGCCACGATCGCCCGCCACCGCTGGTGGTGGCAGCCGCTGGGGATTTCCCTGCTGCTGGTGCTGGTGTTCATCGGGCTCTACGTCGGGTTCCAGCGGAGCCCGCAGCCCTACCAGGTGCCCGTCGCGGTGGCCGGCGGGCAGCTGCGGGACGAGCTGGCGGGAGCGGCCGGGCAGGCCGTCGACGTCGTGCCCGTGGCCGACCGGGCGGCCGGCGACACGCTGCTGCACCACGGCGACGCCGTCGCAATCCTGACGAGCCAGGCCGGGCACCTGCAGCTGGACGTGGCCGGCGCAAGCGGCGCGACGACGGTCTCGGCCGCCGAGAAGCTGGTGACCGCGTTCGCGCAGCACACGGGGCAGCATCTGGTGATCACGGACGTGCTGCCGCTGTCGGCGTTCGACAGCAAGGGCATGTCGGGCTTCTACGTGGCGTTCGGCGTGACGCTGGCGTCGTTCGCGCTGGCGCAGAACCTGCTCGCGGCCGCGCGGCGGATCCAGCTACGCCACCGCATGGCGGCGCTGGCGGGCTTCGCGGTGCTGTCGGGCGTCGTCGCGGCGACGCTGGCCGGACCCGTGTTCGGCGCGCTGCCCGCCCCGTTCGTGCCGCTGGCCTTGACGCTGGGCCTGCTGTCCGCGTCGACCGCGCTCGCGACGAAGGCCCTGGGCACGTGGTTCGGCGCGCTCGGCATCCCGCTGTCCACGCTGCTGCTGATCACCGTCGGCAACTCGACGAGCGGCGGGGTGCTGGGGGTGAACCTGCTGCCCGAGCCGGCGCGGTGGGTGTCGGCCGTGCTGCCGCCGGGCGCGGCGGTGCGCGCGCTCGCGGACCTGGCCTACTTCCACGGTGCGCACCTGCTGGTGCCGGTCCTCACGCTCGTCGCGTGGTCGCTCGGTGCCGCCCTGCTGATCCACGTGCGGGAGCGCGGCCGCACACCGCGCACCCTGCCGCGGCCCGTCGGCAGCCTCGATGGCCGCGTGAGCACCCCGGCGGTCGTCGTGGTGACGGACTCGCTCGGCGCCGTCGCGGCCCGCGCCGAAACCGACTCGCACGGCCGGTTCCACCTGACCGGCCTGACGCCGGGCGAGGTGACGCTGACCGCCGTCGCCGAGGGGTTCCGGCCGGAAACGCGGGCGCTGACCGTCGCGGCGGGCACCACCGCCGCGGCCGATCTGACCCTCGTGGCGGCGCCGCGCCCCGCCGAGCCGGCGGTGGTCCCCGCGTACTCCCCCACCGCATGAGGCAGCCTTGAGCCCGGCCACCGCGATCCGGCGGTGGCTCCGGACACGGGTGGCCGGGAACGCGGGAGGCCGACACACGATGGACACCGGATCGGACCGGCGCGCGGACGCCGAGAGCCCCGAGCGGCCACTGGGCGAGGCGCCGCTCTACCTGCTGCGGCACGCATTGCGCAGCTACACGGCGGCGTGGCAGGAAACCGTCCGCGAGCTGACTCCGCCGCAGTACGCCGCGTTGCGGGCGTTGCGCGCCTCCCCCGGCCTCGACCAGGCCGCGCTCGCCGAGACCACCGGCACGGATCCGGCCACGCTCACCCCACTGCTCGCCCGCCTCGAAGAACGCGGGTACGTCGCGCGGCGCATCGACCCGGCCAATCGCCGGCGCAAGCTGCTGCGCATCACCGACGACGGCGTCCGGGTGCTGCGCCGCGTCGCGCCGCTGGTGGCGACGACCGAGGAAACGGTGCTGGGCGGGCTCACCGACGAGCAGCGCACGACATTCACCGACGTCCTGCGCCGGATCGCGCGGCGCTGATGTCCCTATCGGTGGGGTTCGTGGCCCGTGCGGACGGAGCGGACCCGGGACTCACGGCGGCATACTTCGAGGACCACCCAGTTTCTCGAAGAGGGAGTCGTGATGACCGAGACGATCGCCGGGATCACCGTGCCGGACACCGAACTCGTCGCCGAGGTGACCTCGCTGATCCGCGAGGAGTCCACCGAACTGCTGTTCCACCACTCGCGCCGCGTCTTCCTGTTCGGCAGCCTGCAGGCGCGCGCCCTCGGCATCGACCCCGACCCGGAATTGCTGTACGTCGCCGCGCTGTTCCACGATACGGGCCTCGTCCCGCCGTGGCGCGGTGAACAGCAGCGCTTCGAACTCGACGGCGCCGACCACGCCAAGGAGTTCCTGCTCGCGCACGGTCGGTCCGCCGCCGACGCCGATGTGGTCTGGACCGCTATCGCGCTGCACACCACGCCCGAGGTGCCGTACAAGATGGCGCCGGAGATCGCCGCCACCACGGCCGGGGTGGAGACCGACGTGCTCGGCCTGAACCTCGACCGCCTGGCCAAGGCCGACCTCGACGCCGTCACCGCCGCCCACCCGCGCCCGGACTTCAAGCGGCAGATCCTGCAGGCGTTCAAGGACGGTTTCGCCCACCGCCCGGACTCGACGTTCGGCACCGTGAACGCCGACGTGCTGGAGCACTTCGTGCCGGGGTTCAAGCACACCGACTTCGTCGACGTCATCGAGAACTCCGACTGGGCGGAGTGACGAGCACGCGGTCGCTGCCGTGTCCCGCCGCCCCGGACACCCGGCGGTGGCCGGCGCCCCTCATCAGCCACGCGCGAGTTCCGCGGGTCAGAACGTGGCGATCGGGTTGACCGGGCTGCCGGACGTACCGGCGAAGCGGACCGGCGCTACCGCGAGGTGGAAGTCCCACTGGCCGAGTTCGGCAGCCGTCGACGCGCACGCCTCCAGGTCGCAGTTGTCGAGCAGCCACAACCCCATCGCGACGAGGCTCACGGCGTGAACCGGCATCAACACGTCTTCGTACCCCGACGGCTGAACGTCCTGGGGGGTGTCGGCGCCGATCAGTGCGACCTCCCGTTCCTGCAGCCACGGCAGGCAGGACGCGTGCCAGCCGGCCTGCGTGAATCCGCCGGCCGCACCGGCCTCGTGCCGGACGCGGCCGTAACCGGTCCGCAGGAGCACCGCATCGCCGGACCGCACCCGCACACCCTGGCGACGCTCGGCTTCCTCGAGATCGCCGGGAAACACCCCCTGGCCCGGTTCCAGCCACGGCACCTCGCGCACCCCGGCGATGTCCAGCAGGACACCACGCGTGGTGATCCCGTTCGCCGCCGCCGTGATGGCCGCCCACGCCGATCCCGTTGCAGCGTCGACCAACGAGTGCGACCGCCCGTTGTACATCTTGCCGTCCCAGAAGATGTGGCACGGCGAGTCGACGTGGGTGATGGTGTTGCCGTGGAACATGAGGCCGAGCCGCTCGTTCGAAAAACCCCAGCGCCGGTCGGCGTGAAACGCGGGTACCGGCATGTTCTCGGCACCCGGCATGTCGGCGGCGCACGGGCACGTCGTCGTCGACCGCTCCATGTCTTCCGGTACGGCAACCTCCCATGCGCACGACACGCTCCTGCCGTGGCGCACGGCCCGCGCCGCCGCCAGCCGGACGTCGTCGGTGATGTGGTTCAGAGTGCCGAGCTCGTCGTCCTCGCCCCACCGTCCCCAGTTCGACAGCGCGCTGAAGTACGCGAGCACGTCGTCTTGTGTGGGCATTTCTCGCCTCGCCGTCATCCCAGCATCGGCTCCTCCGGTCACGCGGTTCGAGGCACCAAGGCCCGCTGAACCGGCACGGCACTGGCTCAGCGGGCCGGTAGCCGGCCGGTCGGGAGGTAGGTTACGGCACACCTGTGGTGCTGTGGCTCGGTGGCGATTGACATCGCGGGCGAGGTGGGTTTGGGCGCGATGTGCAGGATCGTGCGCGGTCAGCGGCGGCCACCCTCGCGGTGGACGGTCTCGCCCGTGAAGAATTCGGCCTGCAGCAACCACAGCACCGCGTCGGTGACCTCGGCGACGGTGCCGGTGCGGCCGACGAGGGTCCGCTGCGCGGCGGTCGCGAGAAGGTCCGGTTTGGCTTCGCCCTTGGCGTCCCAGGCGCCGGAGTCGATGATCCCCGGCGACAGCGCGTTGCCCCGGACCGGGCGAGCTCGGCGGCGAGGTGTCGCGCGGCGAACGCGGCCGCCCCGTTGGTCACGCCCGTCACGACGCTCCCGGGCGCCGGGCGCCGGCCGACCTGGCCGGAGAACAGCAGCAGTGATCGCCGGAGGTCCGCCGGTGCGCGATCGAACGCCTCGGCTGGCCGGCGTTCGTCGAGCGGCTGCGGCTCGTGAGCCGCGCCGCCGATCCCGGCAACCCCGGGGCCGAACTGGTGCTCTACGACCTGCCCGGCACCCGGGCCCGCCGGCTGCTGCTCGCCGTCAACGGCTCCGTCGAGTGCGACGGCACGCGGCGCCGCTACGGACTGTCCGTGCCGGCGTGGTTCGACGACCCCGTCGAGGCCGCCGGCTGGTCCTACGGGCTCACCGGAGCCCGGTACTCCCGGCTGTTGCGCCGGACCTGACCCCCGCCCTCCGAAAACACCATGGTGACCACAATGGACCTCGCAGAACTGCTCGACCGCTCCGGCCTCGCCGTGCTGGACCACCTCGAACGCCAGGCCGCCGTGCCCGTGCTCGACGGACTCCAGGCGCAGGGCGACCTCCTCGTCATCCCGTGGGCGCTCGTGGCGCGCACCGTGCGGATCTCCGACTACGCGTACTGGGCACCGGTGCCGCCCGGTGGTGCGGAACTCGTGCGCGGCGCCGCGGGCCGCAACCCGCACACCCTCGTCGCCGATCCGGGCACGTGCCGGTGGACCACGGCGGTGCGCGATCCTCTCGTGCTCGGCATCGCGGCCTTCGAGAACACGGCGCCGGTGTACCTCATCCACCCCGAGCACGGCGGCAGCGGCGTGGCGCCGGGCAGCTGGCTCGTGCGGCGCCAGCAGGAGGGCGAAACCGGCCGCCCCCGAAGGCTCATCGCCGACTGACCGGCCCGCTTGTACGTGCCTTGTATCCCGATCCGTGATCCTTCGCCCGGAACGACCCCGGACGAGGAGGACGGATGATCGGGAAAGCCGCCGCGCTGACGGCGCTCGTGGCCGCGGCGCT
Organism: Amycolatopsis sp. FDAARGOS 1241; assembly: GCF_016889705.1. Lineage (NCBI taxonomy): Bacteria > Bacillati > Actinomycetota > Actinomycetes > Pseudonocardiales > Pseudonocardiaceae > Amycolatopsis > Amycolatopsis sp. FDAARGOS 1241. Next base: position 5,738,262 of record NZ_CP069526.1, read on the forward strand.
GGGCATCGCCGCACCGCTGCCGGCCGGTGCGGCGACCGCGCTGCCGGCCGCGAACACGGAAGCCGTGCTCAAGGCCGCGCAGATCGACCCGCGGCGCGCGGACAGCACGCAGAAGCCGGGTGCGCACGACAGCGTGCTGCCGGTCGAGCAGGCGTTGCGGGACAAGGGCTTGCTCGACGCGCAGTGGGTGGACGGGTACTTCGGCACCACCACCATCGCCGCGTACTCGCAGTACCAGAAGTCGCTGGGCTGCACGGGGATCGACACGTCGGGGCTGCCCGGGCGGACGTCGCCGGCGAAGCTCGGCACCGGCCACCACACGGTGACGGCCGTGCTCACGCCGGGCAGCCACGTGACCTACCACGGCGTCACGCTCAACACGCGGACGAAGGCGATGCCGGTGGCCGCCGAGGGACTGCTCGGCCGGCAGCTGAGCCTCACGCAGGGTTCGTACAACCCAGGCGGCGTCGACGCGTCGGCGGGCACGCACGACGGCGGCGGCGCGTTCGAGATCTCGGTGGCGGGCATGTCGGCCGAGACGCACACGAGCGTCGCGAAGGCGCTGCACCAGGTCGGCTTCGCCGCGTGGATCCGCACGTCGGAGCAAGCCGAATGGGACTACCACATCCACGCGATCGCGATCTCCGGCCCGGACCTGCCCTCGGGCGCGCAGCACCAGGCCGGCGACTACTACCTCGGCCTCAACGGCCTCAACGGCCTCGCCGGCCGCGGCCCCGACGACGGCCCGGCGGTCAACCCGAAGGTGACGTGGGAGGAGTACCAGCGCGGTTGACCCCATCGTGTCCTCGCCGGCCCTGAGCGGCCCGCTCGGCGCCGGCGAGGACCTGGTGGCCGGCTTGTGCCGCGCGGTGGTTGTATCGGAGGCACCGACAACCTGGGGAGTGGTTCCATGTCGAAGAAGGCGTTCCGGTTCGGAGTGGTCGCGGCGGCCGACGGTGGCGGCGCGAAGTGGGTCGAGACGGCCCGTCGCGCGGAGCAGCTGGGGTACTCCACGCTGCTGTCGCCGGACAACCTGAACCTGCCGTCGGCGACGATCGCGCTGGGCATCGCCGCGGCCGCGACCACGACGTTGCGCGTGGGTTCGTTCGTGCTGGCGAGCCCGTTGCGCACGCCGCGCGCCGCGGCCTGGGAGGCCCACAGCCTCACGCAGCTCACCGGCGGCCGGTTCGAGCTCGGTCTCGGCACCGGCCTGCCCACGATGAAGCAGCAGGCCGAGGAGCTGGGCCTGCCCTACGGTTCGGGGCGGGAGCGGCTCGACCAGGTGTCGGAGACCATCGACCACGTCAGGCGCCTCGACGGCGCCGCGCACACCCCAGTGATGATCGCCGCCGGCGGGCCCAGGGCGCGCCGGCTGGCGGCGGCCAAGGCGGACGTCGTCACGCTCGCCGGCGGGGTCTTGACCACGCGCGAGGAGATGGCGGGGTACGTCGACGAGATCCGCACCGCGGCGGGTGACCGTGCCGAGGCCATCGAGTTCGCCCTCAACCTCTTCGTGGTCGGCGACGAGGCACCGCCGTGGCTGAGCCGGTTCCTGGGCGGTCTGGACGTGAAGACGCTCGTCGAACAGGACTCGCTGACGGTGCTGCGCGGCGACGTCGACGCCATGGCCGCCGAGCTCGACCGGCGGCGCGACGAACTCGGTGTGTCGTACTTCAGCGTCAACGGCGCGTTCCTCGAGGAATTCGCGCCGCTCGTGGAGCGCCTGTCGGGGAAGTGACTCCGGTCCACTTCGGACCCCGCGGTGGTTGAAACCTCGTGACCGATCCGTGTCCTCGCGTGGCGTTTCGCCCCGCTCTGCCCGCCTTAACGTGGGTGAGAGGTGGGTGCGATGTCACTACGTCACTGGACCGGCGCCTTCATGGGTGCCGCTTTACTCGCGCTGGCCACCGCGTGCGGCGCCTCGGGCCCGGGCGGTCCGGATTCCGGGGACACCGCCGGCACGCAGGCTGCGCAGACCACGGACTCGAATCCGGCCACGGAGGGCATGGGGACCGAGGCACCGCGTTCGTCGGAGCGGTCGGGCTCGATCCAGCTCGCCGGGCTGCCGATCGGCGGCGGCAACGACGAACGGGGCAAGGACGACTGCGTCGGCGTGAGCCTGCTGAGCAGCGACGTCCCCGAGGGTGCCGCTGTCGTCGTCGGCCAGGTCGACGCGGGCCCCGGCAACGTCGTGACGACGGCGGGCGGTTCGTGCGACTCGGCGCCGCCGTGCGCGTCCTACACCTTCACGTCGCAGGCCAACGCGTGCTCGGTCGCGATCACCTGGCAGAAACCCGGCGACGACGGCTGGCTGGCCATGCGGGGCACCGTCGCGTGCACGGGGGATCAGAGCGCGTGCGACCTCTTCCGCAGTGGGCTCACCGAGCAGCCGATCACCTTGACGAACCCGCTCGCCGGCGAAAGCACGACGACCGGGACCACCGGATCTTCGCCGGCGACCCCCGAGACGACGACGGCCGAAACCACCACCACGTCGACGACCTCGGGCTGAGCACCGTGCCCGACGACGGGGACGTCCCCGGCCGGCTCGAGCACTGGATCCGGGCGGCCGGCACCGTCGTCGCACCCGCGACCCTGCTCTCGGCGCTGCTGTTCTACTTCGGCTACGTCTCCACGCGTGCGCAGTACGAGTACTTCGGCGTCGACGTCGACACGATCGGCCTGGCGACGCAGGACTACGTGATGCGCAGCCCGCAACCGCTGCTGACGCCGCTGCTCGTGCTCACGTTCGCGAGCGTGGGCGCGCTGGCGCTGCACTCGGCGGTGCAGAAGCGCATCGCGGCGGCCGAAGACACCACGCGGATCCGCGCCGTGGTGCGCGCGCTCACCGCGGCGGGCCTCCTGCTCCTGGCCGCGGGTGTCGGCTTGCTGCTGCTGTACGCGGTTCTGCGCGCCTGGCTCTACTACGCGCTGGTCACCCCGCTGCTCATCGCCTTCGGCGGCGTGCTGGTGGTCTACGGCTTCCGCGTCCTGCGGCGCCTGGACACCGGGGCCCCGCTCGCGTCGACCGTGCGCCGGGTGTCGCTCGGGCTGGTGCTCGTGGTCGTCGCGGTGAGCCTGTTCTGGACGACGGCGACGATCGCGCAGTGGTCCGGCCGCGGCGTCGCGATGGCCCAGGCACGGGAACTCGACCGGCTGCCCAGCGTGATCGTGGACACGAAGGAGCGGCTCTTCCTGCGCAGTCCCGGGATCGCGGAGACGGTGCTGCCCGCGTCGGAGGGCCAGAGCTTCCACTACCGCTACCGCAACTTGCGGCTGCTCGTGCACGGCCAGGACCGCATGTTCCTGGTGCCGCGCACGTGGTCGGCGAGCGACACGACGCTCGTGGTGCCGTTCGACGGGTCCGTGCGCGTGCAGTTCCAGTTCCAGAACCAGCGGCCCTGAGCACGTTCGCGGGCCACCCCCGCGCGTGCCCGCTAACCTGGTGGGAACGACGCGGGGAGGAAGATGGTGGGCCGGGCGGAAGTTCGCGGGGCGAAGCGGCGGACGACGCAGTCGGCGCGCCCGAACCGCCGCGCCGAGCTGCTCGCCGCCGCCGCGCGGTTGTTCCGCGAGCGCGGCTACGGCGGCGTGTCCGTGGCGGACATCGCCGAACAGGTCGGTATCACGGCCGGCGCGGTGTACAAGCACTTCCCGGACAAGCGCGCGCTGCTCGCCGAGCCGATCCGCGAAATGGTCCTCACGTGGCGCAACCACGAGGTGCTCGCGATCGCCGAGGGGGGCGCGCCCGACGTCGTGCTGCGGCGCCTCGCGACCTCGGTGGTCGCAGTCGTGCTGGAGCGCCCGGACGTGGTGCGCCTGTGGCACCAGGAAGCCCACTACCTGTCCGGCGAGGTGCGCGAAGAACTGGTGGCCGTGCGCGTCGAGGGCGTCGGCCTGTGGCTGCGGGTGCTCGTGGACGCGCGCCCGGAGCTGACGACGAGCCAGGCGGAGTTCCGCATCCGCGCCGCGCTCGGGCTACTCAACAGCGTGCCGATGCTGCCGGCGCGGCGGCTGGCCGACCACGCGGCGACGCTGGAAACCGTGCTGCTGGCCACGCTCCTCGCGCCGGAGCCGCCCGCCCGGCTGCCGGAAATCCGCGTGGTGGACCGGGAATCCCGCGCGGCGGCGGAGCACACGCGTGGTCGCGCCATCCTCGACGAAGCGGCGAAGCTCTTCCGTGACCGCGGTTACCACGCGGTGGGCATCGACGACATCGCCGCGGGCGTCGGTATCGCGGGACCCTCGATCTACAGTCACTTCCCCAGCAAGGCCGCCGTGCTCACCGCGGTCGTCGAGGAGATCGCCGACGAGCTCTGCTGGGGCGGCGCCCTCGCGCTGGCCTCCGGCGGCACCGCGCACGACGTGCTCGAGCTGCTCGTGACCACGCACGTGCGCACGGCGCTGGCGAAGAGCGACCTGATCGCCGTGTGGATGACCGAAGAGCACCACGTGCCGGAAGACCTCGGTGAGGCCGTGCGGCGCGACCGCAAGCGCTATCTGGACTACTGGGTCGGCGCCGTGCTCGCCGTCAACCCGGGCGTCGAGGAGGCGGCCGCGCAGACGGCGAGCCTGGCGGTGATGGAGCTCATCGACGCGGTCGCCCGGTCCCGCCGGTTCGCGGCGGTGCCGCAGCGTCCGGAGTGGACGGTGGGGCTGGCGCTGGCGGCGCTGACGAGCGTCGCCGCCTGAGCCCGCAAGTCCACAGTAGACGCAGCACGGCGGGAGCGGGCGTTCCCCCTCGGGAAATCCGCTCCCGCCACCGGGTTCCGGTTCAGCCTCCTCGCCTGCCGGCTGGGCCGAGCAGGCAAGTCAGTCGCTTGCGCGTTCGCTGCCCTTCCAGCGGTCGGAGCCCTTGCGGGCGAACGACCACAGCTGCGCACTCTGCTCCAGCGGCACCGCGGCCGGCCACCCGATGGCGGGTGGGCCGACCTCGGCTCGCAGACTGCGGATCGCGGCGCGCGTCAGCGCCGGGTCGCTGCCGCCGCGGGCGGCGAGGGCGAGGGCGCGCAGTTCGACCTCCGCGTCCGGCCGGGCCTCGTAGGCCAGGCCGAGTTCGACGGCGCGCAGCCCGTTCACCGTCTCCCCCAGCACGCCCAGCACGGTCGCCGCCTCGGGGGTCACGACCCGGGTCAGCAGGGTGTAGTGGCCGCCGCCCGGGTGGACGCCCAGGCGCGTGAAACCGGAGGCGAGCCGCGCGTCCTCGGCCACCACGCGCACGTCGGCGGCCAACGCGAGGTTCATGCCGGCTCCCACGGCCCCGCCGCGCACCGCCGCGACCGTGGGCACCTGCACCCGGCCGAAGCGGAGGAACGCGTCGTAGATCCGTTGGGTGGCACGGATTCCCTCGTCCGACGCCGGCGCCGCCGAGATCGCCGCGAGCTCGTCGCGGTCGCCGCCCGAGCAGAAGTAGCCGCCCGCGCCCTGGACCACGGCGGCGCCGATCGAGAGGTCGGCGTCGATGCGGTCGCACGCGTCGATCAGCGCGCCCGCGAGGGCGCCGTCGATGGCGTTGCGCTTGTGCGGCGCGTTGAGGGTGAGCACGGCGACGCCGTCGCGCACCTCGAACAGCACGGGTTCGGTCACGAGCGGGCTCCCCGGAGGTCGGCGTCGTCGGATTCGTGGGTGCGCAGCAAGGCCGAGCGGACCTTCTGCGTCGCGGTCTTCGGCAGCGCCGGGCGCACCGAGACGTAGCGCGGCCAGGCGAACCTCGGGAGCTTGCCCTCGAGGAACGCGGGCAGCCCGAGCGGGTCGAACTCGCCGCGCGGCACGATCACGGCCCGCACCTCCTGGCCGACGACCTCGTCGGGCACGCCGACCACGGCCACCTCGTCCACCGCCGGGTGCCCGGCGATCGCGGCTTCCACGTCAGCGGGCCGCACGTTCTCGCCGGCGCGGCGGATCATGTCGTCGGCCCGGCCGTGGAAGACCAGGTAACCCGCGTCGTCGACCGCGCCCAGGTCGCCGGTGTGAAACCAAAGGTTGCGGAACTTCTGCAGCGTCAGCTCGGATTTGCCGTGGTAGCCGTCGAAGAGCACGAACGGCTCCCGCGGGCGCACGCAGATCTGTCCCGGTTCGCCGGGCGCCACGGGCGCGTCGTTCGCGTCGAGGATCGCCAGCTCCATGTCGGGCCGGACGGTACCGCAGGTGCCGCGGCGGCGCTGCCCGAGCCGGTTCGCGGTGACCCAGCCGCCCGTCTCGGTCATGCCGTAGAGCTCGTGGACCTCCACGCCCACACGGTCCTCGATGGTCGTCCACAGCCCGAGCGGCGCGCCGCCGCCGGTACAGAAGCGGAGCTTGTGCGGCGGGACGTCACCGGGCAGCTTGCGCACGAGCATGGCCAGCATGGTGCCGACGTAGGTGAACCCGGTGGCCTCGTACCGGATCGCCTGCTCGAGGAACCTCGCCGGTTCGAACTTCTCCAGCAGCGCCAGCGAACAGCCCGTGGCGATCGCGGTCATCACCGCGTACACCTGCGGGTTGGTGTGGAACAGCGGCAGCGCCACCATGATCCGGTCATCGGCGCGGATCCCGATCGCCGCCGCGAGCTCGCGCCCGCCGGCCAGGAACGCGCCGTCGGACAGCACGGCGCCCTTCGGCGGGCCGGTCGTGCCCGAGGTGTAGAGCAGGCTGCTCTCGGCGTCGGGCTCCGCCGGGTGCAGCGGGTGCGCGGCGAGCCCGGCGACCGCCTGCTCCAGGTCGTCGGCGGTGGCGAACGCCAGCGTGTGCCCCGCGTCGAACCCGGCGTCGGCCACGAGCCGCTCGATGCTCGCGGTGTCGCCGGCCGCGAACTCGATACCCGCGTCGGCCACGACCTGGCGGACGTGCGCCCCGGTTGCCTGGTTGTGCAGCGGCACGGCCGTGGCGCCGAGCCAGCGCAACGCGAACCACAGGTACGGGAAGGTCGGCGTGTTGCCGCACGCGAGCAGCACGCGGTCACCCGGCCGCACCCCGTTCCCGTGCAGCAGCGTGGCCGTGCGCGTGACCACGTCGAGCAGCCCGGCCCAGGTGATCACCTTGTCGTCCTGCAGCAGGAAGGGCGCGTCGCCGCTCGCCTCGCACCGCTGCCGCAGAGTAACCGCGAACATCTACCGATCCTCCACCCTGACGGCCTTCACGAGGCTCTTCGCGACCGTGTTCTTGAGCACCTCGGCCGATCCCCCGGCCACCTCGTACGCCTTGGCATCACGCAGGTAGCGGCCGAAGGGCTGCGTTTCACGCGTGCCGTGGGCGCCGCACACCTGCACGGCGGTGGAGGCGACCTTCGTGGCGAGCGAGGCCGCGAGCAGTTTCGCCGAGGACGACGAGCGCGCGATGTCGCGGCCTGCGTCGAGGTCGCGCGCGGCCTCGTACGTCAGCAGCCGGGTGGCGTCGATCTGCGCGGCCAGCTCCGCGAAGTACCACTGGATCCCCTGGAAGTCGAGGACCTTCGTGCCGAACGCGGAGCGCTGGTCCACGTACTGCAGGGCGCCCTCGAACGCGGCGCGGGCGATGCCGAGGCTGATGCCGGCGGCGAGCGTGCGGGAGTTCGCCAGCGTGACCATCACCTGCTTGAGCCCGCGGCCCTCGGTGCCGATGAGGTGGTCGGCGGGCACCTCGACGTCCTGGAGCACGAGGTTCACGTGCGGGCCGTTGCGCAGCCCGAAGGTCTCGGCGTCCTGGCCCTCGTAGCTGGACACGCCCGGGGTGTCCTTGGCGACGGCGAACGTCGACACGCCCACCGAGGTCTGGGCGAGCACCACGAACAGCTCGGCGGCCGCGCCCGAGGTGATGAACGCCTTCTCGCCGTTGAGGACCCAGCCGCGGTCGGTGCGGTGGGCCTTGGTGTCCAGCTGGCGGATGTCGCTGCCGTGCGCGTCTTCGGTGAGCGCGAACGACGCGGGCAAGCCACCGGCGTAGCGCGGCAGGTAGCGCTCCTTGAGCGATTCCTCGCCGTAGAGCTCGATGCAGCGCTGGCTCTGGAAGATCGTGATGAGCGAGATGCCCAGGATCGCGCTGGCGCACGAGAGTTCTTCCAGCACGGCCAGCAGTTCCGTCATCGGCCGGCCCCCGCCGCCGTGGCGGGGGTCCAGCGTCATCGCGTTCCAGCCGCGTTCGGCGGTGAGCCGCACGAGGTCGAGCGGGTAGCGGTCGTCGCGGTCGAGCGCGTCCGCGACGGGGGCCACGTGCTCGCGGGTGAACTCGCGGGCTTCGCGCGCGAGGCGCTCGTCGACGTGGTCCCTCCACAGGTGCTGCAAATCGGTCCCCTTCCTCAATCCCGGTTCATTCGACCGAGGTGATGGCACGGCCGGAGCGGTCGGCCAGGAACAGCGCGGTGATCATCATCAGCGCGACGGCGAACAACCCGGTCGAGATGCCGCCGCCGAGGCCGTAGCGGGCGGCGAGCAGGCCCACGACGCCCGGGCCGAAGCTCGCGATACCGCGGCCCACCGAGTAGCAGAAGCTCGAGCCCGTGGCGCGGATCGGCGTCGCGAACAGCTCGCCGAACCACGTGCCGAACACCGCGAAGTAACCCAGGCCGAAGGAGATCACGAAGTACATCGCGATCACGGCCCCGGTCGAGGCGCCCGTGGCGATCAGCACGGCGAACGCGATGAACGCGACCAGCTGCACCGACGCGAAGGCCAGCAGCGCCTTGCGCCGGCCCCACGCGTCGCCCGCCGCACCGGCGGCGACGTAGGAGACGAGCGAGATGGCGGCGCTGACGTAGAGCACCGTCTGCGTCGGGCCCGAGCCCAGGTGCAGGCCGGTCTTGAGGAACGTCGGCATCCAGGACGAGTAGACGTAGTACGAGTACTGCGCCCCGAACACCACGATCGTGCCGAGCACGACCATCTTCAGTGCGTTCTTCCGGAACAGCAGGGCGAGCCCGGCGGTGGCGGGTTCGCGGGCCGCGGTGGTGCCGCCTTCGGCGCGCACCCGCTGCAGCTCCAGCCACTGCTTCGACTCCGGGCACGCGAGCCGGATCGCGATCGCCGCGAGGGCAGGCAGCGCACCGATGGCGAACGCCCAGCGCCAGTTCGGGACCGCGCCCGCAACGAAGATGCCGATGGCGTACGCCGGCCAAATCGCGGCCTGCACCGCGCCGCCCGCCAGGCCGCGGCGCTTGGGCGACCACGCCTCGTTGAGGAGGGCGAACCCGATGGCCCACTCGCCGCCGATGCCGATCCCGGCGATCATCCGGCACACCACGAACAGGCCGAAGTTCGGCGCGAGCGCCCCGAGCCCGGTGCCGATCGCGAAGATCCAGATCGTCCACGTGAGCACGCGGCGCCGGCCGAAGCGGTCGGCGAGCGGGCCGAACAGCACGCCGCCGACGGCCGTGGCCGCGAGCTGGGCCGTGAACACCGCGCCCACCGCGGCCGTCGAGACCCCGAACGTCTTGCCCACGTCCCCGGCCACGAGGGACAGGATCACCAGGTCGAAGTACTCCATCCCCCAGCCGCTGACCGCGGCCGCGATGATCAGTGCCCGCTCTCTGCGGGTATAGGCGGACCCGGCCACGCTGGCCGGCGCGTTGGTCGCCACTTCGGACATCGGCCACCTGCTTCTTTGCGGGAGGTGAATACTGGTTAGGCGGACGGTAACTGGTCGTTAGCCAGAACTCAAGAGCGCTGGGGTCACGGATCGAGCGCGGGTCGCGGCCGTACCGTGGCGCGGACGACGGATCCACTGCCGTCCCGGCTGACGTACGATGAAATCCCCGAATCCCGGCACGGCCGGTGACCCCTTGGCGGCAGGAGGCGCAGAATGACTCTGCGCAGTGTTTTTCTCGACGGCGAACTGATCCTCACCGTCGACGGTGTGCTCGACGGCGGCGTCGCCCGCGACTACCGCCGCGTGACGGAAGATGCGTTCTCCCACGGCGCGAGGCGCGTCGTGGTGGACCTCACGCGTACCACCGCGGTCGACGGCAGCGGCTCCGCGCTCCTGGCCGCGACGGCGGCCACGTGCATCTCCCGCGACGTGCACTTCATCCTCGCGGTGCCCGGCGGCGTCGAAGCCGAAGTCACGGATCCCGAGCAGGTCGGCCTGACCCTGGGCGGCGTCGAAACCTGGCGCGACGCCGGCTAACCGACCCGCACCGTCACGCTGAACCGCCGCGTCACCGCGTCCGGCGCCCACGGCCGGGCCTCCCGCGCCCGGACCACCGTCTCCCCCGGTTCGTCGGCGTGCAGGACGAAGACGTGCGCGCCGGTCGCGCCGGCACGGGTCAGCGCCGGGTCCAGCGACTCCTGCCGCACGTGGACGGCGGAGCCGAGCGGCTCGATCATCCACAGGTAACCGGTTCCGGCGTTCTCCGGCAGGCGCAGCACGATTTCGTCGCCGGGCTCGAGCGCGAGCTCCAGGCCGTCGTCGTCGATCGTCAGCACGTGCATGCTCGCTCCCGCCGCGGCGCCTTCCCGTCGGCCGGTTGTGGGATGGGCGCCCGTGCACCGGTGTACCTCCGGGCCACGAAAGGTCACCAGGCTCCTCACCCCGCTGCCTACCCGAAGTTTTGTGGGGCAACGGTTCCCGGGGCGCGGCGGGCCGCATCGGAGCGGGGTTGGCTCACAGCGGGAACTCCGCCACCACCACGGTCGGGCCGCCGACGGGGGAATCGAGGGTGAGCTGGCCGTCAAGAGCGTCGACGCGGTCGGCGAGGCCGGCGAGGCCGGAGCCGGAGCCGCTGGGGGCCGCGCCGCCGATACCGTCGTCGTGGACCTCGACGGTCAGCAGCGGTTCGCGGGCCGTCACCGTGACCATGACGCGGGACGCGTGGGAGTGCTTCACCGCGTTGGTGAGTGCTTCGGCCACGAGGAAGTACGCGCACGCCTCGACCTCGTCGGCGAGTTCGACCTCGACCGCGCCGGTCACGAGCACCGGCAAGGGGCACCTCGCGGCGAGGGCCTTGAGCGCGGAGACGAGTCCGCGCGAGGCGAGGATCGCCGGGTGGATGCCGGAGGCGAGCTCGCGCAGCTCGTCGATCGCCGTCTGCGTGTGCTCGGTGGCCTCCTCGAGCAGCCGCAGGGCCCGCGCCGGGTCGGTGCCGAGTTCTTCGCGCACGAGCCGCAGCTCGAGGAGCACGCTGACGAGCTGCTGCTGCGCACCGTCGTGCAGGTCTCTCGCCAGCTGCCGCCGGGCCGCGGTGGCGCTCTCCATGATGCGGCGCCCGGTGGCCCGCGACTCGGCCGCGCGGATCTCGGCCGCGTCGCGCTCCCGCACCACCTGCTCGGCCGCCCGCCGTTCGGTCGTGTCCACGAACGCGACCACCGCGCCCCGGCCGTCCGGCAGTGCCAGCGGCGCCGACCGCCATGAGATCGGGAACATCGAGCCGTCGCGCCGGAAGAACCAGTCATCGTCGCACCGGACGGTCTCGCCGGTCATCCGCGGCCGCAGCAGCGGGCACTCCGCCGCGGGGTACACCGACCCGTCGGGGCGGTGGTGGTGCACCGTCTCGTGGCTCGGCTTGCCCTTCAGCTCGGCCAGGTCGTCGTAGCCGAGCACGGCCACCGCTGCCGGATTGGCGAAGACGATATGGCCCGCGTGGTCGACCACCCACACCGGCTGGGGCACCGCGTCCAGGATCAGCTCGAGCAGAGCGTGAGGAGACTCCACGGCACCCTCCGAGCGGTGTGGGCGACCCGGTCACCCTCACGGTACCCACCAGCGCCGCGGACCGCGGAATACGCTGGCCCGGTACGGGATTGCACCGGACATGAGAGCTGTCACGTACTCCCGCCACGGCGGGCCCGAAGTGTTGTCGGTCGTGGAGCGGGACCTCGTGGAGCCGGGGGCGGGCGAGGTGCGGGTGCGCGTCGTCGTGTCGGCGGTGAACCCCACGGACTGGAAGCAGCGGCGCGGACCGGGCGAACTCACCGGGCCGGCGGTACCCAACCAGGACGGCGCGGGCGTGGTGGACGCGGTCGGGCCGGGCGTCACGGAAGTTGCCGTGGGCGACCGCGTGTGGGTCATCCTGGCGGCCGCGCACTCGCCGGCGTCCGGGACCGCGCAGGAGTACACCGTGCTTCCGGCCTCGCGCGTCGTGCGCCTGCCCGACGACGTCGGCTTCGACGAAGGCGCCGCGTTCGCCATCCCGGCGCTGACCGCGCACCGCGCCCTGACCGTCGCCGAAGACGGGCCGGCGAGGCTCGGGCCGGCTGCCCTCGCGGGCCGCACCGTGCTCGTGACCGGCGGCGCCGGCGCGGTCGGCAACGCCGCCATCCAGCTCGCCCGCTGGGCCGGCGCCACGGTGCTCACCACCGTCTCCACCGACGAGAAGGCCGCGCTCGCCCGCGCGGCCGGGGCAGACCAGGTGCTGAGCTACACCGCGGCCGATCCGGCCACCGAGATCAAGGCATTGGCGCCCGAAGGCGTCGACCTCGTCGTCGAGGTCGCCGCCGGCGTCAACGCGGGCCTGCACCTCGAGGTCCTGCGCCCCCGCGGCACCGTCGCGGCCTACGGCGACGACCGCGGCACGGGCACCCTCACGCTCGACTTCCGGCGGCACCTGTGGCTCAACACGCGGTACCAGTTCCTGGTCCTGTACACGGTCGGGCTGGACAAGCTGCGGGCCGGCGCCGAGGACGTCACCGCGGCACTGCGCGCGGGCGCCCTGCGGCTGGGCGATTCGCGGGGGTTGCCGGTGCACCGGTTCCCGCTGGCCGAGACGGCTCGCGCGCACGAGGCGTCGGAGCAGGGGATCACCGGCAAGGTGCTGATCGACGTGACCCCGGCCTCCTGAGTGTCCTGAATGGACGTACGGTGCCGGTCATCGGCATGTGGTGACCGGCGCCGTTTTCGTGGGTACGAGCCGGTTTCGCCGGCCGCCGCCCGCCACGCCGAGAAGAGCTCGACCCATCGCACCCACCCGGGAGGACCAGCCACCCCGGCGTGCGCATCCCGGCCCGGCCGCCGTGTTCGACCACCTCGAACGCGACCGGCCGGCGACACCTGACTTTCGCAGGGTACCGAGCCTCCACCTGACCGGGTATACCCAATAGGTCTGGACCAGTCAGTGACGCGGCCGGCGGCGACCCGGCCGCGCCGGCACACCGTCCTGTGTGGAGGCACCATGAACCGGCTGGACGCGATCCGCGACCACGCGATCGGGCTCTTCCGCATCGTCATCGGCCTCCTCTTCGCGTGCCACGGCGTGAAGACGATCTTCGGCCTCCTCGGCGCCCACGCACCGGCGGCCGTGGGGCAGTGGCCGGGGTGGTGGGCCGCGCTCATCAAGCTCGTGGGCGGCACGCTCGTGTTCCTGGGCATCGGCACGCGGGGCGCGGCGCTGATCGGCTCGGGCTCGATGGCGTTCGCCTACTTCACCGTGCATGCGCCGAACAGCCTGTGGCCCATCCAGAACGGCGGCGAGCAGGCCGCGTTGTTCTCCTGGACGTTGCTGGTCCTCGCCTTCACCGGGCCGGGCCGGTTCTCCTTCGGCGGGGCACTGAGCGCGCGCCGCGCGGGCCGGGCAGAGGAAGGCCCCCGCGCACCCGTACGGGGGTGAGGCGCGCGGGGGCCGTGGCTCGGCCTGGCCGTCAGGCGACGCTCGGGCCCATCCCGAGCGACTGCGGGGTGCTGGCGTCCGGCGACGGCTGGTGCAGGCCTTCGTCCAGCGGCCCGAACTCCGTCATCAGCGCCGGGCTGCCACCCCACGGCGTCTGCTCCTCGGCGATCAGCGAGTTGGTGGTGAGCAGCAGGCCCGCCACCGAAGCGCCGTTCTGCAGCGCCGAGCGGCACACGCGCAGCGGGTCGATGATGCCCATCTCGACCAGGTCGCCGAAACGCCCGTGCAGCGCGTCGAAGCCCTCGTCGTCGCTGAGCTTCCTCGTCTGCGCCACGATCTCCGACGCCGCGTAGCCCGCGTTGCTGGCGATCAGCATCGCCGGCGCGCTCAGCGCCCGCCGCACGATGTCGGCGCCGATCGCGTAGTCGCCTTCGAGATCGAGGCCTGCCAGCACCTTTTCGGCGTGCAGCAGTGTTGCGCCGCCGCCGGCGACGACGCCTTCGGCGATCGCGGCCCGCGTGGCCGACAGCGCGTCCTCCACGCGGTGCTGCAGCTCCTTGAGCTCGGCCGGCGTCGCCGCGCCGACCCGGATCACGGCCACCTTCCCGGTCAGTGCGCCGATCCGCTCGGTCAGCACGTCCTCGTCGACACCGAACTGCGCTCGCGCCAGCTCCGCGCGCAGCTGGTTCACGCGGAACTCGATGTCGTCGGTGGAGCCCGCTCCCCCGACGATCTGCGTCGTGTTCTCCGTGACCCGCACCTGCTTGGCGCGCCCGAGGTGCTCGAGCTTCATCGTCTCCAGCGAGAAGCCCGAGTGCTTCGACAGCACAGCTCCGCCGACGACCGCCGCGAGGTCCTCCAGCTTGTGCAGCCGCCGGTCACCGAAGCCCGGCGCCCGTACCGCGACGGCCTGGAACGTGCGGTTCACGTGGTTGTGCACCAGCATGCTCAGCGCCGTGCCCTCCACGTTCTCCGCGATCAGCACGAGCGGGCGCGGATTGCGCATCACCTTGTCCAGCACGGGCATCAGCTGCTGGACGTTCGTGATCTTCTCGGCGCACATGAGGATGTACGGGTCGTCGAGCACCGCTTCCAGGCGGCCGGGATCCGTCACCAGGTACGGCGACACGTACCCGTTGTCGAACTCGAAGCCCTCCACGAATTCCACCGACATGCCGATGCGCGGCGACTCCTCGATCGTCACCACCCCGGTCTCTCCCACCGTGTGCAGCGCCTTGGCGATCACCGTGCCGACGGCACCGTCGTCGTTCGCGGAGATCGCGGCCACCCTGGCGTAGTCCACTTCGGACTTCACCGGGTGCGCCATGGTCTCCAGGTGCTCCACGAGCCGCCCCACGGCCTGGTCGATGCCGCGCTTGACGAGCACCGGGTTGCCCCCGTGGGCGATCGCCTTCATGCCTTCGCCGACGATCGCCTGCGCGAGCACCGTGGCCGTCGTGGTGCCGTCGCCGACGACGTCGTTGGTCTTGATCGCGGCTTCCTTCACCAGCTGGGCGCCCATGTTCTCGAACTGGTCACGCAGGTGCACCTCACGCGCGATCGTCACGCCGTCGTTGGTGACCACCGGCGAGCCGGTGATCTTCTCGATGATGACGTTGCGCCCCTTGGGACCCAGCGTCGACTTCACGGCTTCCGCCAGTTTGTCCACCCCGGCCACCAGCAGGTCGCGGGCTTCCGAGCCGAAGCGAAGTTCCTTGGCCATGCTGCTCCTCCTGTGTGTGGACCCTGTGTTTGTGGACCGGGGGTTTCAGGGGACGAGGATCGCTCGGCCCCGGACCCGGCCGGCGTCGAGGTCGGCCAGCGCGTCGAGCGCCGCGTCGAGCGGGTACTGCCGCGTGTGCAGGGTGACCTTGCCCGCCTGGGCGAGCACCATCAGCTCCACGAGGTCGTTGTAGGTGCCCACGAGGTTGCCCACGATGTTGCGTTCGGTGGAGATGATGTCGATGGTCGGGATGTCGATGTTGCTGCCGTAGCCGATCACGAAGTGCGAGCCGTTGCGGCGCGTCATCGCGAACGCGTCCTGCTGCGCGCCCTGCTCGGCGACGAAGTCGAGCACGACCTCGGCGCCGTGGCCACCGGTCAGGTCGAGCACGGCGCCGACCTGGCCGCCGTCGGCCAGCACCGTGTGGTCGGCACCCAGCTCCGCCGCCAGCTTGAGCGCGTCGGCGTTGCGGTCCACCACGATGACGGTCGTCGCGGTCAGCGCGCGCAGCGACTGGATGCCGATGTGCCCCAGCCCGCCCGCGCCGTTGACCACGCACACCGTGCCGGGTGGCAACAGCGGCACGGCCTTGCGCACCGCGTGGTAGGCCGTGATGCCGGCGTCGGCCAGCGCCGCGACGTCCTCGGGCCGCGTGCCCGGGTCGAGCTTGATGCACGCCCGCGCGGAGGTGAGCAGGTACTCTGCCATGCCGCCGTCGGTGTCGATGCCGGGGAAGGCGTTGTTCTCGCAGTGCATGTCGTTGCCGGCGCGGCAGGCGTGGCACAGCCCGCACGTCGGCGTCGGGTGCAGGATCACGGTGTCGCCCACGGCCACGTTGGTCACCGCGGAGCCGACCTCGTGCACCCAGCCGGCGTTCTCGTGCCCGATCGTGTAAGGCAGGGCGACGCCGGACTTCTCGGCCCACTGGCCCTCGACGATGTGCAGGTCCGTGCGGCACACGCCGGCCCCGCCGATCTTCACGACGACGTCCAGCGGTCCGGTCGCCTTCGGCTCCGGCACCTCCTCGAGCACGGGCTGCTGGTGGTAGGAGTGCAACCGGACGGCCCTCATGACGTCTCCTCCGTTTCGCCCATCTCCGGGTACCGGGCGCGCAGCATCCCGCGGCACACCCCCGAGTTCGCGTCCTGGCTCACCCGAGTCACGCGGGCCAGCCCCAGGTGCCGGCGGAGGTCCGCCGGCGAGACGGCTTCACCGGTGCCCGGGTCGAGCACCAGCGGGTCGGCGTCTTCGCTGGGCAGGCCGAGCTCACGGCGGCGCCCCCGCAGCCGCTCGCGGTCCGGGCCCTCCGGCGCGTCACCGAGCGTGAGCTCCGCGAGCCGTTCGCGGTCCACGCCCGCCGACACCAGCCCGCGGCACACGCGGTCGGTACCGGCGAGCACGGCCTTGCGGATGAAGTCCGCACGCAGGTCGTCGAGTTCGTTGGCCGCCTCGCGGCCGAAGGATTCGACGAACCCGGCACGCGCCGCGACGCCGTGGTTGATCACGTCGGCCGCGAAGTGGTCCTTCAACCGCACCACGGTCCGCGTCACCTCCGGCACCGCCGACACCGCGTCGTAGGCGTCGGCCACCATCAGGAAGGCGAAGTTCGGCGCGCAGAAGTACGTCGGCAAGCACAGCTCGACGACCGCTTCGCCGTCCGGGTCCACGGCGTGCGAAGCCACGAAACCCAGGTCGGTGAGCGGTGCGTCGAGCTCGGGGTCGCGCACGGTCCCCAGCGCCGACCAGACCGCCGCGGTGATCGCGGCGGCCTGGTCGGTGCGCGCGCCGGCGGAACCGGGCGCCGTCACGGCGACGGGACCCCGACGGCCTCGACGGTCTTGGGCTTCTCCAGCCCCAGCCCTTCCGGCACCTCGATGTCGTAGAGCCTGGCCGCGTTCAGCCCGAGGATCTTCTTCTTGGTCTCGACCGTCAGCTTCCCGTAGTCCGAGAACTCCTCGCCATCGGGCATCTGCCAGTCGACGAAACCCTCCACCTGCCACTTCGGTTCCCAGATGGCGTAGTCGGCGCCGAAGATCATCTTGTCCTCACCGACCCAGAACAGCAGCTCTCCCATGACCTTCGCGAAGAAGCGCGGCCGCGCGTGCATCAGCCCGCCGATGACCACGGACAGGCCCGCGTAGACGTTGGGCTCCTGCGTCGCCATGAAGCAGAAGTCCTCGATCCGCGGCAGGCCGACGTGCTCGACGATGAAGTTGAGGTCCGGGAAGTTCGTGGCCGCGTAGTCCACGTCCCGCACGTCGAACGCGTCCTTGTCCAGGGGCCAGATCGTCGGTCCCTTGTGGACGTGGATGTTCTTCACGCCCAGTTCCTGGCACTTCTCCAGGTAGTACGCGGCCTCCGGGTCCCGCAGGCTCCAGCCGCGCGAGTCGCCGTGCCACTCGGCGGTGTAGAGCTTCACGCCCTTGCAGCCCCAGCGCTTCACCCGCGCCTCGAACGCCTGCAGACCGGGCTCGCCGTCACGCGGGTCCCAGTTCGTGTTGACGATGAACCGGCCCGGGTACTTCTCCGCGAGCGCGCCGTTGACCTCCGTCGTGTTGAAGCCTTCCTTGTACCACTGCCGGAGGCTGGTGGGCTGGAAGATGGCGATGTCCACGTGACCCGCGTCGAACAGGTCGTGCATCATCGTCTCTTCGTCGTACTTCTGGAACTTCTCGATGGGCCAGTGAGTCTCCTTCGGTCCCAGGCCCTGGTAGGCGTGGAAGCACTCGATCCAGCCCTTCGCGTACTCCTCCTGTCCCGGTACCCAGTTGGCCGGGCTGGCGTCCCAGAAGTGGGTGTGCCCGTCGACCACGAAGTACTTCTCGCCGTCCTTTTCGTACACGATGCTCCTCCCGGATTGGCTCGAGTGCTTCCCCGACCGAGGTGGGTCCTACGACCGGGCCACGAGGTCGAAGTCGAGGTATTCGGCTGCGTCCTCGGGATTGGCGAACATGATGGTGCGGTCGTCGAGGTGGACCATGCGGCCGTAGTGGGTCGACATGCTCTCCTCGAACTCCGCCGAGTTGAACCAGCCCTCCTCTTCGCCGGCGGCTTCGTCGATGTCGGAGTACACGACGTCCATGCGGCCCACGGCGTCGACGCGGATCATCGAGGGCAACGGAGTCACGGTCACGTTGTCCAGCCGCGCCATCACCTCGGCGACGATCACGCCGACCTGGTTGTTCATCAGGGTGAAACCGCACCGGTTCGACGCGGTGTTGTCGGACTTGTACGGGCTTTCCGCCGTCTTGAAGATGGTCACTGGCCCAGCTCCTTCGGTGCTTGCAGACCCAGGTCGGACAGGATGCCGCTGAAGCGGCTCTTGGACCGGTCGAGACCGTCCTCGAACCGCATCGGCTTGGCGTCGGGCTGCGACCACAGCGGCTGCATCGTGCGCGCCGCCGCCAGGCACTTCGGCACCCACGCCGAGAGCCACTGGTCCATCAGCCGGCGGTTGTGGTCGGCGAACTCACTGTCGTTGACGAGCAGGTCGAACATCGCCTTCGTGTAGCGAAGGTCGCGCTCGGAGTAGTCGAACTCCTCCGCGCCGATCAGGGTCGGCGTCACGAAGTCGCCGTTGGCCGGCGCCGCCTGCTGCACGAGCCGGCTGCGGAACAGCTCACCCACGAGGGGCTCGAACACGACGTTGGCCGCGAAGATCGCTTCGCACCAGTCCCAGATCTCCGTGAGCGACTCGGCCAGCTCGCGCACGCCCTGCCACGCCGGGTCCTCGTTCCAGGTCTCGAGGTGCGCGGTGCCGTCGAACGACTCGATCTCCTCCGACAACGTGAGGTTGTACAGGGCGAGGTCCTGCGCCGCGCGGATGCGGTGCATGCTGTTCACGGAGATCGCGTTGTTGTGCATGTTGGTCGGGGCCCGCCGGTTGGCGTTGGCGAACAGGTACAGGCCCAGGCCGTGGTCCACGTGCATCCACGCGCCGACGTGCTGCGCGACGAAGCTGACCCAGTTGGGGCTCCACTGCTCGAACGCCTTCGACTGGCGCGCCGCGTCGATGTTCTGGTTGAGCTGGCGGACCACGTTCGCGTTGTAGCGGTAGAGCGTGAGCTCCCACTCTTCGTTGGGGTCGCGGAACTCGTGCCAGCCGAGCGCGGGCCACGGGTAGCCGGCGCCGCCCGAACCGGGGCTGCGCACGGGCTCGGGCCGGTCCGAGCCCCAGGCCTTCAGTGCGGTCCATTCGAGCGGGTAACCGCCCTTGCCGTCGGCGAAGCCGTACAACCAGCCCTGGCTCAGGTAGTGGCGCGGGTCCGGCTGCACCTCGACGGTGACGTCCTCGTAGTGGCTCTGCTTGCGCTTCCTCGGAGTGAAGTAGTTGAAGTGCCGCTCCGCCGAGTCGGGAAACTCCCGGGCACCCGCCTCGGCATCGGTGAAGACGGGCTTGGGCACACTGCGTTCTGCCGTCGTTGTCATCGGTTTCTTTCCTTCGCGTCGGGCACGGGTCTCGTCGTTACCCCGATTTCTCGGTGTCCCATCAGCACGGGCGGGCTCACGTCTCGTCCGCGTCGCCGGTGGTGGTGAACTTGTCGTAGAAGATCCGCTTCTCCGGCACGCCCAGCGCCGGCAGCAGCTCCAGGGCCGCCTCCACCATCGGAGGAGGCCCGCACACGTAGACGTCGGTGCGGCCCAGGTCGGCTTCGAGCCGCCGCACGACGTCGGTGATCATCCCGGTCTCGCCCTCCCAGCCGTCACCGTCCTCCGGCTCCGACAGGGCCGGCACGAACCGGAACCCGGGAATCTTCTCCTCGAGGGCGCGCAGTTCGTCCTCGAAGCACAGGTCCCGCTCGCGGCGGGCACCGTAGTAGTAGGTCGCCTTCCGCTCGATGCCGCGCTCGGCCATGGACCGCAGCAGCGAGAGGATGGGCGCCATGCCGGCGCCACCGCCGAGGAAGACCAGGTCCCGCTCGGGCGCGTCCCGCAGGGTGAACACGCCGAACGGCCCGGAGAGCTCCAGCCGGTCCCCGACCGAAACGCCGGTGTCCAGGAACTGCGAGAACAACCCGTCCGGGTAGATCTTGATGACGAACTCCAGGAGGCGGGAGTCCCGGCCGGGGGTGTTCGCCATCGAGAACGACCGGGTCGCTTCGTGCCCCGGGACCGCGAAATCGACGTACTGACCGGGGAAGAACTTGAACGCCGCGGCGTCCTCGAGCCGCACGACGAGCCGCCGGAGGTCGTGGGTGACCTCCTCCAGCGACACGACCTCGCCCGAGGTCTCCACGATGGGCAGTCCGGAGTGGATCATCTCCTCGTCGTAGTTGAGCAGTTCGATCGTCAGGTCCTCGTAGGCGTGCGCCCGGCACAGGAGGGTGAACCCCTCCTCCTTTTCGAAGTCGGGCAGCGCGAACGTCGAGTACTTGTCGTGGTCGAGGTCGTCACCTTCGAGGACGAACGACTTGCAGGAGGCGCACTGCCCCTCCTTGCAGCCGTGCATGAGCATCACGCCCTGCTCGGCGGCGCCGCGCAGGATCGTCTGGTCCTCGTCGATCTCGATCTCGATCCCGACCGGCTCGAAGCGCACGTGGTGCTTGTTTCCCATCGTCTTCCCAACTGGACGATCGTGTTGGCCCGGGGGTCGCACGCAGCACGGGGCGCCACCGGCGGCGACCGGGGCCGTGGCGGGCACGGCACCCGGTCGCCGGCGGAGACCGGTGAGTCCGATCAGGACGCCGCGCGGGCGGGCCGGCCTGCCGGGCCCTGGCGGTTGTAGTCGTCCTGGAACGCGGCCCGCTCCTCGGCGGTCATCTCGTTGAGGAGCACGTTCGGGCTCTGCAGCGGCGGGCACCGGCGCAGGTGGTCGAGCGTCCACATCTTCTTCGGGTCCAGGTCGAGGTGCGGCTGTGCGACCAGGGTCTTGCCGTCGTCGCGGACGAAGCCCATGTCGGACACCACGTCGGCCCAGTTCCAGCCGTGGTACAGCGTCTCCCACTCGCGGGAACCGATGAGCTGCCCCATGTTCGGGGTCTCCCGGCCCTGGTACGTCGGGCGGAACGCCTCGACGTCGGTCCACCGGCACGCCTCGTGGCAGTACGTCCGCCACTGGCCGTTCACCTCGGCCATGACCATGTCCTCGCGCACCAGGCACGGCACCATGCAGGTCCAGCACCGGTGCGGGTAGACGTAGTCGACGTCCTCGAGAGCGATCGGGTTGTGCCCGTTCGGGACCGACAGGCGACTGTAGTTCTCCCACCACTTGCCGTACTTGTCGTACCAGCCCGGGTACTTGTACTCGAACCACTCGAAGTCCTCGTCCGTCATCGGATCGATGCGCCAGTAGTTGGCGAGCCACCCGGTGGCGAAGAACTGTGCGACTTCGTGGACGTAGCCCTTCTCCCAGATCTGCTTCCAGGCCTCTTCGATGAGGTCGTGGGGGATGACCAGGCCGTACTTCTCGAGCGGGACGAGGTAGCTGCGGTAGTAGTCGTCGTAGATCCAGCGACGCCACATCTCCGCGTAGCTCTCCCGGTCCTTGCGGCGGTCCTTCGTGCCGTACTCGATGAAGGTGCCGATCGCCGCGTCGACGACGCGGTGGTTGTTCCACCACGCGTAGCGCAGGTCGCGCTCGAGCAGCTGGTGGTTGCTCTCATCGGAAAGGGCCATCAGCAGCGTGGCGTACCCGTTGCTGATGTGGCGCGATTCGTCGGACTGCACCGAGTGGAACACCGTCGGCAACAGGTAGTCGCCGTTGGCGGCCGCCTCGGCGGGCATGGCGACGAACAGCGTGTTGGTGAACGCCGTCTCGGCCACGATCGTCAGGTAGATGCTCGCCGCGGTGATCGCGTCACCCGTGATGAAGCCTTCGGCGAACTGCCGGCCGATCGTGCCGCAGTAGTCGTTCTGGAAGTTGCGCAGGCTCGAGTTGAACCCGGCGGGGTCGATGTAGTTGTTCATGTACAGGCGCTTGAGGTTCTGCTGGATCGTCGAGTGCCGGACCTCGTCGATCATCTGGATCGCCTGGCCGTTGTGCAGCTCCGGGTTCGGCACGGTCCGGAACAGCAGCGGCATCGCCCGCGCGGCCGAGATCTCCGGCAGCGGGATGATCGAAAGGAACAGCTTCTGCCACTCGAGCCACCGTTCCTGGACCTGGCGGAACATGTTGCCGCGGATGGCGCCGTCCTCGGCCCCGTACACGCGGTGGTCCTTTTCCTCCTGCATCGGGAAGTAGGAGCGGAGCACCTGCTTGAGCGGGTCCTTCTTCTTGGCCTTCTGGAACGTGTAATCGGTTCCGTAGTGCGACACCGGCTGGTGGTACACCGGTTCCCACGACAGCTCCTGGATCTTCTGGTGGGCTTTCGCCACGCTCTGGCGGCTCATGGTTTCTCCTTACCCGTCGCGCCACGACGGCTGCTGGCTCGCCCCGGCCCGTACCGCGGTACCCGGTTCACCCGGCGGGACCGGAGCGCGAAGTCCTGCGCAGACGATTAGGGGCGAGACCCGCCGAAACGCGAGTCTCAATACGAGACAACCGGCGGAGATTTTTTCAGCCGTCCTCCATCATGGCCGCCCTCAGCTGCGCCAGGTGCGACTCCTTCTCGTGCTGCAGGCGCACGTCGCCCTCCGCCGTGGGTGTGATGCCCAGCGCGCGCAGCAATTGCGCCGCCGGCTCGCCGGGCGGGCCTCCGGAGCCCAGCGTGGGGTGCAGTCCGATGTCGGCGAGGTGGCGGAACACCACGTCGACGACCGTCCACGGGTTGTAGGTCTCCTCGCGTTGTTGTTCATCCATTCGGGTTCTCCTGCGGTGGTCGGGCCGACACCCCCATGAGAACCCCGCGCGCGCGAGGAGCGCGTCTCAACGTGAGACCCGGCCTGGACACGTGACCTAAGCTGGGCTCGACCCGGTACGCGACACGACGACGTGGGCAGCGACAGGAGGTCGACCGTGGCGACGAGTCCACCCGCACGACGCGAAGCTCCGCCCCCGAGTGCGATCCTCCCCGACCAAGAAGGGCTGGCCCGCACCCGGATCCGGTTCCTCACGTCCGAATCCGTCGAGCCGGATCAGGTTCGTGAAGCGATCCTCGCTTCGTGGTGGCGGTCCCGGCACTTCCACGTGCCCGCGGACCGGATCGACCTGCCCTACCTCGGTGAGGTCAACCTCGACACGCCGCTGATCCACAGCGCGAAGCTCGTGATGCAGCGTCTGGGCGACCAACTGGACGGGCAGCCGATCAGCATGATCCTCGCCGATCCGACCGGCACCGTGCTGAGCCAGCGCAGCGGCGACACCGACCTGCACCGCCACCTCGAACGGGTGGAACTGGTTCCCGGGTTCAGCTACGGCGAGCGGTTCGTGGGCACCAACGGCATCGGCACCGCGCTCGAGGACGACCAGCCGACGCACGTGTTCGGGCACGAGCACTACGCGGAGCACCTCGAGAACCTCGCGTGCGCGGGCGTGCCGATCCACCACCCGATCTCCGGGAAGCTCATCGGAGCGATCGACCTGACGTGCTGGCGCAAGGACGCCGGCGGGCTCCTCATCGCGCTCGCGCGCAGCACCGCCGAGCAGATCCAGCAGGCGCTGCTGACCCACAGCAACCTGCGCGAGCTCATGCTCTTCCAGTCCTACCTGCAGGCCTGCCGGCGCACGACCGGGATCGTGATGGCGTTCAACGACGACATCGTGATGATGAACGACAGCGCGCGCCAGCTGCTCAACTCCGCCGACCAGTCGATCCTGCTCGGGCACGCCGCGCAGGCGCTGTCCGAGCACCGGCGCAGCACCGCGACCGTCGGGCTCTCGGGCGGGGGCAAGGTCAAGATGCACTGCCGGCGCGTGGCGGGCCAGCACGAGGACGACGTGGTGGGCGGCGTGCTGTCGGTGAAGCTGCTCGCGTCCGAGGACGAGACGAGCGGCGTACCCGTGCCGATGCTGCCGATGTTCCTGCCCGGGCTCGTGGGCTCCGCACCCGCATGGCTGCGCTGCACGCACGACGTCGACGCCGGCTACAGCCGTGGCGAGTGGCTCGTGCTCGCCGGCGAGCCGGGCACCGGGAAGCTGAGCCTGGCCCGCGGCGTGCACCAGCGGCGCAACCCGACCGGTCGGCTCCACACGCTCGACGCGCGCGACGCGGCGGACGACGACTGGCTGTCGGACCTGCGGCGCGACCTGGTCGACGACCCGGTCGACTCGCTCGTGGTGCAGCACCTCGAAGCGCTGCGGGGCGAACAGCTCAAGGCGTTCACCGCGGTGCTCGACGAGGTCCGCACGACGTACGGCGCCAACGCGCCGTGGCTCGCGGTCACGCTCGCGCCCGAGGCCGAGACGACCCCGGATCTGGCGGAGCCGCTGGCTTTCTTCCCCCGCACCGTCACGGTGCCGCCGCTGCGCCGGCACGTCGACGACCTCACCGAGCTCGTGCCGTTCTTCCTCGCGAAGCTTTCGCGGTCCAACCGGCTGACGTGCTCGCCGACCGCGCTGCACCTGTTGATGCGGGCCGATTGGCCGGGCAACACCGCGCAGCTGAACCAGGTGCTGCGCAAGGTCGCGCAGCACCGGCGGCTCGGGTCGATCCAGCCGAGCGACCTGCCGGCCGAGTACCAAGCCGTGGCGAAACGTCCGCTCAAGGGCCTCGAATCGATCGAACGCGACGCGATCGTGCGCAGTCTCGAAGAGGCGCACGGCAACAAGCCGCGCGCGGCGAAGCTGCTCGGCATCTCGCGCGCCACGATCTACCGCAAGATCCACGAGTATGGGATCGTCACGCCGGATCACTGATCAGCGGGCCCGCCGTCCCCCTAGGGTGACGGCATGGATCTCGCGCAGCGCTACGCGGCGGGCACGCTCGCCGACGTCGTCCCGTCGGCGCTGGCCGGGCTCGGCGTGCCCGGGGAGCGCGACGCCCTCGGGCTGCCCGCGGCCGAGCGCGTGTGCGTGCTGCTCGTCGACGGCCTCGGCTGGGAACTGCTGCGGCGCCACGCCGAGACGGCGCCGTTCCTGTCCTCGCTGGCGGCCCGCCCGCTCACAGCCGGGTTCCCGAGCACGACGGCAACGAGCGTCGCGTCGCTGGGCACCGGGCTCACGCCGGGTGAGCACGGCGTGGTCGGCTACGCGTTCGAGGCCGGGCGCGACGTACTGAACGTGCTCGGCTGGCGGCGCCACACCGGCGGCAAGCCGATCGACCTGCGGCAGCGCGTGGTGCCGGAACAACTGCAACCGCGCCCGACCGCGTTCGAGCGCGCGGCCGCCGCGGGCGTCGGCGTGTGCGTGGTGGGGCCGCGCGACCAGCGCGACAGCGGCCTGACGCGCGCGGCCCTGCGCGGTGGCGAGTTCCGCGGCGTACACGCCTTCGGCGACCTGGTCTCGGCGGTCGGTGCGGCGCTCGCCGAGCCGCGGTCGCTGTGCTACGCCTACCACGCAGACCTCGACCTGCTCGGCCACGTCCACGGCCCGGGCAGTGAGCCGTGGTGTTTCCAGCTGTCCTTCGTCGACCGCCTGGTCGAGGCGATCGCCGGCACGCTGCCGGCCGGCTCGGCGCTGGTGGTCACAGCCGACCACGGCATGGTGACCGTCGGCGAGCGCGTCGACTTCGACACCACACCGGCCTTGCAGGCGGGGGTGCGCACCGTTGGGGGCGAGGCGCGCGCCCGCCACGTCTACGCGAGCGACGGCGCCGCGCCCGACGTCCTGGCCGCCTGGCGCGAAACCCTCGGCGAGCGCGCGTGGGTGCTCGGCCGCGACGAAGCGGTCGCCGCGGGCTGGTTCGGCCCCCGGGTGAACGCCGAAGTGCTGCCGCGCATCGGCGACGTCGTGGCCGCGGCCCGCGGGACGGCAGCAGTCGTGCGCACCGAGGCCGAACCGCGGCTGAGTCGCATGACGGGCCAGCACGGTTCCGTGACCGACGAGGAACTGGTGGTACCACTGCTGATCGCTCGGCGCTGAGCGTCCCCTGTGGACAGCCGGCTGCGCTCAGCCGGCGGTGTGCGGCGTGCCGTTCTCCGCGAGCTGGTCGATCGCGCCCACCAGCTCCGCCAGCGCCGGCACGGCCGACGCGATCAGGTGCCGCCACGCCGGGTGCAGGCGGTCGATCGCCGCCGCGAGGATCTCGGCGTTGTGGTGCTGCCAGCGGTCCACGGCGGCGCGGCCGCTTTCGGTGAGCTCGAGTTCGACGGTGCGGCGGTCCGCGCTGCCGCTGGTGCGGGTGACGAGTTCACGCGCGCGCAGGCCGCTGACCATTGTCGTCACGGAGTTGGGCGCGAGCTTCAGCAGCTGGGCGACGCGGCTGGGCCGCGCGCCGGGGTTCTCGGCCAGGCACGAGAGCAGTTCGAGCTGCGCGACCGAAAGCGTGTTGTCCGGGTCCGCCGTGCGGGCGGCGCGGCGCATGGCGCGCCGCAGCCGGGCGACGACGTCCGCGAGGTTCGGTTCGGGGGTCATGCGGTGCGGGGTGTGCGCGGCGAAGCCAGTCCCGTGCCGGCGGCGAGCACGGCCGCCCCGGCGAGGACGCCGATCGCGAGTGTCCGACCGCCGGTGCCGCCGGCGTGGAGGCAGAGCGTCACGAGCGCCACACCGAGCGCCGTGCCGAGACCGCGGGCCATGTTCACCAAACCTCCTCCGGTGGCCGACATCCGGGTCGGGATGGCGCCCATGACGGCCGAGTTGTTCGCCGGGATGAACACTCCCAGACCGAGGCCGACCGCGAACAGCGACACGCCAACTTCCCACGTACCGGACACCAGCGCCAGGACCGCGCAGCCGGCCGCCGCGAGAATGGCGCCGGCGCCGGTGCGGGCGCGCGAGCCCAGGCTCGCCGGCAGCACGCGGTCGGCGGCGATCGCCGCCACGGCGAAGCCCGCGGGCAGACAGGTGAGCACCGCGCCGGTCGCGCCGTGCGCCCCCAGGACCTGCGGTAACAGCGCGAGCGGGCCGAAGAGCACGAGGTACCCGCACAACGCCCCGGCCAGGCCGAGCGACACGACCGGCGGCCGCAGCACCGACAGGTGCAGGATCGGGCTCGCCGCCCGGTGCTCCCGCGCCACGAACGCCGCCGCGGCCGCGACCCCCGCCACGAACAGCACCGGGGTCGCCCACCCGGGCAGCCTGAGGCCCGACAGCCCCGACACCGCGAGCAGCACGGCCGTCGACGCGGTCGCCAGCAGCGCCACGCCGGCGCCGTCGAAGCGGCCCAGCGGCGTGCGCTCTCGGGTGCGCGGCAGCAGGTACCGCCCGGCGATCAGCCCCGCGAGCCCCACCGGCGCGTTGACGAGGAACACCCACCGCCAGCCGACGGTGTCGACGAGCAACCCGCCGGCCGCAGGCCCGAGCGCGAGGCCGAGTGCCTGCGCGGCGGCCTGCACCCCCAGCGCCGCGCGCATCTTCTCGCGGCGGACGCTGCCCACGACCAGCGCGACGCTGTTGGCCTGCAGCATCGCCGCCCCCAGGGCCTGCACCACGCGGAACACGACCAGCCAGGTCAGCGTCGGCGCGAGCCCGCACGCGACCGACGCCGCGGTGAACACACCGAAGCCGTGGACGTAGGTGAGCTTGCGCCCGTAGGCGTCCGCGAGCCGGCCGACCGCGGCGAGGGTCCCCACCAGCGTCAGCAGGTACGCGAGCGACACCCACTGCACGGCCGCCAGCGGCTCCCCGAACTCGCGCTGCAGCGCCGGGAACGTGAGCGTGACGATGCTCGCGTCCAGCTGGCCCATGAACGCGCCGAAGCACACCGCGCCCACCGCGAACCAGCCCGCGAGGTGGTGCTCGCGCACCGCCCGCGGCCGCGGCCGCTCCACCAGCACCGCCACGCCTTCCCCTTCCCTCGAACATTTCGTTCTCACACAGAACTATACGAGGCGACTTTCGGCAGTGCAGCGCGATCGGTACCACAGAGTTAACTCGGTATCCGAAGCACTATGTCCGACTGTCGCACATTGAGACCCGCACGGGGGCCGAGGTGCGCTCTGATGACGGGAACCCTCGTCGCCGGCAGGACAGGAGCGTCCCGGATGTCCCACCCCTCGGCACCGGTCACCAGCGCACGCCAGCTCAAGACCCCGCTGGCGCTTTCGCTGGCCGACCTCGCGGCGATCTTCGACGACCTGCAGTTCACGCTGCGCTGCTGCGAGCGCCTGCTCGTGGAGCTGGACCGCGGGGCGCAGAGCGACCCCGCGGTGGTCGAATCGCTGTGGGTCTCGGCCCTGAACTCCTACGCCCGCTGCTTCCGCCCCGGCGAGCGCGGCATGGGGCTGACCGAGGCCGACCTCAAGGCCACCGGCGTCGAAGGCGACGTCGTGGAGTGGCACGGTCTGCTGCGCAAGATCCGCAAGTTCGCCGTCACCGGCGAGACCAACCCGCGCGAGACCTACTCGATCGGGGTCACGCAGGACGCGGACGGCCGGCCCGAGGGCATCGTCATCACCTCGGTCGTCAACCCGGTCGTGGACGACGTGACCGTCCGCCAGACCGGGCGGCTCGCGTTCGAGCTGAGCAAGCTGCTCGACGAGCGCATCAAGGAGCACCAGAAGAAGGTGTTCGCCGCCGTCGAGGACCTGCCGCGGGCGAAGCTCGACGAACTGCCGGCCATCGAGATCACTTCCTGACCCCGCCGCTCGGGACCGCCGGAACCCGGCGGGATGTCCTTCGGGCACTCCGCGGGGAGAAACGGGCACTCCCGCCCGGGTGCGCGTGCACTCGCCGGGGCGGGAGCGATGACCTGGTGTGGACGCGGGTGCGGGAGCCTTCCCTCGCGCACCCGCGTCCTTGCCAACCAGCTGCCAACCGACCGGCGGCCGGCACTCAGCCGGTGATGCTGTCCGAACCGTTCTCCAGGTGCCCGACGTAGCGGCGCGACCAGGAGCTGTCGCCCACCAGCGTCACGCTCAGGTCGTACCAGCCGTGGGACGACGCGCACGGGTCCACCGAGTGCAGCGTGCGGCCGTGCGCCGGCACGCGGTAGGTGCGCGGGCGGTCGTTGGAGTAGTGGTTCGGTGCGACGGTGAACGTCACCGCGCGCGAGCCGTCGTTGACCAGCTCGAGCAGCAGCCGCGGCGTCGAGCCGAGCCCGCCGTCGTGGTAGGTCGCGGTGACCTGCGCGGTGCGGCCGGCCGCGTCGACGTCGCCGGTGAAGTGACGCAGGAAGCGGTTCGGGCCGACCACCGTGAGGTCGTAGGTCCCACCGCCGATCTCCACCGAGCCGGGCACGGTCTCGTCCCGGACCGTGTTCGACGGCGCCACCGTGTACTGGCCCGGGAACTTCGCCGGGTAGTCCGCGAGCGACGGGGTCGCCGCCGTGTTGTCGTACACCGAGAAGTGGCTGGCCTTGCTCACGTGCTTGCCGTTGTTGCTGAACGACAGCTTCGCCGTCACCGCGCCGCCGGCGCCGAAGGCGAACCCGTCGAGGTTCGCGTTGGGCTGGTACGGCAGGGCCCGCGCCTTCTTGGTCCCGGGCTCCTGCACCGGCAGCTTGTTCGTGGTCACCGGCGGCTGGTACGCGCCACCGGCCGGGTCACCGATCACGGCGGTCTTCGGCAGCGCCGGCAGGCCGTAGACCGGCGCCTTGAAGTCGAACGCGCCGGTGAGGTCACCGCACACGCTGCGGCGCCACGCGCTGATGTTCGGGCAGCGCGCGGGCTTGCCGAGCGCGTCGGTCCACTTCTCGAGGAACTGGATCACCGACGTGTGGTCGGAGACCTCCGAGGTCACCCAGCCACCGCGGGTCCACGGCGAGATCAGGATCAGCGGCACGCGGAACCCGAGCCCGACGGGCATCGGCTGCGTGGCCCCCGCGTTGGCGAGCGCGCCGGAGGTCTCGAGGTAGAACTCGTCGGTCGTGCCCGGCGCCGGCACGGGCGGCGGCACGTGGTCGAACTGCCCGTCGTTCTCGTCGTAGTCGATGATCACGAGCGTCGAGTTGAAGACGTCGGGGTCGGCGTTGAGCGATTCGAGGACCCGGTTGACGTAGTAGGCGCCGTCGTTCGGCGGGCCGTCGGGGTGCTCGGAGAAGGCCTGGTTGGTGACGACCCACGACACCTGCGGCAGCTTGCCGGCCACGACGTCGGCGCGGATCGCGTCGGCGAGGTTGTCGGCGTTGGCGGACAGGCCGGTGTGCGGTTCGGGGACGATCGCCACGCCCTGGTCGTAGTAGACGTTGCCGGGCGCGGCGGTGCCGCCCTGCGAGGGGTCGAGTTTGGCGAAGGTGTCGAAGTATTCGAGGCCGTTGTCGCCGTAGTTGTCCGAGCCCTGGTAGACCTTCCAGCTGTAGCCGGCCTTCTGCAGCGTCTCGGCGTAGCTCTCCCACAGCAGGTGCTTGCCGAGTTCGTCACCGCCGTTGTAGGCCACGTAGTCGCCGTGCTGCTTTGCGGCGTTGATCGAGCCGCTCCACAGGTAGGTGCGGTTCGGTCCGGTCGCGCTGAGCACCGAGCAGTGGTAGGCGTCGCCGACGGTGTAGGTGTCGGCCAGCGCGTAGTGCCACGGGATGTCGGAGCGGTCGAGGTAGCCGAGCGTGGTCGGGCCGCCCTTGGCGTAGTACCAGCCGTTCATCAGGCCGCCGTACCAGGCGCCGTGCTGGTCGTCCCAGCTGTGCGAGGTGCCGCCGTAGCCCTGCGCGCCGACCTCCGAGGTGGGCGGCTGGTGGCCGGCCGGGTAGTCGGCCACCGCGGCGTCGGACAGGTGCCACGGGAACTGCGTGGCTTTCACCGGCGCGCCGGGCGCCGTCGTGGGCTGCTGGAACACCGACAGCCCCCCGGGCAGCTGGATGGTCGAGCGGTCGCCGAAGCCGCGCACGCCCTTGAGGCTGCCGAAGTAGTGGTCGAAGCTGCGGTTCTCCTGCATCAGGATCACCACGTGCTTGATGTCCCGCAGGTCTCCGTGGCGCTGCTGCGGGGCGGGCGGCCGGGGCGAGGCCTCGGCTTCGGTGGCGGACAGCCCGCCCCCGACGACCGCGGCGCCGGTGACCGCCGCGGCTGCGCCGAGGAAACCTCTACGGGAAAGATCGGACATGGGTGGGAACCTCCGGATAACGGCCGGCGCCCGCGCACGGGCGCGTCGGGTCCGCCGAAACCTACGGGCGCGGAACAGGTTCGGAGCGAACTTCCCCTGAACACCCGCTGACGCGAGCGGGAACCGTAGCCGGACTCGTCCGACCGGCGCAGTCCACACCGGACAGAGCGGACACGGCACCGCCCCCGGACGCGAGTGGGATCACGGCTCGGTCACGTCCGCAACTTCGCGGCGATCCGCACGTCTTCTCCCGTACAGCAAGCTCGACCGAATTCGTGGGGGATCCAGAGTTGATGCGCGCCGGCCGGTTCAGAACCGCTCTCGCAGCCGCTTCCGTCTCCGCCGCCGTGCTCACCACGGCGTGCACCGGCGGGCCCGGGGCGCCACCCGCTCCCCCGGCTCCCGTGAGCACGTCCGCGGCACCGACCGCGACCGCCGCCCCGGTGGTGGCCGCGGCCGGCACGGGGCTGAAGTTCCCGGGCAAGAGCCTCGACGTGCGGTTCACCGCGTACGACTTCACCACGAACTTCGCATCGTTCTACGTCACGCGGACCGAGCCGACCGGCGGCGGTCCGCACGTGGCCGACGTCCCTGGCCTGCACCGGCTGCCGCTGGCTCCGGCGGCGCGGATCACGTCGAGCGACCCCGGCGGCTTCCCGTTCGAGACGTGCCCGCCGCAGAACTGCACCCCGGGGCACGAACTCGAAGCCGTGCTGGGTCACCACGCCCCCGGCGGCCTCTTCGCACGCATGGACGTCGACGTCTCCGACCAGATCACCGCGATCGCGGAATCGGCGTACTGACGCGGGCGCTGCTGCGGGCGCCAGGCTCCCCCGTCAGCCGTTCTGCTGTGACCGCATGCGCGCCCGGTACGCGCGCAGGTTCACCGCGTTACCGCACACCTGCACGTTGTGCCACACGCCGCTGTTGTTGCGGGAGCGGTCGTAGAACGCCACCGCGCAACGGTTGTTGCGGCAGGTCTTCAGGCGCCGCCAGCGATCGGCGCGCTGGGCTTCGAGGACTTCGATGAGCACGATCGACGCCACGCGCCGCCAGCCGGTGCCGCGGGGCTCGGGCCGCAGCCAGCCGTCGGGCCCCGGCTGCAGCAGCACAGGAGCGCTGGGCAGCGCGCCCGCGTCCTCGGCGGCGTGGCCGGTGGCGGCCTGCAGCTCGTCGCGCAGATCACGCAGGTGCTCGACGTCGTCGGCAGTCAGCTCGACGCGCTCGGCCGGGCGTTCGGTGGCCTCGGCCCAGCGGTCGAGGGCGGCGTCGAGCCAGCGCTGCGCGTCGGCCACCTCGGCCAGCAGGTCCGTCTCGCGGGGTTTGCCCGCCGAGAGCGTGTTGAGCAGGTCGTGCACGAAACCCAGGCCGCCCGGGCTCACCTCGAGCTCGTAGCGGTCGGTGGCCGGCCAGTTCATCCGCACCCCTCCCGGCATAGTCGTCGATCTGTCGACTATTTCGATGCGACTATAACCGACCCGGGCAGCACGGTTGTTCGATCGGAGCTCGGGAAAGTTCCGACACAAGCACTGGTGCTTCGGTTACGTCGGATTTGCGTCGGAGCACCGGGAAACGCGCGACACGCCGGGCCCCTCAGGACAGGTGCTCTTCAAACGAGGATCGCGTGGCGGCACTGGAGCGGGCGAACTCGGCGACGTAGGGGTCGAAGTGCCCGCCCGGGATCAGCTCGAGCTTCTTCGGCTGCAGCGCGCGTTCGTAGGCGGCGAGCGCGAGGTCGGTCACGGTGATCGTGGCACCGAGCGCGACCACCAGCAGCAGCCGCGTCGGCGAAACCCGGCTGATCCACGCGCCGGCCTCGCACCTGCGCGCGGCGCGCGGGGAACGCACGGTGACCTGGTTGGCCCAGCTCCCCGCGGGGATGTCCTGCAGGTAGAACGCGAGGGCGTCCAGCGCACGGTACGACGCGGGCACGGCCGGATCGGCGCTCACGATCGGCTGCCTCCGCGGCGGCTCGCCACGGCCGACGGCGCGGTCGTCTTCGGCGAACGCGTGCTCCAGCGCGGCGACCGCGTCCGACGGCCCCCGGCGCAGGCCCTTTGTCATGGGCAGCCTGAAGTGACTCCCGCCGCAGAAAGCCCTGGAACAGACCAGCTTCAGGGGGCCTCCCGACAGAAGTGACGCCGGTTCACTGCCGGTAGGGTGCGGCCGCGGCCTGCGCCGCCGTGACGAACGCGCCCTTGTTCTTCGGCCAGAACGTGCTGTCCACGCAGGAGTAACGGGGCAGGAACCCGCCGCACGTGCCGCTGGAGGCACCGACCTCGAAGGTGAAGCCGGCGACGCCGAGCGCGCCGTAGGTGAAGTCGTCGGTGGTGCCGCTCGTGTCGTAGCCGACGGTCTCGCGGTTGGTGCCCACGACGTAACCGTTGGACGCGGTGAACTTCGCCCCGAGCTTGCGGTACTGCGCGTCGTTGGGGGAGGTCGCCTGGGTGAAGCCCCACGGGATGACGATGTCGTTGCCGTAGCTGTGCAACGTGATCATCGTGCCGCGCGCGGTCGCCGGCGCCGGATCGTCGTTCCCGGTCCCGCGCTGCACCGGGTAGATCGCGCGGAAGAACTTCTCCAGTGCCTGGGTCTCCGGCTCGGACCCGGCGCTCGCGCCCTGGTAGGTCTCGGCGCACGGCGAGTTCGAGTCGCCACCCCACTGAAAAGTGGAGTTGCGGTTCACGTCGATGCCGATGTTCGTGCCGGTGCAACCGCCGCGGCTGTTGTCGGCGTTCTTGCGCTGCAGCTTGGGCGAGTTGCCGCCGGAGGCGACGACGTCGACGCCGTCGGGGTTCGCGATCGGGATCACCCACACCTCGGTGGTGTCCAGAATGGACTTCGCGGTGGCGTCGCTCGCGTAGCCGTCGGCGAGGTAGTCGATCCAGCGCCAGGCGAGCTCACCCGTCGAGATCTCGCGCGGGTGGATCTGGGCCATCAGCACGAACTTCGGTTTGGGCGAGGTCGTCGAGAGAGCGCAGTCACCGGCTTGCTTCTTGCTCAGGCAGATCGCCCGGAGGTCGTGCCCGCCCTGGCCTTTCGTCTTCTTCCACGACGGGCCGAGGTCGTACACCGTCGCGAGATCCGGGTGCGCGGCCGCGACCTGCGCCAGGTGCGCCTCCTGGGCGGCCACCGTGCGGTACCCGCCGTAGAACGTGTCGGCGGCGGCCGCGCGCGAGCTGCCGGCGGGCAGGTCTTTGTAGACGGTGTCGAAGTAGGACGGCCGGTACCCCAGCGCGCGCAGCCGCACCGCGACGGACTCGTCGCCCACGACGTAGGCCGCCCCGGCGTCGGACTCGCCGACGTCGAACCCGGCGCGGCCGAGCCCGGCGACCTGCACCGCTGTCGCCGGCACGCGCCAGAACACGGGGCGCCGGCGGCCGGCGCGGCGGTCGCGGTGCCGGCGGCCGGCCCCGCCACCAGCGCTCCGACCGCCGCGAGCGCAGCCTTCCACGACGACCTGGCCTTCATCGGCTCTCCTCACGACGTGCGTCCGCAGCGGAACCGTCGGTGACCGGTCCGCAACGCACAGTGTGAACGGCGCGGACAAACCCGGCACACCTGCGAAAGTCGGAAGTCCCCCGGGTTCAGCCTTCCGTGAGGATCGTGGCCAGCAAACCGGCGGCGATGTTGCGCCCGGACACCACGAGCACCACAGGCCGGTCGGCGGGAACGAGGCCCGCCCGCAACGCGGCGAGCGCCGCCGCGGACGACCCTTCGGCCACGAGCCCCGCCGTGAGCGCGAGTTCGCGGACCGACCGGCGGATCGCGGCCTCGTCGACGTCGACCAGCCGCACCCCGGCCTCGCGCACGATCGCCGGAGTGATCGACTCCGGTTCGAGGTTGCCGACGAGCCCGTCGGCGATCGTGTCGCCCACCGGCACGGTCACCACGTGTCCGGCCGCGACCGCGGCGGACACCGCGTGGCACGCGGCGGATTCGACGCCGAGCACCCGCACGTCCGGCCGCGCCCGGCGGGCGCCGAGCGCCGTGCCGGCCAGCAGCCCGCCGGCGCCCGTGGGCACCACGATCGTGAAGTCCTCGCCGAGGGTTTCGGCGACCTCGCCGACGAGCGTGCTCTGGCCCCCGATCACGTGCGGGTCGTTGTAGGCGGACACGAACTTCCGGCCCCCGGCCGCGAGTTCGAGCGCTTTCGCCTCCGCGCCGTCGTATCCACCGGGCGCCAGCACGAGCTCGACCGGGTAGGTGCGCAGGGCCGCGATCTTCGCCGGCGAGCCGCCCTCGGGCACGACCACAGTGGACTTCGCGCCGAGCAGGCGGGACGCGTGGGCGATGCCGAGCGCGTGGTTGCCCGCCGACGCCGTGACGACGGGGACGCCCTCGGCGGCATACGCGGTGAGCGCGGCGACCCCGCCGCGGACCTTGAACGAACCGGTGGGCTGCGCACCCTCGTACTTGAGGTACACCGGTACCTCGAGGCCCGCCGCGTGGTAGGGCAGCAGCGGGGTCCGCGCGAGGTTCCGCGCGACGGTTTCCCTTGCGCGGTCGAGGATTTCGTCGGCGATCACGGTTTCTCCCGGGGGGATGGGGGTTCAGGCATCGCCGGCGAGCTCCCGGCGCAGCCGTGTGAGCAGTTCGTAGGTGTCGAGGGCGGGGTCGCGCCCCACGGCCATCGTGGCGAGCACCAGCATGTCGGCGACGAGCAGCCCGCCGATCGGTTCGGCCGTGAGGCCACCCGCCGACGCCTCGTCGCGCAGGACGACGTCGACGGAGCCGGTGATCTCCTCGCCGAGGTTCTCGGTCACGAGGATCAGCCCGGCCCCGGCGGCCCGCGCGTGGGCGGTGAGCAGCGCGAGCTCGGGCAGCACGCGGCCGGGCGCGAAGATCACCACCGCGTGGCGGGCCGAGAGGGCGAGCAGGTCGTCGGCGAGGGTGAAGCCGGTGGCGCCCGAGGAGACGGCGAACTTGCCGGCCCGGTTGAGCTTCAATGCGAGGTAGCGCGCGGACAGCTCGTTGACACCCCAGCCGTAGCAGAACACCGTCGACGCGGGCGCGATGAGCTGCAGCGCGCGGCCCAGCGCCGCCGGGTCGGTCTTGCGGCCGAGCTCGGCGACGCGGTCACGGGCGTCGGCCACGACCCGCGCGGCGGTCGCCGCGAGGTCGCCGGCGGACCGGGTGAGCTGCAGGCGTTCGCTGATCTGCGGGGCCCCGGTGGCCACCGTCGTCAGGTGCGCGCCGAGAGCCGCCTTGAGGTCCGGCAGGCCCGCGTAGCCGAGACGGCGCGCGGTGCGCACGACCGTGGCGTCGCTGGTGCCCGTGGCGCGGCCGATGTCGCCTGCGGTGGCGAGCATGACGCGCTGTGGCGGTGCCGCGACCAGGTAGCGGGCGACGACGCGTTCGGTCTTGCTCAACCGGGTCCACTCGTGGTTCACCCGGCTCGCGAGGGACAACCCCGATTCTGAAGTGTCCAATTCAGCTAGTGCCGTTTCTGTCGTCACTGCTACAGTGACCGCAGCTTAACCCCCGCCGGCCGGAAGTGCACCGGCTGGTTCCCGCCGCGGTCGACCCGCCGTGAAGAAGGAGGCGCCTTGTCCCCGACCACCGGTGCGATCGCGTCCCCCCACTCGCTGGCCACCCGGGCCGGCGAGGAAGCGTTCCGGGCCGGTGGCAACGCCCTCGACGCCGCGCTCGCGACGGCCACGGCGCTCACCGTCGTCTACCCGCACAACACCGCCCTCGGCGGCGACCTCGTGGCTCTCGTGCGAACCCCCGGCGGCACGATCACGTGCGTGAACGCCACCGGCACCGCCCCGGCCGCGCGCGACCTCGCCGAACTGCGCGCCCGCCACGGCGACCGGTTGCCCGAACGCGGTCCCGACACGATCACCGTGCCCGGCGCCGTGCGCGGCTGGGAAGCGATCCGCCGGCACGGCGCGGCACTGGATTGGGCCGCGCAGTTCTCCGCCGCGATCGGCTACGCGGCTGACGGCGTGCCCGTGGCCCGCTCACTGGCCGCCGCGTTCGTGACCGACCGCGCCCTGCTGGAGGCCGACGCCGGTTCGCGCGCGGTGTTCGCACCCGGCGGGGAGTTCGTGCGCGAGCGGCTCACGCAGCCGCGGCTGGCCGAGTCGCTGCGGGCCATCGCGGCCGGCGGCCCCGGCGAGTTCTACGAAGGCGCCGTCGGCGCGGCGCTGGCCCGCGGCTCACAGGCCCTCGGCTGTCCGCTGACGACGCTCGACCTCGCGGCCTACCGCGTGCGCGAGACAGCCGCGCTTTCCGCACCACTGGGCGGGTTCCGCGTGCACACGAGCCCGCCCAACACCCAGGGCTTCGCGCTGCTGCGAACGGTGCGGGCGCTCACCGGACTCGGGTACGCGGCCGCGCCGTGGACCACCCCCGCCGCCGTGCTGGGCCGCTTGTTCCACGACGGCACCCGCGTCCGCGACACCCTGCTGGCCGACCCGGACTTCGCCACGACCGACGTGGAGAACGACGGGTTCGCCGGACTCCTCGCGTCGCTGCGGGAGCCACGCGGCGCCGCCACCGTCGCCGCCCCGGCGATCCCCCGAGGCGACACGGTCGGCGTCGCGGCGGCCGACTCCTCGGGGTTCGCGGTGTCGATCATCCAGAGCGTCTTCGACAGCTTCGGCGCGGGCGTGCTCGAACCGGAGACCGGGATCATCCTGCAGAACCGCGGCAGCAGCTTCTCCCTCGACCCGGGCTCGCCCAACGTCATCGCACCCGGCAAGCGGCCGAAGCACACGCTGATGCCGGTCCTCGTCACGGCCGGGGACGGCCGCGTCCGCTGGGTCAACTCCACAATGGGCGGACACGGCCAGCCGCAGATCCACGCCCAGGTCCTGCTGCGCCTGCTGGCCGGCGATTCGCCCCACGACGCGGTGAGCGCACCACGCTGGGTCGTCGGCGCTCGCGCGGGAGGCCAGGCCTCCGACACCGTCCACCACGAAGCCGACCTCTCCCCCGCCGTCGTCGCGAGCCTCGCCGCCGATGACTTCCCGCTGTGCGAAGTCCCGCCGCGCACCGAGTTCCTGGGCCACACCAACGTGGTGTCGATCGACGCCGAGGGCGTGTTCACCGCCGGCAGCGACCCCCGTTCCGACGGTTCGGCCGCCGTGGTGCGGCGGTGACCGCTCGCCGCCGGCCCGGTTGAAGGTGGCGGGCGCGTGCGCACCCGCCACCCGGGCGACGTCACGCGCCCTGCGCGGAGCTCCATCGCCCCGAGGAACGTCTCCAGCGCCACGTTGCGTCCACAGAGGACCACCGCGACCTTCTTGCCCCGGTACTGCTCGGCCGTGCGGATCAGCCCGGCCACCGTGACCCCCGCGGCACCCCCGACGATCCAGCGCTCGCCCTCGGCGATCGTGCGCATGGCGCCGGCGATCTCGGCCTCCGTGACCGTCACGGTCTCGTCGATGACGTCCTGGCAGAGCGGGAACGTGACGGACCCGGGTGCGACCGCGCCGGCCGAACCGTCGGACAGCGTGGGCCGCTCCGGCGTCGCCACGAGGTGGCCCGCCGTCAAGGAATCCAGCATGCACGTCGAGGCTTCGGGCCGGACGCCGACGACGCGCGTGGCCGCGCTCAGCCGCTTCAGCGCCGTGCCGGTACCGCCGATCAGCCCGCCGCCACCCACACACACGAACACCGCGTCGAGGTCCGGCGCCTGCTCGGCCAGCTCCACCCCGAGCGTGCCCTGTCCCGCGACGGTGTCGAGATCGTTGTACGGCGCGACGTACGGCTTGCCGGTCAGTTCGGCCTGGCGCCGAGCTTCCTGTTCCGCGTCGTGCGGATTGCCCTCGACCAGCACGACATCGGCGCCCAGCGCTTCCATCGCCGCGATCTTGCCCGGGGTCGTGATCGAGGCGACGTACACGGTCACCCCCACCCCCGCGAGCTGTCCGGCCCGCGCGACGCCCTGGCCGTGGTTGCCGGTGGAGGCGGTGATCACGCCCGTCTCCCGGGCGCTCTCGCCGAGCACGCGGATCTTGTTCGCCGAACCCCGCACCTTGAACGAACCGGTGGGCATGAGGTGCTCGGTCTTGAGCCACACGTCGCACTCGAGCTCACGCGAGAGCCGGGTGCGGCGCTCCAGAGTGCTCACCGGCACCTGCGGACGGATCCCGCGGTGCGCGTCGAGGATGCGGTCGACCAGATCGGGCACAGCAAGCTCCCGCTGGGTTTCGGCGGCGATTTCGGTAGTGGTTCAGAGGAATCGGCCGGAGACGCCGGGGCCTCTGGTCTCCCTTCGGCAGGTAATATAGCCTATAAGCTGTATGGAAGGAGGACCGTGAGCACACAGCCGCAGTCCGGCAGCTACGCCAGCCTCGCCCACCTCGACCTGGGCGGTGAGCGCTACCGGGTGCACCGCCTCGACGCCGTGCCCGGCGCCGAGCGGCTGCCCCTGAGCCACAAGATCCTGCTGGAGAACCTGCTGCGGCACGAGGACGGCCACACCGTCACCGCCGAGCACATCGCGGCCCTCGTGCACGGTGGCTCCGAGCAGGCCCACGACGTCGTGGCGTTCTCGCCGTCGCGGGTGTTCCTGCACGACACCAACGGCGTGCCGGTGCTCACCGATCTCGCCGCGTTGCGCGATGCCGTCGCCGCGGCGGGCGGCGACCCCCGCAGCGTGCGCCCGCGCATCCCGAGCCACCTCACCGTGGACCACTCCGTGGCCACCGAAGTGTCCGGTCGCCCCGATGCCCTGCGCCGCAACGTCGAGATCGAGTACACGCGCAACGCCGAGCGCTACCGCTTCCTCAAGTGGGGCGAGAAGCTCGACGGCGTGCACGTGGTGCCGCCCGGCACCGGAATCATGCACCAGATCAACCTCGAACACCTCGCGAGCGTCGTCGAACGCCGCGACGGCTGGGCGTTCCCCGACACGTGCGCCGGCACCGACTCCCACACCACGATGGTCAACGCGCTCGGCGTGCTCGCGTGGGGCGTGGGCGGCGTCGAAGCGGAAGTCGCGCTGCTGGGCCAGCCGCTGAGCATGCTCGTGCCGCCGGTGGTGGGCGTCGAGCTCACGGGCGAGCTCGGCCCCGGTGTCACGGCGACCGACCTCGTGCTCACGGTCGTCGAAACCCTGCGCGCCCACGGGGTCGTCGGCAAGTTCGTGGAGTTCACCGGTGACGCGGTGACACGGATCCCGCTCGCGCACCGGGCCACGATCGCCAACATGTGCCCGGAGTTCGGCGCCACCGCGGCGATGTTCCCCATCGACGGCGCGACGCTCGACTACCTCCGCCTCACCGGCCGCACCCCGGACCACGTCGCCACCGTCGAGGTGTACGCGAAGGAACAGGGTCTCTGGCACGATCCCGCCGCCGGTCTCCGTTACGACGAGCGCGTGCGCATCGACCTCTCCGGTGTGACGGCTTCCCTGGCCGGGCCCCGGCGCCCGCAGGACCGCGTCGCGCTGGCCGCGGTGCCCGGCAACGCGGCGGCGGCGCTCGAGCGCGTGCGCTCCGCCCGCGAAGACCGCACCCCGAGCGAAAGCCCGGTGCCCGACGGCGCCGTCGCCATCGCCGCCATCACGTCGTGCACCAACACGTCCAACCCGCACGTGATGGTCGCCGCGGGCCTGCTGGCCCGCAACGCCCGCGCGCGCGGGCTGACCAGCCGGCCGTGGGTGAAGACGAGCCTCGCGCCGGGGTCGAAGACCGTCACGGAGTACCTCGCGCGCGCCGGGCTGGCCGAGCCGCTGGACGAGCTCGGCTTCCAGCTCGTCGGGTACGGCTGCATGACGTGCATCGGCAACTCCGGCCCGCTGCTGCCGGCCGCGGCCGCGGCCGTCGCCGACCACGGCGCGGTCGTGGCGTCCGTGTTGTCGGGCAACCGCAACTTCGACGGCCGCATCAACAACGACGTCTCGCTCAACTACCTCGCCTCTCCCCCGCTGGTCGTCGCCTACGCGCTGGCCGGTTCGGTCACCCGTGACCTGACGACCGAACCGCTCGGCACCGACCCCGAGGGCCGGCCGGTGCTGCTGGCCGACCTGTGGCCCGACGACGCCGAGATCGACGAGGTCGTGTCCGCGCACCTCACGCCGGAGCTGTTCCGCGAGGCCTACACCGACGTCTTCGCCGGCGACGAGCACTGGCGCGCCGTGCCGGAGTCCGAGGGACACCACTTCGAGTGGGAACCGGGCTCGACGTACCTGCGCCGCCCGCCGTTCCTCGACGCCGTGCCGGAAACCGCCGCCCCGCCGCGGGACGTGCTCGGTGCGCGCACGCTGCTGCTGCTCGGCGACTCGGTGACCACCGACCACATCAGCCCCGCCGGCCGCATCCCGCCGGACAGCAGCGCCG
Source organism: Amycolatopsis sp. FDAARGOS 1241 (assembly GCF_016889705.1). Taxonomy (NCBI): domain Bacteria; kingdom Bacillati; phylum Actinomycetota; class Actinomycetes; order Pseudonocardiales; family Pseudonocardiaceae; genus Amycolatopsis; species Amycolatopsis sp. FDAARGOS 1241. Next base: position 5,779,718 of record NZ_CP069526.1, read on the forward strand.
GGCGTTACCTCAGCGCGCTCGGGGAGGCCGACCTCAACACCTACGCCTCGCGGCGCGGCAACTTCGAGGTGATGGTGCGCGGCGGGTTCGCCAACCCCCGGCTGGCCAATCGGCTCGCGCCCGGCGCCGGCGGCGGGGTCACCCCGGACTTCACCCGCGATGGCGAACTCGTCCCGATCCACGACGCGTCGGTTTCCTACGCCGCCGCAGGCGTGCCGCTGATCGTGATCGCCGGCCAGGAGTACGGCACGGGGTCCTCCCGCGACTGGGCGGCCAAGACGACCGCGCTGTTGAAGGTGAAAGCCGTGCTGGCGCAGTCGTTCGAGCGGATCCACCGAGCCAACCTCGTCGCGCTCGGCGTACTGCCGCTGCAGTTCGCCGACGGCGAGGGCGCCGAGTCGCTGGGTCTCGACGGCACGGAGGAGTTCGACCTCGTCGGGATCGGCGACGTGGTGCGGGATCCGGCGCGACCGCTGACCGTGCGCGTGCGGCCGGCGGACAAGCCCGCGTTCGAATTCGCCGTGCGCGTCCGGCTGGACACCCCGCGAGAGGCCGCGTATTACGCGAACGGCGGGGTGCTGCCCTACGTCCACCGCTTGATCCTGCGAGGTGAGCTTGGCTGAGCCCGCGCCCGTCGTCGAGCCGCTGCTGCTCGGCTACGGCCTCGCGTCCGAGCAGGGCAGCATCGGCTTCTGCGGGGTGTACCTCGTGCAGACTCCGCGGCGGCGGATCCTCTTCGACTGCGGGCACGCGGGCCGCCGCCGCGCCCTGCTGCGGGCATTGGCCCGCCACGGGCTCGGCACGCGGGACGTCGACACCCTGGTGCTCTCGCACGCGCACTACGACCACGTGCAGAACGCCGACCTGTTCGCCCACGCCGACGTGCTGCTGCACCCGGCCGAACGCGAGTTCCCCGTCGGCGACCCGGTCAAGCCCCCGTGGACGGGCGCGATCCTCGGCGGGCTGCGTGTGCGCGACGCCGTCGACGGCCTCGCAATCGCACCGGGTGTGACCGTCACCGGCCTGCCCGGCCACACGGCGGGTTCGATCGGCCTGACCGTCGCCACGGCGACCGGCACGGCCGTGCTCACCGGCGACGCCCTGCCCTCGGCCCGCGCGCTGCGCGCCGGCCGCGCCACCACCGCAGCGGCCGGCGAAGAGGCGGCCGCCGCGTCGATCGAGTTCGTGCGCACGCGCGCCGACGTGGTGTACCCCGGCCACGACCGGCCGTTCACGATCGAGGCCGGACGCCCCGGCCGCTACCTCGTCCCGCGCGTGGCCCTCACCGTCCTCGCGCCCGATCCCCTCACCGAGGACCCCTCCACACCAGAAGACCCAGCACCGTCCTGAGTGCGGGCCACCGGGAAAGGAAGCCCCCAGCATGACCACCGCCACCGGCATCTTCGCCGAGCCGGCACCGAAGTTCTCCGCCGAGGGCCTGGTTGCCGTGCTCGCCGAGCACTGGGCGCTCACGGACCCGGCCCTGAAACCGCTCGACAGCGAACGCGACCTCAACGTGCTCGTCGACGGCCGCTTCGTGCTCAAGATCTCCAACCCCGCCGAGGACGCCGAGGTCGTGGACATGGAGACCCGCGCCCTCGAGCACGTGCACGCCGCGGACCGCGACCTGCCCGTGCCGGAGACGGTGGTGACCACGTCGGGCGAGCCGGTGGCGCACCCGCGAGACGATGCCGGGCGCACCTGCCTGGCCCGCCTGATCACGCTGCTGCCCGGCTCCCCGCTCGAAGGCGGCCCGCTCGACGAAGACCTCGCGGAGCAGGTCGGTGTGGTGGCCGCGCGGGTTTCGGTTGCGCTGCAAGGGTTCTTCCACCCCGCGGCCGGGCGGACGCTGCTGTGGGACATCCGTCGCATGCCGGAGGTCGTGGCCGCGTCGGGCATCGGCACCGGCCGGCTGCGCGAACTCGCCGAACGCGTCGCCCCGGCGCTGGCGGCGACGGCCACACTGCCCTCGAGCGTGCAGCACGCCGACGTGACCCTCACCAACGTCCTCGCCTCGCGCGCCACTGTGACCGGCGTGATCGACTTCGGCGACATGCACCACACGGCGGCGGTCGCCGACCTCGCGGTGACGCTGACGTCCATGCTGCGGCTCAGCGGCGGCGACGCCCACCGCCTGTGGCGACTGACCGACGCGGTGCTGCGCGGGTACCAGCGCCACCGCGAACTCTCGGCCGCCGAAGTCGCGGTGCTGGGCGAACTCGTGATCGCGCGGCTGCTGACGACGCTCGCCGTGTCCGCGACGCGGCGCGACTCGCACTCCGACAACCACCGCTACATCACGCAGTACGACACGAACAGCGAACAGGCGCTGGACCTGCTCGCCGCGCTGTCCCCGGCCGAGCTCGCAGACCGGCTCGCGCGGCTGGCCGGCACGCGCGACCTCACGAACGCGATCTCCCCGGAGGACCTGCCCGCCCGGCGCGCGGCAGCCATGGGCGGCAAGCTCTCGCCGCTGTTCTACCGCCGCCCGCTCGAACTCGTGCGCGGCGAAGGCCCGTGGTTGTTCGCCCGCGACGGCGCGCGCTACCTCGACGCCTACAACAACGTCGCCGTCATCGGGCACACGCACCCGGCCGTCACGCGCGCGGTGAGCCGGCAGCTGGCCGAGCTGAACACGCACTCGCGCTACCTGCACGCGGGTATCGCCGAGCTGGCGGAGCGGATCCTCGCGACCATGCCGGAGCCGCTCGACACGATCCTGTTCACCACGTCCGGCACCGAGGCCAACGAGCTCGCCTGGCGGCTGGCCACCGAGTACACCGGCGGCGGCGCGGCCGTGATCGCGGAGCACGCCTACCACGGCGCGTCGAAGTGGATGGCGGACCTGAGCTCGAACGAGTGGCCCGCGGGGTACCGGCCGGCGCACGTCGCGACCTTCGAGGCGCCGCACGGCACCCCCGACGGGCTGACGGAAACCGTTGCCGCGGAACGGATCCGGCTCGCCGCCGAAACGCTGGGCGCCGCCGGCGAACGCCCGGCGCTGGTCCTCGCCGACTCGCAGTTCACTTCGGAGGGCATCCTCGACGCGCCGGGTGAGTTCGTCGCGGGCCTGGTCTCCGGCGCCCGCGCGGCGGGTGCGCTGTTCCTCGCCGACGAGGTCCAGTCGGGCTACGGTCGCGGCGGCCCGCAGCTGTGGCGGTTCCTGCTCGCCGGCGTGACCCCCGACCTCGTCACACTCGGCAAGCCGATGGGCGCGGGTTACCCGATCGGCGCCGTCGTGACGCGCCGCGAGATCGCCGACGTGCTGGCGCGGGGCTACGAATACTTCTCCACCTTCGCCGCGACCCCGGCGGCCGCCGCGGCCGGCCACACCGTGCTCGACGTGCTGCAGCTGACCGGCCTGCCCGCGCAGGCCGCCGCGACCGGCGAGGTGCTGCGCTTCGGGCTGCGCGAGCTGGCCGCCGACGAGCCGCTGCTCGGCGCCGTCCGCGGCACCGGGCTGCTCGCGGGCATCGACGTCCGGCCCTCCGGCGCGACACCGTCGCGCGCGGTCACGAAGGCACTGCTGGCCGAACTCGTCTCGCAGGGCGTGCTCGCGGGTTCCACCGGCCCCGGCGGCGACGTGCTCAAGGTGCGACCGCCACTGGTGTGGGAGAAGCGCCACGTGACGCTGTTCCTCGACCGGCTGCGCCGCGCGCTGGCCACGTTGCGGTCCTGATTCCGCCGGCCGGGAAAACTGAAACCGGCCGCGGGGCCCGCCGTCAGCGCGGCAGACCCCACGGCCGGGGGCTGGGGGGAGAACTACGCCCGCAGAAGTCCACGCGCGGGCGGCAGGGTCACCGGGCCCGAGTTGACGTTCGTGGCGTGCTCCACGGTGACGCCGGCGTCGTCGAACACCAGCCGCAGCCGGTCGATGAACGGCGACTCCAGGAAGTGCCACGTCAGCTTCAGCACGTCGGCCGACTCCCACTCGGCGGCCGCGAGCACGGCCGCGGCCGGGTCCTGGTAGGAGTGGTGCAGGCGCCACACGCTGAGGCCGGTGTCCTGCCGTCGCCACGAGCCGACGCCGTGGTCGAGCGAGTGGTCGCCGAGTTCGTCCTCGACCGTGAGGCGGACCGCGTCACCGGTGACCGAGACGGCCAGCGACACCAGGCCCTGTTCGTTGGGCTCGAAGTCGTACGCCGCGGAGAAACCGGCGCGCTGCGGGGCCGCGGACACCGCTTCGGGCTCCTGAGCACGCCGCACCCACTCGGTGACAGCGTCCACTTCGGACTGCTCCCGTGACGAGCCGTCGAACGCGGAGCGGAACGCCGACCGCAGCATCCCCGGCAGGTCGTGGTAGGTGCCGTCACCCATGGCGCCCAGGACGACGACCACCCCGCCGTGGCGCGGGAAGACCATGCACTCCTGGCCGAAGATGCCCGAAGCGTTGTAGATGCCGTCCGCGGTGGTCCAGAACTGGTAGCCGTAGCCCTCTTCGGTGACGACATCGGGTGCGGGCGGCACCAGCTCCTTGCCGTTCCACTCCCCGCTGATCGCGCGGCGCACGTGCAGCGCCGAGGCTTTCTGCACCCAGCCGCCGGGCAGGATCCGGTCGCCCTCCCACACGCCGTCCTGCAGGTGCAGCACACCGAACTTCAGCAGGTCGCGCGGACGCAGCGAAAGCCCGTTGCCCCCGCTGGACACGCCCTCGGGGTCGCGTTCCCACGTGTAATCCGTGATGCCCAGCGGGTCGAACAGCCGCGGGCGCAGGTACTCGTCCACGGCCCGGCCCGACACCTCCTGCACGATCGCCGAGAGCACGTGGCTGGTCGTGCTGCTGTAGGTGAAGTTGCGGCCCGGCGGCTCCACGACCGGTTCCTCGAGGAACTCGCCGACCCAGCCCGTGCGCCGCAGCCGGGTGGTCGCGCCGGACAGGCCGCGCGCGTGGCCCGTGCACATCGTCAGCAGATCGCGCACGCGCATCCGGTCGAAGTTCGCGCTCGGCTCGGCGGGCAGGCGGCCGCGGAAGAACCCCGCGACCGGGTCGTCCAGCGACAGCAGGCCCTCCGCCTCGGCGAACCCCACCGCCGCCGACGTGAAGCTCTTGGTGGCGGAGTGGATCTTGTGCTTCAGGTCCGGTTCGTGCGGCCACTGCCACAGGTCGAGCACGGTCCGCCCGTGCCGGTGGACGAGCAGGGAGTGCACCCGCATCCCGCGCTTCGCCAGGTCCCGCAGCAGGGTGTGGACGGGACGGGGGTCCACGGCCGGCTCCTCGTTGGTCATGCTCACCGTTCTCGTCGTGATCTTCTTACAGGACTTGCGAAAGGAACGTCTGCAGCCGCGGCGTCTTCGGATCGGTCAGCAGCTCTCGCGCCGGGCCCTCTTCCGCGATCACACCGCTGTCCATGAACAGCACGCGGTCGGCGACCTCACGGGCGAAGTTCATCTCGTGGGTCACGACCATCATCGTCATCCCCGAGTTCTCGGCGAGGTAGCGCATCACGTCGAGCACGCCCTTCACCAGCTCCGGGTCGAGCGCGGAGGTCGCTTCGTCGAACAGCATGATGTCCGGCTCCATCGCCAGCGACCGGGCGATCGCCACGCGCTGCTGCTGCCCTCCCGACAGGTGCGCGGGCCGCGCCGACGCGAGCGCGCGCAGGCCGACCTTGTCGAGCTGCTCCAACGCGCGTTCGCGGGCTTCCTCGCGCGACATCCCGCGCACGCGCCGCAGCGCGAGCGTGATGTTGTCGAGCGCGCTCTTGTGCTGGAACAGGTTGAAGTGCTGGAACACCATGCCGGTGCGCGAGCGCACCGCGTTGAGGTCCACCTTCGGTTCCGTGATCGCCTCACCGTGCAGGCGGATGGTACCCGAGGTCGGCGGCGACAGCAGGTTCACGCACCGCAGCAGGGTCGACTTGCCCGACCCCGAAGCGCCGATCAGGCACACGGTCTCGCCGTGCGCGACGGTCGCGGACACACCCTTGAGCACGTCGACGGTGCCGAACGACTTGCAGATGTCCACCAGCTCGATCGCGGGGACGTCGGTGCCCGCCCCGGTGGTTTCGGTCTGGGACACGGTTGCCTGGTCCATCGTCACGCCCCCGCTTCGAAGCCGGTCGCGCCGACGGGCACCAGCGGCTGCGGGGCGGCGCTCGGCCCGGTGCCGCCCGAGGTGGGGCGCCGGCCTTCGCGCAGGCGCCGGTCGAACCAGTTCACCAGGTGCGTGAGCGGCACGGTGAAGACGATGTAGACGAGCCCCGCGGCCACGAACGACGACGAGTTGTACGAGATCGCCTGCGCCTGCTGGGCGATGAAGTACAGCTCGCGCTCGCCGACGGCCAGGCCGAGCAGGTACACCAGCGAACTCTCCTTCACGGCCACGATGAACTGGTTCGCCAGCGCCGGCAGCACGTTGCGGATGCCCTGCGGCACCACGACGAGCAGCAAGGTGGTCAGGTGGCTCATGCCGAGGCTGCGGCCGGCCTCGGCCTGCCCCGGCGGCACGGCCTGGATGCCCGAGCGGAAGATCTCGGCGATGTAGGCCGCGTTGATGAGGCCGACGGCGAGGATCGCGTAGCCCATGGGCGACTGGCCGAACAGGCGCACGCCCGCCGACGGCAGGCCGATGCCGATCAGGCTCACCGTCACGATGGCGGGCAGGCCGCGGAACACGTCTACGTAGACCCGGGCAGGTGCCCGCAGCCACCAGCGCGCGGAGATCAGCAGCATCGCCAGCAGCAGGCCCACGGCCAGCCCGAGGACCAGCGCGAGCGACGCGATGATCAGCGTGTTGCGCAGTCCTTCCCCGAGCAGCGCGGGCAGCACGGCGAGGATCTGGTGGATGTCGAAGAACGAATGCAGGAAATCGCCCATGGGACCAGGTGTCCTTACCTCGGTTCGGCCGGGGCCGCGGGAGACGGTGCGGCCCCGGCTTCCGCGGTCGGCGAGCAGCACCGAACCGCGGTGGGTCTTATAGACTATAAGTGTGGCGTGGTGCTCACTGTAGCAGGTTCGACAGGACAGTCAACGGCTGAAATGCCTGTTTCAGCTGGTCCGCCCGGCCAGCAGCCCGGCAACGAAGTCCTGCACCACGGGGATCACCTGGGTGCCCTTGTGCGCGACACCGGGCACGACGTCGAACCGCACCGGGATCCCGTTGCGCTCGAAGCTCGCACGCAGCGTCTCGAGCCGTTCGATCCGCGTGCGGCCGGTCTTCTCCACGCCGTCCATCCAGTTCGGTCCGCCGGCGTTGTTGATCTCCCAGGTCTCCACGTCGTCGGAGCCCACGAGCATCTGCACCGGCACGCGCCGTAGCGCGTCGAGGTCGACGTCGATGCCGAACTTCTCCTTGAACCCGCCCGTGCCGAGCCACCACGGCAGCGAGTCGTCCAGCTGCGTGATGCGCCCCGGCGCGCCGATCGAGAGGCCGGCCAGCCGGTCGGGGTGGGCGTAGGAGAACCGGTGCGCGAACTGCCCGCCGCCGGAAAAGCCGTGGAGGATGAACTTCGCGGTCTCGGTGCCGAACTCCTCGCCGACCTCCTCGACCATGTGCAGCAGCTCTTCGTCGAACCGGATCCCCTGGTACTCCAGGAACTTGAAGCTGTGCAGCTCCCGTCGCTCGACGATCCCGGCGGGGAACAGCGGCGTGAGGACGACGCAGCGGTGCTGCTCGGCGAAGTCCGCCCACTGGTTGCGGTAGTGCTCGGCGGAGCGGCCGGTGCCGTGCTGGACGACGACGAGCGGCAGCGGCGCGGCAGCGGGCGTGTGGTCCTTCGGCACGTACAGCCCGTAGGACAGCCGCTGGTCATGGCGGGACGCGAAGAACGGCGTGCTGCCGACGAAGTGGGCACCCTGCGAGTCGGGTTCGGTGGTGGTCGTCATGGCGCCGGGACTCCTCGTACGGTCGATGGGGACGGATACGGCGGACTTCGCGTCCAGAGAATATAAGCTATAGAATCGGTCGATGATCTCCACAAACCCGTGGGGTGCGTCGACCCTGGCACCCGGGCGCGCCCGACCGGTGGTCCGGGCGCGACCGGATGCAGGCCGCAGGCCCCAGCTTGCCCGCGCACCGGGCCCGCGATCGGTATCCTGGCGCACTGCAGTTCCCGAGCGCAGTTCCCGAGCGCGGTTCCCGAGCACAGTCCCGGGCACGGTCCGCCGGCCCGATCCCCACCCGTCCGGGCGTCAGCCCGCGAGAGAGATTGTCAGGTCGATGAGCGTCAACCCCCGCCCAGCCCTCACGAAGAACGCGTACGTCTACGAGGAGCTGCGCCGGCGCATCCTGGCCGGCGAGCTGGTCCAGGGCCAGTCCATCTCCCAGGAACAGCTCGCGGCGGAGCTCGGCGTGAGCACCACTCCCCTGCGCGAGGCGCTGCGGCGACTGGACGCCGAGGGGCTCGTCACGATCGACGCGCACCGCGACGCGCGCGTGAGCCGGCTCAACGCCGAGGAGGCCCGCAGCCTGTTCGAGGTCCGCGAACGGCTCGACCCGCTGGCCACCAAGCTCGCCGCCGCGCGGCGGACCGACGCCGACATCGCGGCGATCGGGACGGCGCTCAAGGACCTCGAGCCGCTGAGCACGTCCACCGGCTTCGAATCGCTGCTCGTGCACCGCGCGTTCCACCGCAGCATCTACACGGCCTCACACAACCCGCTGCTGATGACTCTGCTGGAAGGCTTGTGGGACAAGGCCGACCGGTACCGGTTGATCGGCCTGCAGTCCAAGCCGGACTCCCCGCAGGACCAGGAACGCGTGCGGCGCGAGCACATCGAGATCGCCGAGGCCGTGATCGCGGGCGACGCGCGCACGGCGGAGCGGGCGATGAAAAAGCACGTGCAGGGCAGCCTCGGGCGCCGCGCGATCGCCGCGCTGGACGCCTGAGCAACCCCACCGCGGTCACAGGACCGCCAGTGGGTTGGCCGGTGACCCCGTCCCGCCCTCCACCACGAGCGGCGCCAGCACGAAGAGGAACTCGTGACGACCTTCCTCGGCACAGGCGAGGGCGAGTGGTTCCAGCGCGCAGTTGTCCACCAGGGCGAGGCCGTAGGCGAAGATCGCGCCGTGCACGGTCCACGGCACGCCGCCGTCGTTCGGGGCGCGGTCGAGCATGTCCCAGGCCAGCACCGCGCAGTCGTGGTCGCGCAGGAACGCCAGGCACGACGCGTGCAGGCCCGGCCGGGTGGCTTCGGTGCCCCACGCGGGGTTCTCGCGGTCCCACGCGTCGCGTCCGGAGTGGACGACGAGCGCGTCACCGGGCCCGACGCTCACCCCCTGCGCCTTCGCGACGGCTTCGAGCTCGTCGCCGTGCACCGGCCGGTCCAGTGTCACGTACGGCTCGCCGCGGAAGGCCGGCACGTCGAGCAGCACGCCGCGGGTGACGATGCCCTGGCGCCAGTGGTCGACCGACCCCCAGCGGCTGCCGCGCGATGTGAGCTCGGCGTCGGGGTCGCGGCCCTGCCACAGACCGCGTTCGTCCCAGACGTGGCAGAGCGCGTCGACGTGGGTCGAGGCGACGCCGTGGTACTCGATGCCGTAGTAGTCGCCCGAAATGCCGCCGGTGCCCCGCGGTGTCTTGGTCGTGTAGTGGGAAGCCGGGCGCGGGTTGTTCTCGTGGGGCCGGGTCGGGAACGGGCGGCTCAGCGACACCGAACGGCCGCTGCGGACCAGCCGGGCAGCCTCGACCCGCTTGGCTCCGGTGACGAGGTTGACGGCGCCGACCTGGTCCTGCTCACCCCAGCGGCCCCAGTTGCTGCGGCCGTGGAGCTGCTGTTCGACCTCGGCGCGGGTCCAGTCGCGCACCGCGGCAGGCGCTTCGCGCTCGGCCACGCCGGCACCCGCCTTTCCGTACGTCCTTTGTGGACGCCCTTCCGCAGGACATCCCAGTGTTGGTATTTTCTAAGCGACAAGTACCAACTTGTCAACCACGGGAAAGGTGGGCACCGGTGAAGAAGATCGTCCTGTTCGGCGACAGCATGCTGGGCCGGTTCACAAAACCGCGCATCGACCAGCTCGAAGCCGAGGCCGGTGACGTCGTGGTGTTCAACTGCGCAGCGGGCGGCTGGAAGAGCGACGACGGGGCCCGGCGCGCGGCCGCCATCGCGCTCATCGAACCCGACGTGGTCGTGCTGTCCTTCGGCGCGAACGACTGCGCCCCGGACCGGCTCGTCGAACTCCCGGCGTACGAGAAGAACATGCGCGTGATCGCCGACGCGTTCGCGCCGGCCGCGCTCGTCGCGTTCCTGCCGCCGGCCATCGAGGAGGTCGACGGGGTCGGCAGGCGCGGCCGGACCAACGCCGTGCTCGACACGTACCGCGGGGTGCTGCGCGACCTCGTTTCGGCACCGAACGCGCTCGAGACCGACGCGGCGCTGGCGCCGCTGATCGCGCGCGGCGAGCCGGTCCACGAGGACGGCCTGCACCTCACCGGCGACGCGTACCGGCTCGTGATCTCGGCGCTGGCCGAGCGCATCACCGCCGTGACGGCGGGTCCCGACCTGCACTGATCCACTTCAGATTGTCGAACTTCCGTCGTTGACCCTACAGTTCCTTATAGCCTATAGTTCCGCACCACGGTGACGTGCTCCCCGTTCCCCCAGAGCTGTTCCCCGTTCCCTCCCCTGTTCCTCCCCGGTCCCGCCCAAGGAGACCCATGTACCGACTCCCCTTCCGACGCCTGCTCGGCGTCCTCGGCATCGCTGCGGTGTCCGCAGCCACGGTCACCGCGTGTGGTGGCGGCGACTCCGCCGCCGGCGGTGACGACTACGGCCTCGCGCAGCCCGGCACGATCACCGCGGCGGTCACGGCGGGCGACTACCCCTTCGTCTCCCCCGACGCCAGTGGCAAGCCCGTCGGCATGCTGGTGGACCTGAACAACCTCATCGCCGACCGGATGCACCTCAAGATCGTCTACAAGACCACCACGGTCGCGGCCGGCCTGCCGGGCCTCACCAGCGGTCAGTACGACATGATGTCGGTCGGCCTGGTGGCGAGCGCCGAGCGCAAGAAGAGCGTGGCTTTCACGAAGGCGATCTTCTGGGGCCAGAACGTGGTCGTGGTGCCGGCGAACTCGACGGTGAAGGCCATCGGAGACCTCACGGGCAAGCGGGTCGGCGCGGGCGCGAACAGCACCCAGGAGGACTTCGCGAAGAAGAAGTTGTCGAACGCGCAGCTCGTTTCCGAGGCGACCGACGGCGCGGGGGTGAACCAGATCCTCGCGGGCAACCTTGACGCGATGGTGCTGGGCTCGACGCACGTCGGCCAGATCTTCAAGGAACACCCGGGGACGCTGAAGGTCGCGATCACCTCGCCGCAGGACCAGCCGGGCGCGGAGGCGGTCAACAAGAAGCTGACGAAGTTCCTCGACGCCTACAACAAGGAGCTCACGGATCTCGCCAACGACGGCACCTTCCTGAAGCTGTACCAGAAGTACTTCCCGGACCTGCCCTACCCGACGCAGATGTACCAGTTCTGGCCGTCCATCAAGGACCAGATCGAGAAGCAGGGCGCCAAGCCGACCCCGTAGCCGGACGGGGTTTCCCGCTCACGCCGCAGATCGTTCCCGCGGCCCGCGGCGCGAGCGGAGCCGGACGAGGGGTTTCCCGCCCGAAGTGGCGGGAAACCCCTTGTCGCGTCGGGGTCAGCGGCATCCGCGTCAGCAGGTGACGGACACCTTGGCCCCGGACTTGAAGGACACGTGCACGTGGTCGAAGTGGTTCGCGGTGGGGCTGCCGCGGTCCTCCATCGGTTTCCAGCCGCTGCCGAGGTTGATGCGCTGGCGCCAGATCACGTACGTGACGCCGAACTGGCTCTGGTGCGCCAGCACGTAGTCGGCGAGCACGTTGCCGGTCGGGGTGTCGACCATGAAGTCGAGCGCGAGGCCAGCGGGGTGGTCGCTCGCGCCGGAGCGACCGGCCCGCCCGCCCACGGAGCTCACCTTGAACTTGGTGAGGATGTGGTTGCCCACCTGGGCGGCGTTGGGCTGCGCACCAGCCAGAGTGGACGAACAGGCCTTGCCTGCGGACAGGGTCTGCTGCACGGTCACCGGAGCCGGGGGCTTGGTCTTCGTGACCGGATTTCCCGTCGCCGTCGACGGTTTCAGGGTCGGCTTTTCGGCCGGTGTCGACGTGCTCGGGGTCGTCGGGGTCGTCGGGGTCGCACTCGGGGTCGTGGGGGTCGTCGGCACCGTGGGCGCCGTCCAGCTCGTCTGCGTTGAATTCACGGCAGTCGAGCTGGACGGCACGCTGAGAGCCAGGCGGTCGGCGGCGGCGACGGGTTCGCCGCCCGGGGTGCCGCCGATCAGCCACCCGACCGTGGCCAGGCCGAGGGCGGCGAGCACGCCGACCACGACAGGCAACCGCCACGACAGCGACCGGAGGCGATGTCGTCCGGACATCCTTGTCTGCACCATTTTCTTCGCTCGGGGAACGGACGCCGCGAATTCGGGGGATACGGCCTCCGCAAAGCCCGTCCGACATTACGAATCGGACACGGGAATGTCACTACTGAGTGATTGTCGGCACAGATCAACACCGATCGCCACTGGTCAGCACCTCTTCGATGTTCCGGCTAGCCGCCATTGACAGGCCACGGACGTCATTTCGCCACGATGCCGATCACCTTTCGCGAACCCGTTGGCACAACCTTTCGCGCCGCCGATTCCGATGGTCGTGACCACCTGAGCGGCGCCACCGAGGCGGCTTCGGAACCGATACCGAAGGGTGGAACCGGTTGACGCGGAGCCTTTTTGGATCCAAACTTCCCCGCAACCTGACCCGACCACTGGAGGCGGTATGTCGTTCTCGTTCCTGTCCCATCTGGAGTGCTCCCGCACCGGCGAGCGGTACGAGGCGGACCAGGTGGCGGGCACGTCGGCTGCGGGGGCGCCCCTGCTCGCGCGGTACGACCTGCAGCGGGTGCGGGAAACCGTGACGCGCGAGGACGTCGCCGGCCGCGAGCCCAGTCTGTGGCGCTACCACGAGGTGCTGCCGGTGCGCTCGCCCGAGCACGTCGTGAGCCTCGGCGAAGGCCTGACTCCCCTGCTCCCGCTGCCGAACCAGGGCAAGCACTCCGGTGTGCCGAAGCTGCTGATGAAGGACGAGGGCCTCGTGCCCACCGGGTCGTTCAAGGCGCGCGGCGCGGCCGTGGGCGTGTCGCGCGCGGCCGAGCTCGGCGTGCGCGGCGTGGCCATGCCCACCAACGGCAACGCCGGCGCGGCCTGGGCCCTCTACGCCGCCCGCGCCGGGCTCGACAGCCTCATCGCGATGCCCGCCGACGCGCCCGCGATCACCATGAAGGAGTGCCTCGCCGCCGGCGCCGAGCTCTACCGCGTCGACGGGCTGATCGGCGACGCGGGCAAGCTCGTCGGCGCCGCCGTGGCCGAACGCGGTGGCTACCAGGACGTGTCGACGCTCAAGGAGCCCTACCGGCTCGAGGGCAAGAAGACGATGGGCTACGAGATCGTCGAGCAGCTCGGCTGGCGGGTGCCCGACGTGATCCTCTACCCGACCGGCGGGGGCGTCGGCATCATCGGCATCTACAAGGCCCTGCTCGAGATGCAGGAACTGGGCTGGATATCCGGTGACCTGCCGCGCCTGGTCGCGGTCCAGGCCACGGGCTGCGCGCCGATCGTCGAGGCGTTCAAGGCCGGTGCCGCCGAGAGCACGCTGTTCCCCGACGCGCACACCGTCGCGTTCGGCATCACGGTGCCCAAGGCGCTCGGCGATTTCCTGGTCCTCGACGCGGTCCGCGCGACCGAGGGCACCGCGATCGCCGTGACCGATGAGGAGCTCCTCGCCGCGCAGCGCCGCTTGGCCGCGCTCGAGGGCGCGTTCGTCTGCCCCGAGGGCGCGGCGTGTTTCGCCGCGCTCGACCAGCTGCGGGAATCCGGTTGGGTGGGAGAGGACGACGAGGTCGTCGTGCTCAACACCGGCGCCGGCATCAAGTACCCCGAGACGATCGAGGTCGACGCCCCGCTGCTGGCCAAGACCGGCGCCATCCCGCCGCGCGGCGTGTTGCGGGCGGATTAACTCCTCGCGCAGACCTTGGCCCCCTCGATTGGATCTGATCCGATGTCCCCACCTCAGCCCCCGCCTCAGCCCCCGAACTGACAGGGACCAGCCCATGAACCGACGACGTTTCCGTGCGGCCCTGCTCCTCGCCACGGCCCTCGCCCTGGGTGCCGCCTCGTGCGGCATCCAGCCGGCGAGCGCGGGCCGCGGTCCCGGCACGATCACGATCGACACCGCGAACTACCCGTCCACCCTCGACCCCGGCAAGCAGTACGACACCGACACGTACTCGGTGTACCGCAACATCTTCGACCAGCTGCTGCGCCGGAACCCGAAGACCAACGCGATCGTGCCGTGGCTCGCCACGGCGTGGCACCAGACCGATCCGCAGACCTGGCGCTTCACGATGCGCCCTGGCGTGACCTTCAGCGACGGCAGCCCGCTGACGGCCGAGGACGCGGCGTTCTCGATCAGCCGGATCCTCGACAAGAAGTTCGGCAGCCAGCAGTACGCGAACTTCTCCGTGATCGACAAGGCGACCGCCGACGGCGGCGACCTCGTGGTGCACACCTCCGTGCCCTCCCCCACGCTGCTGAGCTACCTGACCACGCTGTCGGTGGTGCCGAAGGCCTACGTGCAGCGCGTCGGGCCCAAGCAGTTCGCCGTGAAGCCGATCGGGTCCGGCCCCTACGTGCTGCGGTCGGCCACGGCCGGGTCCGAAGTGGTCCTCGCGGCCAACCCGAAGTGGTGGGGTCCGCAGCCGCAGATCCGCACCGCCGTGTTCCGCGCGGTGCCCAACGTGGCCAGCCGCGTGGCCGACCTGCAGTCGCGCAAGGTCGACCTCGCGACGACGCTGACGCCGGACGCCGCCGACCAGATCCGCCGCGACCCCACGCTGCAGATCCTGACCACGCCCACCGAACGCGTGGCCTACCTGGCCTACAACACGATCAAGGGCGGCGCGACGAACGACCCGCGCGTGCGCAAGGCCATCGCCGAGGCGATCGACTACAACGCCATCATCCAGAACCTGGAACGCGGCTACGCCAAGCCGATCAACTCGATGGCCACCCCGCTCGCGTTCGGCTACGACAAGTCGCTGCCGGACAACCGGCACGACCCCGAAGACGCGAAGAAGCTGCTGCAAGAGGCGCACGCGGTCGGCGCGAAGCTCGTGATGGCGACCTCACCGTCGTTCGACCCGCAGGTGGTGCAGGCGATCCAGGCCGACCTCGGCGCGGTGGGGCTGCAGGTGGAGATCCAGAACAGCGACCAGGCCACGTACCTGAAGAAGGTGCAGGACCCCTCGCACGACTGGGGTTCCATCCGGTTCGGCAAGTGGTCGTGCTCGTGCCTCGACTCCGACGGCGTGATCTACCCGCTCTTCCACACCGGCGAGATCTGGAGCTCCTACAGCAACCCGGACTTCGACAAGATCGTGGAGCAGGCGCGCGAGACGACCGACTCGGCCGCGAGGACCGAGCTCTACCGCTCGGCGTTCGAGCTGCTCAACCGGGACCTGCCGGGGATCGGCCTGTTCCAGTCCTACGCGGTGTACGGCGCGAATTCGCGTCTGAAGTGGACACCCGACGCGTCGGAAAGCCTGTTCCTCGACCAGATGAAGGTGAGCTGACATGACGGCGATCGCGGTGTCCGCCCGCCGGCGGCGGGCCAGGAGCGTGCCGGCGACACCCCGGTACCTCGCCGGGCGGCTCGGGCAGGCCGTGCTCGCGCTGTTCGGCGTGACCACCATCGTGTTCTTCGCGCTACGCCTCTCGGGCGACCCGGCGCGGCTGCTGGTGCCCGAAGGCGCCACGGCGGCCGACATCGAGCGCGTGCGCGAACAGCTGGGCCTGAGCGATTCCCTGTGGCACCAGTACGTCTCGTTCCTCGGCAACGCGGTGCGCGGCGACCTGGGCTACTCCTACGTGCAAAACCAGCCGGCGACCACGCTGATCGCCGAACGGCTGCCCTACACGGCGAACCTGGCCGTGGCGGCGCTGATCCTGTCCGTGGTGTTCGGGGTGACGATCGGCGTGATCACCGCGCTGCGCCGCGGCCGGTGGCAGGAGCGGGTGCTGATGCCGATCGTCCTCATCGGACAGGCGATGCCCGCGTTCTGGACCGGGCTGCTGCTCGTGCTGGTGTTCTCGGTGGCCCTGCGGTGGCTGCCTTCGACCGGTTACGACGGGCCGCTGTCGCTGGTGCTGCCCGCCGTCACGCTCGCGTCGCTGTCCGCGGCGGCGATCGCCCGCGTGACGCGCGGCGCGGTGCTCGAACAGCTTTCGCAGGACTACGTGCGCACGGCGCGGGCCAAGGGCGCGAGCACCACGCGGCTGGTGCTGCGCCACCTGGCCCGCAACAGCGCGATCCCGGTGCTCACCGTCGCCGCGCTGGAGCTGGCCAACCTGCTGGGCGGCGCGGTCGTGACCGAGGTGATCTTCGCGTGGCCCGGCATCGGGCAGCTGACGATCCAGTCGGTCTCGGCGCGCGACTTCCCGGTGGTGCAGGCGATCGTGCTGTTCGCCTCCGCGGTGTACATCGTGGTGAACCTGCTGACCGATCTGCTCTACGGCGTGCTTGACCGGCGCGTGACCGCCGGCGGACGGGGAGGTGCGGCGTGAAGCGGCTCGTGGTCCCTTCGGTGGTACTGGTCGTCTATGTGCTCGCGGCGGTGTTCGCGCCGCTCATCGCGCCGTTCGACCCGAACAAGGTGACGCTCGCGCAGCGGCTGCTGCCCCCGGGCGCGCACCACTGGCTCGGCACCGACGCGCTCGGGCGCGACGTGCTCTCGCGCGTCATCTACGGCACGCAGGTGTCGCTGCTCGTGGCGATCGGCGCGGTCGTCATCGGCGGCGTGGTCGGAGTGGCGCTCGGTGTCATCGCCGGGTGGCGCGGCGGCTGGCTCGGCGCGGTGATCATGCGGGTGGTCGACATCGTGCTGTCGGTGCCGTTCTTCCTGCTCGCGATCCTCGTCGTGGCGGTGCTCGGGCCGAGCCTGCTCAACGTCGTGGTGTGCCTCGCGCTCGTGCGCTGGCCGCGCTACGCCCGCGTCGCCCACTCCGCGACGCTGCAGGCCCGCGGCCGTGGGTTCGTCCGCGCGGCGACGGCGACCGGCGCACCGGTGTGGTGGATCGTGCTGCGGCACGTGCTGCCGGAGGTCCTGCCGGTGTCCATCGTGGTCGGCACACTGGAACTGGGCCTGATGGTGATCTACGAGGCGTCGCTGTCGTTCCTCGGCCTCGGGGTGCAGCCGCCCACCGCGTCGTGGGGCTCGATCCTCTCCGACGGCCAGCAGTACATCGCGTCGGCCTGGTGGCTCGCGA
Source organism: Amycolatopsis sp. FDAARGOS 1241 (assembly GCF_016889705.1). NCBI lineage: Bacteria > Bacillati > Actinomycetota > Actinomycetes > Pseudonocardiales > Pseudonocardiaceae > Amycolatopsis > Amycolatopsis sp. FDAARGOS 1241. Next base: position 5,796,997 of record NZ_CP069526.1, read on the forward strand.
CCTTCCCGGGCATCGCGCTGTTCCTGCTCGTGCTGGCCGTGAACCTGCTGGGCGACGCCGCCCGCGACCGACTGGACCCGGCGAAACGCGCCGAGCTGCCGCGCCCGCGGTTGCTGCGCAGGATGGCGAGGCAGACCGCATGATCCCCGACTACCGAGGTGAATTCACCGGCAAACGCGTGGTCATCACCGGCGCCGCCGGGCTGATCGGCACGTGGACGGCCGAGGCGTTCCACGACCAGGGCGCCGAGCTGCTGCTGTCGGACAACCGGCGGGAACCACTGCAGGAGCTGGCCGGCCGGCTCGGCGCGCACGCCGCCGTGGCCGACCTGGACACCGGCGCCGGCGTCGACGGGCTGATCGCGGCCATCGACGAACGCTGGGACACGGCCGACATCCTGGTCAACAACGCCGGTGTCTACCCGCGCACCCCGGTGGCGACGACCGACCGGGCCACCGTGGAAGCCATCTTCGCGATCAACGTGCTGGCGCCGTACCAGCTGGCGCGCCACGTGATCGCCACGATGACCCGCACCGGCACCCCCGGTTGCATCGTCAACCTCTCCTCCGGCGCGGCGAAACGCCCCACCCGCACCGGCGGCGTGTACTCGGCCAGCAAGGCGGCGCTGGAGATGCTCACGCGCTCGCTCGCGCTCGAGACCGGCGAGGCCGGGATCCGCGTGAACAGCGTGGGCCCGGGCTTCGCACCCGGCAGCGAGGTGAGCGAGCTGCCCGAAGAGCACGTCGCCAAGATGCGGCGCGCGATCCCGCTGGGCCGCACGTCCGGGCCGGGTGACGCGCCGTCGGCGATCTTGTGGCTGTGCTCCAGTGCCGCCTCGTTCGTCACCGGCACCACGCTCGACGTCGACGGCGGCCGCACCGCGGGCGACTTCACCCCGTCGGGAGACAAGCCGTGACCCACCCCTGGCCCGGCGGCGCCCGCGCGGCCGTGTGCTTCACCCTGGACTTCGACGGCGAATCGCCGCACCTGTGGCGCACGCGGGCGAACCCGCCCGTGTCCGTCGGCGAGCTGGAGCAGCGGCGCTACGGCCCGCGGCGCGGCATCCGCAACCTGCTGTCCATGATGGACAACCTGAACCTGAGGGCGACGGTGTTCGTCCCCGGCTGGATCGCCGCGAAGTACCCGGAGCAGGTCGCCCAGGTGCACGCGCGTGGTCACGAGCTCGCGTTGCACGGCTGGTGCCACGAAGCACCGACCGGGCTGACTCGCGACGAGCTGCACCGGACGCTGGCGCGCGCGGCGGACACGCTCACCGGGATCTCCGGGGTGCGGCCCGTCGGCTACCGCTCCCCCAGCTGGGACATGACCACTGATGTTTTCGGAGTGCTGCACGAGCTCGGGCTGACCTATGACAGCTCGCTGATGGGCGACGACCGGCCCTACGTCGTCGACGGGATGGTCGAGGTCCCCGTGGACTGGGCCACCGACGACGCGCCCTACTACCGCTACGTCGGCGGTGATCCGCGGCCGCCCGCGACCACGCCCGAGGTGCTCTCGGGCTGGGCCGCGGAGATCGCGGCGGCGAAGAAACTGGGCACGCTGTGCATGATCACCGTCCACCCGTGGCTCTCGGGCCGGCCCGCCCGCGTGGCCGCGCTCGAAGAGCTGCTCGCCCCCGTCGTTGCCGATCGCGAATTGGCCACACCGACCGCCGGCGAGCTCGCGGAGCACCACCTCAAGTACGGCGGTGGCTACACCGTCCCCCTCGAAGAGTTGGGCAGGCCCGGTCATGACTGAGCTGCTGGAAGTGCAGGATCTGAAGGTGTCCTTCGGCGCCGGCCGCGAAGCGGTGCGCGGCGTGGACCTCACCGTCGGGCGCGGCGAAACCCTGGCCGTGGTCGGGGAATCCGGCTGCGGCAAGAGCCTCACCGCGCTGTCGCTGCTCGGCCTCGCCCCCGCCGCCGCGCGGGTGTCCGGCTCGGCGACGCTCGGCGGCACGGAGCTGATCGGGCGGGGCGAGCGCGAACTGCGGCGCATTCGCGGCGACCGCGCCGCGATGATCTTCCAGGATCCGATGAGCTCGCTGAACCCGACCACGCGCATCGGCACGCAGATCGCCGAGGTGCTCTCGATCCACACGCCGATGCGGCGCGCGGCGCGCTTGCGCCACGCCGTGGAGCTCATGGAGTCCGTCGGGATCACCGACGCCGCGGCCCGCGCGCGGCAGATGCCGCACGAGCTCTCGGGCGGGATGCGCCAGCGCGTGATGATCTCGATCGCGCTCGCGGGCAGCCCCGAACTGCTGGTCGCCGACGAGCCGACGACGGCGCTCGACGTCACCGTGCAGGCCCAGGTGCTCGCGCTGCTGCGGGAACGCACCCGGGACACCGCGCTGCTGTTCATCACGCACGACATGGGCGTGGTCGCCGAGATCGCCGACCGCGTGGCCGTGATGTACGCCGGGAAGGTCGTGGAGACCGGCACCGTGCGCGAGGTCCTCGAAACCCCGCGCCACCCCTACACCGCGGCGCTGCTGCGCTCGGTGCCCGATCCCGACCGCCCCGTCGACGGCGAACTGCCCACCATCCCCGGGCAGGTCCCCGCCGTCGGGGCGGTCATCGAGGGCTGCCCCTTCCGGCCGCGCTGCGAGCGGGCCGACGACACCTGCGCCACGGCCCCGTCTCTCCACGAGGGCGTGGCGTGCTGGCACCCCCACCCCGGATTGCGAACGGAGGTCGCGTGATGTCGGATCTCGTGGTCGCGGACGGACTCGTGAAGCGCTACCCGGTGCGCGGCGGCACGGTCGCCGCCGTCGACGGGGTCAGCCTGCGCGTGGAGCGCGGGACGACACTGGCGCTCGTCGGTGAGTCCGGCTGCGGGAAGTCCACCACCGGGCGGCTGCTGCTCGCGCTGGAACGGCCCGACGAGGGCAGCGTCGAGGTCGCCGGCCAGGCCGTGCACTCGATCGGCAAGCGGGAGCTGCGTGACCTGCGGCGCACGATGCAGCCGGTGTTCCAGGACCCGTACGACTCGCTCAACGGGCGCATGACCGTGGGGCAGATCGTCGCGGAACCGCTGCGCGTGCACCGGTTCCGCGGTGATCTCGAGGCGCGGGTGCGGGAGCTGCTGGAGGCCGTGACGCTGGCGCCGGAGCTCGCGGTTCGCTACCCGCACGAGCTCTCCGGCGGGCAGCGCCAGCGCGTGGCGATCGCGCGGGCCATCGCACTCGACCCGGAGTTCCTCGTGTGCGACGAACCCGTGTCCGCTTTGGACGTTTCGGTGCAGGCGCAGGTCGTGAACCTGTTGCGGCGACTGCAGGACGAGCGCGGCATCACCTACCTGTTCATCAGCCACGACCTCGCGCTGGTGCGCCACCTCGCCCACCGCGTCGCCGTGATGTACCTCGGCCGGATCGTCGAGGAGGGCGCCACCGAGGAGCTCTTCGCCGACCCGCGCCACCCGTACACTCAGCTGCTGCTGGCCGCCGCGCCCCGGCCGCGCGTGCGCGACCACTCCCGTGAGGATCCGGTGGAACAGCTCGGTGAGGCGACGAGCGTGCTGACGCGCTCGGGCGGCTGCTCGTTCGCCCCGCGGTGTCCTCTTGCAACGGACCGGTGCCGCACCGAGGACCCGGCGCTGCGCTCGCTGGACGGCACACGCACCGCGGCGTGTCACTTCGCCGAGACTGCGCAGGTCGGCGCCGCATGATCACGAGGGACGCGTACGGGATCCCCACCGTCGAGGCGGAAACCGAGCAGCAGGCGTGGTTCGAGCTCGGCCGCGCCGCGGCCGAGGACCGGCTGTGGCAGCTGGAGTACGACCGTCGCCGCGCGCGCGGCCGGTGGGCGGAGGTCGTGGGTGAACCCGCGGTGGCCGCCGACCGGCTCGCGCGCCGGCTGCGGCTGGCCGACGCCGCCGAGCGCGATCTCGCGGCGATGGACCCGGGCACCCTCGCGACGTTCGAGGCGTACGCGGCGGGGATCAACGCCCACGTCGCCGAGCACGGCACGCCCGTCGAGTACCGGCGCGGCGGGATCGGCTGGGAGGTGTGGACCCCGCGCGACTCGCTGCTGATGTTCAAGATCCGCCACGTGCTCATGGGCGTCTGGCAGTACAAGATCGCGCGGGCCGTGCTGCGCGCGACCGCCGGCGCCGATGCGGCCGCGAAGCTGGATCCGACGCCGCTGCCGGGGATGCGCGTGACCGTCCCGCCCGACGGGCGGGTCGGCGGCGCCCGTGCCGAACTGCTCGAGCAGGCGCGCGCAGACGTCGAGGCGGCGGCCGGGCACCTCGGGTTCCTGAGCGAGTCCGAGGGCGGGTCCAACGCGTGGGTGCTCGGCCCGAGTCGCACCGCCAGCGGGAAACCGTTGCTGGTCAACGACTCCCACCGCGCGCTTGACGTGCCGAACGCCTACTGGCAGGCGCACGTGCGCTGTCCGGAGTTCACGGTGTCGGGCGCGACCTTCCCCGGCCTGCCCGGTTTCCCGCACTTCGGGCACAACGGCCGTGTCGGCTGGGCGATCACCAACGCGGCGGCCGACGCGCAGGACCTGTACGTGGAGCAGTTCGACGGCGAGCGGGTGCGCACGGCCGAGGGCTGGGCCCCCGCGTCGGTGCGCGACGAGGTCATCCACGTGCGCGACGGCGAAGACCGCGTCGAGCGCTGCTGGCTGACCCCGAACGGCCCGGTCGTGCACGGTGAGCCCGCGGGCGGCGCCGCGCTGTCGTTGCGCTGGACCGCCACCGACGGGCCGTGCGAACAGTTCGGCGTGCTGCGCCGCATGCTGCTCGCGCCGGACGTGCGCACGCTGCTCGACGCGCAGGACGGCTGGGTCGACCCCGTCAACAACCTCGTCGCGGCCGACGTCGACGGGCACCTCGGTTACCTGCTGCGCGGGCAATTGCCCGCCCGCGACCGGCTCGCCGCCACGCAGGTGCCAGTTCCGGGCTGGGCACCGGAGTTCGGGTGGCGCGGCCGGGTGCCGTTCGCCGGGATGCCACGGATGGAGGACCCGGCCGAGGACCTGATCGTCACCTCCAACAACACGGTCACGGCCGACGTCCGGCCGTTCGTGTCGCACGCGGTCAACGACGCCTACCGCGTCGAGCGCATCCACGAGCTGGCCGCGGCGACCCAGCGCGCGACCGCCGACGACATGCGCGCGTGGCAGGGCGACACCACGTCGGTCGCGGCCCGGCGCTGGGCGGAGCTGCTCGCCGGGCGCGGCCCGTTCACCGGCGACGCCGAGCTCGCCCGTGCGGCCCTCGTGGCCGGGCAGGGCGACCTGGGCCCGGCCGGGACGACGGGCCTCGTGCACGCGTGCGTCCGCCGGGAGCTCGCACAGCGCGTGCTGGACCAGGAGATCGGCACCGCCGCCCGGGCGTGGCTGATGAAGTGCGGCCTGCCGGGCATGCCCGTGGTGCTGCGCCGGTGGTTCGCGGGCCTGACCTGGCCCCGGGAGGACGGGTGGCCGGCCGCGGACCTGTCCGACGAGCTGCTCGCCGACGCGCTGGCCGCAGGCTGGCGCCGGGCGCGGGAAGCCGGGCTGCGCCCGTGGGGCCGCCTGCACCGCACCGCCGCGCGGCACCCGCTGCACCCCGTGACCGGCGCGGAGTTCGACCCGCCGGCCGTCGGCATCGGCGGGGACAACGAGACGATCCAGAACGGCGCGTACGGCTGGGCACCGGGCGGACCGTTCGCCATCACCAACCTCTCGGTCTACCGGCAGGTGCTCGACCTGGCCGAACTCGGCGCCGCCGGGTGGGTGATTCCCGGCGGGGCGTCCGGCTCGCCCGGTTCCGAGCACTATTCTGACCAGTTGACCTCGTGGCAACGGCACGAGCTCGTCCCGATGACGCCGACGACAGGAGCCCCGACCCGGTGAGTGCCCAGCCACCCGAACCGGCCAGCCTGGTCCGCACCGCGTACCGGGCGATCCGTGCGGCTGTGCTGGAACGCGAGCTGCTGCCCGGCGAGCGCGTGACCGTGCGCCCGCTCGCCGAGCGCCTCGGTATCTCCCCCACCCCCGTGAAGGCCGCGCTGGCGATCCTCGAACGCGAGGGGTTCCTCGTCGCGCGGCAGCACTCCGGTTACTTCGTGGCCGAACTGAGCGTGGCCGACATGCGCGACATCTACGAACTGCGCTCGGCCGTGGACACCCTGGCCGCGCGCGACGTCGCCCGAGCACGCCCGGCCGAGCTGCTCGAGCGGCTCAGCGGCCTCGTCGCCGGCCAGCACGCTGCCCTCTCCGCAGGGGACGTGCCCCGCTACGCGGAGCTCGACCGGCAGTTCCACGCCCTCATCTGGCAGGGCTCGGCCAACCGCCGGCTCCTCGCGATCGCCGACCTGCTCGGCGCACAGCTCCAGCTGGGTCAGAACGTGACCATCACCGTGCCCGGCCGTCCCGAAGCCAGCCTCGGCGAGCACCAGGAGATCCTGGACGCGCTCCGCTCGGGCGACACGGCGGCCGCGGAACAGGCGACGCGCAGACACGTCGCGCAGGTGATCCGCGCGCTGGAGTCGGCACTGCCGGAATGACAGGGTTTTCCGGAAACAGCAGTGCCTTCGGAGTCGATCGGAGGTGACAAGTGGACTTCGCGTTCACCGAAGACCAGGAAGCGGTGCGCCGCGGCGCCCGTGAGCTCGCGGCGAAGTTCCCCGACGAGTACTGGGCCCGCTGCGACGCCGAGGGCGAGTTCCCGTGGGACTTCTACACCGCGTTCGCCGACGCCGGCTGGCTCGGCATCGCGATCCCCGAAGAGTACGGCGGCGGTGGGCTCGGGATCTTCGAGGCCGCGTTGCTGCTGGAGGAGGTCGCGGCGTCGGGCGCCGGGATGAACGGGTGCAGCACCATGCACCTGACCATCTTCGGGCTGAACACGATCGTCAAGCACGGCAGCGCCGAGTTGCGTGAGGAGATCCTCCCGCGCGCGGCCGACGGGTCGCTGCATGTCTGCTTCGGCGTCACCGAACCGGACGCGGGCACCGACACCACGCGCATCCGCACCTTCGCGCGCCGCGACGGCGGTGACAACGCGGGCTACGTGATCGACGGCCGCAAGGTCTGGATCACCAAGGCGGGGCAGTCGCAGAAGATGGTGCTCATCGCGCGCACCACGCCGCTCGAGGAGGTCACGCGGCCGACCGACGGGATGTCGCTGTTCCTCGTGGACGTCGACCCGGCGGCGATCACGCTCAACGCGATCCCCAAGCTGGGCCGCAACGCCGTCAGCTCGTACGAGGTCGCGATCGACGGCCTGCGCGTGCCGGCGTCGGCGCGGATCGGCGAGGAGGGCCAGGGGTTCAAGTACCTGCTCGACGGGCTGAACCCGGAACGCATCCTGCTCGCCCACGAGGCGCTGGGCATCGGCCGCGCCGCCGTCGAACACGCGGTGTCCTACGCGAAGGACCGCGTCGTGTTCAACCGGCCGATCGGGCAGAACCAGGGCATCGCGTTCCCCCTCGCCGAAGCCCAGACCCGGCTCGACGCCGCCGCGCTCATGGCCCGCAACGCCGCCTGGCGCTACGACCGCGGTCTCTCGTGCGGCCGGGAGGCCAACATGGCCAAGTTCCTGTGCGCCGACGCGGGATTCACGGCCGCTGACCAGGCCGTCCAGACCCTCGGCGGCATGGGCTACGCCAAGGAGTACCACGTCGAACGCTACTTCCGCGAAGCGCGGCTGCTGCGGCTCGCGCCGGTCAGCCAGGAGATGGTGCTGAACTACGTTTCGACGCACGTGCTCGGGCTGCCCAAGTCCTACTGACGACAAACCGAGCGGTCCCGTCCGGGTGACTCCGGACGGGACCGCTCGTGTTTTGTTGTCCTGCCTAGATCTTCGGCAACGCCACGTCGGTCACCGTGGCTTGCCCGGCCTGCACCTTCGTCTGCCGGAACTGCGGCTGGTAACCGTTGGCGGCGATCGTGACCACCAGCGGGTTGTAACCCTTGTCCAGCCACAGCCGGTAGTGGCCGTGCGCGTCGGTCTTGAGGGTGTACGACACTTCGCCGCACACTCCGTTGTGGACCATCGTGCACACCTGCACCGTGGCGTTCGCGATCGGTGCGCCCGACGCGGTGTCGGTGACCGTGCCCGAGAGTTCACCCCACGCCCTGGGCGGCGCGGCCTGCAGCGAGACGGGCAGGGCCGGTACGGCGTACGGCGAATCGGTGTCGAGCCCGATCGTCGCCGTGTACTCGCCGGGCTGGGTGACCTTGCCGGAGTCGACGGTCACGGTGACCTTGGTCGTGGCGCCGGGCGCGAGGTCCAGCTCCGTGCTCGCCTCCGACAGCCAGCCGGCGTCGTCGTCACCGCACTGGTCGTAGCCCGGCAGCGCCGCCGTGGTGCGCAGCGCCGGCACCAGCGAGCCGACCTGGTACAGCGCGCAGGCACCGCGGCCACCGCCGTAGTACTCCTGCGGCAGGTCCGGCAGCGACGACCACTTGTCGCTCACCGGGTCGTACTCGATGGTGTGCGCGGTTTCGCCGAGCGGCACCTTCGGGCCGCCGCCGGTGAATCCGCCGGCGAGCTGCAGGCGGCCGTTCGCCCCGCTGTAGGCCATTTGCGACACGGTGTACGGCGCGTCGGCCACCTTCGTCCACGTGCCGGCAGCCGGCTTGAACACGTAGGCCGAGCTCGTGTTCACCCCGCCGGAGAGGTAGCCACCCGCGCAGACGAGTTCACTGTGGACGCCCGCGCAGGCCGCATCGCTCTCGGCCTCCGGGTAGTCGGGCAGCGCCGACCAGGTGTTGCGCGCCGGGTCGTAGACATACGCCGACTTCACCGGGTCCTGGCCGCACACCGTCACGCAGCCGCCGACCACGTACAGCTTCCCGCCCAGCGTGGCCGCGGTGCCGCCGTACAGCTTCGCCGGCAGGTCCGCCAGCCGCGACCACGTGTCCGTTTCCGGGTGGTAGGCGTAGGTCGTGGACAGGATTCCGGGCATCCCGGCGCCGCCGACGACGTAGAGCGAACCGTTCAGGAACGCCGCCGCGCCGCGCATCACCGGTTCCGGCATGTCCGCGATCGGCGACCACGCCGCGGTGACAGGGTCGTACACGTAGCTGCGCGCCGAGGGCGAGAGCATGTGCATGGGCATGCCGCCTGCGCTGTAGACCTTGCCCTGGTACGCCCCGAGGGCACTGGTGTAGGTGAACTCCGGGACGTTCGCCATCGGCTGCCAGCCCGTTGCCGCCGACGGGTCGACCGCGGTGAACCCGGTGGCGTGCTCCCCGAGCGACACGTGGAGGGGCGCCGTGCCGGAGTTGGTGAGCTTCACCGTCTGGGTGGCGACCTCTCCCATCGTCTTGCTCACGGCCAGCCCCGTCGAGCCGACGGCCAGCTGCCCGGCCTTGAGCTTGACGTCCTGGCGAGCCACCGAGTTCAGCCCCGTGGTCGTCGACAGCGCCGGCGACGTGTAGCGCGGCAGGGTCGCCGTGTACTGGTGCGTGCCGGTGGTGTCGAACAGCTCGTAGAAGCCGTCGGCCAGCGCCGCGTCGTCCGGCGTCGCCACGCTGACCGCCGAGTGCGCCGCGGCGGCCGAGTCGGCGACCGTCGCGTCGTCGAGCGGCTCACCGGTGTTGGCGTCGGTGACGGCGCCCGTGACGAGACCACCGTCGACGGGCGAGCACGAGCCGATCACGACGTCGTCGACCTCGGCGAGCGAACCGCCGCCGCCCTGGAAGTGGAACCGCACGCCCACGGACTGCTTGCCCGCGGCCTGCGGCACCGGGATCGACACCTGCGACTGCACGACGCTCGTGGTCTGGTGCCACACCGTGGTCCACGTGGCGCCGCCGTCGAGGGACAGGTCGGCGTCGAACGAGGTCCCGGCGTCCGGCACGTACACGCCGCCGAACGACAGCACGGGCGCGGCGTCCCCGGTCAGGTCCACGTCCGGAGATACCAGCGTGGTGTCCTCCGCCTTGCCGTCGCGGGTCAGCGGGCTCGCGAGGGCGTAGTTGCCGCTGCTGATGAAGTTGTACAGCTCGGTGTTGTCGTCGAAGACCCAGCCGGTGGCAGCCGGGTCGGCGTTGGCGAGGGTCCAACCGTCCTTCGGTGTGGTGCCGAGCCAGCCGTCGAAGTGCGTCAGCGCGGCGTGGCCGTAACCGAGCGCGGTGCACGCGTCCGGATCCATCGTCGCGGTGAAGTCCTGCCGCACACCGGCGTCCCCGACGGTCACCTTCGGGTCGAGCTGCCGGTAACCGGGCAGGACCGGGCTGACGTGGAGCTGGTAGTCCGCGCCCTGGGGCAGGTCGACGCTGTAGCGGCCCGAGAACGGGTCGGTGAACACCGCGCCGTTCGGGTAACCGTCGATGGTGATCTCGGCATAGAGCGGCCAGCCGTGCCCGGAGCCGTCGGTGACGGTGCCCGACACGGTCTGCGTGGCGATCTTCGTGACCGAGTAGTCGGACGCGGCCGCCTGACCGTCCACGATGGACAGCGAACCGCTGCCCGCTTCGTAACCGAACCGGGTCACCTGGACCTGGTAGGAGTCGGCGGCGACGGCGAGGTGGTAGGCGCCCTGCGCGTCGGTCGTCGCGTGGTAGACGTTACCGGTGACCGTGCCCGTCGCCGTCACCGTGGCGCCCGCGATCGCCGCGCCGGCGGAGTCGCGGACGTGTCCGTCGACCGTCCCTTGTGGAGTGTAGGCGAGCGTGGCGACACCGTGCGGTGAACCGAGGCCGGTCGGGCCGTCCCAGCCGGGACCGGCGGTGCACAGCACGGTGCCGCACGTGCCGTTGGTGCCCTCGGTGACGTCGTAGAGGTCGTTGCCGTGGTTGAAGTACGGGTAGGTCGCGGGGTTCGTGCCCGGTCGCGGGTCACCGGCAAGCGCGTACATCGCGGCAATCAGTGGCGAAGACAGGCTCGTGCCACCCACCTGACCCCAGCCGCCGGTCTTGCCCGTGTCGTAGATCGCGAAGCCGCTCGCCGGGTCGGCGATCGCGGAGACGTCGGCGATGGCGCGGTTCGCGCACCCGGTGGCCACGTCCTGCTGGTAGGCGGGCTTCGCCTCGTACGGGGAGCAGCCCGAGCCGGCGTCGGACCAGGCCTGCTCGCTCCAGCCGCGCGGGTTCGCCGGGTCGCGGTAGAGGTTCGTGCCACCGGCGGCGACGACGTCCGGGTTCGAGGCGGGCCAGTCCTGCCTGGCGTAGGCGTGGTCACCGGTCGAGGCGACCATGGCGACGCCGGGCACGCTGTAGTGCGAGTCGAGCGTGCCCTGTTCCGGGTCCTCGCCGTCGATGCCGTAGGAGTTCGACACGAACTTCGCGCCGAGCTTCACCGCGGTGTCCACGCCGACGACGATGTCGTACGGGCTCGTCGAATCCGCTTCCACGAGCAGGATGTGGCACGCGGGACAGGCGGCGGACACGGCGTCGAGGTCGAGGGAGGTTTCCTGCGCCCAGCCGTCGTCATCGGCCGGGAAGTAGATGCCGCCGCGCTGGTCGACCTTGCGGAAGCAGCCGTTGTCCGTCGTGCAGGCGGGCAGGCCGTACTGCGCGCGGTACACCGCGAGGTCCGCCTCGGCGTGGGAGTCGCCGAGGGCGTCGATGATGGCGACGGTCTTGCCGGCGCCGCCGTCGGGCAGGTCGTAGGCGGCCTGGATGTCGGCCGGGCCGAGCGAGTCCGGCAGCGGACCGGCGGCACTGGTCAGCGGGCGGAGGTCCTTGCCCGCCTTGAACAGCGAGTTGCAGGTGACGACGCGCGGCTTCGGCTTGGCCGGGTTGCAGCCGGCCGGCGCGTACAGCGCCTTCGGCGGCTTCGCGGCGGTTTTGCCGGTCGTGGTCTGGGTGGCCTTGGCGGTCGCGGCGGGCTTGGCGTCGCCGGACGTGGCGGCCGCGTCGAGCGCGATGTGCGCGGCCGATGCCCCTGACGCCGACGCGGGCGCGGTGGCCGCGATCGGGTTGTCGCCGGGTGAGAGGGCGGGTTGGGTGGTGCCGACGACCAGCGCGAGGCCGGCCAGCACCGGGACAGCGAGCGCCAGCAGGCGCCCCCGGGGGACTCTCAAGGAGGGTTTCCTTCCGTTCGCCCGCGCCCGACGAGGCGTCACAGGGGTTCGTAACCCGCGGGCCGCTCGCGCCCGTGGTCCTCGTCTGCGCGGCGGGACCGTTCGCCGGGCCGCGGTGCGGCTTCGGCGGGATCCGCGGTGGTGGGGTGGGGATCCGTTCCCGCGGCGGGCCGGGGAGGCACGGTGCCGCCGGGGCCAGTGGTGCAGTCCACCGGACGGTCATCGTCGGGTCTCGTCGCGTTCACCGGCGAAGTATCGGGGCGCACGGGCCGCGTTCGCGATTGGGCGGATGACCTAATCTACGGGCGCGGCCCGGTCGGCGGGCTTGATCCCGGCCTGGGTCGCGCTCACTGCGAGCGCCGTGCGCGAGGTGACGTGGTGCTTGCGCATCGCCGAGTTCAGCTGCGCGGCCACGGTCTTCGGCGAGCGCGAGAGCACCTGCGCGATCTCCGGGTTGGTCAGGCCGGTCAGCAGCAGCCGCACCACTTCCAGCTCACGCGGGGACAGCTGGTCGCCGTAGCCGCGCCGGCCGCCGCGCCACACGGACGAGGTGGCGCCGTGCTCACGCTGGGCGGCGCGGGCGCGTTCCGCGGCGGCCGTCGCGCCAAGACTTTCGTATCCGGCCAGGACTTCCTCGAGGCGGTCGAGCCCCTCGGTCCGGGTGTCGGCACCGGCGAGCAGGCACGCGGCTTCGCGTTCGCGCGCCAGCAAAGCGTCGTACGGCCGGGGCAGCTCGGCCCACGCGGCCGCGGCGGCTGCCCACGCCTGCGCGGCCTGCGTCTGGTCCCCGCTCGTCTGCGTCACGAGTGCCCGGCAGACCAGCGCTGCTGCCGCGACCGTCGCGCCGCTGCGGCTCGCGGCGAACTCCGCCGCGAGCTGTTGCGCTTCCGCGCCGCGCCCGGCGGCGAGCAGCGCTTCGACGCGCACGGGCGCAAGTTCTTGCGCCCACAGCCAGATCTGCTTGTGCGCCACCACGGCCATCGGCTCCTCGGTGACTTCGAGCGCTTCGGCGACGCGGCCGGCGGCGAGGTGCAGCCGGGCGAGCGCGGCCGCGGGTTCGAGGGGCATGTCGGCGATCCCGCGCCGGCGGGTCTCGTCGAGCACGAGCTTCAGCTTCCGTTCGACGTCGGGTCCCGGCGCGGTGGCCGCTTCCAGCAACGCGCCCACGAGCGTCGTGTCGAGCTGGATGAGCGGTTCCTCGGCGAGGTCGGCGAATCCGGCGACCCGCTCGGCGAGCCCGCGCCACGCGCCCGTGAGCCAGTCGAGGCGGATGAGCGTCGCCAGGACCATGTCGCGCAGCCGCTGCAGCCCATGGCGTTGCGCCAGCTCGACGCCCCGCGTCAGCTTGGCCCGGGCTTCGCCGTAACGGCCCCAGTGCAGTGCGGCGTCGCCGAAGTTCAGCAGGCCGCGGGTGATCTGCAGCGGATCACGCGGGTCGTCGTCGGGCACGGTCGCGGCGACGGCCCAGCCCGCTTCGTCGCCCATCTCCAGCAACGCCGTCGCCCGGTCCACGATGAACGACAGCCGTTCGTCCTCCGGCACGGCCGAGCGGATGACGGTTTCGGCGCGGTCGAGCCATTCCCGGTGCTCCGGTGCGGACCACGCCGTGCCGGCGGGGCGGCCGAGCACCGACATCGCCTGCGCGACCGCGACCGGGTTGTCCACCAGGTCGGGGATCGCGCGGGCCAGCTCGGCGGCGCCGGTCGCGTAGTCCCCGGCGTGCATCAGCAATCGGCCGAGCTGGCTGCGGATCTCGGCGCGCTCGCGGCGGTCGAGCACCGCGCTGTCGAGCACGCCGCGCACCGTGCGCACGAGGTCGACGCGGCCCAGGTACCCGGTGAACGCGAACAGCGGGGTTTTGCGCGCCAGCCGCGCCACGGCCGTCGGCGGCAGCTCGGGCTCCGCCAGCAGGCCGTGCAGGAACGACACGGCGGTGTGGTGGTCACCGGACGCGAGCGCGAGGTCCGCCGCGCGTTCGGCGTACTCGCACCACTTCGCCGTCTCGCCCGCCTCGCGGAAGTGGTGCGCCAGCACGGCGACCGGCGCGGGGTCGCGCGCGGCGAGCGCCCGGCCCGAACGCCGGTGCAATTCGCGGCGTTCCCGTCCGCCGATGCCGTCGTACACCGCTTTGGCGGCCAGCAGGTGCCGGAACGCGAGCCGGCCGCGGTCGTCGTCGGCGAGCAGGCCGCTGCGCGCGGCCTCGTCGATCGCCCGGCCCGCCCGCTCGGCGGGCAGCCCGCCGACCTCGGTGACGTCGTCCTCGGTCGCGGGGGTCGACAGCACGGCGCACGCTTTGAGCGCCGCCTGCGCGTCGGGCGTGAGCCGCACGAGGCGCTCAGCCACGGCGTCGCGGATCGTCGGCGGCACGGCGATCTCGTCGAGCGAGCGGCGGATCCACTCGCCGCCCTGGCGGATGAGGTCGGCGCGGTCGCGCAGCAGCCGCACGGATTCCTCGAGGGCGAACGGGATGCCATCGGTGTGCCGGTGCAGGAACCGCGCGAACGGCTCGGACACGCGCTCGTCGCCCAGCATCGATGACACGAGGTCCGCGGTCTGGGCCACGTCGAGCGCGCCGAGCGTGATGCGCGGGTAGCGCGACGACAGGCGCAGCAGCAGGCTGTCATCGCCCACCTCGTCGGGCCGGTAGGTCAGCACGAGCCCGGGGCAGCGGTCCTGGCGGGCGGCGAGGAAGAGCAGGAACTCCAGCGTCGTCTCGTCGGCCCAGTGCACGTCCTCGACCACGAGCACGCCGACCTCGAAGCGGTCGAGCAGTTCGCCGAGCGCACGCAGGAGCCGGTGGCGGGCGGCACCCGCGTCGGCCAGGCCTTCGGGCGCCGGCGGCAGGTCCCATTCGGGGAAGAGCGGTCGCAGCGTGCCTACCAGCGGGCTCAGGTCCAGACCGGTGACGCCGGGGCGGGCTTGGCGCAGCGCGTCGACGATCGGGCCGAGCGTGAGGGCTTCCCGCAGCGGCGGGCACCGGGCGACCAGCACACCCGGAGCCGGGAGCAGTTCCCGGACGAGCCGGCTCTTGCCGATACCCGCTTCGCCGGAGACGAGCACGACGCCGGGGTCGGCGAGGGCGGCGGTGAGCCGGGAGAGCTCGTGGTCGCGGCCGATGAGCCGGGGCGTGCCGACGGCGGGGAGGTCACGCGCGTCAGCCGTCACCTGTCCCCCGTTCCTTCACCACCGGATGCGCCGTCGCAGGATTCTGGGCGGGTGAGGCGCCGGCGGGCAAGCGTTCCGGGTCGGGTTTCACACGTATGCAACGTGGTTCCGACAAAAAGAGACAGCCGCGCGGGAGCCGGGTCCGTCGCCGAACGGCGCAACACCCTGCGCCGTTCGGCCGGGTCCGAAGAGGACGGTCCTCAGAGCGAGGGCGGGATCTCCGCGGAGTCGGTGAGGCGCAGCTTGCGGCGAGCGCGCTGGAAGAACGTGGTGCGGCCCAGCCGGACCACGCGGGCGGCGCTGGGCCGGGCGCAGAGTTCGATGCGCTCGCCCGGTTCGACGTACGCCTCGACGATGCCGTCGACCTCCACCGCGAGGCTGCCGCTGCTCGGCAGGACCTCGAGGGCGAGCGTGTCGTGCACGGACAGCACGACACCGCGGCCGTAGGCGGAGTGCGGGGCGGCCGGCGTGACGAGCAGCGCCTCCACGGCGGGGCTCGTGATCGGCCCGCCGGCGGAGAAGCTGTAAGCGGTGGACCCGGTGGGCGTGGCGACGATGACCGCGTCGGCCGCGTAGCTCACGAACTGCTCTTCGTTCACCCGCACCGCGACGAGCGCGCCACCGTCGCCGGGGACGCGGACCACGGCCACGTCGTTGAACGCGGTCACCCTCTTGCCGCCGATCGTCGCATCGACGGCAAGACGGGGTTCGACGGTGAACTCGTGCGCGTCGATCGCCGACAGCGCACCCGGCAGGTCGGGCACGTCGACCTCGGCGAGGAAGCCGAGCTTGCCGAGGTTCACACCGAGCACCGGCGCGTGCTTGCCGTCGGCCAGGCGCATCGCGCGCAGCATCGTACCGTCGCCGCCGAGGCTCACCAGCAGGTCGGACTGGGTGGCGAGCTCCTCGGCCGACACACCGACAGCCTTGCAGTCGAGCCGCACGATCTCTTCCGCGATCCCGAGGACCTTGATCCCGCGGTTCGCGGCCCACCCGAGGACGGCCTCAACCGCCGGGGCGGAGTCCCGTTTCGGGTGCAGTACCAAACCGGCCGAATGCATTTCAGAGCTCTGTGAGTTCGGGAAGCATGGGGCCAAGTCTGCCCGGATCCGCCGCCTTTGGCGAACCCGGCCTAGGCTGGGCGTTCGTGATCGACAGTGCGCGCGCCAACTGGGCCGGAAACCTCACCTACGGGGCCGCCGGCGTCCTGACCCCACGGTCGCTCGACGAAGCCCGGGAGCTCGTCACGGGCGCCGAGCGGGTCAAGGCGCTGGGCAGCCGGCACAGCTTCAACGACGTCGCCGACACCCCGGGCCTGCTGCTCGACCTGTCGGGGCTCGACCTCCCGGTGACGATCGACGCGGCGGCGGCCACCGTGACGCTCGGCGGCGCCGCCCGCTACGGCGACGTCGTGCGGCAGCTGGACGAGGCCGGGTTCGCCCTGGAGAACCTCGCGTCGCTGCCGCACATCACGGTCGCGGGCAGCGTCGCCACGGGCACCCACGGCTCGGGCGAACGCCACCCCGGCCTCGCCGCGGCCGTGTCCGCCGTCGAACTGCTCACCGCCGACGGTTCGCTGCACAGCTTTTGCCGCGGTGACATCGACTTCGCCGGTGTCGTCGTCGGCGTCGGCGCGCTCGGCGTCCTCACCCGGCTGACGCTCGATCTGGTCCCGGCGTTCTCCGTGCGCCAGGACGTGTACGACGCCCTGCCGTGGCCGGCCGCGCTGGCGCACTTCGACGAGATCCAGGCGGCGGGCTACAGCGTCAGCCTGTTCACCAACTGGGCCCGCGACGTGGTCGACCAGGTGTGGCTGAAGAACCGTGTGCTGCGCTCTGCTTCCGGCGGCTCCCTGCCGGGTGCCGAGCCACCGGGCTCTCTCTTCGGCGCCGTCCCCGCCGACGGCCCCCGCCACCCCGCCCACGCGGCCGGTGTCGCGGCCGGCAACACCACCGAACAGCGCGGCGTTCCAGGCCCTTGGTACGACCGCCTCCCCCATTTCCGCCTCGGCTTCACCCCGAGCGTGGGCGCCGAACTGCAGACGGAGTACTTCGTGCCGCGCGCGCACGCCGCCGCGGCCTTCGAAGCCCTGCGCGGTATCGGCGACCGCATCGCCGAGCTCCTGCTCGTCTCCGAAATCCGCACCGTCGCGTCCGACGACCGCTGGCTCAGCCCGACCACCGCCGGCGACCGCGTCGCGCTGCACTTCACCTGGTTACCGCGCCAGTCCGAAGTCGAGGCTCTTCTGCCACTCATCGAAGCCCGCCTCGCCCCCTTCGCCCCGCGTCCCCACTGGGGAAAGCTCTTCCACGGCGAAGCACTCGACCTGGCCTACCCGCGCCTGCCCGCCTTCCGCACCCTGGCCACTCGCATCGACCCGACGGGCAAGTTCCGCAACGCGTTCCTCGACCGGCACGTCTTCGCCGGCTGATCACCTCCTGACCGGTCCGGCCGCGACCGGCGTCGGCTGTTGCCCACAGTGCCTTCACCCGCGTCCGAGCGACGCGGGTGCATCGCCATGCGCCCCGCCCCGCGCTGAGTTCGCCTGATCACACCGCCAAGCGGTACCCGGCGTATGCAACTATTGTCAACGACGGTAGTTGTCCACGCATCAGGGGGAAGTCCCGTGCCGCTCGCCCTGCTCGCGCTGGCCATCGGCGCGTTCGGCATCGGCACGACGGAGTTCGTCATCGCGGGGTTGTTGCCCGAGGTGGCCGCCGACTTCGGCGTGTCCATCCCCGCCGCGGGGTGGCTGATCACGGGGTACGCGCTCGGCGTCGCGGCCGGCGCGCTGCCGATGACCGCCCTCGGCACGCGCATGCGCCGCAAGCACCTGCTCACGCTGCTGATGGCGGTGTTCATCGCCGGCAACGCGCTGTCGGCGCTGGCCCCCGCCTACGGCGTGCTCGTGGTCGGCCGGATCGTCGCCGCCCTCACGCACGGCGCGTTCTTCGGCGTCGGCGCCGTCGTGGCGGCCGACCTCGTGAAACCGGAGAAGAAGGCCAGCGCGATCGCGCTCATGTTCACCGGCCTCACGCTCGCCAACGTCCTCGGCGTGCCGATGGGCACCTTCCTCGGCCAGGGCCTCGGCTGGCGCGCCACGTTCTGGGTCGTCGCCGGGCTCGGGGTGCTCGGCCTGATCGGAGTCGCCGCGCTCGTGCCCGACACGCCGCGCCCCGAGGGCGCGCGCATCACCGCGGAGTTCGCCGTGTTCCGCCACGCCCGCGTGTGGCTCGCGATCGGCACGACGATCCTCGGGTTCGGGGGCGTCCTCGCGAGCTTCACCTACATCGCGCCCTTGATGACCGACGTCGCCGGCCTGCCCGCGAGTGCCGTCAGCTGGCTGCTCGTGCTGTTCGGCGTCGGCCTCGTGCTCGGCAACCTGCTCGGCGGCAAGTTCGCCGACCGCGCGCTCATGCCGACGATGTACACGGTGCTCGTCGCGCTCGCGGTGGTCCTGGCGGTGTTCGCCTTCACCGCCCACGCGGCCGTGCCCGCGATCGTCACGCTGTTCCTGCTCGGCGGGTTCGGGTTCGCGACCGTGCCGCCGCTGCAGATGCGGATGCTGGCCAGTGCGGAAGCCGCCCCCACGGTCGCCTCGGCGGTGAACATCGGCGCCTTCAACCTCGGCAACGCGCTCGTCGCCTGGCTCGGCGGCGTCGTCATCGCCGCCGGCTACGGCTACGCCTCGACCAACTGGGTCGGGGCCGCCATGACAGTCGCCGCCCTGGCGCTGGCCGTCGCTTCGGGCACGCTCGACCGCCGCGGGGCGAAGCGCCCGGCACCGGTGCCGGCGCACTGACCACTGTGGACGGTGGGGGCCTGGCCACACGCCAGGCCCCCACCGCGGTCACACCAGCTTGCGCAGCTTCGGCAGGATCTCGGTGCCGTAGGCCTTGAGGAACCGCTCCTGGTCCGGCCCGGGGGCGTGGAACACCAGGTGCGTGAAGCCCAGGTCGAGGTAGCGCTTGATCGCCGCCACGTGCTCGTCCGGGTCGGACGACACGATGAAGCGGCTCGCGGCCCGCTCGATCGGCAGCGCGTCGGCCAGCCGCTGCATCTCGACCGGATCCTCCACGCCCGTCTTCTCCTCCGGCTTCAGCGCGAGCGCACCCCAGAACCGCGTGTCCTGCAGCGCGCGCCCGGCGTCGGCGTCGAAGGACACCTTGACCTCGATCATCAGGTCGACGTCACCGATCGCGCGACCCGACTGCTCCACGCCTTCGCGCACGGCGGGCAGCAGCGTGTCCGTGTACAGCGACGGCGCCTTGCCGCTCGTGGTGATGAAGCCGTCACCGCGACGGCCGGCCAGGCGCGTGGCCGCCGGGCCGGACCCCGCGATGTACAGCGGGACCGGGACGTCGGGACGGTCGTAGACGGTGGCCTTCTCGGTGCGGTAGTACGTGCCCTCGAAGTCCACCCGCTCCTGGATCCACAACGTGCGGATGAGCTCGATCGCCTCCTTCAGCCGCCCGAACCGCACCTTCGGCTCCGGCCACTCGATGCCCAGCGGCGACTCGTTCATCGACTCGCCCGACCCGATGCCCAGCACCACCCGGCCCGGGAAGAGGCACCCGAGCGTCGCGAACGCCTGCGCCACCACCGCCGGGTGGTAGCGGAACGTCGGCGTCAGCACGCTCGTGCCGAGCACCACCCGCTGCGTCGCCGAGCCGAGTGCGCCGAGCCAGGGCAGCGCCGCGGGCGCGTGCCCGCCGTCGTGGCGCCACGGCTGCAGGTGGTCGCTCACGAACACCGAGTCGAACCCGTTCTCCTCGGCCAGCACGCCGTAGCGCAGCAGCTCGGCCGGCGCGAACTGCTCGGCCGACGCCTTGTACCCGAACCTCACCATGGACCTCGTCCTCTCTCAGACTCCCGCGTTCACCTTGCCGATGATCTCCGACCCCAGCAGCTCGATCTGATCGAACCACCGGTCGAACTTGAACCGGAAGTCGAACACCAGGTGCTCCACCCCTGTGGCGGCGAAGCGGTCGATCTCCTCCAGAGCATCTTGGGGGGTCCCGACGATGAGCTGACCTGAGAGATCCTTCACGGTCTCGAATCGGCCGGACGGCGGCTTGACCGCGAACTTTGCCTTGTTCGCCCAGGCCAGCAGGCCCGGGATGTTCACGTGTTTCACCGCCTCCTCGTACGTGCGCTCGATCGACGTGGGCGGGATCACGGCCACCGTCGGCGTCGTCCGGCCGGCCTGCTCCGACAGGTCCCGCATCGTCCGCACCCGCTTGTCGAGCGTGGCCATCGAGATGCGGCCCGGCATCCAGCCGTCGCAGAACTCCACCGCGAGCCGCGCCGACCGCGGTGTCGCGCCGCAATACCAGAACGGTACCCGCCCGCCGAGCGGCTTCGGCTCGATCGAGACGTCGGTGAACGAGAAGTTCGCGTCCGAGTAGTCCACGTTGTTCTCGGTGAACACGCGCTTGAAAATCTCGGCGTTGGAGCGCACGAGCTCCACCCGATCGCGCTCACCCCATTCGATGGCTTCGAATTCGTGGTCGAACGTGCCGGCTCCGAAGCCGAGGATCACGCGCGGACCGAACAGCTGCGTCATCGTGCCCGTCATGAGCGCGGTGACGAGCGGGTGGCGGAACGGGATCAGCGAACCCGTGCCCAGTTCGATGCGCTCGGTCACCGCGCCGATCGCGGTGAGCGTGGTGAGCGCGTCGTAGAACGTGCGGTTGGGCTTTTCCATCTCGCCGTGCGGCTCGAACACCAGGTGGTCGCGCACCCACACCGAGTCGAACCCGGCCTTCTCGGCCATGATCGCACCCTGGAGCACGTTGTCGCGCGTGGCGTGCTCGCCGAAATGCGGGAGCAACAGTCCGAACTTCATGCGTTCTGCACCTTTCCTGACACCGCCTGCTTGCCGTGCCCGGCCTCGCCGGTCACCTTGCCGTGCGCGAACACCTCGGTGCCGCGCACGTAGGTCTGCTCGATCGCGGCCGTGAGCTGCCGGCCGTCGTACGGGGTCCAGCCGATCTTCGACAGCACGCCTTCGTTGGTGATCGTCCACGGCGCGTCGAGGTCCGCGATCACGAAGTCCGCGTCGCAGCCCGGGGTCAGCGCACCCTTCACGCCCGACAGACCGAACTTGCCCGCCGGCGCACCGGCCACCAGCTCCACCGCGCGGTCGAGGGTGAGCAGGCCCTTGTTCACCGCGTCGAGCGTGAGCGGGTAGAAGTACTGGATGCCGGGTGTGCCCGTGTGCGAGCTCCACATCTTCGTCCAGCC
Organism: Amycolatopsis sp. FDAARGOS 1241; assembly: GCF_016889705.1. Taxonomy (NCBI): domain Bacteria; kingdom Bacillati; phylum Actinomycetota; class Actinomycetes; order Pseudonocardiales; family Pseudonocardiaceae; genus Amycolatopsis; species Amycolatopsis sp. FDAARGOS 1241. The sequence continues at coordinate 5,818,376 of NZ_CP069526.1, forward strand.
GATCTCCTTCTCCTCGCGCGTGTGCGGCGCGTGGTCGGAGGAGAACATGTCGATCGTGCCGTCGCGCAGGCCGTCCCACACGGCTTCGCGGCCGTCGTCGGGCACCCAGTAGGACAGCGCGTACGGACCGAGCTTCTCGACGTCGTCCCAAGTGGACAGGAACGGCAGCCAGTGGTTCACCTCGCACGTCACGTCCACGCCGTGCTCACGCGCCCGGCGCACGGCCTCGACCGACCGGCGCGTCTGGATGTGCGCCAGGTGCACGGGGCACCCCGACGCCTCGGCCAGCCGCAGCACGACCTCGATCGCGGTGTCCCAGATGACCCCGTTGCGCGCGGCGTAGGCCGACGCGTACCCCTGCGGCGTGTTCTCCCCGCGCGCCAGGTACTCCCCTTCGATGTAGTCCATCAGGGACTGGTCGTGCGGATGGATGATGAACCGCTTGCCCGTCTTGGCGATCGTGTCCATCATGCGCAGCAGGTCGCCGTGCCCGTGCATGCCGGTACCCGCCGGGTGGGGGTAGGTGCGGCCGGTGTCCACGACCATGTAGATCTTGTAGGCGTTCACGCCCATCGCCGCCATCGGCGCGATCTCGTCGGGACGGGTGGCCGCCGGGTTGTGGTTCCAGTCCACGATGGACTTCTCTGCGTAGAGGTCGAACACCTCGCGCAGCGTCTGCGCCGTGGTGGTCGGCGGGTTCAGGTTCGGCATCCCGAAGATCGTCGTGACGCCGCCCGCGGCCGCCTGCAGCGACGTGGTGTGGATGTCCTCCTTGTGCGTGAACCCGGGTTCGCGCGTGTGCACGTGGACGTCGACCATGCCCGGCAGCACCAGCTTCCCGGTGGCGTCGACCGTGCGCCCGACGTCGGCCACCTCGACCGAGCCCGCGACGACGCCGACGACCTTGCCCTCGTTCACCAGCAGGTCGCCGTCGACGGCACCGCTGGGCAACTGCACGCGGCCACCGGCCACACGGAGATCGATGCTCATTCCGTCACCTCCAGAACGACGGGGTGCTGCCCCGGCTTGCTCGACCGCACGACCACGTCGGCCGGGCGGAGGTACTGCTCGAACCACGCGACGATGCGCGGCGTCGTCGCGGTCCAGTACTTGTCGTACGCGGCGTAGTGGCTCGTGTGCCGCTGCATGATCAGTTCCTTCGGCCCGCGGGCGGCTTCGTAGATCCGCTCCGCGTGGTCGGTCGGTGTGGTGGCGTCGTTCTCCACGCCGATCACGAGCAGCGGTGTGTCCAGCGTCGCGGCCGCCTCGGCCGGGCGGTAGGCGATGATCTCCTCCGCCGCGGTGAGCCGCACCTGCTTCGGCACCCGTCCGTCCACGTCGGACTTGACGCTGGTGGCCCGGCGCTCCGACGTCGGCACCATGATCTCCTCGCGCGGGTTCACGAGCCGGCCGGTACCGTGCAACGTGCGCTCGCGCCGATCGGCCGCCAGCTCCGCCAGGAAGTCGAGCCACTGGTACTCGCTGCGCATGCGGTGCAGCCAGTCGCCGCCGTCGGCCACGGGCAGCTGGCTCACCGCCGCCCGCACGCGCGGATCGACCGAAGCCAGCAGGACCGCGTTGCCCCCGCCCGTGCCGCCGCTGCCGAACACGCCGATGCAGTCGGGCAGCACGTCGGAGCGCGCTTCGGCGTAGGTGACGGCGCTGCGCAGGTCGGCCAGCTGCCGGGCCGGCGAGAGCAGTTCCGGATCGCCCTCGGAGCCGCCGAACCCGCGGTAGTCGAACACCAGCACCGCGAACCCCGCGTCGGTGAGCGCCTGGTGGTAGCGGACGTAGAGCTTCGCGTCCTTCAGCCCCAGCCAGCCGGGGCCCTGCACGACGACGCGGTAGGGGCCCGCCCCGTCGTCCGGGGTGCGCCACAGGCCGCTGATGCGCTCGCCGTCGCTGAACCAGGAGACCTCGTCAGTTCTCATGCCGTTTCCGTTCACTCCTGCCCGCCGGTTTCCGGGCAGGGGGTACCTGCCCGGCGATCCGGCCGGGTTGACGAACACGTTTTCGGGCCACCGCGATTCACGCGGTGCAGAATTGTTTTCCAGCGCGGTTTTCGGGTTGTGCGGTCCGTCAGGCGGGGAATTCGCTGTCGGGTTCGCGATCGCTTTCGCCGGAAAGGATCTTCGCGACGCCCTCGCTCACCTCGCGCAGGTGCTCGTGCAGCGCCGTCTCGGCCTTCTCGGCGTCACCGCGCTCCACGTGGTCCACGAGCGTGGTGTGCCGGCCGTGGTGGCTGCGGCGGCCCGAGACCCGCCAGCCGAGCAGGTACCGCCCGACGCTGCTGCGCAGGTCCTCGATCAGCTCCACGAGCCGCGGGTTGCGCTCGGCGTCGTAGAGCTCGCGGTAGAACCGCACCCGGACGTCGAGGAAGCCTTCGCCCTCTTCCTCGGAGTCCAGCACCTCCGCGCTCTTGCGCAGGCTGGCGATCCGCTCCGGGGTCATCGTCTTCATGGACTTGCGCAGCGCGTGGGTCTCGAGCAGGTCGCGCAGCTCGTAGATCTCGATGAGCTGCTCCGGCGTGAGCGTCTTGACCACGGCGCCGCGGCGCGGGTGGAACTCCACCAGCCCCTCGGCGTCGAGCCGCAGCAGCGCCGCCCGCACCGGGAGCCGGGAGACCCCGATCGCGGTGGCGAGCGCCTCCTGCCGGAGGTGCTCCCCGGGGGCGAAAGCCCCGGACAGCAGCGCTTGGCGCAGCACTTCGTAGACCATGTCGCCGATCGACCGGTAACCGCTCGACAACCGCGACACAACCTCGTCGAAGCTGGCGCGGCCGGTGATCCCGGAACCCTCACCGGCGCCGCTGCCCGTGCCCCCGCCGGCTCCGCCGGACTGACGCTGAGCCATCGTGACTAGCCTCCCCTCGACCGGAGCACCCGGCCGTCAAGCGATTTCCGTTCGTCCAGGTAGACCGGACAACCGTATCCTGGATCCATTATCGGACCGACCCGGCGAGCCGATCCCCCGCGGGTCAGCCGAGATTCATCGCCGCCGTCGCCTTGTCCCAGGTCGCGGTGTCGACCCAGACGGACGTGGCGGGCGCCTTGGTGATCGCGCCGACCTGGTTGGCCAGGTCTTCCTGCGTCTTCGCCGAGGCCTCGGAGTACGCGAACTTCGACGCCGGGAACGTGTCCGCCGCCTTCAGCGCGTCGTAGGTCGAGGACGCTTCCGCCTGGTCCGCCTTGGCGTAGACGACCGCGGCCTTGACCCACTGGTCCTTGTCGGTGTTGAAGATCTGCGCCGCCTTGATCCACGCCTGGTCGATCGCCACGGCCAGCGCCCCGTGGCTCGCGAGCCACTGCGGCGAGGTCGCGAGGAACGAGTCCGCGAGCTCCGGCGCGGTCTTCGACATCGTCACGAGGTCGTGGAAGCCGGCCGAGGTCAGCTTCGAAACGTCGGTGGCGTGGGCGAACGTCGCGTCGATGTGGTGGGTGAGCATCGCGCTCACGCGCACCGACGCACCACCGGCCACCGTCGTCGTGACCGACTTCGGGTCGATCTTGTTCTTCGCCAGCAGGTCGGCGAACATCAGTGCCTCGACGCCGTGCACGTTCGACGTGCCGTAGACGTGGCCGGGCAGGTCCTTCATCGAGCTGAGCGAAGGGGCACCGATGAAGTGGTAGTCGAGCCGCGGCTGGCTCGGCCCGAAGATCTTCAGGCCCGAGTTGATCGACGACGACACGGCGAGGGTGCCGATGTCGGCGTCGCCGGCGAGCAGCACGCGGATCGCCGCGGGGTCACCGGTCTGGTTCACGATCGTCGCGTCGGCGCCCCAGCTCTTGAGGACCTGGGCGACGAGCGCGATCTTGGTGTCTTCGATGGCGGGGGCCGCGCCGGTGACGATGCGGATGGTGGTGCCCTTGAGGTTGGGCGTGCCGTCGGCCGAGGTCGGCAGCTTGTCGCCGGTCCCGGCGGCCGCGTCGCCGGAGCTGCACGCGGTCGCCAGCGACACGGTCAGCGCGGCGATCGCGCCGGCGACGAGCGCCGTGCGGCGCCGCCGCGAAGCGGGTGCGGACATCGCGGACCCTCCTTTCTGGACGGTTCTGGTGGGGACGGGGAGACGGGACCCCAGCAGGGATGGCAAGGGGATTTCAGCGAGATCTTCAGCGGAATTTTCAGTGGAATTTTTCAGTGGGATTTCAGCGGGGATTTCAGTGCAGGCCGAGCACGATGCCCAGCACGTGGTCGCGCAGCTTCGCCACCTCGGGATCACCGAGGAGCTCCGCGTGCGTGCGCGGTTTGGGGAACGGGACTTCGACGACGTCGCGGACGGAGCCGGGCGAGGTGCCCATCACCACGATGCGGTCGGAGAAGAACACGGCCTCGTCGACGTCGTGCGTCACGAGCACCGTGGTCGCGCCGATGCCCTGGATGATCGTGGCGATGTCCTGCTGCAGGCGGCGCCGGGTGAACGCGTCGAGCGCGGACAGGGGCTCGTCCATGAAGAGCACGTCGGGGTCGCAGGCGAGCGCCCGGGCGAGCCCGGCGCGCTGCTGCATGCCGCCGGAGAGCGCCGACGGGTAGTAGCCCGCGAAGTCCCGCAGGCTCGTCATCTCCAGCTTGGCCGCGATCGCGGCGTCGACCTCGGCGGGGCCGAGTTCCTTGGCCTTCAAGGCGAAGACCAGGTTCTCGCGCACCGTCTTCCACGGCAACAGTGCCGGCTCCTGGAACACGAACCCGATCGAGGGCGGCACGCCGTCCACCGGGTTGCCGTTGATGCGGATCTGCCCGTCGTCGACCGGGATGAGGCCGGACATCATGCGCAGCAGCGTGGTCTTGCCGCAGCCCGAAGCCCCGATCAGCGAGATGAACTCGCCGTGGCGGACGTCGAGGTGCACGTCGGAGACGGCGAGGAAGCTCTCGGCCTTGCGGCCCGGGCGCTGGTAGCGCTTGGACACGTGCTCGATCTCGATGCAGGCCGTGGGTGCGCTCATGGCGGACCTTTCGGTGCTGGCCGGGTTTTCAGACCCGGGTGTGGGCGGAGGCGTTCGAGGACCACGGAGCGAGCCTGCGGCGCAGCACCTCGAGGATGATCGTGCCGACGACACCGACGATCGAGGAGCTGATGATCGACGCGAGCAGCGGCGCGGTCTGGAACGAGTCGCCGTAGTTCTGGATGAGCCCGCCCAGGCCCTTGAGGCTGATGTCCATCTCGCCGATGATCACGCCGATCAGGGCCTTGGCGAGCGCGATGCGCAGGCCGGCGAAGATGTAGGGCACGGCGTTGGGCATCGCCACGTGGCGCACCACCGACCACTCCCCCGCCCGGTAGACCTTCGCCATGTCGAGCAGGATCGCCGGGGTGTTGCGCGTGCCCTCGGCGGTGTTGATGATGATCGACCACACCGCGAGCAGGAACGTGATCGTGATTTCCGAGACGAAGCCGATGCCGGTCCAGATCACCACGAGCGGGGTGAGGGCGATCAGCGGCGTCGCCTGGAAGAAGCTGACGTAGGGGTTGAGTACGCGCGCCACGGTTTCGCGCCGGCCCATCCACACGCCCACCGCGATGCCGACCACGGCCGAGATGCCGAAGCCCGCGGCGAGCACCTCCATGGCGCGCAGGAACGCCGCCCCGAGCTCACCGTTGCCGATGATGTCCACGAAGGACGACGCGACGGCCGAGGGAGTGGCCAGCAGGATGGGGTTGACCTGGGCGCCGAAGATCTGCCACACGCCCAGGAACACGACGACCGACGCGATGGGCAGCACCCGGCGGCGAACCTTCGCGTTCCACGGGATCCGGAACCTGCGGGCGGCCGGCGCCGGACGTCCGGCCCGGCCCGGCGCGGAACTGGCCAAGCTCGTGTCTTCGGTGAGGGACACCGCTACCTCCTCCAGTTTGTCAGTTGGAGCCTGGATCCATTCGACACGAGGGTCAAGCAGTCCGGCCGTGAACTGGTTCGGGTTCGGGGCTGACGTACGAGTGCACGGCTTGTGCACTGTGGACCCCGGATGTGCGCACAACGACTGCCGCAGCGTGGTTTCGCGGCCACGGCAAGGTGTAGCGAGCGTCCGATATGGACACTGCGGACGCTTCGGACGGCGGGGGAAGGGTCAGGCGGCGAGCACCCCGGCCTGGCGGCCGAGGTGCACGTAGTGGTCCCAGAGCTTGCCCGGGCGGTGCCCGCCGCGGTCGTAGCTCTCGGCCACTCGGGTGATCTCTTCTGGGGTGAGCGGCAGCGGTGTGCCGAGCTGCCGGGCGATGAGCAGCGTGCGGGCGTTCTCCTCGAGGTCGAGGCAGTCCATCAGCAGCTCCTGCACCCGATTGGCCACGACGACCGTGCCGTGGGAGCGCAGCAGGCAGGCGCCGGCGTCGCCGAGCGTCTTGGCCACCGCGTCACCTTGCTCGCGGGAGCGGATGTGCGTGGGGTCCGGATGCACGGCCGGCCCGTCGGGGAACTTGTAGGCGAAGTGGCGCATCGGCAGCAGCGGGTGGTCGACCATCGAGAACGACGTCGACAGCGACGGGTGGCCGTGGCAGACGAAGTTCACGTCCGGCCGCGCCCGGTAGACGCCGGTGTGGATCGCCGTCTCGGCCGGTGGCGGCAGCTCACCTTCGACGAGGTTGCCGTCCAGGTCCACGACCAGCAGGTCTTCCGGCTTCAGAGCAGCCCGGCTGGCGTCGCGGGGCTGGATGTAGACGCGGTCGGTCGTGCCCGGCACCCGGGCGGACAGGTGGCCGCTGTAGTCGAGAACGCCCTTGAAGACCAGCAGGCTGGTGCAGGTGACGAGATCCGCCCGGACGGCGTGGGGATCGGTCATGGCAGCCCTTCCTCTCGGATTGGCGATTGGATCCAGGATAAAGGAAACATTTGCAAGGCGGAAGTATCTGTTGGGTCGCGAAGTGGAAACGGTGGTGCCGGGGACTCAGTGGGGACGCGGTGGGGACCGGTTGCGGGGAAGGTTAGGCCTGCGAAGGGTCTGGGCGCTACGGGGTGGCGTGAAGGTTCGGATTTTCGTGGTGGACGGAGAGTGGGGTTGATGTCCACCGGAGGCGTCGGACGGAGGTCGGCCACGGGCCGTTGACGGGCCGTCCAATCGGCGGGTGCGGCGGGTAGTCGCGGGCGGCTCGTCGCGCTGGGGCGCGACGTTGCGCCGGGGGGACTGGGGGCACCCCGACCCTTGATGGTCGCCACGGTCTGGACCACGTGTCGGGGCGGGAAAGCATACCTTGACACGTGGTCCGGACCGCGAAGAAGCGGGGATCGAGGTGCAGGGCCGGGGCTGGGTGCGCTGGTGGGTTTTGCAGAGCGGTGCGGACAGGCCGATTTGGGGGTGCTGGTGCGTGGCGTAGAGGCGGTGCGGATGGGGTCGTTGCTTTGGTGTGCTACTTGGCGAAGGCGGTCAGGAAGCGGTCGCGGAAGGTGTCCATTTTCCAGACCGGGGCGGTTTGTGCGGGTTTGAGGCCGGTGGTCCAGTGCCAGTCGGAGATGCGGTCCAGGACGGCGGGGTCCTTGGCGACGATGGTGATGGGGACCTGGTGGTTGATGCCGGCGGGGGTGACGACCGGGGGCTGGTGGTCGCCGAGGAAGACGAGGACGGTGTTGTCGTTTCCGTACGTCTTGAGGTAGGAGACGAGGGTGTCCAAAGTGTACTGAATAGCGTTGCCGTAGGCGTGGCGGATCTGGTTCGGGTCCTTCCAAACCTGTTCGGGGTCCTCCCCCTGTGCGGGCTGCGGGTCGAAGATCGAGCCGTCGCCGACTTTGTTCCAGTCGACGAGGGTGGGGCGCGGGGACCAGGGGGCGTGACTGGAGACGAAGTCGACCTCGGCCATCACGGGTTTGCGGTTCTGCGCGGCGAGTTCGGTGCGCTGCAGGAACGACAGCGTGTACTGGTCGGGCATCGTCGCGTAGGCGTAGCCCGGGCCCTGGTACCCCACGTTGCGGAAGTCGTAGTACTGCTGGAAACCGTAGTACTTGCCCTCGGGCCAGGGCTGCGTGTGGGCGGGCACGTCCTGCACCGTCTTCCAGCCGGCCTTGCCGAAGGCGCGCGTGAGCGACAAGCGGTCGCTGCCGAGCAGTGTGTTGTAGCGCTGCTGGTTGTCGACCCACGTTCCCGATTGGACGCTTGCGTGAGCGAGCCAGCTGCCGCCGCCGAAGGTGGCCGAATCCAGGAAACCGGAGCGGGCCGAGAAGCCCGCGGCGGCGAGCTGCTGCGTGCCGGCGTCGAGCTGGGCGTCGATGGCCGGGGCGATGTCGGAGCCCTCGACCGCGAAGCGGCCGTAGCTCTCGACGAACGTCAGCAGCACGTCCTTGCCGCGCAGGCCCTGCAGCAGCTGGTCGCCCGGGACGTCGCGGAACGGGTCGGCCGCGAGCTGCGCGGCGAACTCCTGCTTGTCGTGCAGGTCGGTGCCGACCTGGCGCAGGTCGTCGAACGCGAGCGCGGCGGCGCTGCGCGAGGCGATGGGCTGGCCGGGCGCGAGCTGCACCCCGAACACCGCCGCGACGATCCACCCGACACCCAGCACGGCGAGCACCCGAGTCGACCCGGTGCGCCGCCCCGCGGCCAGGCGCGTGAGGCGCAGCGCGGCGAGCACCGTGAAGACGACGACCGCCAGGATCAGCAGCACCACCCCGATCGCGGCCGCGACGGCACCGGCGCCGCCGACCTCGCCGCGCAGGAAATCGAGGCCCGCGCTCACGAAGCTCCAGTCGAGGATCGGGTCGAACGGGCGCGAGAGCACCTCGTTGAAGCCCATGTCCACGAGCTTCAGCACCGTCAGCACACCGAGCACCGCCCCCACGACGCCGGCCAGCACGCGCCGCCACCGCGACGGCAGCACCAGCGCGAGCGCCGTGACCACCAGCGCCTCCACCGGGATCCGCACGAACGCCGCGGGCGTCAGCTGCGCCAGGTTGTTCGGCGCGACCAGCGCGAACAGCACGAGCAACCCCGCCACCACCGTGAGCACCACCGCCGCCACGCGGCGCGCGCGGCTCCGGCCGGGCGAGGCGGCTTGCGTGTCCTCGCCGGACAGCTCTGGGTCGTCGGTGCTGGTGGAGAGTGACACGGGTTTCCTTTCCGCCCGGGACAGGGTGGTCCTCTTCCCTATACGGACGGCATCGACGGCCGGTTCACGAGAACCGGGTCACAACCCGGTCAAACGGCGGTCAGCCCCTGATCGCGGCAGCGCAAACCGGGCACCAGAACGTGGACCACCGAAACCCGGCCGGTGTGGTGCTCCCGCTGGAACGCCGCGAGATCCCGCGCGGCGAGGCTGTCCAGCAGCTCGGCGAGCAGCTCCGGCGCGGTGCCGCTCAGGTTGTTCTCGCGGTAGGGCACCAGCTCCGCCGACTCGGCCATCGGGGTCAGCCGCGCGGCCGGGCACGCGGCCGCACGCCGCAGCAGGCCCGTCAACGCACCGGTCAGCGCGCGGCGGCGGCTGAAGGACACGCCGGAGCCCCACACGGCCCGGTCGCCCGCGAGGTAGGCCGGCACGCCGAGCTGCGGCGTCAGGTCGGCGACGCGCACCGGGCCGCCCGCGGCGAGCGCCGCAGACGCCAGCAGCGCGGACAGGTCCGGCGGCAGCGTGGCCGGGTCGAGCAGGACCGGCCGGGAGCCGGCGAGCATCGCGTGGTGGGCGTCGTGGTCGAAGAGCCCGGTGAGCGCTCGCACCGTCGCCTCGGCGCGCGTTCCCGCGGCGGCCCACGCGGCGACCGCCGGGCGGGTGCCGAGCGCGTCGTAGTCCACGACGTCGCCCACCGAGTGGCGCAGCAGCATGTGCCCACCGCGGCCGTAGTCGCTGATCGCGAGCAGTGCGGGCACCGACGCGAGCGGGCCGGGCCCGGTCGGCAGCAACCGCCGGTACGACAGGGTGCCCACGGGCAGGTCGGTGTAGCGCGCGAGCGTGCGCACGGTCTCGTCCTCGGCGAGCCGGCCGGTCGCCAGTTCGGGTGCCGGTACCGCGCGCACGTCGGCCGGGCGCAGCCAGGCGGCACCGGCGAACCGGCGGGTCAGGGCGTCGAGCACGGCATCGATCTCGGCGTCCGCGCCCGCGCCGTACCCGGGCCCGTCGGACAGCGCCACGCCGTCGCGCAGCAGATCGCACCGCCACACCGGAGCGGCGCCGCCCGCCACCGGCGTCAGTTTCGCGGTCAGCCCCAGTTCGGCCACTTCGGCCAAGACGTCGTCCATGTGTTCGCACCAGCTCGTCGTCCGGGGTCCCCGGAGGAACCCACCTGCCCCCACCGGCATCAAACTCGATCACCACCGCGGAGTCGAGGATTTTCCCGGCGCGGTGGCCGAACGGGCAGCACGAAGGGCCCTCTGCGTGCCGACTGAACGACCACTGAACGCCCGGCGCCACGCACCCCCGTGGATGATCAGTGCGCGCGCGCATGCTGGTGGCATGAACCAGACCCTGCGGACGGGGACCGTACGGACCTTGCTCTCGGTTTCCGACGCGCTCACGCGCGCGTGCCTGGAGAGCTACTTCGACGGCAGGCCCGAGGTCACCATCGTCGACCGCACCCGGCCGATGGGCGCCGAGGTCTCGCTCGTGGTCACCGACCGGCTCAATCCCCGCACGCGCGACATCCTCGAGCGCGTCGCCGCCACCCTCGACATCCCGACCGTGCTGGTCATCGGCCGCCTCGACGACCTCCCGGTCGGCGAGCTCGCCCAGCACCGCGTCGTCACGGTCCTCGACAAGGCGACCACCCGGAGCGAAGCGGTGATCCAAGCGGTCCTCGACGCGGCCGGCACGCACCCCGCGGACCCGGTCGAGCGCCTGACCACGCAGGTGCGCCGCCTCACCCACGCGGCCGCCCGCCAGACTCGCCTGGACCGCCGCGAGACCGATATCCTGCGCTTTCTCGCCGACGGCCTCTCCGCCGGCGAAGTCGCCCACCAGCTGGGCTACAGCGAGCGCACGGTGAAGAACATCATCAGCAAGATGACCGTGCGGCTCGAACTGCGCAACCGCGCCCACGCCGTCGCCTACGCGATCCGCGAAGGCCTGATCTGACCCGGTTTCCGCCCGGCGGCGAGGAATCCCGCGCTGCCGGGCGGCGCCGGCGCTGAAGGCTCGCTCAGCCGCCCGGTGGCGGCGAAACCTCCCCGGCCGGCTCGTCGAGCCGCTTCCGCACGCCCGCCGCGGCGGGCAACCCCAGCTCGTCGAGCACGTTGAGGGCCTCCCGCCAGGACTTCTCGGCGCCTTCGGGATCACCGGCATCACTGAGGGCGTCGCCGAGTGCGACGAGGGAATCGGACTCGTCGGTGCGGTTGCCGAGTTCCCGGTAGTACGTCACGGCGCGGCGCCACGCGTCGATCGCCTGGTCCAGGTGGCCGAGCGCGCCGTACGCGGTGGCCAGCGTGCTCCAGCAGTTTCCTTCACCGTTGCGGTCGCCGATGTCCTCGTACAGCTTCATCGCCCGCAGGATCAGCGGCACGGCCTCGGCGTTGCCGCCCATCTCGCTGAGGCAGCGGCCGATCCCCTCGAGCCCGATGGCCTCGCCCTTGACGTTGCCGCTGGCCCGGTACAGCTCGAACGCGCGCTCGTGGTGCTCCAGCGCCGCGTTGAACCGGCCCAGTTTCGCGAACACCGTGCCGAAGTTGCTGTGCACGTAGGCCTGATCGGCCCCCATCCCCAGCTGTTCGAACAGTTCGGTGGTGCGGTTGAGGTGCTCGAGCGCCTCGTCGTAGCGCTCCTCGAAGTGGTAGGCCCCGGCGAGACTGCGGTGCATGTTCGCCTGCGCCACCAGGTCTCCGCTGCCGACGGCGACGTGCAGCGCGAGCTCCGCCTGAGTGCGCCAGTCGTGGTACAGCGCGCTGCGCTGGTAGTACGGCTGCAGGCTCAGCACGAGCTTGCACACCGAACCGGCCAGCCTCGGGACGCGCGAGATCTGCTGGATCAGCAGCGTCAGCGCGGGCAGCTCGGCCTCGAACCACTCCATCGCCTCGCCGTAACCGCTCGCCTGGTCGGCCGTCACACCCGGCTCCAGCACCGGTGGGTCGATCGGCAGCTGGTGCGGGTTCAGCGCGAGGTACGCGCTGTAGGCGCTGACGAGGTAGTGGTTCACCAGCCGCGCGAGGGCCGCCGCTTGTTCCTCGGGCGGATCGGTCTGCTCGCGCAGCTCCATCGCGTACGAGCGCACCAGGTCGTGCGCCAGGTAGCGGCCCGGCCGGTGCTCGCTGAGGTAGCGGATGCGCGTGAGCTCGTCGAGCAGGTCCTGCGCCCGGTGCGGCGGCGCGCCGGCCAGGCTCGCGGCGGCCGCGGCGGACAGGTCCGCGCCGCGGTGCAGCGACAGCAGCCGGAACAGCCGCGCCGCGCCGGGTTCGAGGATGCGGTAGGACCACGAGAACACCGTCCGCACGTCGCCCGCGCTGTCCCCCCGGAACGCCTCCAACGTGCCCTGCGTCGCGCGCAGCTTCGCGGTGATGTCGGACAGCGAGAACTGCGGGTGCGTGCGGGCCCGCGCGGCCACGATCGCGAGCGCCAGCGGCAGCCGCCCGCACAGCTCGATGATCTCTTCCACCGCCTCCGGCTCGGCCGCGACCTTCTCCTCGCCGAGACGGCGCACCAGCGTCTCCCGCGCCTCCGACGCAGAAAGCGTGTCCAGCGTCAGCAGATCGGCGTCCTCCGTGGCCACCAGCGCGCTCAGCCGGTTGCGGCTCGTCACGATCACCGCCGACCCCGCGCTGCCCGGCAGCAACGGACGCACCTGGTCACCGTCGCGGACGTTGTCCAGCACCACCAGCATCCGCCGTCCCGCCAGCAGGCTGCGGTAGAGCCCACTGCGCGCGTCCAGCCCCGCGGGCGCCTGCGTCGGCTCGATCCCCAGCACGTCGAGGAACCCGCGCAGCGCGTCAGCCGGCTCCACCGTCGCCCCGGTGGGGTCGAACCCGCGCATGTTCACGTACAGCTGCCCGTCCGGGAAGCGGTCGGCGACCTGGTGCGCCAAGTGGATCGCGAGCGAGGTCTTCCCCGTCCCGGCCAGCCCGTCGATCACCACGACGGTGACCCGGCGGGCTTCGGCGGGGCACCCGAACAGCTTCGTGAGCCTGGCCAGCTGGTCGCGGCGGCCGGTGAACGTGGCCAGGTCCGGCGGCAGCTGCGCCGGCCGCACCAGGGGGCGGGTCTGCGGGGCCCGTGCCGCCGGGGGCTCCTCGGCCTGCTGCGCCAGCACGTCGTGCTGCATCCGCGTGAGTTCCGCGCCCGGCTCCACACCCAGCTCGTCGACGAGCCGCTTGCGGATCTCGCGGTACACCTCCAGCGCGGCGGCCCGGCGGCCGACGGAGTCGAGCGCGAGCATCAACCGGGCGTGCACGGTCTCGTTGAAGGGATCGGCTTTCACGGCGCGTTCGAGGTGCGCGAGCAGCGGCTGCAGCGGGCGCCCCGCCGCGTGGGCGACGTCGGCGGCCTCCACGACGGTGGCGAGGCCCTCCTGGTCGATTCCGGCGAGCAGCGCCCGGGCCCGCCCGGGCACCATCAGGCCGGCCGCGCACGGGCCGCGCCACAGCGCCAGCGCGGCGTTGAACTCCACCAGTGCCTCGTCGGCGTACTGCGCGCGGCGGGCGCGCAGCACGCGCGTGCGGAACTCCACGAGGTCGGACGAACTCGCGTCCACCTGCAGGCCGTAGCCCCCCGGGTGGCGGACGAGCCAATGGCCGGGCGAGCGCGCGGGCAGATCCGGCTCCACGAGCCGGCGCAACGCCCCGACGTAGCGCTGGATCACGTTCACGGCGCTGGCCGGCGGCTCGTCGTCCCACAGGAGGCCGACGAGCTCGTCGACGCCGGTGGGCTGACCGGCACGGGCGAGCAGCACCGCGAGCAGCAGGTTCTGCGCCGGCGAGCCGATCGCGAGCTCGCGACCCCCACGCCACGCACGCAGCGGCCCCAGCAGCTCGAACCGGACGCCGACGGGGGCACCGGGTTCGCTCACCGGTTCCTCCCTCGTTCACCGGTCGCGGGTACTTCTCCCCAGAGCGTAGCGCCCGCTACCGTCACGGCCCCCGCGAGAGCCCTGCCGACCAGGACCCACCGTCGCTGGTAGGACGTGGGACGATCACGGCGAGATCACCGCATGGCAAACGGAATCCGTTGGTACAAAAGCGATTGTGCGCGCGGTTGTACGGCGGATGTACGACCGCGCCGGAGCCTGGGCGCACCTTCGACGCCGGCCCGCGGGGCGCGGACCGGCCCCCAGGACGGAGATCCGACAGTGAAGTTGAGACGTGTCGCACGAGGACTGCTCGCGGCGCTGGCCGGGCTGACGGCGTTCGGCGCCGCGGCCGCGGTGGCGGGTGTCACGCCCGCGGCGTCGGCGGACGCGGCGAGCACGGTGGTGTACCAGGCCGGAACCGGGGGCTACTCGTGCTTCCGCATCCCGGCGATCGTCAAGGCCAACAACGGCGACCTGCTCGCGTTCGCCGAGGGGCGCAAGAACAGCTGCGCCGATGCCGGCGACATCGACCTCGTCATGAAGCGGCTGCCCAAGGGCAGCTCCACGTGGGGTCCGCTGCAGATCGTGATCCAGGGCTTCGGCGACACGAAGGGCAACCCCACGCCCGTGGTCGTCCCGCCGAGCGCGGACGAGCCCGACGGCCGTGTGGTCCTGCTCTCGGTGATGCAGTGCATCAGCCCCCACGCTTCCTGCGGCCGCACGCCGCGCGTGAGCATCAGCAAGGACAACGGCACGACGTGGACCGCGCCGCAGGTACTCACGACCCAGCTGGGTTTCGCCGCGCCGCCCGGTTGGCTGGCGACCGGGCCCTCGCACGCCTCGGTGCTCACGCGGGGTGCCCACAAGGGACGGCTCGTCGCCGGCATGAGCTACCAGATCAACGGTTCGGCCGCGGACACCGGCTCGATCATCTACAGCGACGACCGTGGCTCGACCTGGCACCGCGGCGCCACCGACGCGAGCACGAACAACAGCACGCTGAACCCGCAGGAGATCAGCCTCACCGAGCTGCCCGACGGCAAGATCTACGCGTCGGCGCGCAACAACGCGGGCACGATGTGCTCCACCGTCGAGCGGGCGTACGCGATCAGCAGCGACGGCGGGCAGACGTTCAGCCAGAAGTTCACGGTCGAACCGGGTCTCGCGAAGACGCCGGACGTGCAGGGTTCGACGCTGGCGCTGAGCGCCACGGACACCGGCGGCGCGTACACGCGGCTGATCTTCGCCGGGCCTTCGGTGTGCGACCACCGGCACGCGCTGCGCATCCGCTCGTCGTTCGACGACGGCGGAAGCTGGCAGGGCGACACCGACGGGTTCCTGGTGTGGAGCCAGGACGCGGCCTACTCGGACCTGGTCTCGCTCGGCACCGGCTCCGCCGGCGTCCTGTTCGAAGGCGGCCCGCAGGGCAACTCCAGCGCCGCGATCCGCTGGGCGAAGTTCACCGACGAGGACCTCGGCGCCCCGGCGTGCGGCACGGGCTACGGGATCATCGATCAGGGCTCGCTCGGCACCGCGGGCACGGTGTACGTGTCCTACAACGCTGCCACCGGCAAGAACTGCGTGAGCACGATGAAGAACTCCGGAGCTGGCACACCGTCGCAGACCACCGCGTACTTGCAGGTGGAAGGCGGGACGAAGCAGACCGACTCCGGCTCCTTCTCCTGGTTCGCCGGCCCGGTCACGGCCTCGGCCGCCGGCAAGTGCGTCACGTGGGGCGGCTCGATCGGCACCGCGAAGTTCGACGCGCCGCTCGGCCACTGCGGCTGAGTCCGGGTACGAAGAAGTGGCCGGGGGTTTCGTCCCCCGGCCACTTCCGCGTGTTCCGGCGCCCTTCGGTCAGCGCTCCTCGCGGAAGTCCACGTGCTCGCGGACCACCGGGTCGTACTTGCGCAGGACCATCCGGTCCGGGTCGTTGCGGCGGTTCTTCGTCACCACGTACGTGAACCCCGTACCGGCGGTGGAACGCAGCTTCACGACCGGGCGCATGGTGCTCTTCGCCATCGGTCTCACCCCTTCCTGCTCGAGGCGGTCACCGGGGTCGTCCGGCTTCCGCATTGTTTGGAACACCGCGGGGGCCCGGAAAAGTCCCGGGACGAGGTGTCCGGGGTCACCGTCTCCGGAGCCGGCGCGCGCTCGTCCACTCTTCGTCCACTTCGGACGGTTGTGGTGCGGGGACAGTGCCGACTCGCGGTCGGGTCACCGGCCCCGCGGTGGTCAGCGCGCGCAGAGGGCGCAGGCCGGGCGTTCGACGGGGGCCAGCGGCCGCCGGGGCGCCGGGACCGTCGCGTCGCCGCACGGCCGGCACGTGTGGACCGTCGCGGCGAGGGAGACGGAGCCGGTACCGGCCGCCCGGCGGGCCGAGCCGGAGAGCGAGATCGGCCGGACGCGGGGCAGCACGTCGGCGACAGCGCGCAATTCCTCGGCGAACCGCCGCGACGCCCGCGAAGGGCGCGCCGAATGGCGGCGGTGCAGGACCAGCACCGCCGCGGCGAGGGGGCCGCCGGCCATCGGCAGGCCTGCGAACACCATCGCGAGTTGTCCCATCACCGACCCCCGAGGTGCGCGGACTGATCCCCTGCTTCGAGGGGCGCCCGATGCTAGCCCCGGTCACCGTCCGGCCGACAGGATCACCACCCGGCCGTGGTGGCATCGGGGGCACGAACGTCACTTGACACGGTGAATGACATCCGTCAGGCCTCTGTCACTTCTGCCCGGTCGGCCACGCACTAGTGGTACGAACGACTCTTTCCCCGGATGGCCCATTTTCTACACAAGCGCCGACGACGGCTCGAAAAGCGAAGTGTGTCTGTCCTACCCCGGGGCAGGTCGTGCTACCGTCCGCGTCAACGCGCGGTTGCACGTGCGGATTCCTGAGCTGATGGCGGCAAGAGGCAGGGATGATGAGCGACCACTCCGGCGACGACCTCTGTGACGTCGACGCCGGTCTGCACGCCCTCATCGCCCGCGGTTACCAGTTCGTCCACCCCAGCGACGCCACCGGCGAAGTCCTCGCCGTCGTCGGCGTCCGCGTCCACGGCGACGTCGTGGACGTCTTCCGCCTCAACGCCGAGGACGACGCACTCGCGATGCGCATGCCCGCGTCGGAAGAAAACGTTTTCGCGCCGGGCACCTGCCTGTGGCGCTGCGCGGGTCCCGCCGACCGTGTCCTGACCGCCCTCCTGTCCCTCCCGGACTGTGCCGTGAATTCCCCCGCAAGCGGCTGCTGGGTCCCCGTCCGCCCCGGCCACGCGAAGTGGCTCGCGGCGAGCTGAGCCGCCGGCTGCCGGAAACGACGAAACACGCCGGCTGACCACGCACCGTCGCCCGCGGGCAGCCCGCCGGCCCTCAGAGCGCGGCCAGCACCTCGGTTTCCTCCACCGCCGACAGCCCCGACCGGCGAGGCCGGTCCAGACCCCGCTCCCGTTCCGTCGCCAGCGCACCGGCCACCGTGTCCGCGAGCGGGCGCACCGCGAGCCCCGCCGCCAGGGACGGCGCCGGATCGTGGGCGGCGACGCCGGCCAGTTGCGGGGGCACCCACAGCGGCAGGGACCGCGGTCCGCCCCAGGGGTTCACGCCCGCGGACGTCAGCCGGTCCGGGCGGACGAGCACGAGTTCCACGTCCGTGGCGACCGCGGCGGCGATGCCGGCCAGCAGCTCGCCCAGCGGCACCGCCGGGCCGACGCCGTCGAAGGTGCCGCCCAGGCCGGCTTCGAACGCGGTGACGAGCCACGCGGCCAGGTCGCGCACGTCGAGGTGTTGCACGAGCTGATCCGGCGTGTCCGGCACGAGCGCGCGGCCGCCGCGGGCGAAACGGGCGGGCCAGTAGCCGAAGCGGTCGCTGTCGTCACCCGGGCCGCTGATCAGGCCCGGCCGCACGACGAACGCGCGGTCACCCAGCGCCGCGCGCACGGCGTTCTCACTGGCGACCTTGATGCCGCCCGCCGTACAGCTGCGTGCCGCCCTCGGCCGTCAGGTCGGCACGAGTCGCGTGGCGCTCGAGGGCCGGCACGAGCGGGCCGGTGGCCGGCGTCTGACCGGGCGTCGCCTCGTCGGCGTAGACGTTGATCGTCGAGACGAACGTCCAGTGCCCCACGTGATCCGCGAACGCCGCCAGCGCCCGCCGCACCCACGGGAACGACGACGACGGCGCGACGTCCACGACCGCGTCGAACTCCTCCCCTCTCACCGGCGTGAGGCCGTCCGGCGCGTCACGGTCCACCCGCACCAGCCGCGCCCCGTCCGGCACCCCGCCGGATTGGCCGCGCGCCGCGCACACGACGTCGTGGCCCCGGCGCAGCGCCTCCGCCGCCACCGCCCGCCCGACGAGCGCCGTCCCGCCCAGCACCAGAAGTCTCATGTCCGCCACCCTGGCGGTCCTGACCACCGGCGCACCACCGGTCTCGCCGAGGGCGAAAACGCGGCTCAGCCCAGGATCTCCTCCGCGGCGAGCGCCGCCTGGGTGCGGCTGGCCACGTGGAGCTTCGCGAGGAGGTTGCCGACGTGCACCTTGACCGTGCGTTCCGCCACGCCGAGTTCCGTGGCGATGTCCCGATTGGACAGTCCGCGGCCGAGCAGCGCCAGCACGTCGCGTTCGCGCGGGGTGAACGGTTCGGCCGGCGTGCCCAGTTCCGCTGCGACGGCCGGGCTCACGGCGGTGACGCCCGCACACGCCGCGCGGACCGCGGCGGCCAGCTCTTCACCCGTCGAGTCCTTCAGCACGAACCCGTCGGCGCCCGCGGCCAGCGCGCGGCGGATGTCGCGGGCGCGCCCGATCGTCGTCAGCATCACCACGCGGGGCGCGGCGGGGCGAGCGCGCAACCGCCGCAGCACCTCGATGCCGTCGAGGCCCGGGAGGTTGAGGTCCAGCAGCACCACGTCGCCGAGCTCGCCGGACACAGCCAGGAGTTCGGCGCCGTCGGCGTGCACGCCGGTGACGGTCAGGTCCGGCTGCGCGGCGACGATGAGGGCGAGCCCTTCGCGGACCAGCGCGTGGTCGTCGACGACGCGGATCCCGATCACGGGCGCAGTCTACCCTCGGCCCGTGCGCCGACTCGCCGATCGACGGCTCCTCACCGACCTCGCCACCACCCTGCTGGTCGCCGTGCTCGTCGCGCTGGGCGGCTCGTGGTCGCAGGACGCCGCCGGGCTGGTGCTCGCCGGAGCGCAGCTGGCGCCCCTGCCGCTGCGCCGCCGCTTCCCCGGCTGGGTGCTCGCGGCCGTCGCCGCCGCGACCGTCGCGCACCTGGTCACCACCGCGCCCCGCAACCTCGACTACCTCCCGGTCCTGCTCGCGCTTTACACCGCGCCCATGTCGCCGCGTCGGCTCGTGCGCTACGGCCTGTGCGCCGCGGCGACCGCCGCGGTCGGCGCGGCGATGGTGCCCGCCAAGGGCTTCGTGGACGGCGCGGCGCTGACCACGGCGATCTGCGTCGTCGCGTGGCTGCTCGGGGTGGAGCGGCAGCGGCACGTCGCCGAACGCGCGGAGCTCACCCGCCACCGCCTGGAGCGCCTCGCCGCCGACCGCCGCGACCGCACCGCGCGCCGCCTGCACGACACGCTCGCGCGCACCACCACCGTGATGCTCGTGCAGGCCGAAGCCCTGCTCGCGGTCGGCGATCTCACCGCAGCCGACCGCCGGCGGGTCGATGCGATGCTCGCCGCGGGCCGCGACGCGCTCGGCCAGGTCCGCGCGACGCTGCGCGAGCTGCACGGCGACGACGAACCGGCCGGCGAGCCCGCGCTCGCCGAGGTCCTGGCCCAGCTGCGCACGGCCGGGCTGGTCCTCGACCGGGTGCCGGACGACGCCGCGGTGCCCGATCCCGTGCGCCCGCTCGCCGGCCGCGTGATCGCCGAAGCCGCCACCAACGCGTTGCGCCACCACGGACCCGGCACCCGCCTCGGGGTTGACATCGCCGTCGCGAACGGCGAAGTCCGCATCGCCGTCGCCTCCCGCGCCCGCGACCTCCCCGGCCCGGCGGCACCCGGATCCGGCTACGGGCTCACGAGCCTGCGCGCCCAGCTCGCCGAACGCGGCGGCTCCCTCACCGCCGGTCCGGTGGACAGCGGCTGGTCCGTCGTCGCCGTCATCCCGTGCCCCGCAACGCCAGTAGCTGCGACACCGTGACCAACCGGTAGCCGAGCGCCCGCAGCCCGTCGATCGCGGGGCCGAGTGCCTCGCGCGTCGCCGCGCGGCCCGGGTACATCGTGTGGAGCACGACGATCGAGCCCGGCCGCACGTGGCTCACCACGTACTCGGCGGTTTTCGTGGCCGAGGCATCGATGTCGGGGTAGGAGTTGGGTTCGACGTCCCACGTGATCGTCTGCCGGCCGTGCTCGTGGAGGTAGTACGGAAGCGCGAGCAGCTTCTTGCCGTTGGGCGGGCGCACGGTGATCTCGCCGCGGTAGCCGGTGCCGCGGATGAGCGCGTCGGTGCGCTCGATCTCCGACGCGACGTGCGACGGCGTCACGAGCACCATCCGCTCGTGCGAGTAGGTGTGGTTGCCGAGCTCGTGCCCGGCGGCGGCGATCTCGCGGCCCAGGTCCGGGCGCGCCTGCAGTTCGCTGCCGATGAGGAAGAACGTCGCCTTCACGCCGCGCGCCGCGAGCGTCGCGAGCACCGGGGCGACGCCCGCCGGGTCGGGCCCGTCGTCGAACGTCAGCGCGACGACCTTCTGCGTGGTGTCGACGCGATCGGTGAGCCCGCCGAACAATTGGAACGTCCGGGCGTCGGCCACGCGCAGCAACGCGTACCCGGCGCCGAGCACCAGCACGAGCACCACGGCGACGGAGATCGTCCACCGGCGCGCCCGCCGGGACAGGTGGGGTCGGAGCATGCGGGCCACCCTGCCCGCCGGGCCGAAACCCCGGAAGCGGCGGAGGTACTAGTCCCTCCGGCCGATTCCCTCCGGCCGATCCGGTGCTCGGGCTTCGCGCCCGGGGGCTACCCCCGGTGTCCCGGACGTTCTAGCGTTTTCCCATGACGACGAAGCAGGAAGCGGCCGACGCGGTGCTCGAGGCCAAAACCCGGCTGGGACTCACGTGGGCGCAGCTGGCCGAAACGCTCGACGCACCGCTGGCGTGGACGACCTCGGCCTTGCTCGGCCAGCACCCCGTGCCCGCCGACCTGGCCGCGAAGGCGGTCGCGATCCTCGAACTGGGCGACGACGTGGCGGCCGCGCTGCAGCTGCAGCCGATGCGCGGCGCGCTGGGCGAGCTCGTGCCGACCGACCCCACGATCTACCGGTTCTACGAGGTTTTGCAGGTCTACGGGCCGACGATCAAGGAGCTCATCCACGAGCAGTTCGGCGACGGCATCATGAGCGCCATCAACTTCAAGCTCGACGTGAGCCGCCGCGAAGATCCTGGTGGCGAACGCGTGGTCGTGACCCTCGACGGGAAGTTCCTGAAGTACCAGTGGGGCTGACGGCACCGGCCGCCGGTCTGGCACGGGACGCGTGAGCACGATCGCCGGCACCCGAGCCGGGCCGACGGACCGAGCTGGCCGGCGCCCCTGAGCTCACGCCGACCGGCGAGACCGTACCTCGGCCGCCCGGGCGATCATGCCCGCCAGGTCCACCACGGAGGCCGGGTCGTCGGGGAGCTGCCCGGTCGCGAGCCGGATGTGCGAGTGGCCGGGCGGGTGGTGAAGCAGCGGGTGCCCGCGCCGGCCGAGACGCCGTGGGCGGCCAGCGTCACGAGGGTGCGCGTCTCGTCCGGGACGGGGATCCAGAGGGTCAGGCCGTCGCGCGCGTCGGCGGCCACGCCGTCGTCACCCAGGGCCTCGGCGAGGGCCGTGCGGCGCTCGGCGTAGCGCAACCGCGCGCGGTGCAGCGGGCGTCCGTGGCCGGATCCGTGAGCAGGAACGCCTGAGCGTCCTGCAGGACTTGGCTGGACCACGGAAGGCCCGCTGGGCCCGCACCCGCTCCACCAGCGCTGCCCCTCCGCCCAGCACACAGCTGCGCAGCTCGGGACCGAAGGCGGTGCAGTAGGACCGCACGAGCAGCACCCGGCCGGGCAGGTGCCGGCCGAGGCTCGCCCCGGCGCCGGCGGCGAGCGGGCCGAAGGCGTCGTCCTCGATCGCGGCGGTGTCGGCGGAGGCGAGCACGGCCGCGAGTTCCGCGACGCGGCCCGCGGGCACGGTGTGGCCCGACGGGTTCTGGGCGCGCGGCTGGTAGACGAACGCGACCGGCCGGTGCGCCAGCGCCGCCGCCAACGCCTCCGGGCGGGGTCCCGCGATGTCGCACGGCACGCCGACGGCGTGGATGCGCGCGGTGCGCAGGTGGCGCACCAACCACGGCGCGGCCGGCTCCTCGACGGCGACGACGTCGCCCGGGCGGGCCACCGCGCGGCACGCCAGCGCCGCCCCTCGTGTCCGCCCGCCGTGACCGTCCACTCCTCGGCCGCGAACCGCCACGCCGGCTTCACCGCGGCGCGCAGCCTCGGGCTGATGGCCTCCTTGACCGCCGATCGCTCGGAGCGCCCGCCCGCGGCAACGGCGTCTTCCAGCGGTGGCAGCAGCGCCGGGTCGGGCAGGCCGTGCTCGAGGTCGACCGACTGCCAGCCCGGGAACATCCGCGCGGGCGTGTGCCCGGCAGGCGGTGCCGGCACGGTCGTGCCGTGGCGGCGCCCGGTGCCGATCAACCCGGCCGTGCGCAGCTGCGCCCACGCTTCCGCGATCGTCGTCGGGCTCTGCGTTCGCCGATCCGGACGGCGAGCCAGCCGAGGCCGACCGGCGCCCGTCGACGCGAGTTCGCCCGAGGCCACGCGCCGGCCCCCTCGTCGTTGACGGAAAACGATCTGTCGCGACGGGAAACCTGGCCGGAAACACCCACCGGCAAAGCCTTTTCACATCCTGGTCACGGCGCGGAAAGGCGGTACAAACCCGATTTCCTTCGGCCACCGAGCGAACCTCGGAACCGGTTTCGGAGCTTCGGACCGAAAAGAGAATGTTTGCGAAACCCACCGGGAGGGTATTCCGTGATCATCGGTCCCCATTACGGAACTGCTGGAGAATCCATGATCGTACTCGGAGTCATCCTGCTCGTCGTCGGCCTGCTCACCGGCATCTCGATCCTGTGGACGATCGGCATCGTCCTGCTGGTCGTCGGCGCCGTGCTGGCCATCCTGGGCGGCACCGGCCGGAAGGTGGGCGGTCGCGCCCACTGGTACTGACCCACCGCGTTTGAATGCCCGGAAAGGGGGTACCCGGGCGGGCACCGAAAGGAGCGGTCGTGAACGATAAAATGGAGAACAAGGCCGAGGAATTGAAAGGCCGCGCCAAGGAAGCGCTCGGAAATGCCACAGGTAACGAGCAATGGCAGGGCGAGGGCAAGGCAGACCAGGCGAAGGGCGCCCTGAAACAAGCGGGGGACAAGGTGAAGGACGCCGTCGACGGGATGCGGAACAAGGACTGACGAGTCCTGCAACGAGTGCCGCCGGCCTGGCCGGCGGCACTCGTGCCGTTCACCCGCCCGTTGCCCGGATGTACCCGGATCTCCTGCGCCTCAAGGAAAATCCAGTCCGAACGGGTGAGATCGCAGTCTCAGAAAACCGATGGTTGGACCAGGGAGTGAGAGGGTAGCCGGAGGACGCCGCAGGTCCCGATGGACGCGGCCTCGATCGCGTGTTACCGCCCGACCAGGGAGAAACCGCCATGACGACCTCGCTCACCGACGCACTCACCGAACACACCGTCCGGGAGGACACGCGGGAGGGCACCGCCGAATCCGAGCACGCGGGAATCCCGCGCCCGGCCCGCGAACGCACCCCCCGCGAAACCGGCCCGACCCTGCACCGCCTCGCCGCCATGGCGTCGCTGCAGGACTGGATTCACCGGAGCAGCCCCGTTCTGATGCACGAAGCGGTGCTCGCCGGTGAAAATCCCGCGGAAGTCGCCGCCGCCGCCCGCCTCACCGTCGCCGAAGCGCACCTCACCTGGAACACGTGGGCTTCGCGCCGCCTCGCCGCGCCGGCGAATGGCGAGAGCCTCACGCTGCTGGAATACCTCCGCGTGCACACCGCGTTCGCAAGCGCGCTGAATGAGACCGCGCCCTCGATCGTTCGGTGACCGAACGGAACTCGTACGGCGCGTAATGCGGCCATGACAGCCCGCGGCTTGGCAGTGTGTCCGCATGGCTGACTCCGGTGGCGCCGGGCGGGGTGGAGACCACGGGCAGCGCCGTCGCGATGCGCGAGAGCGACGGTGCTGGCCGTCAGCGGTGCCCTCGACCTCGCGCTCGCGCCCAAGCTGCGCCAGCTCGTCGACCACGCGGCACGCACGGCCGCCCCGGTCGTCGTCATCGACCTCACCGCCGTCGACTTCCTCGCCTCCGCGGGCATGGCCGTGCTCGTGCGGGCCCACCGGCAACCCGAGCCCGCCGACGTGCGCGTGGTCGCCAGCGGCCGCCTCACGTTGCGCCCGCTCGAGCTGACCCCCCTCACCGACGAGCTCGCCCTGTTCCCGTCACTGTCCGCCGCGCTGCAGGGGGTGTGACCGGCCTCGGCCCGGTGGCCGCAGCCGTCCGCCGGGCCTTCGTCGACGCCGGCGGCCGGCCCGTCGCGGTGCAGGTCCACGACCTCGGCGCGGACGGCGAACGATTCCGCGGCGACGGCCCGATCGTCGTCCCCGACGCGAAGACGCTGGCCGAGCTCCTGCCCCGGCAGCGGGTCACCGGTGCCGTCGTGGTCACCGACGACCACGGCACCGTCCTGCTCCACACCGACGCCCCGGGAGGCGCGCGCCTCGCGGCCACCGCCACGGGAATCGCCGTGGCGGTGGCCGAGCTCGCCGGCACCGTCAGCCGGCTGCGGGCCGAAGCCGGCGTCGTCGATGCGTTGCACTCCGTCGGCCGCCGGCTCACCGCGCAGCTCGACCTCGACGGTGTGGTGCAGGACGCGACCGACGCCGCCACGGGCGCCACGGGCGCTGCCTTCGGGGCGTTCTTCTACAACCTGATCGACAAGTTCGGCGAGTCCTACACGCTCTACACCCTCTCCGGTGTGTCGCGCGAAGCCTTCAGCCGCTTCCCGATGCCGCCCAACACGGCCGTGTTCGCGCCGACCTTCGACGGCACCGGCACGGTCCGCAGCCCGGACATCACCGGCGACCCGCGATTCGGCCACAACGCGCCCCACCACGGCATGCCCGAGGGCCACCTGCCCGTGCGCAGCTACCTCGCCGTGTCCGTCGTCAGCCCCACGACCGGTGAGGTGCTCGGCGGCTTCTTCTTCGGCCACCCGGAAACCGGCCGCTTCACCGAGCGCCACGAGTACCTCGCCGAAGGCATCGCCGGCTACGCCGCCATCGCGCTCGACAACGCGCGCCTGTATGAGCGCGAGCGCACCCTCGCCGCCGAGCTGTCACGCAGCATGGTGCGCGCCGTGCCGGAGGTCCCGGGCCTCGACCTCGTCACGCGGTACCTGCCCGCCGCCACCGGCACCAAGGTCGGCGGCGACTGGTTCGACGTGCTGCGCCTGCCTTCGGGCGCCACCGCGTTGGTGATCGGCGACGTCGTCGGTCACGGCGTCACCGCGGCCACCGCCATGGGCCAGGTCCGCACGGCGATCCGCTCGTACGCACTGCTGGAACTGCCGCCGGGTGAGGTCCTGCGCCACGTTTCCCAGCTGACCGGGAGCTTCGCCGGGCCGAGCTTCGTCACGTGCTTCTACGCCGTGCACGACCGCGACACGCTGGTGTTCGCCAACGCGGGTCACCTGCCCGGTGTGCTGATCCACGCCGACAGCACCGCCGAGCAGATCGGCGAGGCGCTCGCCCAGCCGCTCGGCGTCGGCGTGGACTTCCCGCAGCGCCAGGTGGACTTCCCGCCGGGCACGGGCCTCGTGCTCTACACCGACGGCCTCGTCGAGAGCGGGCCCCGCGACCTCACCGCCGGCATCGAGCGCCTGCTCGGGGCGCTCGGCGGGCTCCGCTGGGCGCCCGACGCGGGAGCGGCCTGGGACCGGCTGATCCACGACCTCACCGGCGGCGTCCACGACGACGACATCGCCCTGATCCACGCGCACCGCCACCACGGGGCGGTGCCGTGACCGGGCGCGCGGCCGGAGACCAGACCGCACCCGGGTTCCGCCGCCGCGTCACCGCCGCACCCGATCCGCTGATCGGCCTGCGCCGGGCGCTCGCGACCTGGGTGGCGGGTCTCGGCGTGCGCACCGCGCAACAGGAGGACGTGGTGATGGCCAGCTACGAGGCGATGGCCAACTCCGCCGAACACGCCTGCCAGGGCCGGGACTCGGGTGAGCTCGACGTGACCGCGACCGCCGGCGGCGACACGACTACCGTGGTCGTCACCGACTACGGCCGCTGGCTGCCGCCCCGGGAAACCAACGGCCTGCGCGGCCGCGGCCTGCCGCTGATGCGCGGCCTCGCGCACGAAGAGCGAGTGCGTGCAGCGCCCGGACGGGACCACGGTGACCCTGCGCTGGCGGCGCGAGGCCACCTAGCCGGTGCGCCCCGGCCGCAGGACCCGGTTCGCCGACCACGCGAGCAGCACCAGCTCCGCCACGGAGAAACCAGCAGCGCGATCGGGCTCGGCACCCACACCAGCGCGACACCGACCGCGAGCACCGGCACCAGAAGCCCGGCGTACGCCGAGAGGAACAGCCCCGCCGGCACCTCACCGCGCGAGCGCCGGCTCGGCGAGCGCGGCCACAGTGGCGACGGACGCGCGAAAGCCCAGCCCCAGCCCCGTTCCCGCCACCACGCTGCCCACCAGGAACAGCCACAGCGACGGAAGCAGCGCGGCCACCGGCAGCACCACGAGACCGGCAGCCATGAGCGCGAAGCCCAGCCGCAGCTGGACGGCCCGGGCCGGGCGAGCGAACGCGATCTGGCCGAGCGCGGCCGCGGCCCGCGACGTGGTGCAGGAGGTGTCGGCGGGCCTGCGCGGCCGCGCTTCGGCGCGCTCACGAGCGTCGGGACGCTGGACCTGCCCGCGCTGCTCGGTGCTTTCCACCGGCGGCACTCCGCTGGTCGACCTGCACGTGACGGTGTCGGTGACGGGCTCGACCGGCCTCGCCGACGACGTGCGTCACGGCCGGCTCGACGTCGCCCTGCTCGCCCTGCCCGCCGCGGACCTGCCGGGGCCGGCCGTGCGCACGATCTTCGCCGCGCCGTACTACGCCGTGCTCCCGGAGGGACACGCGCTGGCACGCGCACCGTCGATCTCGGCGCGCGACCTGGCGGCCGAGCGGTTCGTGGATTCCCCGCGGGGCTTCGGCAACCGGATCGCCGTGGACCGGGTCTACGAGTCGTTCGGCTCGCCGCGCCGGGTGTCGGTCGAGGTGGCCGACCTCCGCACGCTTCCGGAGTACGTCTCGGCCGGGCTCGGGGTCGCGCTGGTGCCCGACGTCGTGCCGCTCGCCGCGCCCGGCACGGCCGTGGTGCCGCTGCACGCCCCGGGTCTCACGTGGCCGCTGTCGGTCGTGAGCCGCGGCGGGAAGGCGCCCGGCCGGGCGGTGCGCACCCTGCTCGACCTGATCGCGTAAACCCAGTCCTTACAAAAGAAAGACGACGGCGCAAGGGGCCGTCAGAGGGAATAGATGACGCCCGTAGGGTGTCTGTGTAACTGCACGTCCAGGTGCGTTTCACCTGGTTCCCCAGGTTCGCGCCGAAAGGCCCGGAAGGGAGAGCTGTGCCCCAGCAGACCCAGTACCACAAGAACCCGGAAGCCGTCTCGCGGCTCGACCCGGAGCAGTACCGCGTCACCCAGCAGGACGGCACCGAGCGCCCGTTCGCCAACGCCTACTGGGACAACCACGAGCCCGGTATCTACGTCGACGTCGTGTCCGGCGAGCCGCTGTTCGCCTCGGTCGACAAGTACGACAGCCACTCGGGCTGGCCGAGCTTCACCAAGCCGATCGAGAAGACCAACGTCGTCAAGCGCGAGGACTTCAGCCACGGCATGATCCGGGCGGAAGTCCGGTCGCTGCACGGCGACAGCCACCTCGGCCACGTCTTCGACGACGGCCCGCTCGAGGCGGGCGGTCTGCGCTACTGCATCAACTCCGCGTCGTTGCGGTTCATCCACCTCGACGACCTGGAGCAGGAGGGCTACGGCGACTACCGCACCCTGTTCACCACCGACACCGACAAGTACACCGACAAGTAAGGAGACGACGTGACCACCGAAAAGGCGATCCTCGCCGGCGGCTGCTTCTGGGGCATGGAGGAACTGTTCCGCCACCAGCCCGGCGTCGTATCCACCCGCGTCGGCTACAGCGGCGGCGACATCCCCCACGCCACCTACCGCAACCACGGCACCCACGCCGAATCCATCGAGGTCCTCTACGACCCCGACCAGACCGACTTCCGCACCCTGCTCGAGTTCTTCTTCCAAATCCACGACCCCTCCACGAAGAACCGCCAGGGCAACGACATCGGCACCAGCTACCGCTCAGCGATCTTCTACACCACCGACCAGCAAAAACACATCGCCGAAGACACCATCGCCGACGTCAACGCCTCAGGCCTGTGGCCCGGCAAGGTCGTCACCGAACTCACCCCCGCCGGCGACTTCTGGGAAGCCGAGCCCGAGCACCAGGACTACCTGCAGAAGTACCCCCACGGCTACACCTGCCACTTCCCCCGCCCCGGATGGAAACTCCCAAAGCGGGCAACAGCCTGACCACCACGGCGCGCGGACCCCACGTCCGCGCGCCGGCGCGTATGCAGGGAAGGGAAAGTGCCCGGCGCGAGCGAGGAGTGCCCCATGCGTGACTACCCCGAAGCGATCACCGCGATCGACCACGTCGAGCCCGTCCCGCGGCGGGTGAGAGCCGTGCTCGGCGGTGCGACGGTGCTCGACACGACCCGCGCGAAGTACGTGTGGGAATGGCCGTACTACCCGCAGTTCTACATCCCGGTCGCCGACGTGGCCCCTGGCGTCCTCGTCGACGAGAACCACCCGCAGCGGCTCAAGCGCGGTACGGCGCGCCGCCATACCCTCAAGGCGGGCGACGAGGTCCGGGCCGCCGCCGCGCGCGTCTACGGTGACGACGCCGTCGCGGGCCTGGCCGAGCACGTCCGGTTCGAGTGGGACGCCCTCGACGCCTGGTTCGAGGAGGACGAGCAGATCTTCGTCCACCCCCGCAACCCGTACGCCCGCGTCGACGCGCTGCGTTCCACCCGCCACGTGCGGGTCGCCCTCGAGGGGCACACGCTCGCCGAGTCGTCGTCGCCGGTGCTGCTGTTCGAAACCGGCCTGCCGACGCGCTACTACTTCAACCGCACCGAAATCGACTTCGCGCGGTTGGTGCCCACGAGCACGGAAACCGAATGCCCCTACAAGGGCCGGACGACCGGCTACTGGTCCGTGCGCGTCGGCGACGTCCTGCACCAGGACCTCGCCTGGGTTTACGACTTCCCCACGGCCGCCCTCAGCCCGATCAAGGGCCTGGTGTGCTTCTACAACGAGAAGGTCGACCTGTTCGTCGACGGTGTCGAGATCCCCCGGCCCACCACGCACTTCTCCTGACGGATCAGTTCACTTCGGACTGCAACCGGGCGAACGCCGTCCGCACGGTCTCCGCCAGCCGGTCGCCCCGCGCGGCGTGACCGGCGGGGACCGTGACGCACACGGTGAAGCGGTCGGCCCACGTCATCACACCCACGGCGACCGGCACGCCCGGCGCGAGCGAAAGCACCGGGTAGACGGTGCGCACCAGCGAACCGTTGAGCACGACCGGCGAACGGGCGCCCGGCAGCACCGACGCGATCATGCTGAACCACGTGCCGCGGTAGACGAGCCGCGCAACGCGGCGGTGTAGCCCCGGCGGCAGGATCCCGATCACGCGCACCACGGCGTTGCCCGCCCGCGGGGCGCCGCGCGTGACCTGCTGGGCGAGCAGCTCGCGCGTCGCGCGGACGCGCTCGGGCAAGGACATCGCACCCGTCGGCAGGTCGACGCTCGCGGCGCCGGTGTGGTTGCCGAGCTGGCGGAACGTGCCCGTGTCGCGGATGGACATCGGGATGAGCACGCGCACGCGCTCGGGCGCCACAGCACCCAGCTCCCGGTGCACTGCCTCGGCGACGAGCGCGAGCACGAGGTCCGTTGTCGGCACCCCGACCCGGCGCGCGGTGGCGCGGACCTGCGGCGCGGACAGGTGCGCCCGCGCGTAGTGCCGCCGGGGGCCGGCGATCGAGGTTTCCCACCGCACCCGGGGAGCCGTGCCCGCCCGCGCGAGCGCCCACACGCCGCGGGCCAGCTCTTCGGCATCCTTGCGCTTCGCGCCCTTCTTCGCGCTGTCCGTGGCGCCGCTGTGCGCGCCGCGGATCAGCGCGCCGGCCCGGCCGACCGCTCCACGCAGCCCGGCGCGCAGCCGATCCGGCGCCGAGTGCTCTGCCGCAGCACCCGATGCTCCCCCGCTCCGCCCGGCCGGCTCGCGCAGTCCGGCGTGCGCTTGGTTCGCCGCCGAGGTCGTACCGGGCGCGCCCGCGACCGATACCCCTGGCCTCGCACCGGCCCGCTCCCGAACCAACGCGACCGCCCGATCGGCGGCTGCGCGCACGCCCCCGCGCCGCGCCGGTGCGGGCGGCGGGTCGAGCGGCGGTTTCCCGCGCGCCTGCCCGACGAGGGCACCGATCACCGCGATGCCGTCGCTCGCCGCGTGGTGCAGCGCGATGAGCAGCGCGCCCTGCTCGCCTTCGAGACCCGTCACGAGCCGCGCGCGAACCGGGTGCTCCGGCGTGACCGGCTGGGAGAAGAACTCGTCCATCTGGGCCGTGAGCGACGATTCGAGCTCGCTGCCGACGGGCAGCTCGACGTCGCCGAGGATGCCCTCGGCCGTGCGCGCCGGGTCCTCCTGCCACTTTGCGCGCCACAGCCCGTCGCCCGGCAGGAGCCGCGCGCGCAGGCCGGGCGTCGCCCTGAGCAGGTGAACCGCATCGGCGTGCGTGACGCGAGAACCGTCGGCCTTCGGGTCGAGCATCAGCACCGCGCCGACCTGCTGCGGCACCTCGGGCGTCGCGACGTGGAGGAACAGCGCGTCCTCCGGCCGCAACCGCTGCGGCGCCGGGTTCAGCGGCGAGGAAACGAGCGACTCGAGCGCGGCGACGAGCGGCGTGGCCGAGTCGCAGTGCCGCGTGGCCGCCTCCCCCATCGCCTTGAGCCGCTCGGGCTCGGCCAGCAGCTGCCGGACGGTCTCGGTGAGCTCACCGTCCTTTTCGGTCACCACGGCCAGCCCCGCCTCGGCCATGAGGCGGGCGTTGGCCTTGCCGTGCGCGGCGATCGGCCGGTGCATGAGCACGGGCCGGCCGCACGCGAGCGCTTCGAGCCCGGTCGCGCCGCCGGCGTTGGTCACCACCACGTCGGACGCGATCGTGTACCCCGCCATCCGGTCGGTCCACCCGACGACCCGCAGCCGCGGCTCACCGAGCGCACGCAGCCGGCGCTCCAAGGCCTCGTTGCGGCCGCAAATCGCCACCGGCACCACCTCGGGCCCGGCGGCGAGCAGTTCACGCACCGTGCCCTCGACGTCACCGAACCCCAGAGAACCGCACGAGACCAGCGCGACGAACGCGTCGGGCGGCAGCTCCAGCTCGTGGCGTGCCCCCGCCCGGTCGCCCGGGCGGAACTCGGCCCGCACCGGCGGCGCGGACACCCCCACCGCCGCGGCCGGCGCGCACCGGCGCGCGAGGCCCACGGCGACGTCGTGCATCACCATCGTCAGGTCGGCGGAGCCGTAGACCCAGAACGGGTGCGGCGCGAAGTCCGACACCCACGCGCCGATCGGAGCGTCGAGCTTCCCCCGCCGGCGCAGCCACGCGAGCCCGGCGGTGCCCATCGGGTAGGTCGAGAGCACGAGGTCGGGCCGGAACCGCGCGACCGGTTTCGCGAGCCGCCGCCCGCACCAGGCCGCGGTGAAGCCCTTCGAAGCGGCGGCGAACCAGGCGAGGCGCCAGATGGCGCCGTAGAAGAACTCGTACAGCCACGGTGTGCTCTCGACGTTCGCCACGTAGATGCGGCGGAACAGCCCACCGAAACCCGGACCCAGCTGGTCGAGGGCGTCGAGCCACTTCACCTCGGCCTGCGGCCACCGCTCCCGCAGGGCGCCCTCCAGCGCCCGTCCGGTCGCGTTGTGGCCTTCTCCCATGTTCGCGGAGACGATCAGCACGCGCTCCAACGCGCCCCCTTCGGCGAGGTGCCGCGGACTGCGGGCACCGGCTAACAGGTGGATCCGGCCAGACCGTACCCGTCGTCGGGTTCCGGCCCGGCGGACTCGGCCTCGGCGTGTTCGAGTTCGCGCTCGCGCTCGTGCTGGCGCTCGAGCGCCGCGGCCTGGGCGACGTCGAGATGCGCGGCGCGCGTGGACAGCATCGCGATGCCGACCACGATGACGAGCCCGGCCAGCGCCTCCCCGAACAGCGCGAGCGGGGTGCCGTTGGCCGTCTCCCCCATCCAGGACAGTCCGATCGCGACGCCGACGAGCGGGTCGAGCGCCGTGATGACGGCCAGCGCCGGCGTCAGGTAGCGGCCCTGCTGGAAGGTGTTCTGGCTGAGCAGGAACCCGAGCGGGCCGACGACGCAGACGATGTAGAGCGTCCAGTGCTTGAACGGCTCGTCGAGGCCTTGCCGGAACTGCCCGGCGACGACCTTCATCAAGCCGGCGGTCAGGCCGTACAGCACGCCGGTGGCCACGGCGAGGCCCAGCACCCGTGGCGACCCGGACTGGGTCAGCGCGGCGAGCGCCAGGCCGGCCAGCGTCACCACGGCCAGCGCGATGCCCAGCGGCAGCAGCGCCGATCCCGTGACGAGCACGTCGCCGTTGCCGCTCGGGCGCGCGATGACGAGGAACACGGCGAGGCCCGCGACACACAGCAGCGAGCCGGCGGTCATCACCCGGTCGGGGCCCCTTCGCTCGAGCCGCCCGAAGACGAACCCGGCGAACATGAGCGACGTGATGAGCAGCGGCTGGACCAGCAGCAAGGGCCCGAACGCGAGCGCGACGAGCTGCAACCCCAGCCCCAGTACCGTCGCCACGATCCCGATGAGCCACAATGGGCGACCGACAAGGCGCCTGAACAAGGTGAGGTCGAGCGGATTCGCCGTTTCGACCTCTTTGGCCGCCTTTGCCTGGGTGGCGCTCGCGAGGCCCATGCACGCAGCGCCCAGCACCGCGGCAGGGACGGCCACGAAAAGCGACACCCCCGTGACACTCATGGAATACTCACCTCACACCATTCCCATCCGCCGTGCCTATGCTGCGTATGCTGTTGAAAAACTCGTGGGCCGTAAGGGGGATGGTCAACCCCGCACCGGAGGTACTTGAACCGTATGCGACACCACATGACGATCGACCTCCCCTCGTTCCGCAACCTGGTCGTGGACGGGGGTCGGCATCTGCTGGAGTCGACACTTGTACCTGCCGGTCTCTTCTACCTCCTGTTGACTCTGGTGAGTTTCGACAGCGGGGTGATCGCCGCGCTGTGCTGGTCGGCCGTCGTGATCATCACGCGCCTCGTGTTGCGCAAGCCCATCCCCGCGGTGCTCTGGCTGACCAGCGCCCTGCTGGTGGCACGGACCGCGTTGGGGCTGGCCACCGGCAGCGCGTTCCTGTACTTCTTGCAGCCGACCCTACAGAACTTCGTGATAGCGAGCCTGTTCCTCGTTTCCGCGCCGTTCAACAAACCGCTGCTCGCGCGGCTGGCCGGTGACTTCTGCTCGTTCCCCGACACCCTGTCCGGGCACCCCGGCATGCGGCGGTTCTTCCAGCGCGTGTCGGTGCTGTGGGCGCTCGTGTTCGCCGTGAACGGTTCCGTGACGCTGGTGATGCTCGCGAGGGCCACCGTCGGCAACTTCCTCATGGTCAGCACCGCGGGCTCGTACACCCTGGTCGGCCTAGCGATCGCCGCGTCGCTGTGGTGGTTCCGCCGCTCTCTGCGCTCCCACGGCATCGTGCTGCGGATGGCGGCGCACAAGCCCGCACTCACCGCGGTCTGATGCCCGCTGACCACGGCGGCGGCGACCAGCTCACGGCCACCGCACTGGTCACCGGCGCGTCGTCCGGCATCGGCGAGGCGACCGCCCGCCTGCTCGCCGCCGGCGGCACCCACGTCCTGCTGCACGGCCGCGACCGCGACCGCCTGGCCGCGCTCGCCGGCGAACTCGGCGGCACCGTGCTCGACGCGGACCTCGCCGACCCCGAGGCCGCCGGCAAGCTCGCCGAGCGCGCGCTGGCCGTCACCGGCCGCGTTGACGTGCTCGTGAACAACGCCGGCCTCGGCTGGGCCGGTCCGCTGCCGGAACTGCCGGCCGAGCACCTCGCCCGCCTGGTCGCGGTCAACCTGACCGCGCCGCTGGAGCTCACCCGGGCGCTGCTGCCGGGGATGCTGGCGCGGGGCTGCGGCCGGATCGTGTTCGTGACGTCGATCGCCGGCCGCACCGGCGTCGCCGGCGAAGCCGTGTACGCAGCGACCAAATCGGGGCTCGACGCCTTCGCCGACAGCCTGCGCTTCGAGCTGCACGGCACGGATGTCACCGTCGGCGTGGTGGTGCCGGGCGTGGTGCGCACCGCGTTCTTCGAGCGCCGTGGCCGGCCCTACGCCCGCACGACACCGCGGCCCGTGTCCGCCCAGCGCGTGGCCGCCGCCGTCGTGCGCGCGACCGCGAAGCCCGGTGACTACTACGTGCCGCGGTGGCTGCGCGTGCCGGTCGCTCTGCGCGGCGCCGTGCCCGGCGCCTACCGCGCCCTCGCGGCGCGCTTCGGCGCCGAAAGCTGATCGTTCCCCCCGGCTGACCACGGCACCTCCCTCGTCCGGCTCACGTCGGCAGTCTGCTCCTGCCGACAACAACTTAGTTGTGCTAACCATTGCACACGCGGTTTTATTCCGCCCGCCTGTTGTGGTGCCGCGCACGTCACGCCGGGTCGGCGTCGCCTCCCGGCGGGCCCCAGGCCAGTGCGATGAGCAGCGTCGCCCGCGCGGCCGGGTCGTCGAGCACCGGCCCGAACAGCTCGTGCAGGCGGCCGAGGCGGTAGGACACGGTCTGCGGGTGGATGTGCAGGTCCTCGGCCACGGCCTTGCGGTCGCCGAGGTGCAGCAGCCACGACGTGAGAGTGGTCACGAGCCGTTCGCGTGACGACTCGTTCAGGTCGTCGAGTGGAGCGAGGCAGCGCCGGCGCAGCACGTCGAGCAACCGGTCGTCGCGGTGGACGATGATCGCGTCGAGGTGCTCGTCGGCGAAGACGGGGTCGTCGGACAGCAGGCGGTCGCGGCGCAGCCGGGCCGTCACCTCGGCGATCCGCAGGCTCGCGGGCAGCCGGTCGATCGGCACCGTCGCGCCGACCACCGCGCCACCGCCCCGCAGAGCGCGCGCGAGCCACGCGCGCCGGCCCGGTCCACCCGGGTCCGGCACGATCGTGACCAGCTGGCCGGGCCGGCGCAGCCGCAGGCAGGTGTCGTCCAGCCGGGCCACGAGCTCGCGGCCGAGCTCGTTCTCGTCCTCCACGAGCACGACCGCGGCCGTGCGCGGCAGGCGCCACTCCGCGCGCAGCGCCGCCGCCTGCACCGCCTGCACGTCGGCGCGGTCGGACAGCAGCAGCTCGGTCAGCTCGTCGCGCAGCCGCTCGCGCATGCGCACCGCGTCGGACTGCTCCTGCAGGTAGCCCTTGAGCGACGACTCCGACAGCTGGTCGACCAGCGCGAACACCGTGGTGGCCAGCGACGCGAACAGCTCGGCGGGCACGTCGAGGTCCAGCGCAGCTTCGGACACGTGCCGCCACGCGACGCGCGCGCCGACGCGGTAGGCCGACAGCAGGCTCGTCACGCGCCGCCCCTGCCGGAACTGCGTGCGCCCGATCTCCTCGAATACGACCTGCTCGACCCCGGAGCCGAGCTCGGGCAGGTCCTCGTCGGGCTCTTCGGCCAGGTTGATGAGCCGGCGCACGAACCCCGTGCTGGCCGTGACGATCTCCGCGAGTTCCTTCGTCAGGAACGCAGCGTAATCGGGGTGCTGCTCGACCAGCTGATCACGAACCTCGTTCAGGATGGCGGGCATCCGCCGAGTCACGACGGCCTCCAGCTCACCCAGCCGGGTCACTTGGTCTGATCCCATGTGTGCAGCTTGTCCTTCCGTAGCAGGTAGCAGGTCTACGGGGTCGGTCCGCTTTATCCTCACCCCACTTTGTCCGCTCGTGCCAAGTCGAAGCCAGCAAAATTCTTCTTCCGATTGCAGAAGCCGCCCATAAGTGCGAGTCAGACTGTGTTCGATGAGATCGACTTCACCTGGCGGTCACGCTGCGGACACGGACGGTCTGCGGGCGAAGCGACACGCGGAGAACTTCCCGGTCGCACTCAAAGTGCTGCCCGGACGACTCCGCTCGGACCTGGAAGCGGTTTACGCCGTCGCCCGCACCATCGACGATGTGGGCGACGAGGCCGACGGTGACCGCACCGCGCTGCTGACGGAGTTCGGCGGCGAGCTCTCGGCCGCGTTCGACGGCGCCGAGCCCGCCCACGCCGTGATCCGTGGCCTCGTCCCGGCGATACGCGCGGGTCGCGTGGAGTACGAACCGTTCCGCCGGCTGATCGAGGCGAACCTCCAGGACCAGCACGTGACGCGGTACGGGACCTACGACGACCTGCGGGCCTACTGCCGGCTGTCGGCCGACCCGGTGGGGCGGATCGTGCTGCGCCTGTTCGACGTCGCGGATCCCGAGGCCGAGGAGCTGTCGGACCGGGTGTGCACCGCGCTGCAGCTGCTCGAGCACTGGCAGGACGTCGGCGAGGACTACGAGAAGGGCCGGATCTACCTCCCGCAGGAGGACCTCGAGGCGTACGGCGTCACCGAGGACGAGCTGGGTGCGGCGCAGGCTTCGCGCCGGCTGAGAGAGCTGATGCGCTTCGAGATCGACCGCGCCGCCGCCCTCCTGGGCAGCGGCGCTGGTCTGGTCGGGCTCCTACGCGGCTGGGGACGGCTCGCGGTCAGCGGCTTCATCGCGGGCGGGCTGGCCACCGTCGACGCGTTGCGGGACACGAACGGCAACGTGCTGGCGACGTACGCCAAGCCGGGCAAGGCCGACGCGCTGGCGTGGCTGGTGTGGCTACAGGTGGGTGAGCCCAAGACGGGGAGGCGGTCGGATTGACGACGATCGAAGAGGCGTACGAGCACTGCGCCCAGGTCACCAAGGAGCAGGCGCGCAACTTCTACTACGGGATCCGGTTGCTGCCGCCCGACAAGCGCTCGGCGCTGTGCGCGGTGTACGCGCTGGCCCGCATCGTCGACGACATCGGTGACGGCGACCTCCCGGACGAGGCGAAGCTGCAGGGCCTGGCCGGAATCCGCAAATCGCTGGGTGACCTGTCCGCGAGCACGGACCCGGTCTACATCGCGGTCGCCGACGCCGCGCGTCGCTACCCGATCCCGCTCGGCGCGTTCGAGGAGCTGCTCGACGGCGTCGAGATGGACGTGACCGGCCGCGAGTACGGCACGTTCGAGGAACTCGTCGAGTACTGCCGGTGTGTCGCCGGGTCGGTCGGGCGGCTGTGCCTGGGGGTGTTCGGCAACAAACCGGAGCCGGAGGCGCCGACGTACGCCGATGAGCTCGGGATCGCGTTGCAGCAGACCAACATCCTGCGTGACATCCGCGAAGACCTGCTCAACGGGCGCGTGTACCTGCCCAAAGAGGAGCTGCAGAAGTTCGGCGTCCAGCTGCGGGTCGGCGACGACGGTCGCCTGGCCGACGACGAGGGCGGCCTGACCGCACTCATCCACGACAGCGCCGCGCGCGCCCGCGACTGGTACGCCCGCGGGCTCAGGCTCGTGCCTTCGCTCGACCGCCGCAGCGCCGCGTGCTGCACGGCGATGTCCGGCATCTACCGCTCCCTGCTCGACCGCATCGACGACGAGCCTTCGCAAGTCTTCGACCGCCGGCTTTCGCTGTCGGGCCGGGAAAAGGCGGTGGTGGCGGTCCGCGCGCTCACCGGGATCGGCCGATGACGGCCGACGTCGCGGTGGTCGGCGGCGGGCTCGCCGGCATCACCACCGCACTGCGCTGCGCCGACGCCGGGCGCGCGGTGACGCTGTTCGAAGCCCGGCCGCACCTGGGCGGGCTCACGCACTCGTTCACGCGCGGCGACCTGCACGTGGACAACGGCCAGCACGTGTTCCTGCGCTGCTGCACCGCCTACCGCGAGCTGCTGGAGCGCCTCGGCGTCGCCGACCGCGTGATGCTGCAGCCACGGCTGGAGATCCCGATCCGCACGCCGGGCGCGACCGAGCCGACGTGGCTGCGCCGCGGGGACCTGCCCGCGCCACTGCACCTGGCTGCTTCGCTGCTGCGCTACGACCCGCTGCGCCCGCTCGATCGCGCCCGCTTCGCGCTGGCCGCGATCGCCTTGCGCCGCGTGGATCCGGCCGACGACCGCACCGACCGCCAGTCGTTCGGCGAGTGGCTGCGCCGGCACGGGCAGAGCGCCGCGGCCATCGAAGCGCTGTGGGACCTGGTCGGGGTCGCGACGCTCAACGCGACCGCCGACGAGGCCTCGCTGTCGCTGGCGGCGACGGTGTTCCAGGAGGGCCTGCTCACCGACCCGACCGCGGCCGACATCGGCTGGTCGCTGGTGCCGTTGCGCGAACTGCACGGCGATGCCGCGCTCGACGCGCTCACCACGGCCGGCGCCGACGTGCGCACCGGCACGAAGGTGCGCTCGATCGAGCAGACCGGCAGCGGCTGGCGGGTGCGCACCGACGCCGGCGAGGCCGCCTTCGCCCAGGTCGTGCTCGCGGCACCGCCGCCCGTGACCGAGAAGCTCGCGCCGCCGGACGCGATCCCGTTGCCGCCCGGCTGGTCCGGCGGGCTCGGCAGCTCGCCGATCGTGAACGTCCACGTGGTGCTCGACCGGCACGTGCTGGACGAGCCCTTCGTGGCCGGGGTGCGCACGCCGGTGCAGTGGGTGTTCGACCGCACCGGCCAGTCGGGCCTGGCGTCGGGGCAGTACCTCGCGATGTCGCTGTCGGCCGCCGACGACCTGATCGACCTGCCGACGGCGCAGCTGCGCGAGCGGCTCCTGCCGGAGCTGACCGGGCTGCTGCCCGAAGCGCGCGGCGCCGAGGTGCTCGACTTCTTCGTGACCCGCGAGCGCCACGCGACGTTCCGGCCCGGCCCGGGCACGGCGTCGCTGCGCCCGCGCGCGGAGACGAACGCCCGCGGGCTCTACCTGGCCGGGGCGTGGACCGCCACCGGCTGGCCCGCGACGATGGAGGGCGCAGCCCGCAGCGGTGCGGCCGCGGCGACCGCCCTCCTCGAGAAGAACGTGCACGAGGAAAAGGAGGGAGTCGGAGCATGACCGCCACCATGCGACCCGCAGCCACCGCTGCCCCGGCGGTGCCGGAAGTACTCGGCCGCACCCGTGACGCCGTGCAGCCCGCGTTGCGCGCGGCCGTCGACCGGCTGGACGAGACCAGCCGCGCCATCAGCGCCTACCACCTCGGCTGGACCGACGCCGACGGCACGCCCGTGAGCGGCAGCAACGGCGGCAAGGCCGTGCGGTCCGCGCTCGCGGTGCTCTCGGCGCTCGCCGCCGGCGCACCCCAGCAGACCGGGGTGCCCGGAGCCGTCGCCGTGGAGCTGGTGCACAACTTCTCGCTCGTCCACGACGACCTCATGGACGGCGACACCGAACGGCGCCACCGCCCCACCGTGTGGGCGCTGTGGGGCGCGCCGAGCGCCATCCTGACCGGCGACGCGATGCTCGCGCTCGCGCAGGAAGTGGTGCTGGACAGCGGTTCTCCGCACGCGATCGCCGCGGGACGGCTGGTGTCGGAGACCACGCGCCGGCTCATCCACGGGCAGGTGCTCGACGTCCAGTTCGAACAGCGCGACGACGTGACACTGCCCGAGTGCGTGACCATGGCCGCCGGCAAGACCGGCGCGCTGTTGTCGGCGAGCTGCGCGATCGGCGCCGTGCTCGCCGGGGCGCCGGCCGAGGTCGTCGGCGCGCTCGCGGTGTTCGGCGAGGAGATCGGGCTCGCGTTCCAGCTCGTGGACGACGTCCTCGGCATCTGGGGCGACCCGGCGGTGACCGGTAAGCCGGTGTACTCCGACTTGCGGGCGCGCAAGAAGTCGCTGCCCGTCACCTACGCCACGACCCACGGCGGCGCCGCGGGCGACGAGCTCGCGAAGTGGCTCGCCGGCGGGGAAACCGGTGACGAAGCCGAGCTCGCGCGCGTCGCGGCGCTCGTGGAGTCGGCGGGCGGGCGCGAGTGGGCCACGGCCGAAGCGGCGCGCCGCGTCGAGACGGCCGAGCGCGCGGTCGCGGCGATCCCCGCCGGGCCGCGCGAAGAGCTCATCGGCATCGCCCGCTTCATCGTCCACCGGGAGGCGTGATGACCCGGACCGTCCCCGAACCGTCCACTTCGGACTCACCCCGCGAACCGGTCCGCGCGCGGACGCCGGAGGAGGCCCTGGCCGCCGGGATCGAGTTCCTGCGCGGCGAGCAGCACGCGGCCGGCTGGTGGAAGGGCGAGCTCGCCACCAACGTCACGATGGACGCCGAAGACCTGCTGCTGCGCCAGTTCCTCGGCATCCTCACCGAGCAGCAGAAGGAGGAGTCCGCGCGCTGGATCCGCTCGCAGCAGCGCGAAGACGGCACGTGGGCGAACTTCCCCGGCGGGCCCGCGGACCTGTCCACGACCGTGGAGGCGTGGGTGGCGCTGCGGCTGGCGGGCGACCCGGCCGACGCGCCGTGGCTCACCGCCGCCGCCGAGTGGATCCGCGCGAACGGCGGCCTCGAGGCCACCCGGGTGTTCACGCGGATCTGGCTCGCGATGTTCGGCCAGTGGTCGTGGGCCGATCTGCCGAACCTGCCGCCGGAACTGATCTTGCTGCCGTCGTGGTTCCCGCTCAACGTCTACGACTTCGCGTGCTGGGCGCGCCAGACGATCGTGCCGCTCACGATCGTCGGCACGGTGCGGCCGAAGCGGTCGCTGCCGTTCGACGTGAACGAACTGCGGATCGGCAAGCGCCCGAAGAAGTCGTCGGCGCCGTGGACGTGGGACGGGTTGTTCGAGAACCTCGACACCGCGCTGCACACGTACGCGAAGCTGCCGTTCAACCCGGTGCGCAAGGTCGCCCTGCGCCAGGCCGCCGAGTGGATCCTGGCCCGCCAGGAGGCCGACGGGTCGTGGGGCGGCATCCAGCCGCCGTGGGTGTATTCGATCCTCGCGCTGCACCTGCTCGGCTACCCGCTCGACCACCCGGCGCTCAAGGCCGGGCTCGAGGGCCTCGACGGGTTCACCATCCGCGAGGAGACCGAGCAGGGCTGGGTGCGCCGGCTCGAAGCGTGCCAGTCCCCCGTGTGGGACACCGCGCTCGCGATGACCGGGCTGCTCGACGCCGGCGTCTCCCCCGGCGACGAGATGCTCGTGCGCGCCACGGAGTGGTTGCTGGGCGAGGAGATCAGCGTGCCGGGCGATTGGACGGTGCGCCGCCCGTCGCTCGCGCCGGGCGGGTTCGCCTTCGAGTTCGCCAACGACGGTTACCCCGACACGGACGACACCGCCGAGGTCGTGCTGGCGCTGCGGCGCATGGGCCGCCCGGACCACCTGCGCATCCGCGGCGCGATCGACCGCAGCGTGAAGTGGCTCGAAGGCATGCAGTCGAGCGACGGCGGCTGGGGCGCGTTCGACGCGGACAACACCCAGGTGCTGGCCACGAAGCTGCCGTTCTGCGACTTCGGCGCCGTGATCGACCCGCCGTCGGCGGACGTCACCGCGCACGTGGTCGAGATGCTCGCGGCCGAGGGCAAAGCCGGCTCGCGCGAGTGCCGCCGGGGCGTGAAGTGGTTGCTGGACAACCAGGAGGCCGACGGTTCGTGGTTCGGCCGCTGGGGCGCGAACTACGTCTACGGCACCGGTGCGGTCGTACCGGCGCTCGTGGCCGCGGGCATCCCAGCGGGCGACGAGCGGATCCGGCGGGCCGTTAAGTGGCTGGCCGATCACCAGAACGCCGACGGCGGGTGGGGCGAGGATCTGCGCTCGTACGACGATCCGGTCAACTGGTCGGGCCGCGGCGAGTCGACGCCTTCGCAGACCGCCTGGGCGCTGCTCGCGCTGCTGGCCGCCGGCGAGCGGGATTCGGCCGTGGTGACGCGTGGTGTGGCGTGGCTGTGCGAGCGGCAGCGCGCTGACGGTGGCTGGGACGAGGACCAGCACACCGGAACGGGCTTCCCCGGCGACTTCTACCTGTCCTACCACCTCTACCGCGTGGTGTTCCCGCTGTCGGCGCTGGGCCGGTACGTGCGGAGCGGCGCGTGACCCCGGCCGTGCTGTGCGCGCCGCTGCGCCTCGAGCGGGCCGCCCTGCGCGCGGCCGGACGTGAGGTGCACACAGTGCGCACGGGCCTCGGCCCCCGGCGGGCCGCGGCGACGGCGGCGCGGCTGCCGGCCGGGCCCCGGATCGTGGCGGGCCTCGGCGGCGGGCTCGCGCCGCACGTGCGCCCGGGGGACCTGGTCGTGGCCGACGAGGTGCGCGGCCCCGGCGGGGTGGTCGAGGTGCCCTCGGCTCCCCTGCTGGCCGGGGCGTTGCGGCGGCTCGGGCTGACGGTCCACATCGGACCGGTGCTCGGCACCGACCACGTGGTGGGCGAACGGGAACGGGACTCACTGGCCGGCACCGGCGCGCTGGCGGTCGACATGGAGTCACACCGGCTGGCCGCCGCGGGTCAGCCGTTCGCCGTCGTCCGGTCCATCGTGGACACCGTCGGCGCGCCGCTGGCGCGGCCCGCCACGGTGGCCCACGGGCTGGCCGGGCTGCGCAGCCTGCGCGCGGCCGTGCCCGCGCTCACGGCGTGGGCGGCGGCGACCTCGCCGCGGCAGCTGCTGCTGGCGAGCCCCCGGTCGTTCTGCGCCGGTGTGGAGCGGGCCATCGACATCGTGGAGCGGGCGCTGGAGAAACACGGCGCCCCGGTGTACGTGCGGCGCCAGATCGTGCATAACACCCACGTGGTGCGGAAGCTGCAGGATCGCGGGGCCGTGTTCGTCGACGAGGTCGAGGAGGTCCCCGAAGGCGCGACGCTCGTGTTCGCCGCCCACGGCGTCACCCCGGCCGT
The DNA here is from genome assembly GCF_016889705.1 of Amycolatopsis sp. FDAARGOS 1241. Taxonomy (NCBI): domain Bacteria; kingdom Bacillati; phylum Actinomycetota; class Actinomycetes; order Pseudonocardiales; family Pseudonocardiaceae; genus Amycolatopsis; species Amycolatopsis sp. FDAARGOS 1241. The sequence continues at coordinate 5,861,350 of NZ_CP069526.1, forward strand.
GCGCCGAGACGCCGCCGACCGCGGCCTGGCGGTGATCGACGCGACGTGTCCCCTCGTGACCAAGGTGCACAACGAGGTCCGCCGCTACAGCAACCGCGGCGACACCGTGTTCCTCATCGGGCACGCCGAGCACGAGGAGGTCGAAGGGACCGTCGGGGAAGCCCCCGGCTCGGTCGTGGTCGTCGGCGACGTCACGGAAGCTCGCGCCGTGCCCGCACCGGCGACCGAAGGCGTGGCCTACACCATGCAGACCACGCTGGCGCTCGATGAGGCCGAGGAGATCGCGTCCGTGCTGCGGACGCGCTTCCCCGGGCTGTCGGCGCCCCGCAAGGACGACATCTGCTACGCCACCACCAACCGGCAGCGGGCGCTGCGGGCGATCGCGCGCGAGGTCGACCTCGTGCTGGTGGTGGGATCGGCGAACTCGTCCAACTCGCGCCGGCTCGTGGAGGTCGCCGAGCGCGAGGGAACCCCGGCTGTCCTGATCGACGGCAGTTCGGACATCGACCTGCGCCGCCTCGCGGGCGCGGGCCGGATCGGCCTCACCGCGGGCGCCTCGGCGCCGCCGCACCTCGTCGACGAGGTCGTGGCGTGCCTGGGCGGACTCGGGCCGGTCACCGTCGCCGAGAGCCGGCTGACGGAGGAAGAAGTCACTTTCACCCTACCTCGGGAGGTGCTCTGAGCCATGGCCATGCCGTTGCGACAGTCCGTGCGGCTGGGCAGCTATCTGATGAAACAGAAGCTGCTGCGCAAGGAAAAGTTCCCGCTGCTGGTGGAGCTGGAGCCGCTGTTCGCCTGCAACCTCAAGTGCTCCGGCTGCGGCAAGATCGAGCAGCCGCACACGCTGCTCAAGCAGCGGATGCCGGTCGAACAGGCCGTGGGTGCGATCGAGGAGAGCGGCGCGCCGATGGTGTCCATCGCCGGTGGTGAACCGCTGATGCACCCGAAGATCGACGAGATCGTGCGGCAGCTGCTCGATCGCCGCAAGATCGTGTTCCTGTGCACCAACGCCCTGCTGCTGCCCAAGCACATCCACAAGTTCAAGCCGCACCGCAACTTCGCGTGGATGGTGCACATCGACGGGCTCGAAGAGCGCCACGACGCGTCGGTGCGCAAGGAGGGCGGTTTCCAGGCCGCCGTCGACGCGATCAAGCTCGCGAAGGAAAAGGGCTTCCGGGTCATGACGAACACGACGTTCTTCACCGGGGACACCCCGCAGGACGTGATCGACGTGCTCGACTACCTCAACGACCTGGGCGTCGACAACATGCAGATCTCGCCCGGGTACGCCTACGAGAAGGCGCCGGACCAGGACCACTGGCTCGGCGTCCAGCAGACCCGCGAGCTCTTCACGAAGGCCTTCGGCGGCGGCAACCGCAAACGCTGGCGGCTCAACCACTCGCCCGTGTTCCTCGACTTCCTCGAGGGCAAGCGCGAGCTGGAGTGCACGCCGTGGGGCATCCCGTCGTACTCGCTGCTCGGGTGGCAGCGTCCCTGCTACCTGCTCGACGACGGCTACGCCAAGACCTACCAGGAACTCATCGACGAAACCGACTGGGACGCCTTCGGCCGCGGCAAGGACCCGCGCTGCGCCAACTGCATGGCCCACTGCGGCTACGAACCCACCGCGGTGATCGCCACGCTGGGCTCCCTGAAGGAATCGGTGCGGGCGGCAGTCGGGCACTGAGCGTTCGTGTTGCCGCGAAAAGCCGCGGGTCCGGTGACCCGCGGCTTTTCGTTGCCCGACCCGCCGATCACTCCAGCATCGCGGCCATGATCTGTTCCGGGGTCAACGGCAACGTCCGCACCCGTACCCCCAGCGCGTCGGCCACTGCGTTGGCGATCGCGGCGGCCGTGGGGCCCTGGGCGCATTCGCCGACGCCCAGGGGTGGGTTGCCGTTGCCCGGGAGGAGGTCGACGGTGACGGCGGGGACCTCGGAGAAGCGCAGGATGGGGTAGGTCTCCCAGGTGTCGCTGGTGACGGTGAAGCGGTCGAAGCGCACGCGTTCCTTGCAGGTCCAGCTGGTGGCCTGGATCGCGCCGCCCTCGAGCTGGTTTTCGGCGCCGTCCGGGTTGACGACGAGGCCGGCGTCCACGGCGACGACCAGGCGGCGCACGCGGACCTGCTCGACGGCCTCGACCTCGGCGACCACGGCGCAGTACGCGCCGGAGTTCTTGTAGCGGGCGTAGGCGACCCCGTGGCCGGCCGAGTCCGCCGGGGTCCACTGTGTCCAGTCCGCGCGACGGGCAGCCGCCGTCAGGACGGCGCGGGCCCGCGGGTCCGACAGGTGCGCGAGGCGATACTCGACGGGGTCGCGCCCGGCCGTGGTGGCCAGTTCGTCGAGGAAGGATTCGGCGGCGAAGACGTTGAGGAACCCGCCCAGCGAACGCATCGAGGACGTGCGCAGCGGTGGCGTGGTGAGCTGGTGGTTCACCACGCGGTAGGCCGGGAAATCGTAACCGGGCACGGCGTTGCGGCCCGCCGCGCCGCCGCGCTCCAGCGGCGGCTCGCCGGCCCCGCGGATCTCCTCGCCGCCCGCGCGGTGGCTCGCCGCGAGCAGGCCGACGGTGGTGGTCGCGCCGGGCCGGGCGACGTGGCCACTGCCCCAGATGTCGTGCTGCCACGAACGCACACCGCCGTCCGGGGCGACGTCTGCGGCGATCCGCACCACCGCACCCGGCCCGAGCGGCGCCCAGCCCAGCTCGTCGCGCCGCGACCACACCACCTGCACCGGCCGGCCCGGCGTGGCCAGCGCCAGCAGGGCCGCGTCCATCGCGACGTCGTCGGCGCCGTTGTGGCCGTAGCAGCCGGCGCCTTCGACGTGGCGCACCACGATGTCCGCCGGGGCGAGCGCCAGCGCCCGCGCCAGTTCGCGGCGCAGCACGTGCACGCCCTGGCTGTGCGACCACACGACCAGGCCGGCGTCGCTCGCGAGCGCGGTCGCGCTCGACGGGCCGATCGAGCCGTGCGCGAGGTAGGGCCGGTGGTAGGCCGCCACGACGGACCCCGCCACCGGCGAACCCCGCTCGGCGAGCACCGTCGTCTCGGCGGGCGCGGACGTGAGGAACGCGGGAAGGTCGTGCTCGTCGGGCAGGGTCGGCCGCTGGTCCCACTCCGTGGCGCGCTGCAGGACGTCCGCGGCCCGCAGCGCGACCTCCTCGCGTTCGGCGACCACGCCGAGGAAGTCCCCGTCCCGCACCACGGTGACCACGCCCGCCAGGGTCAGCGCTGGGCCGGTGTCGACCGACCGCAGCGTGGCGCCCCGCGAAGGCGGGCGCACGATCCGGCCGTAGACCAGGCCGTCGAGGGACAAGTCGTGCACGAACCGCGGCCGCCCGGCGAGCTTGTCCGGCAGGTCCACCCGCGCCACGCTGGTTCCGACCACCTGGTATGCCGATTCCGGTTTGGGGGTCACCGCGCCGGTGGCCGCGTGGTCGAGCAACGCGTCGTCGGCCAGCGCCCAGTAGCTCGTGGCGGTGCCGTCGGGCGCGGCGAACCGTCCGTCGTGGACGGTCACTTTCTCTTCCCCCACCCGGAGTTCCGCCGCGGCCGCGGTGAGGTAGCGAGCCCGGGCCTCGGCGCACACGATGCGCAGCGCCGCCCCGGAGTGCTGCACCGACAGGCTGCCCGCGGTGTATCCCTCGTCCGGGCTCACGTCGGTCGCCGCGGCGGTCATCCGCACGCGCGCCACGTCGACGTCGAGCTCCTCGGCGGCCACCTGGGCGAGCGCGGTCAGCACCCCTTGGCCCAGCTCCACCTTCCCGGACCGCACCTCGACCGTGCCATCGGTGCCGATCCGGAGCCAGTCGCCGAGCCGTGGGTTGGCCGCGAGCGAGGGCGGCAGTCCGACCGTGGTCACCGCGCGCCCTCCCGGATCTCCGCGGCGGCCGCGAGCACCGCGCGGACCACGCGGTTGTGCGCGCCGCACCGGCACAGGTTCCCGTCGAGCGCGGCGCGGACCTCGGCGTCGGACGGATCGGGGTTCCCGGCGAGCAGCGCGGCCGCCGCGACGACCACGCCGGACGTGCAATAGCCGCACTGCGCGGCCTGTCCGGCCACGATCGCGCGCGCCAGCGGGTGCGAGTCACCGAGTCCTTCGACAGTGGTGACCTCCTTGCCCTCGACCGACCACACCGGGGTGTCGCACGAGTTGACCGGCCGCCCGTCGACGAGCACGGAGCACGCGCCGCACAGCCCCAGGCCGCAGCCGAACCGCGTGCCCTTGAGGCCCAGGTGGTTGCGCAGCACGTAGAGCAGCGCGGTGTCGTCTTCCGTCCGGACCTGCCGCGGCCGGCCGTTCACCGTGAGGGTGCGGCCCGCGGGAACGTCGTCCTCCGCCATGCCTCCAGCGTGCCCGCCCCGGGCCGGACGGGAAACCCCGCGTCGCTCATTCTCCGCCGAAGGTGAAGAGGATCTTCCCGCTGCGGCCGGGTTCGAGGGAGTGGGCGAAGGCCTTTTCGTAGTCGGCCAGGGCGTAGGTGGCTTCGACCGGCGCGGTGAGCGTGCCCTCGGCGACGAGGCCGGCGAGTTCGCCGTACAAGGCCGCCACTTCGCCGGCCGAGGCGCGCCGGAACCAGTTCACCAGCCGGCGCGGGCGAGTTCCTTGACGACCGGGCCGCCGGTGGCGTCCAGGACGAGGGAGAGCCGCTCGCCGGCCAGGGCCTTCTTCACCGACGCCCGCAGGGTGTCGTCGGAAACCACGAGCTGGTCACCGCCCGCGGCGAGGACCAGGTCGACGGCCGAGGCGCGGCGCACGACGTTCAGGGTGCGCAGGCCTTGCCGGTGGGCGAACGCGTTGAGGTAGCGGCCCATCGCGGAGTTCGCCGCGGTCTGGGCGAGCCACGACCCCGGCGCCAGGGAAGCCGCGTACTGGCTCAGCAGCAGCTGGGCCGTGGCGGGGTTGAGGGCGAGCATCGACAGCTGGTGCAGGTCGACGTCGTCACCGACGGGCAGGACGCGGTGGCGCGGCAGCACGACGCGGTCGGCCCACAGGCCCTGCTCCAGGCCGGGCATGATCAGCACCCGGCGGCCGGCCAGCGCGGGAGCACCGTCGACGACGCGGCCCACGCCCTCCGCGCCCAGCGGCGCCGGCAGCTCCGGACGGACGCCGTAGAGCCCGCGCATCAGCAGGAAGTCCGCCGGGTTCAGGGGAGTGGCGAGCATCTCCACGGCAACCTCGTCCGGGCCGGGCGCGGGCGGCGGAGTGTCGTCGAGGCGGACGGAGGAGATCGGGTCACCGAAGTCGGTCAGCTGGAGGCGGGCCATCGCGGAAGTCCTCTCTCGGATTGGACGAAGGTTCAGGCAGGCGGGAAAGGGCCCGGCCGGGCGCCGCTTCACCGCCGACCAGACCGGCCGGCGTCAGGGCAGAGGTCAACGGCCGGTGGTTTACCCCAAGCTCGTCGGTCTCCCCACTGTCGTCGTGGTGGGACGTCGCGGTCCCGAACATCCGGCGCCCGCGCACCAGCGTGGTGTACTCCTCGACGTACCGGTCGCCGAACTCGTCCCGCCGGCGGAATGTCCTGTCCTCGTAGCAGCCGGCCACGGCGAGGACCTGCGCATTCACGGCTTCCGGCCCGTGGAGGACGTCGTCGAGGGTCGTGCCCGCGAGGCGCACACCGTGTGCGATCCGGTCGAAGAGCCAGGGTCCGCCGGGCACGGGCAGCTCCTCGGTCGGATACGTCGACCATCCGAGAATTATGACAGTTGTCATAATTGGCAAGCGCACGGTGACACAATCGACAAGCCGACGGCTCTATCGAGTGAGGAGGTCCCGCACGGCGACGCCGACGACGGCCGCGCCGGAGTGCGTCATGATCGTCGCCGCGTGGTCGGCGCCCGACACGCGGCGCGGGCGGCGCAGCGTGGGCAGGTCGGCGCGGAAGGACTCCAGCGCTTCGTCGCTGTAGGCAGGCGGCGCGCCCTCCCCCGCGCTCCACTGCGCGCACACCAGTTCCGTCGGCACCCCGATGTCGCGCCAGTGCGTCTCGCCGAAGAACACGTCGGTGGCGTCGGCGATCACGGCGGTCCGGCTCAGCATCACGCGGCCGTCGATCAGGTCGTGCTCCAGGCAGTCGCGCAGCAACGGGTCACGCGCGTCGAGCAGCGGGTTGATGTGTGTGAAGTAGGCGAGGTACTCGTCGACGCCGGTCCAGCGGCGGGAGACGCGCGCGAGCTGCCGGGCGAACGCCTTCGGCACCCCCGCCGGCGTGAGCCGGGGCGGCATGATCATCGGGAGCCCGCCGTCGACCAGCACGAGCCCGCGCACCCGGTCCGGTCGCCGCGTCGCAAGTTCCACCGCGACGAACGCGCCCATCGACATCCCGCACACGTCGACGACGTCGTGCCCCAGCGCGTCGAGCACGCGGATCAGGTCCTCGCCGTGCTGGCGCAGCGACGAGGTGCCCGCGACGCCGAAGCTGCCCGCACGCCCGCGCAGGTCCGGCATCACCAGCGACAGGTCGGGCGCCCCGGCCCGTAGCCAGTTCCACAACTTGCGGTTGCTCGTGATGCCGTGCACGGCGAGCACTGGCGGCGAGGCCGCCCGCACGACCTCCACCTCCAGCTCGCCGCCGTCGACGGGCACCGACAGCGTCCGCACGTCGCCCACCACCACTCCACGGTAGCGCGGCCGGGTGCTCCCAGGACCACTGTGGACGGTCAGGGGCCGATCGGCGCCCACTCCTCGTGGTGGTCGAGCCACCACTGCGCGATGTCGAGCCGCCGCACGAACCGCACACCGGGCTTTTTCGCGGCGTACCGGACGAAATCCCGCACGGCCGACGCCCGGTTCGCCTGACCGCTCCACCGGGGGTGCAGGCCGACGGTCATCATCCGCGCGCCGAACCCGTCGTCGGCTTCCTCGCAGAGGTAGTCGAGGCCGAGGCGCAGGCTGTCGAAGAACTGCGCCGGCGACCCGTAGGTGGGGCTCAGCAGGTAGCGGGTGTCGTTGTACACCTTGGAATACGGCACGATCAGCAGTCCCGACGGCGAGAAATACGGCAGTTCGTCGTTGCAGGGATCGGAATCGTAGAGGAACCCCCCGGCTTCGACGAGCAGGTCGAGCGTGTGCTCGCTGGCGAACGACCGCACGTACCAGCCGCGCGGGCGCTGCCCGGTCGTGCGCTCCAGCGACTCGATCGCGCGGTGCAGGTCGTCGCGTTCCTCGTCGACCGGCATCCGCGCGTAATCGAGCCAGCGGTAGCCGTGGCCGATCACGTCGTGGCCGCGTTCCCGGATCCACCCGGCCACGGCGGGGTTGCGCTCGAGCGCGACCGCGCACGCGCCGACGCTGACCGGCACCGAGTAGCGGTCGAAGATCCGCGCGAGGCGCCAGATCCCGACGCGGCTGCCGAACTCGTAGTGCGTTTCGGTGCCGAGGTCGCGGACCTCGGGGCCGACCTCGTAGGCGTACTCACCCCAGCCGTCGTTGCGGCCGTCACCGTCGGGGATCGAGTACTCGGCCCCCTCTTCGTAGTTCACGACGACGTTGACCACGACCTTCGCGTCGCCGGGCCAGCGCACGCGCGGCGGGTACCGGCCGTAGCCGACGAAGTCTCGCGGGGACGTGGCAGCCGGGTCACGGGGTTCGGGCACGCACCCCAGGGTGGCACGGCCGTCGCGTCCCGGCAGCCCGGGCACCGGCTCAGTGCGGCGGCAGTCCCCCGGGCCCCCGGCCGGCGTGCTCTTCGGCGGAACGGCGAGCAACTCGTCGCCGCGCAGCTCGATCTGCCCGCGCACCCCGCCCGCAGATGGGCTTCGCGGTCCTCGGCGCCGCGCGCCGGGCCCAGCTCGTGGCAGGCGACGTGAAGCAGGCCGGTGCGCGCCGTGCTCAGGCCCGGTGCCGCACCGGTTCCCCTCGCTGGGGATGCCGGCGCGGCGGCCACGGCCGGGCCACCGAGGGCCGGGCGTCAGGCGGCGATGGCCCCCGCGCCCACGGCCCTCCCGAATGCCCGCCGGGAGCTCATGGTGTCCGTCCCCGTCGTCCGGAGGCGTCGTCGGGCGACGGTCGCGTCGATGGTGACCTCGACGTTGCCGCGGGTCGCCTTCGAGTAGGGGCAGATCCGGTGCGCGGCGGCGCCGAGCTCTTCGGTGGTCTTCTGGTCCACGCCGGACACCTCCAGGTGCAGGGCCGCGCTGAGCCAGAAGTCGGCGGAAGCGTTGTGGAGCGTGATGTCGGCGACGACGGCGAGGTCCTCGATCTTCACCTTCCGTTGCGCCGCAACGATCTTCACCGCCCCGAGGAAGCACGAGGCCCAGCCGGCGCCGAGCAGCTGCGCGGGGTTGGTCGCGCCGCCGTTGCCACCGAGCTCCTTGGGGACGGCGAGGGTGACGTCCAGTGAACCGTCTTCGGCGACCGCGCGCCCGCCGTTGCGGCCTTCGCCGGTGGCGGTGACGACTGCGGTGTAGGTGGTTTCAGTCATGACAGTGTCCTTTCTCAACGGAACTCCGGGGTTTCTCAGGCGACGGTGCGGGCTTGCGCCGGCAGGACGTCGCGCAGGATTTCGAGCTGGCCGTGGTGCTGGACGAGGGCGGCGCACAGGTGCCGCAGCGCGCCGCCGGCGTCGAGCGGGTCGCCGAGGTCCTCGAGCGCGGCCGGGACCGGCGTCTTCGGATCGGCGCGGGCGACGTCCTTCTTCAGCTGGTCCGCGATCTTGCGCGTGCGAGCCAGCAGCGCGGCGACCGGGCCGGACGCGGCGAATTCGGCGTCGCGGTCGCGGTGGGCCGGGCGGCCGGCGACGATTTCGCCGGCCCAGTAGGCAGTGGCGCCGAGGCAGTGGTTGAGCACGGCGTACGCGCTGTTGGCGCCGGGCACGTCGAGGCCGACGCCGGCCAGGTCGTCGCCGAGGTGCTCGACGATGGCCGCCATGCCGGCGAGGGCGCGGGTGGCGACGTGCAGGTACTGGCCGGGGGTGATCACCGGTGCTCCCCCGCCGCCAGGCCCGGGAGCACGGCCGTGGTGCCGGCGAGGGCACCCATCGTGGCAAGCAGGTTCCGCAGGACGAGCAACAGCGTGATGGTCGGATCCATGAGAGTGCGGCCTTTCGCAACTTGCGGGGCCGCCGTTTCCCGGGGCCTGCCGTATCGATGCCGAAACTCTCGCACGCCTATTCATCACCAGTCAAGACGGTGACGAATCCTACCGACAAAAGTTTATGACGGCGTTGCACGTCGATTCGTCACCTGTCAGACTGGTGCCCATGGAACACGCCTTCCCCTGCGGAAACCCGGCGCTCGACTTCGTCGGGACCCTGCGCGCCCGCCGCAACGCCGAACCCCTGGAGAAGCTGGGCTCACCCCGCAGCCTCGACGCGTGGTTCCGCGAGTCCGGCGTCACCGACACCGACCCGGGCAGCCGGCTGCCTGACCTCGCCGCCGCCCTCGAGCTGCGTGAAGCGATCTACGCGCTGGTCGCGGCCCGGCTCACCCACCACGACGCCGACGTCGGCGCGCTGACCGTGGTCAACGAGTTCGCCGCGCGGCCACCGGTCGTCACCCAACTGTCGGCCGATGGGCGTCACCTGGAAGCCACGCCGGCGCAAGCGCTGTCGTCCGTGGCCCGCGCCGCCGTCGAGATCCTCGGCGGCCCCGACGCGGACCTGCTCAAGGAGTGCGGCCGCCCCGAGTGCACCCAGGTCTACCTCGACCACTCCCGCGGCTCCCGCCGCGAGTGGTGCGCCATGGCGACCTGCGGCAACAAGATGAAGGCCGCCGCCTACCGCGCCCGCCGACGTGGCAACCCGCCCCTGGCCCCCGCGCGGCAAGCCTGACGGCTCCCCGTCCCCCGGCACCGGCCGGCGAAGGTTCGCCTTAGCCGGCCGTTTCCGTGGCGCCTACCGCAAGAAATTAGTAACCACTCTGACAGGTTACGATCAGGCTCGAAGGTGCGCTAATCTCCCCGCAGGATTGCGCGGGGAGAATTCCAGGCTCACGCTGGTACTGTCCGGCCTGCTCGCGGGCGTGGTCACGAGCATTTCGCCGTGCGTGCTGCCGGTCGTGCTGACGGCCGGGACGCGACGGCCGGCGCGGATGGTGGCGGGGCTCGTGCTGAGCTTCAGCGGTGCGATGCTGTTCGGCTCGCTGCTGCTGAGCGCATTCGGCTTGCAGCAGGACCTGGTGCGCAACGCCGGCATTGCCGCGCTGGCCCTACTCGGCCTCGGCTTGCTCGTGCCACGGTTCGGTGAGCCGCTGGAGCGGCCGTTCACGCGGCTGCGCGGGCGCGCGACGGACCCGGACCGCAGCGGGTTCGTCGTGGGACCTCGCGCTCGCTCTAGTCCACGTGCCGTGCGCGGGACCTGTGCTGGCGACGATCGCCGTGCTCGGTGCGACGCACCGGATCGGGTTCGGCGCACTGGTCCCCACGGCGGCGTTCGGCGCCGGGATCCCGCTGCTCGTGATCGCCGTGGCGGGCGACCAGGTGACGCGCCGGGGGCGGTAGCTGCGCGCCCGGGCCCGCGCGATCCGCGTGACCACCGGCGTCGCGCTGCTCGCGCCGGCGGCCGCGACGACGTTCGACCTCACAGCCGGGCTGCAGCGCCGGACTACGCCGCCGCGCTGAGGCAGAAGTTCGAAAGCGGCGCGTCGGCGGCAGCTCACCGGCGCACCCGAGCCGACTGGCATCGTGGCGTGGCTCAACACCCCCGGCGGCCGGCCGCTGACGATCGCGAGCCTGTGCGGAAAGGTCGTGCTGGTCACGTTCTGGACCTACAGCTGCCTGAGCTGCCGCCGCGCCCTGCCCCACTACGAGAGCTGGTACCACGCCTACCCCGACTCCGGTCTCGTCGTGCTCGGCGTGCACAATCCGGAATTCGCGTTCGAGCACGAGGCCGCGAACGTGGCCGACCAGACCAAGGGCCTGGGCGTCGACTACCCCGTGGCCATCGACAACGACTACGCCACCTGGCAGGCCTACGGCAACCAGTACTGGCCCGCCTCCTCTGTCGTCGACGCGTCGGGGCAGGTCCGCGGCTCCCACTTCGGCGAAGGCTCCTCCGCGAACACCGAGCAGCAGCTGCGGCAGCTGCTCACCGACGCCGGCTCCGGCCCGCAGCCCGCGCCCACCGACGTCCCCGACACGACCCCGGCGGAGCCCACGAGCCCCGAGACCGATCTCGGACCGAAGAACGCCCCCTCTCTTCGCCCTCGACGGCACGTGGACGGCGGCACCCGAGTACCTCACCGCCGGCCGGGGCGCGGCTGCGCCCGGACTTCCACGGCCCGCACCGTGCACCTCGTCCTGGCCGGCACCGGCACGACCCTCCCGGCCTCCAGGCGTACGACTCCACCTTCGACTGGCCACAGTGGACGAGCCAATCCGCGATACGTTCGGCCCCTCAGCCGAAGACGAGGCGCTTTCTCGGCTTGCCGGGCTCGAGCAGTTCGAACTTCAGCTTCAGGTCGGTGCGGTTCAGCAGATCCACTTGCTGTGCGAACGGCTCACTCGTGACGTAGACGGTCCTGTCGAGCTTCCATTCATCCTTGAACCACCCACGGAGCGCCGCAAGAAGACGCTCGTCCATACCGCTCACCATCCGGGAAAGACGAGCCCAGAAGAAGACGACGGCGTCGACGTCCGCCCACTCGTCGTCGCCGACTGGCGTCACCGTGGATTTCGCGAGGAACGTGGCGTTCGTGGGGAAGACGTAGACGCAGCCCAAGCAAGTGGTGCCGGCGGGGTCGAGCACCGTGTACGTGTACGCACGCTGCGCAGCGTGACGTTGTTCGAGGTCGATGAGGTCTTTCCGGTTCGCCTCCACCGTGAAGTCGTCCTCGGGCCACGTCGACTGCCGCCACAACCGCAGGTGTTCACGCGTTTCCATCACGGCCGCATAGTCCATCTCCGTGTCGCCGACCACGATCGGACGCAAGGCGAACTCCTCAGTCCTCAGCTCCGCGGGCACGGGTTTGCTCGAATCGGTGAATGGCACGGGCGGCTCCTTCGACCAGTAGCCCTGGACTCTGTTCATGCTATGGCCGCGCTCAAGTGGTTTTGGCGGCCGGCGGTTGCCAGGCCACAGTGGACGCTCACTGCCCCCGCAACGGCAGCTTCGTGATCTTCCCGGTCGGCCCCTTCGGCAGCTCCGGCACGATCCGCACCCGCCGCGGGTACTTGTACGCGGCGATCCGCTCCTTGGCCCACGCGACGATTTCCTCGGGCTCGGCCGCGGCACCCGGTTTCAGCGAGACCACCGCGACGATCTCCTCGCCCAGGCGGTCGTCCGGCTCACCGATCACGGCCGCCTCGGCGATCGCGGGGTGGCGGTAGAGAAGTTCCTCGACCTCACGAGGGTAGACGTTGTACCCGCCGCGGATCACCAGGTCCTTCTTGCGGTCGACGACGAACACGAACCCGTCGTCGTCGACGTAGCCGAGGTCGCCGGTGTGGAACCAGCCGCCGCGGAAGGCTTCGGCCGTTTCGGCGGGGCGCTTGTAGTAGCCCTTGGTGATGTTGTGCCCGCGCAGCACGATCTCGCCGACGTGGTCCGGACCGGGCGGCAGCGGCCGGTCGGCGCCGTCGACGATCCGCAGCTGCACCCCCCAGATAGGCTTGCCGATGGAGAGCACCTTCCGGTTGGCGGCGCCCGGGTTCACGGTGGTCGTCGACGCCGACTCCGAGAGGCCGTAGCCTTCCAGGACCGGGATGCCGTACTTCTCCTCGAACGTCCCCAGCACCTGCTCCGGGATCGCGGCACCGCCCGAGCTGCCGATGCGCAGGCTGCTCGTGTCGTAGCCGGAACTGTCCGCGACCGCGAGCGCGTGGTACATCGTGGGCACGCCGGCCATGATCGTCACGCGGTCGCGCTCGATCGCCGCCAGCACGGCCTGTGGTTCGAACCGCGGGACGACCGACACCGTGCGGCTGTGGCGGGCGGCGGAGTTGAGGATGCTGGAGAGGCCGTAAACGTGGAAGAACGGCAGCACGGCGAGCACCACGTCGTCGGGTTCGGCGCCGAAGGTCTGGCCGCCGATCGTGCACGTCATGTACAGCGAGAAATGGGACAGCTCAGCGCCTTTAGGACGGCCGGTGGTCCCGCTCGTGTAGAGCAGCACTCCGGTGTCGTCGGCCGCACCCGGGTACAGGTCGCCGTCGTCGGGCGCGTCGAGCAGCCGCGCGAACGGCACCGTACCGGCGGGCCAGCCGTCGAGGTCACCGGCCACGACCGCGGACACCGCGGGAACCTCCGTGAGCGCTTTCGCCGCTTCGTCGACCACGGCGGCGCCGGCGATCAGCAGGCGCGCGTCGGAATCGGCGAGGTGGTAGGCGATCTCGCCGGCCTTGAGCAGGGGGTTCAGCGGCACCATCACGAGCCCGGCCTTGAGGATCCCGAAGTACGCGAACACGAACTCGGGCACGTTCGGCAGCTGCACCGCGACCTTGTCGCCCGGGGCCAGCCCGCGCTGCCGCAACGCGGTCGCGACCCGGCCGGACAGCTCGTCGACCTCGGCGTAGGAGTGGATTCCGCCCGGAAAACGGAGAAAGTCCTTTTCCGGCTGAGCGAGAGCGGACTCCCGCAGGATCGTGGCCAGGTTGAAGCTCACGCTACCTCCGAACCTCGTTCTGCTCGCGACCTGCGCGAACGGTGCACTTCGTTGTCGACCCCAGTCCGGTCGACGCCAGATTACCGAATCATGTTCGGTTCACTGACCCGCGCTAGTTCGACGATCGAACAAATAGGGGTTACAGTCGGATCATGCCCTCTTCCGGAGAAACCCGCGAGCACTCCGCGCTCGGCGCGGTCCGCGCGCTCGCCCGCGCCTCGCGGCTGCTGGAGCGCTCGTCGGGTGAGCTGAACCTCGCGCACTACCGCGTGCTGTCGGCGATCGCGTCGGGCGACGAACGCGCTTCGCGGGTCGCACGGCGGCTCGCGCTCGGCCGCCCGGCCATCAGCGCCGCGGTCGACGCCCTCACCAGACGCGGCCTCGTCGTCCGCGGCGGCGTCGACGCCGACCACCGCGCCACCGCGCTTTCCCTCACCCCGGAGGGCGAACGCCTGCTCGCCGCGACGGAGGGCGAGATGATCGCGCGGATCACGGCCCTGGTCGCTCGCACACCCGACCCCGAGCGCGTCCTCGAAGCCTTGAGCTGGCTCGACACGGCCATCGACGAGGTCATGGCGGAGCGGATGGCCGAGACCAAGTGACCGCCGCGGAGCCACCGACCGGCAACGGACGACTCGCGACCCAGGACCAGCACGGCACCGCACCATCAGACCCCACACCATCCCACCCCGCCCCTCGAGGCAAGCGCGCCGAAGAGGAGAACTCGCGCTGGCTGCGCCGCCTCGGCGGTTACGTCCTGCGGCATCGCCGGGAGCTGTTGATCGCGTTCGGCGCGGCCGTGCTCGGCAGCGCGTGCCAGACCGTGGTGCCGCTGCTCGAACGGCAGATCGTCGACGGGGTGATCCTCAGCGGGTCGGCGTCGTTGTGGCCGTGGCTCGTCGCGCTGCTCGTGCTGTCGGCCGCGGCGTTCCTGTTCGCCTACCAGCGGCGCTACCGGGGCGGGCGGGTCGCGCTCGCGGTGCAGTACGACCTGCGCAACGACATCCAGGCGCACCTGCAGCGCCTCGACTTCGCCGCCCTCGACCGCATGCCGACGGGCCAGGTCGTGTCTCGCGCGACGTCCGATTCCGCGCTCGTGCAGGGCCTGCTCAGCCTCCTGCCGATCATGAGCGGCAACATCCTGCTGGTCTTGCTCTCGCTGGGCGTGATGCTGGTGCTGTCGCCGGTGCTCGCGCTCGTCAGCCTCGTCGTGGTGCCCGGACTGCTCGCCGTGTCGTACCGGATGCGCCGCCGGATCTTCCCCGCGACCTGGGACGCGCAGCAGCGCGAAGGCGACGTGGTGCAGATCGTCGACGAGGACGTCAACGGCGTGCGCGTGGTCAAGGCCTTCGGCCAGGAAGGCCGCGAGCTCACCCGGCTGGCCGACACCGCGGGTGACCTCTACGGCCGGCAGCTGCGGGCCGTGCGGCTGCAGTCGCGCTACCAGCCGCTGCTGCAGGCGATCCCCGCGCTCGGGCAGGTCGCGATCCTCGTGCTCGGCGGCTGGCTCGCACTGCACCACGGGCTCAGCCTCGGCACGTTCCTCGCCTTCTCCACCTACGTCGGCCAGCTCATGGCCCCGGCGCGCCAGCTCGCCGGCGTGCTCGCGATCGGCCAGCAGGCCCGCGCGGGCGTGGAGCGGATCTTCCAGCTGCTCGACCTCGAGCCCGCCATCGCCGACGCGCCCGACGCCGTCGACCTGCCACCCGCGCGCGGTGAGCTGACCTTCAAGGATGTCCACTTCGGATACTCGGCGGACGCGCCGCTGCTGCGCGGCTTCGACCTGCAGATCGCCGCGGGCGAACGGGTCGCGCTCATCGGGCCCAGCGGCAGCGGCAAGACCACCGCGACCACGCTCGTATCGCGCTTCCACGACCCGGATTGCGGCGCCGTGCTGCTCGACGGTCACGACCTGCGCACGGTGCGCCTGCGGTCGCTGCGCTCGCAGGTCGGCGTGGTGTTCGAAGAGAGCTTCCTGTTCTCCGACACCATCCGCGCCAACATCGCCTACGGCAGACCCGGCGCCACCGACGAGGAGATCCTGGCCGCGGCCAAGGTCGCCGAAGCCGACGGCTTCATCCGCGCCCTGCCGCAGGGGTACGAAACCGTGGTCGGCGAGCGCGGGCTCTCGCTCTCGGGCGGGCAGCGCCAGCGCATCGCGCTCGCCCGCGCCATCCTCACCGACCCCCGGGTGCTCGTGCTCGACGACGCCACCAGCGCCGTCGACGCCAACACCGAGGAGTCGATCAACGCGTCCCTGCGCGAAGTGCTGGCCGGGCGCACGACGCTGCTCGTCGCCCACCGCCGTTCGACCCTGCACCTGGCCGACCGCGTGGTGGTCCTCGACGGCGGCGTCGTCGCCGACCAGGGCACCCACGAGGAGCTGCTCGAGCGCAGCGCGCTCTACCGCACCCTGCTCACCGGCCTCGAGGAAGAAGCCGCCGAACGAGTCGGCGACCGCATCGAAGCGCTCACCGAAACCGGCACCACCGCGTCGGCGTGGCGGGGCGAGCAGGGCGACGGCCACCGCAACCGGCAGCGGTTCGCGACGCGCGCCCCGGGGCTCGGCGGCGGCCTCGGCGGGTCCGGCGGCGGCAGCTGGCGAGCCGCGCTGCCGCCGACGCCGCAGCTGCTCGCGCGCGTCGACGAACTGAAACCGGTGCGGGACTTCGCGAAGGTGGACCTCGCGGCTGAATCGCGCCAGGACCGGTCGTTCTCACTGGGCACGCTGCTGCGCGAGTTCCGCCGGCCACTGCTGTTCGGGTTGCTGCTGGTGGTGATCGACGCCGTCGCGTCGGTGATCGGGCCGGTGTTCGTCAAGAGCGGCGTCGACGACGGGGTGCTGCGGGGCTCGCAAGCCGTGCTGTTCGGTGCGGCGGGGCTGTTCCTGCTGATCACACTGGTGGCGTTCCTCGACGAGATGGCCCAGACGTTCGTCACCGGCCGGACCGCGCAACGCGTGATGCTGTCGTTGCGGATCCGGATCTGGGCGCAGCTGCAACGGCTTTCGCTCGACTACTACGAGCGCGAGATGGCCGGCCGGATCATGACGCGCATGACCACCGACGTCGACCAGTTCGAATCGCTCATCCAGAACGGGCTGCTCTCGGCACTGGTCGCGTTCGTCACCTTCGCCGGGGTCGGGGTCACGCTCGTGGTGGTCAACCCGCTGCTGGGCCTGTGCACGCTCACCGTCGTGGTGCCGCTGGCGATCGGCACGGTGATCTTCCGCCGGCGCGCCGCGAAGCTCTACGACGTGGCGCGCGACCGCGTGGCCATCGTCAACGCCGACTTCCAGGAGAGCCTTTCCGGCGTGCGCGAATCGCAGGCGTTCGCGCACGAGGGCGAGACGATCCGCCGGTTCCGCCGCCTCGGCCGCGACTACCTCGACGCGCGCTACTCCGCGCAGCGCCTGGCCGCGACGTACTTCCCGTTCGTGCAGTTCCTCTCCGCGGGCGCCGACGCGATCGTGCTCGGCGTCGGCGCCGGGATGATCCACACCGGGCGCCTGACCCCGGGCGCGCTGATCGCGTTCATCCTGTACATCGACCTGTTCTTCTCCCCCATCCAGCAGCTGTCGCAGGTGTTCGACTCCTGGCTGCAGACGCGCGTGTCGGTGAGCCGTATCGCCGACCTGATGCGGCTCGAGACGCTCACCCCGCCCGCCGCGGACCCCGTCGACCCGGGCCGGCTGCGCGGCGAGGTCGCCTTCACCGGTGTGCGGTTCGCCTACCCGGCGCCGCCGCGGCCGCTCGCGGAACGCCGCGGCCCGGCCGACCCGCGGCTGGTCGCCGGTTCGCAGGTCGCCGTCAAACCACCGGAGGCGCTGCGCGAGATCGACCTGACGATCGCGGCCGGTGAGACCGTGGCGCTGGTCGGCGAGACGGGCGCGGGCAAATCGACCGTGCTGAAGCTGCTCGCCCGCTTCTACGACCCCGACCACGGCAGCGTCCGCGTCGACGGCCTCGACCTGCGCACGCTCGACCTCGCCGCCTACCGGCGCGCGCTCGGGTACGTGCCGCAGGAGGCGTTCCTGTTCACCGGCACCGTGCGCGACAACATCGCGTACGGCCGGGCGGACGCCACCGACGCCGAAGTCGAGGCCGCCGCCCGCGCGGTCGGGGCGCACGAGTTCGTGGCCGCGCTGCCCGGCGGGTACCTGCACGAGATCGCCGAACGCGGCCGCTCGCTCTCGGCCGGGCAGCGCCAGCTGCTCGCACTCGCCCGTGCCCAGCTCGTGGACCCGGCGATCCTCCTGCTCGACGAGGCGACCTCCAACCTCGACCTCGCCGCCGAAGCCCACGTCGCCGACGCGATGCGCACCCTGTCCCGCGGCCGCACGACGATCGTCATCGCCCACCGCCTGCAGACCGCGCAGACGGCCGACCGCATCGTGGTGCTCGACCGCGGCCGCATCGCCGAAATAGGCAGCCACGACGAACTGCTCACCCGCGGCGGGCGCTACGCCGGGATGTGGGAGGCGTTCGAGCTGCTGTCGGGACAGCGTTCGTAGGGCCTCGTTCGGCGAGCGACGTGCTCCGGGCTACTCGTCCGCCTCGTCGAGGCGGTGCGGAGCGGGGCGCAGCTCGTCGTTGCGGTGCAGCTCGGCGAGCGCTCGGGTCAGGCCGGTCACTCCGGGATCGCGGACGATCAGACTGTCCGAATAACAGAAGTAGCTACCCCGGCCGTACTTGCCGGTGCCGGCCCAGCGTGTCAGGAGGCATTGCACCTCGGCGACGGTGAAGATCGTCGCGCTCCAGCGGGAACCGTCGGGCAAGCGAACCTCGGCTTCGACGTTCTCGACCGTCTCCGGCCGTTCGCCGCCGCCGATCACGAAGGTCACGTCGAGGACCGAAGTCCGGACCCGGTGGAATGGCCCGTCCCAATCCTCCGAGGTGACAGCGAACGTCGCACTCATCACGGCTGAACAACCTGTCCGGCCGCAGCGCCGGGCGGCGTTCGCCCTGGCGGAGCTGAAGACGGGCGCCGGGAAGGCGTACTGGTAGGACGCGGGCCTCGGTGGCGACGGCGCGAGCGCCACCGCAGTGCCGGCCTACTCCGTGCCGGTGTCCGGTGTGGACCCCGAGGACACGTGGCCGGTCGTCGTCGGCGCCGACAGCGGCCAGGTGCTGCAGCTCTGGGGTGAGACGAAGGCCGCCACCAACCGCGTCGTGTGCGACGCGAACCGCAAGGTCGTGGACCTCGACGTCGCCAGGCTGGCGGATTTGCGCCGCGGCATCGGCACCGCCTTCAGCGCGACCCGCAGCGAGGGCCAGGCCGCGATGTCGATGGCGGACGTGAACAGCGTCTACGACTTCTTCGGCAAGGCGCAGGACTTCTACTCGCGCTACGCCTCCTACGACCTGACGAACAACATCGACGCCGACTACCGCGACGGCAAGGGCAAGGCGCTGCGCGGCACCGTGCGGACGTACGAGGTCGAGACCGAATCGGACGGTCGGCGGCACACGCAGTGCCCGTAGGCCAACGCGTTCTGGGAAGGCGAGCGGTGGCCTTCGGCGAGGGCGTGACCACGATGGACATCACCGGCCACGAGCTCACCCACGGCGTCACGCAGCACACGTCGCAGCTGGGCAACGGCTACGGGCGCCCTGAACGAGGGTATGTCCGACGTCATGGGCCAGTTCATCGCCATCAAGGCGGGGGACGCCAACGTGCAGGACGCGAACCGCTGGCTGAGGGGCGCGGGTTCGTCGATCGGGCAGGTGCGCGACCTGAAGAACCCGCCGAACTCCGGCGAGGGCCCCAGCCCGGACCGCGTCAACGGCCAGTACTGGGTCGGCGCGAACGGCGACCCCCACATCGAAGCGGGCGTCGTCGACAAAACCGACTACCTCATCACCGACGGCGCCACCTTCAACGGCCAGACGGTCCGCGGCCTCGGCGAAGACAAGGCCATCGCGCTCTGGTGGAAGGTCGAAAACCTCCTCCGCCCGACATCCACCTTCCGCGACGTCGGGACGGCCCTCAACTCCGCCTGCGCCACCAACGCCCGCACCGGCGGCGCCGGCACCACCACGGCGGCCTGCACGCAGGTCGCCAACGCGGTCAAGGCCACGCAGCTGAACCTGGCCTCGTAGATTTCACCCGTCTCGGCCGCTGCCTGCACCCACCCCGGGGCGCCGGCAGCGGCTTCTCGTGTCGCAAACCTGCCAGCGCTCTGCGCCGCCTTCTGTGACGATCGTCGTGACGGTTCCACCAGGAGGCGGTGCGAATGCCCCACCACACATCCGGCGAGCACCGCCATTGCGGTGCCGAACCCCCACCCGCCCGACCGCACAGCAACGTCCTCCGCGCGCAACCCAACATCACCCGTCCAGATCGCGACACCCCCTCCACGCCCCTCACCACTCACCAGTTCGGCAAGCACCGCCGCGACGGTGCCGATCACACACGCAATCGACCCCGCGGCACCGGATCACGAGCGCAACCCAACACCGTGCGTCCAGCACACAACACCTGTTCGATCCATCCCACCGCTCAACAGCTCAGCCGCGACCACCGCGACACTGCCGAACGCCCAACCGGTCGACCCCGCAGCGGCCGGCCCCGAATGAGGATCACCCCCGCAATTCCATCTCGCGGTTCACTTCGCGGGCGCCGCCGTTCAGCGATACCGCCACCACCGCGATGGTGCCGAATGCCCACCAAACCGACCCAGCGGCGACCGAACACGAACGGAACCCATCACCACGCGTCCAAACTGCAACACCCGACCAGTGCTTGCCACCGTTCAGCGATTCGGCAGGCAGCACCGTGATGGTGCCGAACCGCCAGCCAACCTGCGCCGTGACGACGGGACACGAGCGCAACCCACCACCGCACGTCCAGATCGCGACGCCAGCCCATATGCCACCGCCCAGCGATTCAGCTGGCAACACAGCCGCGATGGTGCCGAACGCCCACCCAGCCGACGACGTAACAACCGGGCACGAGCACAACCGATCATCGCCTGTTCAAGTCATGACACCGGCCCAGCACCTGGCGCCGCTCAACGAAACGGCGCGCAACACAGCAGCGATGATGCCGAACGCCCACCCGGCCGGCACCGTGACGACCACACGCGAACACAACCCAACACCGCACGTCCAGATCGCAATACTCGCCCAGCACTTGGCGCCGTTCAGCGAAACGGCCACCACCACTGCGGTGCCGAACCCCCACCCCACCGACGACGTAACAACCGGACACGAGCGCAACCGAACATCGCCTGTTCAGGTCGCGACGTCTGATCAGCGTTTCTTGGTGTTCAACAGCTCGGCGAGCACCGCCGCCTGGCTGATGTCCAGGGCTTTCGTCGCGGTGAGCAGCGTGAGCGGGCCCTTCGCGGCGAGCGCGCGGAGGTCGGCGAGGGCGTCGGCGGCGGGGCCGGGCTCGGAGAGCTCCGCGTGGTAGCGGCGGCTGAACTCGGCGAACCGGGCGGGGTCGTGGCCGTACCACTTGCGCAGCTCGGTGGAGGGCGCGACCGCCTTGCACCAGTCGTCCAGGGCGGCCTTCGCCTTGGCCAGGCCGCGCGGCCAGACGCGATCGACGAGCACGCGGGTGCCGTCGTCGGGGCCGGCGGGGTCGTAGACGCGGGCGATGCGGACCATGTGGCCATTGTCACCCCAGCGCGGGCCTGGGTCCACCTCGACCACCCGGGAGTCCACTGTGGATAGCTCGCCGGCGCGGAACCGCGTGACGCCGCTGGGCGAGATCGTCGCGATCCCGCTGCGCGGCGCGTGGACCGGCAACCGCGGTGTCCTCCACTCGGGACGGGAGATCGTCCGCACCCACGCGAGCGACCTGTGGCTCACGTGCCGCCTGGAGTTTCGCGGGCGGTGGCGGGAGCAGTGGCTACCCCGGCGGTACACGCACCTGTTCTTCCACGACGAAGCCGTTTCGTTCGCGGCGGGACACCGTCCGTGCGGCGAGTGCCGCCGGGCGGACTACGTGCGCTACCGCGACACCTGGGCCCGCGTCCTCGATGTCCCGCCGCCGTCGGCGCGGGCGGTGAACCGGCAGTTGCACACCGAACGCCTGGCCGGGCGTCGGCGCCGGCTGCACCCGATGGCCTGGCGCGACCTGCCGGACGGCGCGTTCGTGCTGCTCGACGACGTTCCGGCAGTGGTCGTCGACGGCGAGCTGACCGAGTGGACCACGAGCGGCTACGGCATCCACCACCGGCTCCCGCGCGAGGGGACCGCCCAGGTGATCACACCGCCGTCGACGCTCGCCGTGCTGCGGGGCGGGTACGCCGTGCAGATCGACCCGTCCGCCCGACGATGACCTGCGGATTCACCTTGTGGCACTGAGTGCACTTAAACCTCGTTCTCCGGGAAGACGGCACTGAGCCGAGCCATGACCTCCGGCAGCGGCGCGGCGGTGTTCAACACGGCGACGACCGTGGTCTCACCGTCCGCCTTCACCGGCCGGAAAGCCTCCCGGACCAGGGCGAACGCCCGCGCGGCGCTCGCCGCGATGTCGTCTTTGCCGCCGCTGCGCAGCCAGCGTCGCAGCACGTGGTTGTTGGCCGCCGCGATCGCCGCGGCGGCGACGGCCGCGCGCAGGCTCGCCGTCACCTCCCCCCGCTCCGCGAAGCGGCCCTGCAGGTAGCGGGCGAGCACACGCTGGTAGCGGTCGACCGTCGCGACTTCCTTGTCCCGCAACGAAGGCACGGTGCGCGTCAGCGTGAAGCGCTTGAGCGAAACGTCGAGATCGGCGGCGTAGTAGTCCAGCACGAGGCTGACCGTCTCGCAGGCCACCTCGACGGGGTCGCGCGCCGGGTCGGCGTTCTCGAAGGCCTGCTCCATCTCGGTGACGATCTCGTCGTGGTTGGCGAAGAGAACGTCGTCCTTGGTGTCGAAGTACCGGAAGAACGTGCGGCGCCCGACGCCCGCGGCCGCGGCGATCTCGTCGACGGTCGTCGTCTCGTACCCGTTGGCCGTGAACAGGTCCACCGCCGCCGAGGACAGCGCCCGGCGCAGCTGCCGTCGACCGGCGGGCGTCGCCCCGACCCGGGTGGCCGGCGCGCGGCGCGGCGATTCCGTCATGTCCGCAGACGGTAGCAGCCCCCTTGCTAGTGGCACTGAGTGCCGTTAGACTCCGGAGCGAGATCTTCTCGCGCACCTCGACCGGAAGGCGTCGACGATGACCCTCGACCAGCACCTGTCGCCGACCGACACCGTCGCGCTCGCCGACCGCCCCCACGAGCGCTTCGACGCCTACTACGGCCGGCTTTTCGGCTGGTCCGTACGCCGGCAAGACAACCGGCTCTTCCTGGCCCTCGAGAACGGTCTCTGCGCCGTCACCCTGCCGAAACTCGCGGCGGGCCCCGTGCTCCGGCACCTGAACACGACGGGTTGCCAGGGCCCCGTCCTGGTCCTCCCCACGCCGCACGGCCCGCGCGTCGCCATCCTCGCCGAGACCGACGGCCTGGTCCCGCCGCGCGCCACCCTCCCCGCCGACGCCGACCTCCTCGACTGCGGGGCCCTCGTGCCGCTGCCCTTCGGCCCCGGCCTGCCCGGCATCTCCGCCGAGTGGCTCACCGCACCTGACCCCAGCCAGCGCTGGCTGCCCAGCCTCAGCGCCGTCCTCGCTGCGGTCCGCATCCGCCACTGACCCCACGCCCGCCGACCGACACCCGCCCGCTCGACGCACCGGCCGCCGACCGGCACCGTCCCTGGCGTCACACCGATTCGTGACGCAGCTTGCTGCGGTGGCTACCGGACGACGGTGCGGACAGGAACGTCGGCGGTCGATCGCACGCAACGACATCGCAGCCCAACGAACCGGCCCGCGATGAGCATCCGCGCGGCCACGCCCGAAGACCGTAGCCCCCGCCCTCCCTCGGGGGGCGTCCCCATCTCAGTCTACCGTTGCCAGACCTCGAAAAGTGGTCTGCACAGAATCTGTGGACAACTGCGGCGAGCAGCGGCGGACTGTGGACAACCGCGAATCCTTCAGCCAGCTGCCGCGTACGGCCGCCATCCGGAGCCACCGTTGAGGCCCGGGGACGGCGAGCAGCGACCTGGCCGCCGGATGGCGCGGTGAGCCGCTTTTGTTGCCTGGGCCCGGGAGAGACGGCGGCTGCCGGCCCACGGCGCAGACAGGAACCTCAGGCCGCGACGATCAGCGACTGGCGGCCAGCTGTCCCCGGAGCACCTCCGCCGCGTGGTCCACCAGGGCGTCCACGCCGGCGACCAGGCCCTCGATCTCCGCCCAGCGACGGTGGTCGCGGTCCGGCTCGGGGGCGAGGGCGGTGTCGACGAGGAGCAGGAGGGTGTCGATCTCGTAGGCGAGGTCAGCCAGACGCAGGAAGGGCACGTGGTCCGGCGCGGGGCCGACGCCGGCGGCCCGGGCGCACGCCGCGTGGCCCAGGCTGCGGCAGATCTCCTGCAGCCGCGCCCGGATCTCCTCCTTACGAGCCCCGCCCCGCGGGACGCCGGTGCGGATGTTCCAGGCGACTGAGAGGAGACAGCGCCCGGCGTCCTCGAGGGAGGTGTTCGTCACCGGACGAGTCTGGGAGATCCGGGGCCCGCCGCAGCCGTTCGACACGCGAGAGCCACCGGATCGGGTGACACGGCACGACAAGTCCTTTGCAGACCAACAAATGGTGTCAGAAGAACACCATCGGCCGGCGGACAAGCACCACTACGCGATCGCGTGCTTCTCTTCCACCGGTACCGTGATCACCTCGACCCCGTGCTGTCGCAACGCATCGCGGTGGCGCACGGGCAGCCGGTCGTCGGTCACGAACACGTCGACGTCGCTGAGCGAACACGCCCGCACCATCGCCGAGGTCTCGAACTTGTCCGAGTCGGCGAGCAGGATCACCTCGTCGGCGACCTCCACGAGCGCGCGCTTGGACACCGCGTCGAAGTGGTTGCCGCAGTACACACCCTCGCCGGTGAGCCCCGAGGCGGCGAGCAGCAGCGTCCGCAGCCGCAGCTCCCCGATCGCCGCCACCGTCATCGGCCCGGCGAACGACTGCGACTTCTGGTGCAGGGTGCCGCCCAGGCTGATCACGTCGAACCCGTCGCGCCCGAGCAGCGTGTTGATGACGGGCACCGACGCCGTCACCACCTGCAGGTTCAACTCCGGCCGCAACAGCTGCGCGACCTCGTGCGTCGTGGTGCCGGCGTCGAAGGCGACCGCACCGGATTCAGGGAGCAGCTCCAGCACCTTGCGCGCGATGGCCTTCTTCGCGTCGCCGTTGCGGGCGGCGCGGGTGTGGAAGTCGGTGCCGCCGATGGCCGCCGCGGGCAGCATCGTCACGCCGCCGTGGACACTGCGCATCCGGCCCTCACCCATCAGCTGGCGGGCGTCGCGGCGGACGGTCATCTCCGAGACGCCGAGCGCGTCGGCCAGCTCGGCAACCGTGCAGAAGCCCTGCGCCGCCACGAGCGCGACGAGTCTGCTCCGGCGTTCCTGTGCGGGAGACAGCTGGGTCTCGGGTGGTGCCACGCGTTCCTCCGGTCGGTCGCGGCGGCCCGTCACCACGACGGGGCCTGCCGGATCCGTCCGATGTTAACCAGCACCAATTCCCGAACACCAACATTGCGCGGCACGACCGGTCCCCTGGCACGTCCAAGCACGCCGTGCTCGGCCTCACCCGCGCGGCCGCCGTCGAAGCAGCCGACCGTGGCATCCGCGTGAACGCCGTGTGCCCCGGCGCCGTCGACGGCCGGATGATGCGCACCATCGACGCGCAGCGACTGTCCACTGAGGACCTTCCGGCCGGCAACCCGCGCGGCCGCCGCGCCCGACCCGCCGAGATCGCGGAAACCGTCGCGTTCCTGCCCTCCCCGCAGGCGAGCTTCGTCACCGGTGAAGCCTTGGTGGTCGACGGCGGCGAACGCGCCCGCACGTGATCGGCAGGTCCCCCGCCGAGGCGCACCTCGGCGCGGAAGCCCGGACGTCAGGACACCGTCCACCGAGGAGCCCGCTTCTCACGGAATGCCCGCGGTCCCTCCGCCCCGTCGTTGCTCTCCGCGATCTCCTTGTCGAGGTGCTTGGCGTAGGCCGACAGCGTCGGTTCGCCCGCGGACATCCGGTACAGCTGCACGGTCGCCTGCACCGCGAGCGGCGAGCTGCGGCACACCATCTCGGCGATCTCCTCCGCCGCTTCGATCAGCTTGTCCTGCGGCACGACGCGGTTCACGATGCCCTGCTGCAGGCACTCGGGGGCGGTAAGCCGACCGTTGCACAGCGTCAGGTACGCCGCCGTCGCGCGCGGCAGCGCCGTGTATTCGAGGTGACGCGCCAGTGGTCGACAACCCGGGCCCGATCAGCAAGGGCGACCTGGTCCAGTCGTTCGAACGCGGCTTGGCCGTGATCCGCGCGTTCGACGGGCACGGGCCGGAGCTGACGCTGACCGAGGTCGCCCAGCTCGCCCCGGTCACGCCCGCCGCTCGTGCGCACGCCGGCGCGGCGGATCATGGCGCTCAACGTGACGATCGGCAGCCGGATCCCGGCGCACCCGTCGTCGATGGGGCGGGTGCTGCTGGCGAACCAGCCCGAGGACTGGCGCGAGGCCTACCTCAAGCGGGTGGAGCTGCAGCCGTTCACCCCGCGCACCGTGAAGGACCCCGAGAAGCTGGGCACGATCCTCGAGCGCGTGCGCACCGACGACTTCGCGCTCGTCGACCAGGAGCTCGACCTCGGCTTGCGCTCGATCGCCGTGCCGCTGCGGCACGCGGACGGCGAGGTCTACGCGTCGCTGAACGTGTCGATGCACTCGACCCGGCGGTCGAAGGAAGCAACGCGCAGCCAGCTGCTCGAACCGTTGCGCCGCACGGCGGCCGGCATCGAATCCGACCTGCGCGCGATCGCGCAGCGGCGCCGGTCGTTCTCGATCAGCGGCGAGGACGGCGCCTGAGCCCGCTGTGACCCGGATCCCTCGGCCCGGACCCGGCGCGGCGGCGAAGTTACCATCAGTTCATGGATGACTTCGCGGGCCTGCTGAAGCAGCGGGGGCTGCGGAACACGGCTCAGCGTCGCACGGTGCTCGGCGCCGTCCGCGAGCACCCGCACACCACCGCGGCCGAGATCGCCGCGCTCGTGGAGGCCGAGGCCGGCGGGCTGTCGCGGCAGGGTCTGTACAACGTGCTGGAAGACCTTGTCTCCGTCGGGCTGCTGCGCACCCTCGAACCGGCCGGCTCCCCCGCGCGGTTCGAACTCGACCACCACGACAACCACCACCACCTCGTGTGCCGCGGCTGCGGACGGATCGAGGACGTGCCGTGCGCCGCGGGGTCCGCCCCGTGCCTCCACCCGGTCACCGCGCCGGGCTTCACGATCGACGAGGCCGAGGTGACCTGGTGGGGCCTGTGCGCTGACTGCGCGCGCCGGGCGTCCTAGTCCTGCGGCGGCGCGGTCTCGTCGACGGCGACGGTGAGCAGGCGGATCATCGCGTCGATCGGCAACCGGTTTTCGTCGGCGTGGTCGAGAAACGACAGGACACGCAGGCCCTCCGCCGTGAGTTCCGACGTGTCGTCGCCGACGTGTGCGCTCGCGGCCTCCAGCGTGCCGAGGCCCGCGTGGTGGTGGGCGTCGCGGACGGCGTTGCGGAGGACGGCGAGTTCGGCCGGCGACGGGCCGCGCTTCTCCGCTCGCAGCCGTTCCACGATGCGCACGACCTGCGGCGACCGCGCCGCCACCGACTGGCGCGCGGCGAACGACGCCACCATCCGCGGGGTCGCCCGCGTCTCGGCCGGCGGTGCCGGGACCGCCGGCGCCGGGGCGCCCTCCACAAGCAGGCTGTCGAGCGCGGCGGCGCGGCGCCGTTCGCTTTCGCGCAACCGGGCCAGCGGGTCCTTGCGCTTCGACGCGGCGAACGCGCGCGCCTGCTCCCGGGCCTGCCGACCCGCCTCGGTGACTCGTGGCGCGCGCCGACCGGTGCCGTCGGCCGCGGACTGGCGCCGGTTGTTCGCGAACCACGCCTCGAACGACTGCCCCTTGCGCGGCGGCTCGTGGACTTCGGACATCGTGGTGTCCGAAGATTCACGGAACCAGCCGTTGAGGCGTGTGCGCAGGAACTCCCCCGGACGTTCGCCGGGCTGGCGCGGGCGCTGGCGGGTGCCGTCGGGCAGGGCGCTGAGCGCGATCAGCAGCGCGTCGGGGCAGTAGCCGCTGCTGTACCAGAACTCCAGCTGGCGCTCGACGTCGTCACGCTCGTCGCGAGTCAGCCGCTCCGTGACCCAGCCCATGCGCCGGAACAGGACACCGGTCGCCTGCGCGCGTTCGTGCGCATCGCTCGGGATGACCGTCGACGGCCACGCCCGGTCCGACATCCGAACCACTCGCCACCTCCTCCGGCTCCGACGGTACGGGGCCCGCTTCCGCGCCTTTCACCCGACACGCCGTCGCGTTGGCAGCGACGATCACCACGATCGCGGTCCACGCCGGCGAGTCGAGGTGCTGACCGAGCACCACCAGGCCCACGAGGGCGGCGAGGACCGGGTTGACGCTCATGAAGACGCCGAAGAACCGCGCCGGCACGCGGCGCAGGGCCAGCAGATCGGCGAGGAGAGGCACCGCTGACGAGAGCACCCCAGTGGTGAGGGCGGCGCCGAGCGAAGCGAGCGTCGGGTGGTGGTGGACGAACACCACCACGCCGACCGGCACGTAGGCCAGCCCGGACACGGCCGCCGCGGCAGCCGAGCCCCGCGCACCGGGCAGCCGGCGGCCGATGGTGCGGTTGAGCAGGATGTAGCCGGCCCAGCACGCGGCGGCGGCGAGCGCCAGGCCGATGCCCCCGTAGTCCGTGCTGGGCCGCGGGCGGGTCAGCACGCCGACGGCCGCCGCCGCCGTGAGCGCGCACACCAGGTCCCTCCGGCGGCGCGAACCGGCCAGCGCGATCGCGAGCGGGCCGAGGAACTCCAGCGTGACGGCGAGGCCCAGGCCGATACGGTCGATGGCCGAGTAGAGCGTGAGGTTCATCGTGGCGTACACCGCCGCGAGCCCGAGCACGGGCCGCCACTGCCGGGCCGTGAAGTCCCGCACCCGCGGGCGTCCGATCGCGAACAACACCACCGCCGCGACCCACTGGCGGACGGCGACCACGCCGGCGGGGCCGAGCACGGGGAACGCGAGCGCGGCCGTGGCCGCGCCCATCTGGTTGGCGGTGGCGCCGCCGAGCATGAGCGCCACGCCTTGGCTCTGCTTGCTCATGACGGCGAGCGTGCGGCACCCGCAAGCATGCGCAAAATGCATTCATCGGCCCGGCTATACGCTGGAGTCATGGATCTGGAGCTGCGGCACCTGCGCTGCCTGGTCGCGATCGTGGACACGGGCACGTTCACGGACGCAGCGATCGAGCTCGGAGTTTCCCAAGCGGCGGTATCCCGCACACTTCTTTCGCTGGAATCCGCACTCGGCGTGCGGCTTCTGCACCGCACGAGCCGCAGCACCACGCCGACCACGGCGGGCGTCCAGGTGCTCGCGCGCGCCCGGCACCTGCTGGCCGAGGCCGACGACCTCGTGCGCGAAGCGACCACCGGCCACACGCGGCTGCGCGTCGGGCACGCGTGGTCCGCGATGGGCCGGCACACCGCGGAGTTCCAGCGCCGCTGGGCCAAGCGGCACCCGGACGTCGAACTGCTGCTGGTACGCACCAACACCGCGACCGGCGGCCTGGCCGAAGGGCTGTGCGATCTCGCCGTGGTGCGCACTGCGATCGACACGTGCCGCTTCGCGCACGCCGTCGTGGGCCACGAAGCCCGCTACTGCGCCATGGCCGCCGACGGCCCGCTGGCGCGCCGCCGCACCGTGACGCTCGCCGACTTGAGCACGCGCGTGCTGGTGATCGACCGCCGCACCGGCACCACGACGACCGGTCTGTGGCCCGAGGCGACCCGCCCGCGCGTGGAATCCACCCACGACATCGACGACTGGCTCGCCGCCATCGCGACCGGCCGCTGCGTCGGCGTCACGCCGCACTCCACCGTCACCCAGTACCGCCGGGACGGGATCGCGTACCGCCGGGTGCGCGACGCGGCCCCGGTGCCGGTGCAGCTGGTGTGGCGCAGCCACGATCCCCACCCGGCGACACACGCGGCAGTGGCGCTGCTGAGCGAGCTGTACCGGAGCCACTGAACCCCGGCAGGCGCATACCGCCGTCGAAACCACTGTGGACGGTCACCCCTTCGGACCAGTCCGGGCCGCCGGGGTGGACAGCCGGCGCCGCGCGGCGGATGCTCCATTTCGGACAAACCGCGAACAGCAGGGGCAGTTTCGGGAGAATTCCCGCTTCCACGCTGGATTCCTGGTCGCTCCGGTCCTGGTCGCGGGCCGCCTCGTCTCGCCGGCGAGTGCGAGCACCGAAGGCGGATCTCGACTTCGGCGTGTTCGCGTGCAGCTGGGTGTTCAGCAAGAACACACGGAGCTGATCTCGGAAACGGATTCGGCGGCCGCGCCTGCAAGAACATCCGGCCTCCGGGCAACGCGGTGTGCGCGATCGCCATCGACGCGCTCGTCATCACCGCGAAGAAAGCGCACAGCGAGGAGGAAGTGCGCGAAGATCTCCTGGACCAAGACCGCATCAGCCGGTGGGCACGTGGTGGCCTTTGCCCGAGGCGGCACGCGCGTCAAGCAAGTCCGCCGCGGCCGCCGGTGCCTCGACCGCCGGTCGCGTGGAGTTCGGCGGCGGCCGGTACCCGTTCGCCGCACCGAGGTTCCCGCCGGCCGGTGGCGCTGCGACACCCACCGGCCGGTGTGGTGCGGGGCCGTCCCGTCCACTGTGGAGAAACGGCGTACGCGTGGACGGCCCCGCCCATGATTTCCGGAGGTGTTCCCCACCCGGGGAAGTCGTTCGCTCTGCGAATTATCACCGTTGCGCGCCCGCGCGCGGTCGGTCATGATGTTCTGGTCCACCCACCACCGAGGAGTGACGAGATGTCCGGCCTGGAAGAGCGCGTGCCGTGGTGCCTGATCGGTACCGCGTGCGCTGCACCGCGCTTTCCGCACGCTGCCGAGACCCCAGGCTCCACGCCGTGACGTGCCCAGGCACGCCGCAGCTGGGAGCCGCCCGTCGGGAGACCGATCAGGGCGGCCTTTTTGTACTCCATGCCATTTCGCCCGACTCCCCGACCACGTGCCCGAACGGCAAGGGCACCGCCTGCAAAGCGGGGCAAACCGGTTCGACTCCGGTCGTGGTCTCCACCTTGACCTGTGGAAGGAGGTGCCCGTCGCCATGGGTGTCCTGGTCCTCAACGCCGGCTACGAGCCCCTGCACACCGTCTCAGTACCCCACGCGATCCGGATGCTCGTCCGGCACGTCGCGGTCGTGCACGAGAGCGACGGCGCCGATCTCGGTGTCTTCCCGCGGCCGAAGGTCGTGCGGCTGATCCGGTACGTCGTGATGAAGTGGCGCTACTGCGGCCCGCCCCGGTGGTCGCGTCGCGGTGTGCTGCAGCGCGACGGCCACCAGTGCGCCTACTGCGGCCGCCACGCCACCACCGTCGACCACGTGGTGCCGCTCTCGCGCGGCGGCGAGCGCACGAGCTGGCTGAACACCGTCGCCGCGTGCGGTGGCACGGCGCGCAGCTGCAACGCGCGCAAGGCCGACCGCACGCCCGCGGAGGCCGGGCTGACCCTGCGGTTCACCCCGCGCGTGCCGACGTGGGACGAGCTGCACCCGCTACGCGCATCGTCCACATGAGACACGTGCTCGCGAGGTGCGCCCGGCGTTAAGCCGGTTCCGCTTAGGGGCTGCTGTTGTGCTTGTCGGCCATCGACGCCGCCGCCGAAGCCGCGGTGCGGGTGATCGCGTACTTCGACGAGCTCGTGACCCGCCGCGCGACACTGCCCGACCTGGTGCGCGCCACAGCGTCGCCGGCCGAATGCGTCGCCGGCCCGCGCCACGGCGACGGACCGCCGCTGCGCTTCCGCCCCGACGGCACCCCCGCCGCCGGGGCGGAAGCACGCCCGGCCGCGACCGAAGCCGGCGGCGCCGCGAGCCAAACGGTGGTCCACGAGCGTGCAACCGACCTCGACGATCACACCCGGGCGGAAGCACACCCGGCCGCGACCGAGACCGGCGGCGCCGCGAGCCAAACGGTGACACGCGAGGGTGCACCTGAGCTCGGCGGCGCCACCGCCCTCGGCGATCACACCCGGGCGGAAGCGCGCGGTGCCGCGCCCCGGCGCTGCCGCTGCGACCAACGTCGGCGACCACACCACCGGTGCAGACGCGGACACCGGCGCCTCCGGCTCGGCTGCCAACACCGCGGCCGCCGACCCCGCCGGTACGGAAGCGCGTCCCACCGCCATTCGTCCCGGCGACCGCTCCACCCGGTCAGGTGCGCACACCGCCGCGGCCATGCTCGTCGGTGCCGCCGCAACCGACCCCCACGGCTCGGAGGCGGAAGCAGGCCCGGCCGCAGCCCACCGCGGCGGCTCCGCTACCGAGCCGGGCGCGCGCTCCAGCGCGGCCGTGGGCCGCGCCGGCGCGGAGGCGGCGGTGCGCGTCGTAGCCGCCGGGCGGGTGTGGCTGGAACGCACGGCGGGGCCCGGGCCTCTCGATGATCTCGTGCTGGAGCGCTTCGCGATCGCCGCGTGGTTGCTCGGGCCGGCGCCGCAGGTGGCACCTCCGCACCTGGCGGATCCGGCGCTCGTCGAGCTCGTGCCGGGTGAGCGGGCGGCCGCGGCGGACCGGTCGCGTGCCCTCACCCCGCTGGGGCTGGACGCAGGGCGCCCGCCGCGGGTCATCGCCGCCGGCACCGAGGACGGAAGCGCCGCGCTCAGCGTGGCGGCGAGGGGAACCGCGGTGGGCGCACGCGTCGCCGTGGTCGGGCACGTCGCGGCGGTGCTGCTGCAACCCCGCGAGGGCTCCGAAACCGTCGTTTCCACGCTGCGCCCAGCCCTCTCCTCGCGCGCCGCCGAGCGCTCGCCGGCGGGCACCGTCCGCGTCGGGATCGGCGACGCCGTCCCCACCCTCGACATCTGTCGGTCCTGGCTTCAGGCGCGCCTCGCCGAACGCTTCGCCGTGCCCGCCACCGACCCCGTCGTGGTCCACCGCGGCGACCTCGGCTCGCTCACCTTGCTCGCCGAGCTCCTGCCTGAGCACCTCCGCTCCCATCCCGGCGTCCGAGCCCTCGACGCGCTCGGCCCGCCGGACCGGGAACCCTGGAAGCCTTTTGCCGCACGGGTTCCCTGCGGCAAGCGGCTGTCGTGCCGCACCGTCACCACAGCTCCGTCGCCACGCGTCTGGCCCGCGCCGAAGATTCCCTGGGCTGGGCCGTCGACGACCCCGCCGGCCGCTTCCGCGCCAGACTCGCCTCTGGCCCACCGGCTGGCACGTCGCGCCTGAGACAGCCCAACCGTCACCACCAGAGCAACGGCCCGAAGCCGCACCACGGCCACACTCGGCCTTCGAGAGACGCGCAACCACTGTCCGTACGACACCACTTCCGAATCAGAGAATCAGCGGAGCTCCACCCCGAGCGCCCGAGCCGGCACCACCCTCGCCTCCCCTTCTTCCCTCCGGGTCACCGCGGCATGCCGCACCATCGCCGACCCGTGAAACGTCCCCGGGAACAAGTGCAGCTCCGTCGGCACGCCGGCAGCCAGCAACGCCTGGGCGTACGCGATCCCCTCGTCCCGCAACGGATCGAACTCCATCACCGATACGTACGCGCGCGGCATTCCCGCGAGCTCCGTCGCCCGCGCCGACGCCGCGTACACGGGAACCTCCGCCGTTCCCCGAACCCCTTCACCGAGATAACAAGTCCCAGCTGAACTCGGCGTTCGGCAGGTTCCACAGTGGAGTGTCGACGAACCGCCGCATGCTCCCCGTCCGCAACCGGTCGTCGATCTCCGGCACCCCAAGGAATTGGAACGCGATGGCCGGCCGACCGCGATCGCGTGCCAGCAACGCCAGCGCCGCGGCCAGCCTCCCCCGGCGCTGGTCCCGTGGATCACGACCCACTCCGGATCGACGCCGAGCTCACCGCCGTTCTTCACGGCCTACACCAGCGCCGCGTAGCAGTCCTCGAGTCCCGCCGGATACGGGTTCTCCGGCGCCAGCCGGTAGTCCACCGACACCACCCCGACACCGAGGTCGCGGGCCAGCGCGACCGCGCGCGGGTGATCGGTCCCCAGGGTGCCCACGATGAACCCACCACCGTGGATGTTGAACAGCAACGCCGGCGAGGCGGCCCCGTCCGGTGTGTACACACGCACCCGAACGTCGGGCGCGCCCTCCGGCCCGGGCACGAGTTCGTCGCGCACCGTCAGGCCGGTCTCGTCGACATCGCCGAGCACCTCGGCCAGCACGGTCTTCATCTGCTCGCACGCCGCGGGCAGGTCCCGCAGGTTGCCGGTGTCGGGCAGCATCAACAATGCGGCGGCGATCTCGGCGTCGAACAGTAGTCCATCGGTCTCCTCCAGATGGCGGGCCTGCCGTCCATCCTTCCGGCCCGGACCGCCAACCGCACCGGAAAACCGTCGCCGGCCCGCACACGCGCACCCGCCACGCGGCGGCACCCGCTCAGCCGAGGTGCGTGAACACCGCCGTCGCCACCGCCGCGTCGGCGACGCCCACGCCGGTGAGGTCCGCGATAGTGAGCCCGGAGCGTTCGGGGACGCCGTCGCGCAGAACCAGACCGGCCGAGACGTCCGCGCCGGCCCCGACGACACCCGCGCGGACCGCGTTGCCGAAATCGCCGTGGGCGAGGCACTGGTCGTGGTCGTCGGTGGCGATCGTGGTGGCCCGGTCGAACAGGCCCGGCGGCAGTTCGGCCTTGCCGGGCAGGTCGGTGCCGATGCCGGTCACGTGCTGGACGCCCGCGGAAAACGCCTCCGCCGGCGCCAGCGGGCTCGTCGATGGCGTCGCCGTGATCACGCAGGGCGCGCCCGCCGCCTCTTCGGCCGTCGCCGGTACCGCCTTGAGGCCGGCGGTGGCCAGCTCCGCACACAGCTGCCGCACGGCGTCGGGCCGCCGGCCGCACACGCGCACGCGGCTCAGCTGACGCAGTTCGGCCAGCCATTCCACCTGCAGCCGGGCCTGCAAACCCGTGCCGAAGACGGCCACCTCGTCGACGTCGGCGGGCGTCAGCGCGTGGGTGGCACACCCGTCGTGGCGTCCAGCACGAGCACAAGGCCGCTGTTGGTCGGCAAACCGCGTTCGGCGTTGCGGTAGAAGCCCGAAGCCACCTTCACCGCGAAGTGCGAGGAGCCCGCCAAGTGCCCGGCTTTCACGTGGCAATCGCCTTCGGCATCGGCGAACCACAGCGCGATCGGCTGCGGCATCATCGTGCGGCCATCGGCGTGCGCGACAAGGGCCGTGCGCACGGCGTCGAACACGAGGTTCCGCGTGGCCACGGCCTCGATCTCGGCCAGCCCCAGCACTTCCAGCGTCATCGCCGCTCTTCCAGGAACTCCGCCCACGCCGCCAGTCCTTCGTCCGGGTCCCGCCTGCCGACGCCGACGCGGAACCGGTCCGCCGGCGTCGGAGTGAGTTCCGACCGGTAGATGCTCGACGGCAGCAGCAAGACCCCGCGCTGCTCGACGAGTTCGGTGCACATGGCCTCGACGCCGTCCGCGCCGAGGTAACGCGGGAAGCACACGCAGCCGCCACGCGGCGCCGTCCACTCGAACAGGTCCGGGAACCGCGCGAAGAACGCGTCGAACTTCGGCACGTTTTCGGCGATCACCGCGCGGTTGCGCGCCAGGATCGTGTCGCGCGCCCGCAGCCCGATCAGTGCGAGCACCTCGCTGGGTGCGGAGTTGCAGATCGACGTGTAGTGCTTCGCCCGCTCGAGCCGCCGCAGGATCTCCGGGTCGTGGCAGGCGATCCAGCCGACGCGCAGGCCGGGGAGCCCGTAGGCCTTGGACATGACGTTGAGCGACAGCGCCGAGGCCGACAGGTCGGCCGCCTGCGGCAGCGTCGCGGCCGGGTCGGGCTCCAGTCCGCGGTAGACCTCGTCGCTGAACAGCAGGATGCCGCGGTCGTCGCACAGCCGGATCAGCCGCGTCCAGGTGTCGAGGTCCGGCACGGCGCCGGTCGGGTTGTTCGGGAAGTTGACCGACACGATGCGGGTGTTCGGCCGCAGGTGCCGCTCGATCTCGTCGACGTCGAGCGCCCAGCCGGCCTCCTCCCGCAGCGCGACGCCGGTGACCTCGGCGATCGACAGGGGGATCGTCTCGGCGGCCTGGTAGTTCGGCGTGATGACGACGATGTGGTCGCCGGGTTCGAGCAGTGTGCGCATCGCCAGGTAGAGGCCTTCTTCCGCGCCGGCGAAGCACAGCACGTGCTCCGGGCCGACCTCGGTGTAGGTCCGCGCGATCTCCTCGCGCAGCGCGGGCAGGCCGTAGGTCTCGGTATAGCCGAGGGTGAGGTTCTCCCAGCGTTCGCGGCCGTCGTCGTCGGCGAGCGCCAGCAGCTCACTGACTGTGAAGGTCTGCACATCGGACGCGGTCAGGTGGTAGCGGGCGGTGAACTCCCACCGGGAGAAGTACGTTTCCAGCCGGAAGTCAGGAAGCGTCGGCATCGGGCTCCTTGCGCAGGTCGGCGAGCAGTTGGTAAGTGGTGGAGCGGGAGATCCGCAGCGCGCGGGCCACCACGGGCACGGACCGGCGCTGGGCGAACACGCCGACGGCGTCGAGCCGTGCGAGAAGCACCAGGCGCTGTTCGCGGGTCAACGCCTCGACGGGCGTGGCGTGGTCGCGGACGAACTCGCCCACCACGTCGTTGAGTGTTTCCGTCCAGTCGCGTTCGAACAACGCCTGTGGCTGACCGGTCACGGGAGCTGCGAAACCGGACAACAGCTGCGCGGCCTGGTCGAACGCGGTGCGGTCGACGTTCACACAGAGCACCACCTCGGCGTTGCCGTGTTCGTCGCGCACAACGGCGCTCACACTCGACAGCCGCCGCCCGTCGGGCAGCGACTTCGGGTACGGGCCGTAGACGTCCTTGCCCGCGGGCCGCAGCCTGTCGAGCTCGCCGAGCAGCGACGGATCCCCGGGCTCTCGCCCGGATAACGCGTTCCAGATCCCGAGCACGCTGTCCGTGCGTGGGTCGTGCAGCACCACCTCCGCGTGCGGGGAAAGCAGGCGCACGATCGCCTCGCACGCCGGGGCCCAACGGCTCATCCTCCCGTCCATGGATGTGGACACTACATCCAGCGTGGACGAAGTGTCCATTCACCTCGGAATGACCGGTCTTCAGTCTGTACCGGACCGCACACTTCGATCTGCACGATCCAGACAGTGGAGGCACCGTGCCCGACCTTTGGAGCCCCGTCGACGTCGGCCGCCTGCGGCTGCGCCACCGGCTCGCGCTTTCGCCGATGATGTGCAACCGGGGCCGGCCCGACGGATCACCCACCGCGCTGGACGTCGAGTACTTCGCCCAGCGCGCGTCGCTCGGGCTGCTGATCACCGGTGACACGCAACCGTCGGCCGACGGCCAGGGGTTCCTGCTGAGCCACGGCTGCTACATCGACGAGCACGCCGCCGGCCGGCGGCGCGTGAACCGGACGGTGCACGACGCGGGCGGGCACCTGTTCGTCCAGCTCGTGCACGCCGGCCGCGTGGCACACCCGGCGAACACGCCGCACGGCAATCGTGCGGTGCCGACGACGGAACTGTCCACAACGGAGATACGCGCGACCGTCGACGATTTCCGCGCGCTGCCGGCCGCCGCTGTCGGAGCCGGCGCCGACGACGTGGAAAACCACGCCGCCAACGGTTTTCTCCCGCCGCAGTTCCTGTCGGCCAACGCGAACCACCGCAGCGACGCCTACGCGGGTCGATCACCAACCGCGCGCGGTTCGCTCTCGAGGTCGTCGAGGCGGCCGCCGGGGAGATCGGCGCGGACCGCACGGCGGTGCGGCTTTCCCCGGGCCCGCGCGGGTTCAGCATCGACGAAGGTGTGCCGGGGCCCGCGACGTACCGCCCCCTCGTGCGCGTACTCGCCGGCCTCACGTTCCTGCACGTGACCCACCACGGTGAGGAGGCTTTTGTCGCCGAGTTGCGCTCCGCCTGGTCCGGGCCGCTGCTGCTGACCCGGCCGGCCGGCACCGTCGAGGAGCGTGCCGCCGACGTCGGCAGTATTCTCGCCGACCTCGCCACCCTCGGCCGGCCGGCTCTGGCCAACCCCGACGTCGTGGACCGCCTGCGTGCGGGCACGGGGTTCACCTCGCCGGATCCCACGACGAGCCACGGCGGGGACGCCGAGGGCTACACCGACTACCCGACGTTGAACCGGAGAAAAGCGTTTCCTCCGACGGAACACGACTTTCGCGCCACGGTGACCAGACCATTTCGGGGAAGTAGCGTCGATTTTCACGCACGGTCCGCCGGCCTGCGCCTGGTCGGACGCTGACCAGCCGGCGGCTGCGAAAGCGATCTTCTTCGCGCAACGTGCCGGTGACGCCGGCGTGTGGTGGTGCAGACAAGGGTTGAAGGAACCCCGGCGGACCTCACCAATGTAGTCGTTGACCACAATCCAGACAGTGACCACATTGGCACCGTGAAGACCTGGTTCATCACCGGCACCTCCTCCGGCCTCGAGCTCGAAGTCGCCAAGCAGCTGCTCGCGAAGGGGCATCGGGTGGCCGCGACGGCGCGGGCGGGCGGCGGGGCCTGGGAGGTGTTGGGGAAAGAACATCGCGACCATCCGTGGACAGCCGACCGCGATGTCGGCGAACCGGGGGCGGTCCGGGCCGTCGCGGACAAGGCGTTCGGCGAGCTGGGGCGGATCGATGTGGTGTTCTCGAACGCCGGGTTCGGCACGCTCGGGGCGGTCGAGGAGCTCAGCGAAGACCACATCGCGCGGCAACTGGCCGTGAACCTCGCCTGGCCGATCCACCTGACGCGCGCGGTGGCGCCGTGGCTGTCCAGGCAGGGCGGCGGCCGGATCATCCAGATGTCCAGCCCGGGCGGCACCGTGCCCGGCCCCAGGATGAGCGGCTACAACGCGTCGAAGTCCGGGGGCAAGGGGTTCTGCGAGGCGGCGGCGATCGAGCTGGCGGCGTTCGGCATCGAGGTCACGCTCGTGGCGCCCGGCGGAACGCGGACGGCGTTCACCACGAGCCTCACCCGGGCCGAGCCGCTGCCCGCGTACGAAGCCGGCGTCGTCAGCCGGATCCGGAGCGCGCTCGACGGCGGCACGGACGCCGAAACACTTCGCCACGCCATCGCCGGAGACCCGGTGAAGATCGCACACGAGATCATCACCTCGGCCGCCACCGCGCCGGCCCCGCGCAAGCTCGTGTTCGGCGCCGCGGCCCACGACAGCATCACCGCCGCCCTTCGAGGGCGCCTCGCCGACCTCGAAGCCCAGCGGGACCTCGCGCTCAGCACCGACGCCGACGACGTGCGGGCTCAGTCGCCGAGGTCACCAGGGCCGCGGCGGTAGGCGACCTTCTCCGGGGCGACGACGTTGCCGTCCGCGTCGACGAACGCGAGGTGGACCGGGCGTTCGTCGGTGGTGTCCACGTAGACCGTCGATGGCTCGTGGCCGGTCGGGAGGTGCTCGTCGCCCCACTCGGACAGCGCGGCCAGCACCGGGAGGAGGTCCTCCCCCACCGGCGTGAGCACGTATTCGACGCGCGTGCGCTGCCCGGGCTGCTGGTACGGCCGCCGTGTGAGGACACCGGCCTCGACGAGGGCTTCGAGGCGCGACGCGAGGAGGTCCGTCGGCACGCCGATCTTCTGGAACTCGGCGAAGCGGGTCCGCCCGCGGAACGCCTCGCGGACGATCAGCAGGCTCCACTTCTGCCCGAGCACCTCGAGGCTGCGCGCGATCGAACAGCGGCTGTTCGCCGGGAGCTCCATGGCCTTCATGAAGCCATCCTACGTCACACTTGGCAATTCGGAGCCAGCTTGCTAACTTGGTAATTCCAAGCCAGAGAGCTGGAGGTTGTCATGACTTCATTACGGAACGCGGTCGTCCTGGTCACCGGAGCGAACGGCGGACTCGGCCTCGAGTTCGTCGACCAGGCGCTCGCCCGCGGAGCGAAGCGTGTGTACGCCACGGCGCGCACCCCGCGCAAGTGGGACGACGAGCGCGTGGTGCCCCTCGCCCTGGACGTCACCGACGAGGCGTCGGTCAAGGCCGCCGCCGCGGCGGCCGCCGACACCACGGTGGTGGTGAACAACGCCGGCGTGAGCGGTCGGCAGAGCCTGCTGACCGCGCCGCTGGCCGACGTGCGCGCGCTGTACGAGACGAACGTCCTCGGCGCGCTGGCCGTGGCGCAGGCCTTCGCGCCCGCGCTCGCGGCCAACGGCGGCGGCGCGCTCGTGGACATCCACTCGGCGTTGAGCTGGCTCGCCAAGTCCGGCGCGTACTCGTCGAGCAAGGCGGCGTTGTGGCAGATCACCAACTCGCTGCGCCTGGAGCTGGCCGGCCAGGGCACGCAGGTGCTCGGCGCCCACCTCGGCTACACGGACACGCCCATGACGAAGGCGCTGACCGTCGACAAGGAGGACCCGCGCGACATCGTCGCCGCGATCTACGACGGCCTGGCGGCGGGTGCCCACGAGGTGCTGGCCGACAAGACGTCGCGCGAGATCAAGGAGAACCTGTCCGGCCCGCTGGAGGCGCTCTACCCGGAGCTCGCCGCCACGGTCTGAAGTCGGACCACTGTGGACCGTGCGCTCAGCGGCAATCCGCGGTGCGCGGTGGAGCGAGTCACTGGTCGCCTACTCGGTTACGTCCACCCGAACCGGCCCGCCCCGCGGCACCGGAGCCGGCCGCCCTCGGTACGACTGCCCCCGGAGGCCGCCATGACCCACCACGAACCGGCGGTGTGACGCCGTGGAATCCGCGATCGCCGAGCACCTGCGCGTCGAGCGGGTCCACCCGCGCCGCAAGCCGGACACCTTCCACCCGCCGTACCCGTC
Source organism: Amycolatopsis sp. FDAARGOS 1241 (assembly GCF_016889705.1). Taxonomy (NCBI): domain Bacteria; kingdom Bacillati; phylum Actinomycetota; class Actinomycetes; order Pseudonocardiales; family Pseudonocardiaceae; genus Amycolatopsis; species Amycolatopsis sp. FDAARGOS 1241. The sequence continues at coordinate 5,901,737 of NZ_CP069526.1, forward strand.
GTTCTCCGCGCGGTTCGACCCGGCCGTGGAACAGGTCGTGATGGCCTGCCGCGGCGTGCAGTACCGCGCGGCGCAACCGCCGCCGGTCGTGGTCGAAGCGCTCGCCGCGCTCGACGCCGCGGGCGATCACGCGCCGGACCACCACGACCGCGCCCGCTACGTCGACGAAGCCGGGTACCCGACGGTACTCACCATCCTCCACTGGACGGACCCGGCCGAGTACGACCGCTGGAGCCAGGCCCGCGGCGCGTGGACCGGCCCGCACCACCGGACGCCCGATGCCGGCTTCTTCAGCGAGGTCGTGCGCCCGACCGTGTGGCGGTTCGAAACGCTCTTCTCCAGCGACCGCACCGAAGGCGTGTCCGTCGCCGCCCGCAAGCTCAGCGGCGAGATCCACGAGCACGGTTACGGGGGCGGCCCGCCCGCGACCAGTTGCCGCAGGGGCAGACCGACCGCCTCGAACCCACCGGCGAACCGGTCGCCGAGACGGACCCGGCGAGCGGCGTCATCACGGTGCGGCCGCCGGGCAACCTGTGCCTCATCCGCTCGGGCCAGGAGTGGACGGAAACCGAGGGCGACGAACGCGCCCTGTACCTCGGCGACGTCGAGCCCGTGCTGCGCGCCGGCATGGACTTCCTGCGCGATGACGGCCTCGCCGTCGGCTGCTACGCCAACCGGTACGTGCGCGTCACCGACGAAACCGGCGCCGAAACGGACAAGAGCTTCGGCCTGAGCGGGTGGCACAGCCCCGCCGATCTCGAAGCGTGGGCCGAATCGCACCCGACGCACGTCGCCATCTTCCGGGCAGCGATGAAGTATCTGTCCACACTGGGCCCGGCCGCGAATTTGCGGCTCTACCACGAGGTCACGGTGATCGACGCCGGCCGGCAGGAGTTCCGCTACCTCGGCTGCCACGACCGGACGGGCCTGCTGCGCGCGGTGTGAGCGGTGCGGAGGGCGGTGCGCCTCGCCGAACCGAGCCGAAGCGCACCGCCACCACACGACCGGATCAGGCGGGATCCTTGTGGAACCGGCCGTCCTTCATGATGCCGTTGAGCTTCTCCTTGTCCTGCAGCACCGTGATGTCCGCGAGCGGATCGCCGTCGACCAGGAGCAGGTCGGCGAGGTAGCCGGGCTGGACCTTGCCCAGTTCGCCGTCGCGGAGCATGATCTCGCCGCCCTGCGCGGTGGCCGCGAGGATGGCCTCCATGGGCGTGAACTCGAAGCGCTCGACGAAGTGCTGCAGGTCTCGCGCGTACGTGCCGTGCGGGGTCCAGGCGAAACCGTAATCACCGCCGGGGAGCACGCGGATGCCGCGCTTGTGCATCTCGATCATCGCGGCCGTGGCCTTCTCCAGTTCGCGCTTGTAGCCCACGGCTTCGGCGGCCTCCTGCGGGAACCCGAAGTCGGCGGCTTCGTAGAGCGTCGCGATGAGCCAGTTCACCCCGGGCGCCACGAAGACCCAGTCCTTCGCCTGCTCCAGCAGGTCCATGCCCTCCTCGTCGGTGAAGCTCGCGTGGTAGACGATGTCGACGCCGTGGCGCACGCACATCTTCACGCTCTCGGCGCTGCGTGCGTGGGCGCACACGCGCTTCCCGCGCCGGTGTGCCTCGGTGACGGCCATCGCCACCTCTTCGTCGGACATGTAGGTGTCCTCGGCGCGTTGCGTGCCGGTGATCTCCTCGCCGGTCATCGACAGCTTGATCTGGTCGACGCCGATCTCGATGAGCCGGCGCACGGCCTTGCGCATCTCGTCGGGCCCGTCGGCGAACCAGGTGATGCCCTTCACGAGCTCCCCGCCGGTCACGGCGATCTCCGGTCCGTTGGCGAGGTAGCGCGGCCCGGGGATCCGGCCGGCGTTGATGGCGTCGCGGCAGACGACGTCGAGCCGGTCCTTCGCCGACGCCGCGCCCAGGCACATCGTGTATCCGGAGTCCAAATAGGACCTGGCACTTTCGACGGCGAACAGCAGGTGCTCCTCCACGGGCAACGCGGCCAGCCCGTCGAGGTCGGCGCTGTTGTTCCAGGTGAAGTGGGTGTGGGCGTCGCACAAGCCCGACATCAGGGTGCGGCCCCGGCCCTCGACCACGCGGGCGCCTTCGGTGGCGGCCGCGTCGACGGTGCCGACGGCGGAGATGCGGTCGTGGTCCACCAGCACGTCGCCGGGATACGGCTGCGCACCTGTGGAGTCCAAGATGGACACGTTGCGGAACAGGGTCCGGTCGGCGGTGAGCGGCACGGTGGTTCCTCTCGTCGTTGAGGGAAAACGGGTTACAGGAACTTCAGCAGCAGCGAGGTGACCTCGGCGGCGGCCTCCAGCGCGGTCCAGTGCCCGACCCCGGGCAGGATTTCGACGGTCGCCTTGCCGTGCGCGGCGGCGAGCGCCTCGCTCACGGCGGGTGCGCCGACCTTGTCGTCGGCCCCCGTGACCAGCAGCAGTGGCAACGCCGGGTCGATAGGCCCGGGGTCGGTGGCGGCGGCGAGGGCTTCGCAGTTGCGGGCGTAGCCCTCGGGGTCCTGGCGCATGACCAGTTCCCGCACGAACGCCGCCACCTCGGGCCGTTCGCGCCGGGTCTCTTCCGACACCGCGTTGGCGACGACGCCGGGTGCGACCGCCGCCGTCCCCTCGCTGCGCAGGACAGCGGCGCGGTCGTGCTGCGCCTTGCGCCCGGCCTCGGCGGGTTCAGCGACGGCGCCGAGCAGCGCGAGCGCCGTGACCTTCCCCGGGTACCGCGCCGCGAAACTGCGGGCGACGAGCGTACCCATCGAATGTGCGACCACCGCCGCGGACTCGACGCCGAGTTCGTCGAGCACCGCAGCCAGGTCGTCGGCGTGCGACTCGACGGTGATGCCGTCCCGCAGGCCCGATCGCCCGGCGCCCGCCGCGTCGACGCGGATGACTTGGTGGCCAGAGGCCAGCGCGTCGGCCTGGATCTGGTAGAAGTTGCCGGTGCCGCCGAGGCCGTGCACGAGCAGCACGGCGGGTCCGCTGCCGTCGACCTCGACGGCGAGGTCCGTTCCGTTGATCTTCATGCGCGCTCCTTTCCGGGCGGGGTCAGGCGATGCGGTTGCGCAGCACGCCGAGGCCGGTGATGGCGATCTCGATGACGTCGCCGCTCGCGAGGAACTTCGGCGGGTCCAAGCCGATGCCGACGCCGGCGGGGGTGCCGGTGGCGAGCACGTCGCCGGGCAGCAGCGTGAGGCCGGCCGAGAGCGTCGCGATGAGCTCCGGGATGTCGAAGATGAGGTCCCTCACGCGGGCGTGCTGGCGCTGTTCGCCGTTGACGGTGGTTTCGAGCTCGAGCGCCGTCACGTCCGGCACCTCGTCGGCGGTCACCGCGTACGGGCCCATCGGGCAGTGGGTGTCGAGCGATTTGCCGAGCAGCCATTGGCGGTGGTCGCGCTGCAGATCGCGGGCGGTGACGTCGTTGAGGATCGTGTAGCCCCACACGTGGGCGAACGCGTCCTCCCGGCGAATGCCGCGGCCGCCGGGCCCGATGATCACGGCCAGCTCGCCCTCGTAGTCGAGTTCGGCGGTGAGCCCGGTGTGCGGGTCGACGTCGGCGCCCGGCCCGACGACGGCGGTGGTGGCCTTGGAGAACAGGATCGGCCGCGCCGGCAGGTCTTCCGAACGGTCCGGGCTGTCGTAACCGCTGCGGCCGAACTCGGCGGCGTGCTCGCGGTAGTTCTTGCCGACGCAGAACACGTTGCGCCGGGGCGTGGGGAACGGCGCGCGGAGCCGCACGTCGGTGAGGGGAACCGGGGTGCGGCCCGCAGCCTGGTCGGTGAGGACGGGACCGACCTCGGCCCAGCCCTCGACGGCACCGAGCAGCGTCCCGCCCGGTACGAGATCGGTGACGTCGTGAACGGCGCTCGTTCCGGTCACGAGACCGACCCGGTCACCGCTCCCGGTCGAGAAGGTCGCCAGCTTCATATGAGACCAATCTGAACCAATGTGTACCAATATGGACCCGCCTGACCGTACGCCGGTTGCCCACCGTTGTCGACACGCAGCGAACACTCTGGTCACAGCGGTGGCTATTGGTTCAAATTGGTCTCAAGTCGTGCGGTAGAGTGCGGCCATGACGATGGTGGAACACGCCCTGCGCGCGCTGCTCGACGAAGGCGCGGCCGACGGCACGCTCGGCCCCGGCGCCAAGCTGCCGACCGAGCGCGACCTCGTGCAGCGGCTCGCCGCGCCCCGCAGCGCGGTCCGCCGCGCGCTGGACTCGCTCGAACGCGACGGGCTCGTGGTGCGCCACGTCGGGCGCGGCACGTTCCTCACCGACGTCGCGGCGCAGCGCGTGGAACCCGCACCCGCCGACACGAGCCCGGCCGAGATCATGCAGGTGCGCCAGCTGCTCGAACCGCAGATCGCGACACTCGCCGCGCGAGTGGCGACACAGGCCGACCTCGATCGCATCGGCCTCGCGCTGAGCGCCGGCGGCGCCGCGCACGACTTCGAGGGCTTCGAACGCGCCGACGCGGGGCTGCACCGCGCCATCGCCGTGGCGGCCCACAACGGGTTGCTGATGAACATGTTCGACGTCATGAACACCGCGCGCTCGCTGCCGGTGTGGGGCAGCCTCAAGCGCCGCACGTCCACCCCCGAACTGCGCACCTGCTACCACGGCGAGCACACGCTGATCGTCGAAGCCCTGTGCGACCGCGACCCCGTGAAGGCCGGCGACCACATGCGCCGCCACCTCCAGCACGTCGCCGACACGCTGCTCGGCCGCGACTGAAGGATCGCGCGTGTAAGGCCCTTCCCGCCGGGTATCCGCCACGAGCGACGTGACAGCCCACCACGAGGAGATGGCGACATGACGCACCCGCGGCCCGAGCCGACGACGACCGACGCCGGCATCCCGGTGGAAAGCGACGAGCACTCGCTCACCGTCGGCCCGGACGGTCCGATCCTGCTGCAGGACCACTACCTCATCGAGCAGATGGCGCAGTTCAACCGGGAACGCGTGCCGGAGCGCCAGCCGCACGCGAAGGGCAGCGGCGCGTTCGGCCGGTTCGAGGTGACCGGCGACGTCAGCCGGTACACGAAGGCCGCGGTGTTCCAGCCTGGCGCGAAAACCGAGATGGTGGCGCGGTTCTCGACCGTGGCCGGTGAGCGCGGCAGCCCCGACACGTGGCGGGATCCGCGCGGGTTCGCGCTGAAGTTCTACACCACCGAAGGCGTGTACGACATGGTCGGCAACAACACGCCGGTGTTCTTCGTGAAAGACCCGTTGAAATTCCAGCACTTCATCCGGTCGCAGAAACGCCGGGCGGACAACAACCTGCGCGACCACGACATGCAGTGGGACTTCTGGACGCTGTCCCCCGAGTCGGCGCACCAGGTGACGTGGCTGATGGGCGACCGCGGGATCCCGCGCACGTGGCGGCACATGAACGGGTACAGCTCGCACACGTACCTGTGGGTCAACGCGGCCGGTGAGCGGTTCTGGGTGAAGTACCACTTCAAGACCGACCAGGGCATCGAGTTCTTCACGCAGCACGAAGCCGACCAGATGGCCAGCGCCGACACCGACTACCACACCCGAGACCTGTTCGAGGCCATCGAGCGCGGCGACTTCCCGAGCTGGACGCTCCACGTCCAGGTGATGCCGTTCGACGAGGCGGAGAATTACCGCTTCAACCCGTTCGACCTCACCAAGGTGTGGCCGCACGGCGACTACCCGCTGATCGAAGTCGGACGCATGACGCTCGATCGCAACCCCACCGATCATCACGCCGAGATCGAACAGGCGGCGTTCGAGCCCAACAACATGGTGCCCGGCATCGGCCCGAGCCCGGACCGGATGCTGCTGGGCCGCCTGTTCGCCTATGCCGACGCGCACCGCTACCGCATCGGGCCGAACTACAAGCAGCTGCCGGTGAACGCGTCGCACTCCCCCGTGCACAGCTACAGCAAGGACGGCTCGATGCGCTACACCAAGGTGTCGGACCCGGTGTACGCACCGAACTCGAAGGGCGGGCCGCGCGCGGACACCGACCGCTACGGCACGCCCGCGGGCTGGCACACCGCCGGTGACATGGTGCGTTCGGCCTACGTCGACCACGAGCAGGACGACGACTGGGGCCAGCCCGGCACGATGGTGCGTGAGGTTCTCGACGACGAGGCGCGCGAGCGGCTGGTGGACAACATCGTCGGCCACTTGCTCAACGGCGTCAGCGAACCCGTGCTGCAGCGGGCGTTCGAGTACTGGCGCAACGTGGACAAGGACCTCGGCGATCGCGTCGAGTCCGGCGTGCGCGCGAAGGCCGGGGAGAAGGACCCGAAGGCGGGCGAGCAGGGCAACCCGGCGAGGCGGGACATGCAACGGAAGGCTTGATCGTCCACTTCGGAACGTGGGAAATTCCGGCGAGCCCGGAGGGCGCGTCGCCTAGACTCCCCTCCCATGGGTCACCTGGAGGTCGCGCACCTCGACTACTCGCTGCCCGACGGGCGGCCGCTGCTCGGCGACGTGTCGTTTCGCGTGGGCGACGGCGCGGTCGTCGCGCTGGTCGGGCCGAACGGAGCGGGGAAGACGACGTTGCTGCGCCTGCTCTCGGGTGAGCTCAAACCGCACGGCGGCACGGTGACCGTGTCGGGCGGGCTCGGTGTGATGGGCCAGTTCGTCGGGTCGGTCCGCGACGACCGCACGGTGCGCGACCTGCTGGTGGCGGTGGCACCCGCGCGGATCCGCGCCGCCGCGGCGGCCGTCGACGCGGCCGAGGAGAAGATCCTGACCGTCGACGACGAGCCGGCGCAGATGCAGTACGCGCAGGCGTTGAGCGACTGGGCCGAGGTCCGCGGCTACGAGGCCGAGACGACCTGGGACGTGTGCACCACCGCCGCCCTCGGCGTGCCGTACGAGAAGGCGCGGTGGCGGCTCGTGCGCACGCTGAGCGGCGGTGAGCAGAAGCGGCTGGTACTGGAGGCGCTGCTGCGCGGGCCGGACGAGGTGCTGCTGCTCGACGAGCCGGACAACTACCTCGACGTGCCGGGCAAGCGGTGGCTCGAGGGCCGGCTGGCCGAGACGCGCAAGACGGTGCTGTTGGTATCACACGACCGGGAGCTCCTCGCGCGGGCGGCGGAGAAGATCGTGAGCGTCGAGCCCGGCCCGGCCGGCGGCGACGCGTGGGTGCACGGCGGCGGGTTCGCCACGTACCACGAGGCGCGGCGAGAGCGGTTCGCCCGCTACGAGGAGCTCAAGCGGCGCTGGGCCGAGAAGCACGCGCAGCTCAAGAAGCTGGTGCTGGACATGCGGCAGTACGCGGCCCGCAGCGACGAGATGGCGTCGCGCTACAAAGCCGCGAAGACCCGGCTGCGCAAGTTCGAGGAGGCCGGCCCGCCGCCGGAACCGCCGCGGCAGCAGGACATCCGCATGCGCCTGCGCGGCGGACGCACCGGCCTGCGCGCGGTGACGTGCGAGGAGCTGGAGCTCACGGGGCTGATGAAGCCGTTCTCACTGGAGGTCTTCTTCGGCGAACGCGTCGCCGTGCTCGGCTCCAACGGCTCGGGCAAGTCCCACTTCCTGCGCCTGCTGGCCGGCGGCTCCGTCGCCCACACCGGCGGGTGGAAGCTGGGCGCCCGCGTCGTGCCGGGGCACTTCGCGCAGACGCACGCGCACCCGGAGCTGACGGGCCGGTCGCCGGTCGACGTCCTCTGGACCGAACACGCGAAGGACCGCGGCGCCGCGATGGCCGCGCTGCGCCGCTACGAACTGGAACGCCAGGGCGACCAGGCCTTCGACCGCCTGTCCGGCGGGCAGCAGGCGCGGTTCCAGATCCTGCTCCTCGAACTCGGCGGCGCCACCGCGCTGTTCCTGGACGAACCGACGGACAACCTCGACCTCGAATCGGCCGAAGCCCTGCAGGCGGGCCTCGAGGCGTATCAGGGCACCGTCGTCGCGGTCACCCACGACCGCTGGTTCGCCCGCACCTTCGACCGCTACCTCATCTTCGGCTCCGACGGCGTGGTGCGCGAAACCCCGCACCCGGTGTGGGACGAGCGGCGGGTGGAGCGCGCCCGTTAAGCGAGCCGGCAGCCGCAGCGGTTGACGGGGCGCGGTCGGGCCACCGTGGGTGGTGCAACCCGCCGCCCTCGGCTGCCCATCGCGACGACCGGGCAGCCGCGGAAGCACGGCCCAGGGCAAGCGGCGGTGAACGCGCAAGCCGGTCGCCAAAGCCGACCGGCGAGCGCGCAGCGTCACTCGCCTGCCCGGGGCAGTGGCCAGGGGACGAGCGGCGGGTGGAGGGCGCCCGTCAGCGAGCCGGCAGCACGAGCTCCGCGCGGGTCACCGAGATGTCGCCCAGGGTGTGGGACCACCAGGTGGACGCGAGGTCCTCGATGAGGAACCGGCCTGCGACGCGCTCGGGGGAGAGTTCCGTGGCCGCCGGGGTCTCGGGTTCGTCGCGTTCGACGTCGATGCGGAGGCGGGGCGGCGTCTGCACCAGGCTGAGGCGGAGGCCGCGGAAGGTGGCGCCGTCGCGGCCGGCGTCGGTGACGAGTTCGTCCATGAGCTGCACGGCATCACCGACGATGGCTTCCGGCACGTGGGCCAGCATGGCCCGCAACGTGACCCGCGCGGCCGCCGCGGTGTCGGGCCCGTTGAACACGGCCGTGGCAGCGCCGGGTGGCTGCGGCTCCTCGGTCATGGCTGTGCCCTCCCCTGTCAGGCGGTGATCGAGCTCAGTGCAGGTACCCAGCGCGTTCGATCTTCAACCCTCCGGGTTACCGTCCGACCACATGGTGAGAACACTCGGTCCGGGGATGTTGTTGATGTTCCCCAATCTGGACCGGCCAGGACAGCGAACCGCCCGTCAGCGCCGTGGTCAAGTCCCCCCCGCCGCTCCACCGCGGCCGAGGCCACCGAATCCGGCCGGACGCCGAACGCGAACGAGCCGTGGGCCGCGAGCGCGCGTGCCGCGCCGCCTCGACCACCTCGTCGGTGGGGGTCGGGACCGTCCACTGCGGACGTACCTCGCAGGTGCGGTCAACCGGGACCGGCCCTGTGGTTTCCTGAAACGGAGAACTCTCCGCCCGGCGCACCCCAAGAGGCCCGATGCCCGACCGCACCGACGCGGAGCACAACCACACGCGCATCCTCGAGACCGCCGCGGCCGCGCTGGCCGAGGACGGCGACGTGTCGCTGAACTCGATCGCGAAGCGAGCCGGCGTCGGTCCGGGCACGCTCTACCGGCACTTCCCCGCCCGGGAAGCGCTCGTGCTCGCCGTCGGGGCGGTGGCGGACCGGTGGGGGTGTGAGGTCCGGTGGTGGCGCGGTGAGCGGATCGTCACCGTCGAGGACAACTACGACAACCTGGGCTACGGCACCGGCGACATCACGCGCGACAGCCGTTACACCCGCTACGTCGACGACCACCGGATGCTGCGCAGCCACACCTCCGCCCTGATCCCCGCCGCACTCCGCGCGCTGGCCACCGACCCGGCCGGCGACGTGCTCCTCGCCTGCCCGGGGATCGTCCACCGCCGCGACAGGACCGGGTGCACACCGGCACTCCCCACCAGCTCGACGTGTGGCGCGTCACCCGCGGGAAGCGGATGACCACCACCGACCTGGACGAGCTGGTGGAGGTCATCGCCGCAACCCTGCTGCCCGGTGCGGAGTACCGGCACGAACGCCGCGTCCACCCCTACACCCTCGACGGCCGCCAGATCGACGTCGCCCGCGACGGCGCGTGGCTCGAGGTCGCGGAGTGCGGGCTGGCGCACCCGCGGGTGCGCTGCCCCGCGCCGGCCTCGGCGACGAGTGGAGCGGCCTCGCGCTCGGCCGCGGACTCGACCGGATGCTGATGCTGCTCAAGGACATCCGGGACATCCGGGTCCTGCGTTCGCCCGACCCCTCCGTCGCCGCGCAACTCGCCGACCTGGCGCCCTACCGGCCCGTCTCGGCGATGCCGGCGATCCGCCGCGACCTCTCCGTCGCCGTCGACGGTACCGACCGCGCCGAAGACCTCGGCGACCGCGTCCGCGAAGCCCTCGGCTCCGATGCCGACTGCGTCGAGACCGTCGAAATCCTCGCCCAGACCCCGGTCGCCGACCTGCCACCCCAGGCGCGTCACCGGCTCGGCGCGCGGCCGGACCAGAAGAACGTGCTCGTCAAGGTCGTCCTGCGCCGCCTCGATCGAACCCTCACCGACCCCGAAGCCAACGCGCTCCGCGACCGCATCCACGCCGCCGTCCGCCAGGGCACCGGCGGTTCGCCGGTTTCGTGAAGTGACCGGCGTCCCGCGTCCGCCGGAAATCCGGTGGACGCGGTGGCGGGGCGTCCGTACCCTGCACGTTGACCGTGGCATCGAGCCCAGGAGGTGAGGACCCATGAACACTGTTTCGATGTGGGTGCTCCCCTCGTCGTCACGGTCGGGCGGCTAGGGGTCCGCCCGGGAGCGCCTTCGGTGTACACATCCCGAAGGGTGACTACCTTGGATTCTTTGTGTGTGGCCCGGGTGTCGCGCAGCTGCTGGCACGCGCTGGACGACGACCGGGTGATCGGCCGCGGAGAGGTTTCCCGGCGGCCCGATGGACGACCGTTCCTGAGCATCGACGTCTGGCGCGACGACGCGTTCGCCCGCCTGGCCGAAGCGATGCTGCCGGCATTGCCGAGACCGCTGTACACAATGGTCGACGAACGTGAGGCCGGCTTGACGTCCCACTGGCGGGCAGCCGGCTTCTCGGTCCGCCGCCGGGAATGGGACTGCCTGATCCCCACCGGCCCCGCGGAGCCGTCGGACGTGCCGGTGATTTCCCCCGAAGAAGAACCGCTGTCCGAGCTGGACCGCGTGATCCGCGAGGAGGTCGAGGCGACCGTCGGCTGGCAGGAAATGCCGGCCGAGCTGGTGGGCCCGGGCGTGGTGGACCCGTCGAAGTACGCGGTGGCAACGAACTCCGGCCGCTACGTCGGGTTGATCCGCGTGACGCAGGTGCAGCGCCTGCCGCGGATCGGACTGATCGCGGTACGCGCCGACGAGCGGCGGCGTGGTGTCGCGCGCGCGTTGCTCGGCCACGCATTGGGTTCGCTGCACGAGCGTGGCATCGAAACGGCGTCGGCGGAGCTGAACGAATCGAACGCCGCCGCCTTGGCGCTGTTCGACGGATTCGGTGCGCGCCGCGTGGGCAGCAACCTGGAATTGGTGCTGCGCTGATGGCCAAGACGGGGATAGAAGTGGAAGGCACCGTCGTGGAGTGCCTTCGCAACGCGACCTTCCGCGTGGAACTGGCCAACGGGCACCGGGTGCTCGCCCACATCAGCGGGAAGATCCGGCGCAACTACATCAAGATCATGCCGTTCGACCGCGTCCTGCTCGAGCTGAGCCCGTACGACCTCGATCGAGGCCGGATCCTCTTCCGCTACCGGACCTAGTGCGGCACCGGGCTCTTCCGGGTCACCACCGGCCCGGAAGAGCCCGGCCCGGGCCGTCACCGGAAGTCCCGCGACTTCAGGGCCAGGTTCCTGAGGTCCAGCGGCTCGATCCGATCGGCCACAATGGACACTGTGCCCTGGCCGACCTGCGCGATCCCGCGCACCACGACCGCGCTGTGGTTCTGCAGCACGCGGCGGCCGCGGCGCCACACGCCGACGGACACGATGACGTTCGCCATGCCCGTCTCGTCTTCCAGGTTCAGGAACGTGATCCCGCCGGCGGTGGCGGGGCGTTGCTTGTGCGTGATGGCACCGCCGACGTGGACGCGTGTTCCGTCGGGCACCGCGAGCAGCTCACCGGCCGGGATGGCACCCAGCGTGTCGAGGTGCTCGCGCAGGAAGGAGACCGGGTGGCGGTCCGGGGTGATGCCCGTCGCCCACAGGTCCGCGGTGGCCAGTTCGAACGCCGTCATGCCCGGCAGTGCCGGAGCGTGGTGGCCGAGCGCCAGGCCGGGCAGGTGACCGGCCCGGATGCTCGCCGCGGGACCGGCCGCCCACAGCGCCGAGCGGCGGTCGACCGAGCCGAACGCCCCCGCGGTGGCGAGGGATTCGACAACCGGGCGAGCGAGCTGCACGCGTTCGGTCAGCTCGCCGATCGACGCGAACGGGCCGCTCGCGTCTCGTTCCGCGACGATGCGGTCGGCGACGTCCTGGCCGACGGACCGGATTCCGGCCAGACCGAGGCGGATCGCGACGCCGCCGGTGCTGTCCGGACAGGACTCGAGCGTCGCGTGCGGCAACGACCGGTTCAGGTCGGGTGAGCGGGTGAGGACGCCGTGGTGGCGGGCGTCGGCGACCAGTGACTGAGGACTGTAGAACCCCATCGGCTGCGCGCGCAGCAGCCCGGCGCAGAACGCGGCCGGGTAGTAGCGCTTGAACCACGCCGATGCGTACACCAGCAGCGCGAACGACATCGAGTGCGCCTCGGGGAACCCGTAGCCGGAGAAGGCGTGGATCTGCTCGAAGATCCGGGCCGCCAGCTCGGGCGCCACGCCGTTGGCCGCGGCGCCTTCGAAGAACCGGCCCGCGAGCCGGCGCATCTTGGCGCTGGACCTCTTGGCCCCCATGGCCCGGCGCAGCTGGTCGGCTTCGGCCGCGGTGAACGAGGCGACGTCGCGCGCCATCTGCATCACCTGCTCCTGGAACAGGGGCACGCCGAGCGTGCGCTCCAAAGCGGACGCCAGCAGCGGGTGCGCGTGCTCCCACTTCTCTTCCCCGCGCCGGCGCCGGATGTACGGGTGCACGGAACCGCCCTGGATCGGGCCGGGCCGGATGAGCGCGACCTCCACCACGAGGTCGTAGAACTTCCGCGGCCGCAGGCGGGGCAGGGTGCCGAGCTGCGCGCGGGACTCGACTTGGAACACTCCCACCGCGTCGGCTTCGCAGAGCATGTCGTACACCGACGGGTCCGCGAGGTCGAGGTCGTGCAGTCCGATGTGGACGTCGTGGTGCTCGGCGACGAGGTCGATCGTGTAGTGCAGCGCCGAGAGCATGCCCAGCCCGAGCAGGTCGAACTTCGTCAGGCCGATCGCGGCGCAGTCGTCCTTGTCCCACTGCAGCACCGACCGGTCGGCGGCCGTCGCCCACTCGACGGGCACGATCTCGCTCACGGGCGTCTTCGCGATCACCATGCCACCGGAGTGCACACCGAGGTGGCGCGGGGTGTCCTCGAGCCAGGTGGCGCACTCCAGCACGTCTTCGGGGATGTCGTGCCCTTCCCGCTCCCCCGGCGCCGAACCGCTCGCGACGGACGACCAGCGGTCCACCTGCTTGCCGAACGCGTCCTGCTGCCCCTGCGAGTAGCCGAGCGCCTTCGCCGCGTCGCGGATCGCCGAGCGCGCGCGGTAGGTGATCACGTTCGCGACCTGCGCGGCGTGGAAGCGGCCGTGCTTCTCGTAGACGTACTGGATCACTTCCTCGCGCCGGTCGGACTCGATGTCGACGTCGATGTCCGGCGGCCCGTCGCGTTCGGGGGCGAGGAAGCGTTCGAACAGCAGGTTCCACTTCACCGGGTCGGCGTGGCTGATCTGCAGCGCGAAGCAGACGGCGGAGTTGGCGGCCGAGCCTCGGCCCTGCGCGAGGATGTTCTCCTGACGGCAGAACCGCACGATGTCCCACACCACCAGGAAGTAGCCGGGGAACCCGAGCCGGCGGATCACGTCGAGCTCGTGGTCGAGCTGCGCGTAGGCCTTCGGGTTGTCCGCGCGGCTGCCGTATCGCCGCGCGGCGCCCTCGAACGTGAGGTGGCGCAGGAAGTCGTCCTCGTCGGCGAACGCGGCGGGCACGCCGAACGGCGGCAGTTCCGGCGCGACCAGCGCGAGGTCGAACGCGCATTCCACGCCCAGCAACGCCGCCCGCTGCACCGCTCCCGGGTAGCGCGCGAAGCGGCCGGCCTGTTCGGCGCCACTGCGCAGGAACGCCGTGCCGTCGGCGGGCAGCCAGCCTTCCAGGTCGTCGACGGAGCGTCGCGCCCGGATCGCCGCGACCGCGGCCGCGTGGCGCGCCTGCTCGGGGCGCGCGTAGTGGACGTTGTTGGTCGCGACGGTCGGCAGCTTCAGCTCGCCGGCCAGCGCGGCAAGCAGGTCGTTGTGGACGTCGTCGAGCGGCAGGCCCTGCTCGAGCAGTTCGACGGCCACGTTGTCCCGGCCGAACCGGTCGGCCAGCGTCTTCAACGCGGCGGCCGCGCCCGCGTCGTCGCCGCGGGCGAGCGCGCCGCGGACGGCACCCTTGCGGCAGCCGCTGAGCACGAGGACGTGGCCGCGCAGCTCGTCGGCGACGTCGTCGAGCGCGAGCACCGGACGGCCCTTCTCCCCCGCCAGCTGCCCGCGCGAAATGACCGAGCACAGGCGCCGGTAGCCGTCGATGTCACGTGCGATGACCTGCAGGTGCGTGCCCGCCGGGTCGGCCACGCCGCCCTGCGGCGCCGGCAGGCCGAGCGACAGCTCCGCGCCGTACCCCGTGCGGACGCCGATCTCCCGCGCCGCTTCGGCGAAGCGGACCGCGCCGTACATGCCGTCGCGGTCGGTGAGCACGAGCGCGTCGAGCCCCAGCCGCACGGCCTCCTCCACCAGCACCTCGGGCGACGTGACGCCGTCGAGGAACGAGAAGTACGAGTGCAGGTGCAGCTCCGCGTACGGCACCCGCGGCTCGTCGGACTCGATGTCGGCCCACGGCTGAAGCCGCTTGGGCGGCCGGTAGCCCTCCCGCTTGCGCGACCACGCGGGCGAGTCCCCGCCGTCGCCGCGCACGGGCGCGCGTCCCGCCGCGATCCGCTCCAGCTCAGCCCACCGCATGAGCGGGTTGTTGAAGCCGCCTCGCCCGTCCTGCTGGTCCACCGCACCGTCCTCGCTCGCGTGGAGTTGCGCCGCGGGGAAGACAGCGTGTTCCGGCCTGCACCCGGATCAGGGGAACAGGTGTTCGAAAACCCAGCTTACCTCCTCGCGTCACCGGGGGCCGCAGCGAGGCAGGCCACATCACTGGACCGCCAGGCCCAGACCTGGACTACAGTCCCGCCCGTGGACGCGCCCAGGCTGACCCCGAAGGGACAGGCGACGCGGGCGCGCATCGTCGAAGCGGCGGCGGAACTGGTCGCCGGGCGCGGGGTGCACGGCACCGGCAACGGGCAGCTGCGCGCCAGGGCCGGCGTCAGCGGTTCGCAGCTCGCGCACTACTTCCCGGACAAAGCCGGGTGGGTGCGCGCCGTGCTGGAGTGGCGGGCGGGCAC
The DNA here is from genome assembly GCF_016889705.1 of Amycolatopsis sp. FDAARGOS 1241. Classification (NCBI taxonomy): domain Bacteria; kingdom Bacillati; phylum Actinomycetota; class Actinomycetes; order Pseudonocardiales; family Pseudonocardiaceae; genus Amycolatopsis; species Amycolatopsis sp. FDAARGOS 1241. Next base: position 5,916,902 of record NZ_CP069526.1, read on the forward strand.
GGCGCCGGCGGGCCACCGCCGGGCGCAGCCGGACAGCCTCGACCGGCTGCGCAGCTGGGCCGAGCACGTCCGGCCCGACGAGTTCGGCGCGCTCGCGGCCGAGCTCGCCAAGTCCGGGCTGGACGGGCACGACGAGGTGCGAGCCGGCTTCGACCGGTGGACGGAGCTGTTCCGCGGCGGCTTCCAGGCGATGCGCGACCGCGGCGAGCCGGCGCCCCGAGCCGACCCCGGTCACCTCGCCCGCGTGCTGCCGGCCGCGTATCAAGGCGGTTCGCTGCTCACCCGCGCCCCCAGCGACGGCACCGCCCTGCGGGACGCGCTCCACGGCGCCCTCGCCCACGTCACGAAGTTCAGGAAAACCCGAGGAGTAGGAGAAGCATGACCCAGCTGCAGGTGATCGCCCGCTACACCGTGTCCGCCGGCCAGGAGGACGCCGTCGCGGCGCTCGTGCCCGAGCTCGCGAAGGCCGCGCGCACGGAGCCGGGCAACGTGTCGTTCGACGTGTACCGCTCGTTCGACGACCCGCGCTCGCTCGTGCTGCTCGAGCGCTACGTCTCGCGGGAGGCGTTCGCCGAGCACCGCGAGACGGAGCACTTCAAGCGGCTCGTGCTCGAAGGCATCGTGCCGCTGCTGGACGAGCGGACCGTGGAGCTCTACGACGTCACCGGCTGAGTCCACCGAGTCCGCCGGCACCACAGTGGACGGTCACGAACCGGCGTAGCGCCCCCGTGCGGCGTCGGCCGCCGCCTGGCGGTCGGCGTCGGACCAGGCGCCCAGTTCGTAGCCGTGCCACGGTTCGGCCAGGGTCAGCTCCGGCAGCCCCAGCTCCTGCCACAAGTCCTGCGCGCGCTCCATGAACTCCTTGGCGGGCAAGGACGTCGGCGGGTACGGCCGCTTGCGCGTGGCGTCGATCAGCAGCGCCGAAGACAAGCTGCCGTCCTCGGCCGCCGACGGGTCGAGCCGCGGCAGCTTGCCCGGCAGGACGGTGACGTCGCGCGCGGGCTGCATGCGGAAGCTCATCGCCCACGCCACCGCGTTGAGGTCCTCGGGGTCGACGTCGTCGTCCACGGCGATGATCGTCTTGCCCATCGAAGCCTCGTACCCGGACGCGGCGTAGAGCGCCTGCCGCGCCTGGCCCGGCGTCGGGTTCTTCAGCTGGATCACGAAGAACATGTTGCAGGTGCCGCTCTCGTGCGTGACGAAGCGCTGCACCGCGTTGATGTTGCACGCCTGCTTGAGGAAACGCAGGTACACGTTCTCGAAGGCGATCTTGCGCATCAGCGTCGACTCGCTCGGCGGGAACTCGCTGATGAACGCCTGCACGACCGGCGCCGTGCGGTGCGTGATGCAGCGGATCCGGAACACCGGCGAGGTCGTCTGCGGGCCCATGTACCCGCTCGCCTCGCCGAACGGACCCTCCGGTTCGAGGTGCTCCGGGTCGATCTCACCTTCGAGCACGATCTCCGCGTGCGCGGGCACCTCGAGGTCCACGATCTCGCAGCGCACCACTTCGAGCGGCCGGCCCATCAACCCGCCCGCCACGGCGTACTCGCTGACGCCGAACGGGATCTTCTGCGCGCCGGCGAACCCGACCGCGGGCACGGCGCCGAGGACGACCGCGGCTTCGAGTTTCTTGCCGAGGCGGCGGGCCTTGGCGAGGTGGATCGCGATGTGCTGCGTGGGCGTGTCCATCTGCAGGCCGATGCGGTCGGGCCCCTTGACCATGCCGCGGTAGATGCCGACGTTGTACGTGCCGTCTTCCGGGTCCTTCGTGATCCAGTACGGCGCGGTGAGGAACGGCGCCGGGTCGAAGCCGGGCGTCGAGATCGGGTGCGGGAAGCCGTCGACGCCGCGGAAGTCCAGGAGGGACTGTCCGGTGAGGACGTTCTCCTTGCACGGTCCCGTCTCGACCACGACGGGTTCCACGGGGTTGGCGAGCGCGGCCGCCCAGCGGCCGGCGACCTCGTCCGGCTTGGCGGCCAGCGCCGTGGTGTACACGGCGCGCGACGAAGCGAAGGCGCCCATCACCACGGTGCCCTCGAAGCTGCGCCCCGACCCGTCCGTCACGTTCTCGAAGAGGAACGCCTTGCGCTCGGCCTCCGGCAGCCCGCGAAACTGCAGGCGCACCAACGGAACCAGCTCCGTGTCCTTGTCGACGGGCCGGGTCACCCGCACCAGCAGGCCGCGGCGGTCCAGTTCGGCCAGGTACTCGCGGAGGTCGCCGTAGGGGTACTCGTTCGCGCTCGTCACCGTTCCTCTTTCGTCAGCGGGAAAAACTCACGGACTCCGTGTTACCGGAGCCGTTAACAAACGTGCGAAGGACCTCGAAACCGTCTCCGCCACACCGGTGCCGGAGTACGGTTTTCCTTGCCGGCACTGGGGTTCCGTGCGTCTCGGTTCCGCATCATCCGGGCGGCTCCCCTGTTCGGCGTTGACACCCGGTCGGGCTCGACCTATCGTCTCCCGCATCATTTATGGCTGTCAAGTCAGGTACTAAAGTTAAATAAATCCTGTCCACCCGCGGCACCTGTCCCCCACACGGTGATGTGTCGTGTGCTGGTGCCGCCCGGGCCGAGGAGCGCGGATGCGACCCGCTGCCACGTTCGACCACTGTCTCACCGAGACCCCCCTGACGTCCCGGGTCCTCGCGATCGCCGCGATCGGCGGCGCCGCGGTGATCTTCGACGGCTACGACCTGCAGGCCCTGGCCTACGCGCTGCCGAAGATCGTCGCCGAGTGGCACATCTCCCCCGTCCAGGCGGGCCTGCTCGCGTCGTTCACGTTCGTCGGCCTCTTCATCGGCGCCGTCGGGCTCGGCGCGCTCGGCGACCGCTTCGGGCGCAAGCGCATGCTCGTGCTGGGCGTGTCCGTGTTCGCCGTCTTCATGGGCACGGCCGGGTTCGCCGGCGACTACACCCAATTCGCGGTCCTGCGGTTCTGCGCCGCCATCGGCATGGGCGGCGTGCTGCCCGCGACGATCGCGATGCTCGGCGAATACGTGCCCGTCCGGCGCCGCGGTCGCATGATCGCCGTGTCGGCGGGCTGCTTCACGTTCGGCTTCGTGCTCGCCGCCGTCGCGGCGACGCTGCTGGTGCCGAGCTTCGGCTGGCGGCCGCTGTTCCACCTCTCCTACGCGGCACTGGTCGTCGCGGCCCTGATCGCCTGGTTCGTTCCGGAAACCCCGCAGTTCCTCGCCACGCGCAGCCGGTACGACGAAGCCCTCGCCACCGTCAAAAAGGTCTACCCGGCGATCTGGCCGGCCGCACAGGCCGCCGACCCCGCCGAGTTCTTCACCGGTCCGCGCACCAAGGACGGGCAGATCCAGCTGCGCACTCTGTGGACGGCGCGCTACCGCAACTCCACCCTCACCATCTCCCTGCTGTACTTGTTCCTGCAGTTCGTCGTGTACGCACTCGACTTCTGGATGGTGTCGCTGCTCGTCAAGCACGGCCTGTCCCTGGTCGGCAGTTACTCGTATGCGATCGAGCAGGCGGCCGCTGCCACCCTCGGCGGGTTCGTGCTCGGCTGGGTGCTCGACCGCATGAACCAGTACGCGGCCCTCGCCATCGCGTTCGCCGCCGGCGGCGTGTGCCTGGTGCTGTTCGGGTTCGCCACGTCCGTGGTCGCGCTGTACCTGCTCAACGCGCTGGCCGGCGCGTTCATCATCGGCGGCCAGAACGTGGTCCACACTCTCGTCATGGCGACCTACGGTCCGGAGGCCCGCGCCACCGGCCTCGGCTGGGCGCTGGGCATCGGCAGGCTCGGCGGCCTGCTCGGGCCGCTCATCGGCGGGTACCTGCTCGCCGCTTCGCTGCCCTTCCCGGTGTACTTCCTGGTCTTCGCCGTGCCGGCTGTGCTGTGCTCGATCACAGTGGTGGTGCTGAGGGCCGTTCGAACACCCCAGCCGGCCGCCATGACCCGCCAGCTTGACCCTAAATACTAAGCTAAGTACATTACTTGAGTACTGTTAATTTCTTGACCAGGAAGGCCGCCATGCGCCTTGCCGTGCCCGACCTCGTCTCGAACTCCTACTTCCCCGCGATCGCCGCGGTGGAGCTGGGATTCCTTCGCGACGAGGGACTCGACGTGGAGCTCGAACTCCTCTTCCCCGTCACCGACGCTGCGGTTGCTCTTCGCGACGGGCAGATCGACTTCCTCGCCGGTTGCGCCCACGCCCCGCTCTACGCGGACCCCGCCTGGGGCGACCAGAAGCTGCTGGCCGCGCTCGCGCAGAACATGTACTGGTTCCTCGTGGTGCGGCCCGATCTCGACATCACCCGCGAGGACCTCGGGAAGCTGCGGGACATCCGGATCGGGGCCGCGCCCGGCCCCGATCTCGGCCTGCGCCGGCTGCTCGAGGCGGCGGGCACGGACCTGACCGGTGCGGGCGTCACCATCGCGCCCGTGGCCGGGGTCGCTGGTGACGTCTCCTTCGGCGTCACCGCCGCCCAGGCCCTGGCCGACGGCAAGATCGACGCCTTCTGGGCCAACGGGATGGGCACCGAGGTCGCGGTGCGGCGCGGAGTCGGCAAGGTCGTGGTGGACGCCCGCCGCGACGGTGGCGAAGCCGCGCTGTACACCTTCCCGGCGCTGATGACGACGGGCCGGACGGCGGCCGAGCGGCCGGATGAGACCGCCGCCGTCACCCGCGGCGTGCTGCGGGCGCAGCGCGAGCTGCGGCGCGACCCGTCGCTGGCCACCAAGGTCGGCACCGCGCTGTTCCCCGAGATGGAAGCCGGGCTCATCGCGGGCCTGATCGAACGTGACGGGCCGTTCTACGAGCCCGCCATCTCGCCCGAGGCCGCGGCCGGGCTCGCCGGGTTCGCCCGCGCGACCGGGCTGACCGAGCGCGACCTCACGTACGACGACATGGTCGCCGCGGCCGCGCGCGACCTGTGGCAGACCTCGTGAGGATCGCGCTCGTCCAGATCGCGAGCCCGCAGGACGAGCCCGTCGCCGCCCGGTTCGACCGGGTGGCCGGGCTCGTCCGCTCGGCGGCCGCGGCCGACCTGATCGTCCTGCCCGAGCTGTGGGCGACCGGCTACTTCGCGTTCGACGACTACGCACGCGACGCCGAACCGGCCGACGGCCCGTCGGTGACCCGCCTCGGTGAGCTCGCCCGCGAGACCGGCGCGTACCTGCACGGTGGCAGCTTCGTCGAGCGGCTGCCCGACGGCGCGCTGCGCAACACCGCCGTGCTGTTCGACCCGGCCGGCGAGCTCGTGCACAGCTACAGCAAGGTGCACGTCTTCGGCTACCAGTCGAAGGAAGCGCAGCTGCTCAAGCCCGGTGACCACGTGTCCGCCGTGGCCACGCCGTTCGGCCCGGTCGCCGGCACCACGTGCTACGACCTGCGCTTCCCCGAGCTGTGGCGCTGCCTCGTCGACGCCGGCGCCGAGATCGTGATCGTGCCCGCCGCGTGGCCTGCGGCGCGCCTGGCCCACTGGCAGCTGTTCACCACGGCCCGCGCCGTGGAGGACCAGGTGCTCGTGGTGGCGTGCAACGCCACCGGCAGCCAGGGCGGGGTCGAGCTCGGCGGGCACAGCCGCGTCGTCGACCCGTGGGGCACCGTGCTCGCCGAGGCCGGCACCGAAGAGGGCATCACGTGGTGCGAGGCCGACCCCGGCGTCGTCCCGGCCACGCGCGAGCAGTTCCCCGTGCTCGGCGACCGGCTCCCCAGCTACCAGGACCTGACCAACCGAGGAGCGCACGCATGACCGCACTCACCTTCACCGTGGCCGGAACGGGCGAAACCGTCACGGTCACCGACTTCGACCTCGTGGTCGCCGGGTACACCGGCCGCGACGAGGCCGCTGTGAAGCACCACATCGACGAGCTCGCCGCCATCGGCGTGCCGCCGCCCGACTCCGTCCCGGCGTTCTACGAGCTCGAGGCGGCGCTGGCGACGCAGGCCGCGACGATCTCCGTGTCGGGCACCAACACCTCCGGCGAGGTCGAGCCCGTGCTCGTGCGCGCCGGCGGCAAGCTGTACCTCACGGTGGGCTCCGACCACACCGACCGCGACATCGAGACCTCCAGCGTCAAGGACTCGAAGGCCGCGTGCCCCAAGCCGCTCGGCGCCACCGTGGTGCCCGTGGAGAACCCCGACTGGGACGCGATCGTCGCCGAATCCACTGTGGACGGCGTGCGTTACCAGCACGGTCCGCTCAGCGCCTTGCGCATCCCGACCGACGTGCTGGCGCTGCACCCGGGTTCGGACTCGCGCGACCTGGTCATGTTCTGCGGCACCCTCACGCTGATCGACGGCAAGTTCGTGCCGGGCCGCGACTGGACACTGTCGCTGGCACTGCCCGGCGGTCCCGAGCTCACGCACACCTACTCGGTGTCCTGACCCCAGAACCGGAGAGAGAGAAACCCCATGGCCAAGCCGGAACACGAGTTCTTCCCCACCAAGACGGTCGAGTTCACCCCGTGCGCGGGTGTCGTGCCGCAGCTGACCGAGCGCATCCTCGCGGCCGACGGCGACACCGGCGTCGCGACCCGCATGCTGCGCTTCGAGCCCGGCACCGACACCACCCCGAACGGCGTGCAGGTGCACGACTTCTGGGAAGAAGTCTACATCCTCGAGGGCTCCTTCACCGACACGCGGCTCGGCGAGACCTTCTCCGCCGGCGACTACGCCTGCCGCCCGCCGGGCATGGAGCACGGCCCGTGGACGAGTGAGGAAGGCTGCCTGACTTTCGAGGTGCGCTACCGCACGAGCTGAACCGTCCACAGCGGACAGGGCGCCCGGTGCCGACCGGGCGCCCTTTCTCGTGTGCGCGCCCGACACCCGCCGCCGCATCTTCGTCCGCGCACGTGGAAACGGGGCGCCCGGCGTTCGCCGGGCGCCCCGCTGTCCGTGTGCCCCGCGCGGGGCCCCGCTCAGGCCTGCACGGTCTCCGTGCGGCCGTCGAGGTCGTAGCCGGCGAGCGCGCCGTCCACGAGCGCCTCGGCGCGGGCGAAGTCGTAGATCTGGCTCATGCGCGACTTCACCAGGAACGGCGCCCCGGCGTAGAACATCTCGTACTGCTGGTGCCGGCTCGCGAACTCCGAGCCGATGAGGTCCCACACCAGCTTCAGCAGCTTCACGCGTTCGACGGTCGGGTGACCGGGCGACTGCACGTAGCGCTCGAAGTCGGCGCGCGCTTCGGGGTTCGCGAAGTCACCGGCCGACGACGGCAGCTGGATCACGCCACCGCCCACGAGGTCGCGGACGAGGTGCAGCAGCTTCGGGTAGAAGTCCGACTGCAGCGTCATCGTCGCGTAGCACTCCTCACGACCCGGCCAGGCCACGCCCTTCTCGTCGACCTCGCAGTGCTGTTCCTGCGCGTACACGAGCCCCGCCACCATCGCCGCGTGAGCGGCCAGCTCACCGAGCACCCCGCGCACCGGCGGGAACTTGTCCGAGCCGTTCATGCGCGCGACCCGCAGCGCGAGGCCCGCCAGCAGGTCCAGCTTCACGGAGAAGCGGATCTGGGCCTGGTTGTTGCCCAGCAGGTGCGCGGGCGTGCGGCTCCACTGGTCGCTCGTGATCTGCCGGTCGCGGAACACGAACACGTGCTCCCACGGCACGAAGACGTCGTCGAACACGATCAGCGAGTCGGTCTCGTCGAAGCGGCTGGCGAGCGGGTAGTCGTACACGCTCGTGGCGGCTTCGGCGTAGCTGCGCCGCGAGTAGATCTTCAGGCCCTCGGCGCCGATCGGGACGGCGACGGAGATCGCCTGGTCCTCGTCACCCGGCTGAAGCGGCACGATGCAGCTGAGCACCAGGTAGTCGGAGATCGCGGCACCGGTGCCGAGCATCTGCGCGCCGGCGACCACGATGCCGTCTTCGCGCTCCTCCTTGACCCCCGCGTACAGGTGCGGGTCGGCCTGCTGGTGCGCGGGCTTGCTGCGGTCGATCTGCGGCGGCACGATCGCGTACGAGCAGTACAGGTCGTTGTCGCGCACGTATTCGTAGAAGCGCGTGACGTTGTCGGCGAAGCGCTGCCCGCCGGCCGCGAAGACGTCGGAGCGGCCCGCCCAGCCGGCGAGGAACCCGGCGACGTGCTCCGGGCCGCGGCCCATGAGGCCGAACGTGGCCTCGGCCGTCTTCCGCAGTGCCACGCGGCGGCGGCGCAGGTCGTCCTCACCGCGCGGGATGAGGTACGACAGGTTCACCGGCGCTCCCGTGACGGGCGACGGGAACGTCATCTCCGCCGCGTTGGCGGGGTCGTGCGCCATGTCGTACACGCGCGCGATGGACTCGACGGCCCCCTTGAACGCGGGGTGCGAGGCGACATCGGAGACGTATTCGCCGTCGACGAACACCCGCCGGTTGTCGCGCAGTCCTTCGACGTAGTCCTTACCGGAACGCGTCACGCCGATTCCTCCAGTGCGATCGGTAGCGGCCGGGGCCGCGGGTGGTGGATCCCCGCCTGCAACTGCCGGTAGCTGCCCCGGAAGTGCACGAGCGGTTCATGGTGTGGCAGCGCCGAGCTGAGCCCGATGCCGCCGACGGTGGCGATGAGCACGGCGTGCGTGCCCGCTTCGACGTCCTGGTCGATCTCGCAGTCCAGGAACGCCAGTGCCCCCGAGAGGGCGGGGCTGTGCCAGCCCTCCCGCCGCGTGAGCCACTCCGCCGGCAGGGCCTTGTCGGCGCCCGGGCGCGCGCAGTGGTCCGAGATCTCGCGGGCGGGCGAGCCGAGGATGTTCACGCCGAAGCGGCGTGTTTCGGCGATGCGCTCGTAGGTGCGGGTGGACCGGTTGACGCAGACCAGGATCAGCAGCGGATCGACCGACACCGACGAGAAGGCGGTGGCCGTCATGCCGATCGGCCGGCCCGCCGCGTCCCAGAGGGTGATGACGTTGACGCTCGACGCGAACGAGCCGAGAGCCGCCTTGAACCCGCTGGGATCACTGTCCGCGGAATGCAGAGCCATGGGTGACCTCCTGGACCAGAAGGCTAACAATAATACCTGACTTTAGTCAACTAAAACTGTGCCACGTATGATCGCCGCGTCCGCTCGCCGCCGCGCTCGCCCGAGAGGAAACTCAGTCCCATGAACGACGCAATGCGCGCCTACACCAAGTGGGCCGACATCGGCGACGCCAAGCGCAGCCGCGAGTTCCAGGCTTACGTGAAGAACATCGCCGACGCGCGCTACGTCACGCGTCGCGTGCTGCGGATCGTCGACGACCAGGCGAAGCACCACGGCTTGGAACCCCTGCTGCACCAAGCGCTCCTGCAGGTGTACGGGTCCAACGAGGCGCGCGGCATCACCGTCAGCACACTGGCGGCTCGGCTCGACGTGGCCGCGGCGTTCGCTTCGCGCATGGTGCGCCGCCTCGAGGAGATGGGCCTGGTGACGCGCGAGGCGTCCGAGAGCGATCGCCGCGCCACCAACGTCGTCGCCACGGAAGCCGGCGCGCAGAAGCTCGCCGAGATCGACGACGAGGTGCACCACAACGTCGCATTCCTGCAGCACCAGCTGCGCGAAGACGAGCGCCTGTCGGCGCTGTCGATCTTCGCCTTCTACGTGGGGCTCGACCCCGACTCGGCCATCGCCGAAGCCATCCGCGCGGCCGCGGAATCGTGAGCGTCCCCTGATATAGTGTCCTCAGGTCAATGACCTGAAGATGTCATCACGGAGGGGAGCACGGTGGAGGACGGGACCGCCCAGCTACTCGCCCTGTGGGGGAAGGGCGCGCACGCGGCGAGCGACCTCGACTTCGCCAACCACGTCAAGGCGATCGCCCACGCGCGGTTCGTGCTGCGCAAGATCCTCCGGCTGCTTGACGAGCAGGCGATCGCCGGCGGACTGCAACCGTTGCAGCACCAGGCGCTGCTGCAGATCTTCGGTGCCGAGGACCCGCTGCCGGTGAACAAGGTCGCCGACCGCCTCGACATCGCGCCGGCGCTCGCGTCGCGGCTGGTGCGCCAGCTCGAGGAGAAGGGGCTCGTGCACCGCGCCCGCATCCCCGACGACCGCCGGGTGATCGCCGTGCACGCGTCGGAGGCCGGCATCGAGGCGCTGCGCAACATCGACAACGCAGTGCACCACCACGTGAATCACTTCCAGCGCCAGCTGTCCGACGAGGGCAAGTTCGGCGCGCTGGCCACGTTCTCGTTCTACCTCGGGCTGGACTCCGACCCGCGGCTTGCGCTGCTGCTCTCCGCTGCCGGACGGCAGGCGCACCACCACTGACGTTTCCGGGCTCAGCGCAGAATGGGAGTGCAGCCTCCGCTGAGCACAAACCTCCCGGCGAAATCAGGGGCTTGGGGGTCGTCAAGCCACACGTGGGGCCCGGTGTGCCGGGCCGTCGATGTCGAACCGCGCCACTCCCGCCACCGGGCGAGCGTGCCGGGGATGGTCATCGACAGCGGGCGGACCTTCAGAATCCGCCTGCCGCGCTCACGTGCACCCGTAACCGCGCCTCATAAGGCAGACCATCGTCGTGGCCCGGGAGGCGTATTCGCTCATCGGCGCCGCGGGGTCATCCGCCTTCTGCGACGGCCACACCGGGGCGTGGCGCACCTCGTGTCCGAGATTGGTGACCCTGCACAGGACGAAGGGCCTTCGGCCGGGCGTGTCCACACCGGACCGAAGACCCTTCGCCGTGCGTCAGTGCTGCGGGCGGTACCGCAGCAAGAAGCCCTCCACGGCCGACACGAGCATGTTGATCACGAGCGCCACGAGGCCGACCACGACGACGAGCCCGTAAACCTGCGCCGACTGGAAGTTCTGCTGCGCGGTCTCCATCAGCTTGCCCAGCCCGGACACCTGCGTGCTGATCTCGACCACCAGCACCAGCACCAGCGTGAGCGGCGCGGCGATCTTCACCCCGAGCAGCAGCCCGGGCACGATCGAAGGCAGGTGGATCTTGCGGAACGCCGCGAACTTCCCGAGCCGCAGGCTCGAGGCGACGTCGGAGAGGATGGTGTCGGCTTCCTTCGCCGAGGCACGCACCTGCAGCAGCACGGGCCACAGCGCGCCGAACACCACGACGTAGAGCTTCATCGACTCCGTGTAGCCCACGATCAGCACGGCCAGCGGCACGAGCGCGACACCCGGGAGGAACCGGAAGTACTCGAGGATCGGGCCGAGCAGCCGTTCCGCGATCGGGACGCGGCCGATCAGCAGGCCGAGCACCGCGCCGAGCGCGGTGGCGGCCAGCAGCGACAGCACGAACGTCTCGAGCGTGGCGAGCAACCCCGTCAGCAGCGCCCCACCGGAGGTGAGCTGCAGGGTCTGCGTGAACCACGCCGACGGTGGTGGGAAGAAGGTGCTCGAGCTGTCGCCGACGACCTGCCACAGCACCAGCAGCAGCGCCAGGGGCAACAGGCCGCGCAGGGGCGCGACCCCGGACTTGCGGGTTTTACGCGGCATCGTCGCCTCCCCGGGCGGTTTGACGGGCACCCGGTACGAACCGCAGCGCCCACACGAGAACGAAGTTGAGCACGATGCCGAGCACACCGGTCAGCAGGATGTAGGAGAACATCGCGGCCGGGCGCAGCGACTGCTGCTGCTCCACGAGCGCGTAGCCGATGCCTGCCGGGTCGCCGACGATCTCGGCGACGATGGCCAGCACGAGCGCGGCCGACAGGCTCAGCCGCAGCGCCACGACGATCTTCGGCAACGCCGTCGGCAGTGCGAACTTCACGATCTTGGCGACCGGCGAAAGAGCGAGGCTGCGCGCCAGGTCCTGGTGGACCGGGTTCACCCCGCGCACGCCGTCGATCGTGCTGATGGCCACGGGCCAGATCGCGACCCAGGCGGCGATCACGATCTCCATCTCCACCGTCTGCGCCAGCAGGATCACCACGATCGGCACGAAGGAGATCGCGGGCAGCGCGCGCAGGACCTCCACCGAGGCCATGCCGTAGGTCCACGCCGGACGGACGAGCCCGAGCAGGAGCCCCAGCAGCAGGCCCAGCACCGACCCCAGCGCCCAGCCGCCGAGGCACGCGGCGAGCGTGTGCCCGGTGTCGGTGGCGAGCTCACCGGAGGTGATCAGGTCCACTGTGGCCGACCAGATGTCCGACGGTGCCGGGATGTTGTCGTACGGCAGCAGTCCGGTCGACTTCACCAGCTGCCACAGCAGGATCGCGACGACCGGGACGACGAACCCGGCCAGCCGCCGCCCGGCCCTCACCGTGTCTCCGAAACGCGCGGTGTCTCCGACTCGGCGCGCAAGGCCTCGTACACGCGGTGGCGCGCGGCGAGGTAGGCCGGGAGCTCCTTCGTCGCCACCTGGTCGCGCGGACGCGGCAGGTCGATGGCCAGCTCGCGCCCGACCGTCGCGGGCCGGCCAGCGAGCACGAGCACGCGGTCGGACAGGTACACGGCTTCGTCGATGTCGTGGGTCACGAACACGACCGTCGCGCCGGTGACGGCGGCGACCTTGAGCAGCTCGTCCTGCAGCTGCGCCTTGGTCATCGCGTCGAGCGCGCCGAACGGTTCGTCCATCAGCAGCACCTCGGGACGCATCACGAGCGCTCGCGCGATCTGCACGCGCTGCTGCATGCCGCCCGAAAGCTGCCAGGGATAGTCCTTCCCGCGATCGCCGAGGCCGACCAGCTCGAGCGCTTCGCGCACGCGCTCCTCGCGTTCGGCTTTGCCGGTGCGGCCTTCCAGCCCCAGCGCGACGTTGCGCTCCACCGTGCGCCACTGCAGCAGCGACGCGGCGTAGTTCTGGAACACGATGCCGACCCCCGACGGCGGGCCGGTGATCTCCTCGCCGCGGAACCGCACGGACGAACCCTCACCCGGCGCGAGGAGGCCGGCGAGGATCCGCAGCAGGGTCGTCTTCCCGGTCCCGGACGGACCGAGGATGCTCAGGAACTCCCCCTGTGCGCAGGAGAATCCGACGTCCTCGAGCACCCGCAGGACCCGGTCGCGGGTGCGGTACTCGACGAACAGCTTGCTGCACGAAAACGCATCCGCCGTCTCGGTGGCCGGTGCGCTGGCTTCTACGGTCACGGGCTCGGGACCTCCTTCAGGGCTGGCGTTGGCCATGATGGGCGTCTACCTTCCACACGTCAATGACTTGAGTAGTGCTTTTTGGTCTGCGATACAGCCTTAACAGTGCTGTTACCAAGGTCCTGAGCTGGAGCATTGAGCGATTAGCTAACTTGAGTTACTGTCTCTGCTCAACTACTTCGGATAGTGAACCAGTACACGATCCCCAATCCACCCCCATCCCACGGAGGCGTCATGAGGGGCACCCGCATCACCGCGCTGGCCACGGCCCTGCTCGCCGGGGCGCTCGCCCTTTCCGCCTGCAGCGGTTCCAGCGGCTCCACGTCCTCGAGCGACGGCACGATCCGCCTGGCGCTGAACAACACCAACGACTCGCTCGCCGTTCTCGTCGCGCAGCAGCAAGGCTTCTTCGCCAAGCACGGCATCAAGGGCGTGCAGACGACGACGCTCAACGACATCACACTGGTGCCCTCACTGCTGGGCAAGCAGTACGACCTCGGCTTCAGCGTCGCGCCGATCATGCTGCGCGCGTCGTCGTCCGGTGTGCCGCTGGTTGCCGTGTCGGGCAACAACGGCGACTCCCCCGAAGACCAGAGCGTGCAGATCTTCGTGCGCCCGGACATCACCGACGTGAAGCAGTTGCGCGGCAAGCGGATCGGCTCGCCGACGCTGACCGGCAACATCAACATCGCGACCAAGGCGTGGCTGTCGAAGAACGGCGTGGACCCGGCCGCGGAGCAGTTCGTGCAGGTGCCGACGCCGAACATGATCGACGAGCTCAAGGCCGGCCAGGTCGACGCCGTCGAGGTGATCAACCCGTTCATCACCGTCGGCAAGCAGGCCGGGATGCGCAGCCTCGGCGATCCGGAGCGGGCGCTGAGCCCCAACTACCTCGGCGGCACCTACTGGGTCGCGACGAAGGACTGGACGCAGGCGAACCCCCAGCTCGCCGACGGGTTCAAGGCGGCGATCCAGGACGCGGCGCAGTGGATCAAGGGCAACACCGACGGGGCGTACGCGGCGTCGGCCGCCTACACGAAGGTGACCGCCGAACAGGCCAAGAAGTCGCCGCTGGGCGAGTTCACCACCGAGGTGTCGGAGGGTGACCTCAAGATCTGGGGCGACGCCATGAAGCAGTTCGGCGGGTTCGGCGGCACCGTCGACTACAGCAAACTCGTCTACTCCGGCTCGAAGTGACAGGAGCAACTGACTTGTCCACAACGGACTCCGTGGCCGCGGCGGTGACCTACCGCCTCGCCGAAGCCCCCTCGTCGCTGCACGACTTCCACGCCCCCGAAGGCGTGTCGCTGCAGTACTACGAGATCACCTCCCTCGACGGCCGCAGCGGGCCGGCCGCGCACCTGGTGCCGGCCGAGCCGCTGCCGGACGCGCCACTCGTGCTGAGCGTGCACGGCAGCGGCGGCAGCATCGGCAGCCGGCCGGTGCGCACGCTGGCGCTGGGGCTGAGCGCTCGCGGCGTGCCGGTGCTGGCGATCAACACCCGCCAGTCGGGCGAGGCCGTGAACACGGACAACTACTACGCCACGGTGCGCGACGTCGAGGCCGCGTACTGGACCGCGCGCGCACTCGGGTACTCGAAGATCGTGCTGCACGGGCACAGCCTCGGCACGTCGCAGGTCTCACTGTTCGCCGCGACGCACTGGCACGAGACCACTGCCGGTGTCGTGCTGACGGGCATGTTCGCGGACCTGCCGTGGAAGTCGCGGCACCTGCTCATCAACGACGAGGCGACCTACCGCGCGCTCACCGAGGAAGCGGTGGCGGCCGTGCGGGCCGGCGACTTCGGGCGCACGCTGTCGACGGAGATGTCCTGGCTCGGCGGGCGCTCGGTTCCCGTGACGGCACAGCACTTCCTGACCTACCGGCGCACCGGGATCGCGGGTGCGCGCAGCCTCGACTGGGTCGCGCGCGTGCCGAACCCGATCCTCATGCTGCGCGACGAGCACGACACCGTGATCCACGACTTCGAGCCGGGCTGGCTGGAGGCGGCGCTCGAGCACGGGCTGTCGCCGTCGGTCACGTCGGTGTCGCTGCCGTCGCCGGAAGGCACGGAGGGACACCGCTTCGACGGCTCCTCGGAGTCGCTTGTGGACACCGTGGCCGGCTGGCTCGCGAAACTCGGCTGAAAGGGGAAAAGACAGCAATGGGACAGCGTGTTCTGGTCGTGGGTGCGGGTCCGGTGGGCGCGGTGTTCGCGCTCGCGGCCGCCCGGCGGGGGTTCGACGTGACGCTGCTGGAAGCGGAGCAGGCGGTCGAGGACGCCCCGCGCGCGGCGACGGTGCACCCCTCGACCCTCGCGATGCTCGGTGAGCTGGGCCTGATGGACGAAGTGGTCCAGCGGGGGCTCGTCGCGCGGTACTTCGACTTCTGGGACCGGCCCGAGCGCTCGCTCATCACGCGGCTGGACCACGACGTGCTGCGCGATGTGACCCCCTACCCGTTCGTGGTCCAGATCGAGCAGCACAAGATCGTGAAGATGGTGCTGGAGCGGCTGTCCGGAATGGACGTCCGGTTCGGCGCCGGCGTCACGGGCGTGACGCAGACCGCGGACTCCGCCACGGTGCACACTGCCGAGGGCCCGATCACCGCGGACTACGTCGTCGGCAGCGACGGCGGGCGCAGCACCGTGCGCAAGGCGCTCGGGATCGAGTTCGAGGGCTACACGTGGCCCGAGCGGTTCCTCGTGCTCACCACGCTGTTCGACTTCCAGTCCGAACTGGACTGCAGCTACCGCAACTACTGGGCCGACCCGCGTGAGTGGGTCAACCTCTTCAAGGTCGCCGGCGACGACGGCAAGGGCCGCTGGCGCGCGGTCTTCCCCACCACCGTCGGCGAAACCGACGAGGAAGCCGTCGGCGACGAAGGCGCGCGTTCGCGGCTCGAGGGCCTGGCGCTGTCGGCCAACCCGGCGGACCAGCTCGTGCACCGCAAGCTGTACAACGTGCACCAGCGCGTGGCGAAGGACTTCCGCTCCGGGCGCGTCTTCCTCGCCGGCGACGCCGCGCACGTCAACAACCCCATCGGCGGCCTCGGCCTCAACTGCGGCATCCACGACGCCGTCGAGCTGGCCGCTTCCCTGCACGAGTTCGCCGGCAGCGGTGACGAGACCGTGCTGGACCGCTACACCGTCCGCCGCCGCACGGTGAACATCGAGTTCGTCCAGCAGCAGACGGTGACCAACAAGCGCCGCCTGGAGGAGAAGGACCCCGTGCGGCGCAAGGAACGGCTGGCGGAACTCGCGGCACTGGGCGACGATCCCGCGCTGGAGCTGAAGTTCCTGATGAACTCGTCCTTGCTGAACAGCGTCGCCCGCGCGGCGTCGCTCGGCTGAGCCGCCCCCCGGGGGCGCTTCTGGGCGAGAAGCGCCCCCGTTCCCTCAGCCCTGGACCTGCTTCACCGCGGCGACGAACTCGCTCACGCGCTTTTCGTCGCTGTAGCCGTACTCGAAGACGTTGCCGGGCAACTTGTCCGCGAACAGCGGCACCGTCTCGACGACGGCACCGGAGTCAGGCTGCGCACCGGGGTGTTGCGGGTTTCGGTGGCGCCGAAGATGCCGGACTTCTTCGCGGCCTTCAGCGTGATGCTCCAGCCGTCGAACCTGATCGAACGGCGTCCGGCCCAGATGGGCACCGTTTTCCCTCCCCTGTCGGCGACCTTCCCTGTCACCACACGAGCAGGGCCTTGCGGCTGGTCCGGACGTCGTCTTCCCGGCAGCCGAACGGTGCAGCGCCGATCGGCCGGAAGCCTCAGCCGAGGCGGATGCCGGCGAGCTGGGTGGCCTGGGCGACCAGCGTGCCGGCGCTGTCCCAGACGTGGCAGGACTCGTCGGCGCGGCTGTCGGTGATGAGGTGGGCCCGGTGCAGGACGCGCAGCGGGCCCGGGGCCGGACGGGCGCGGACGTAGACCGTCAGTTCGAGGGTCGGGACCCAGCCCGTGGGGGCGATGTCGAAGGTCGCCGGTGGGAAGGCGTCGACGGCGAAGAGCAGGCTGACCGGGGCGAAGGGTTCGCCGCCGGGGAGGGTCAGGGTCCCGCGGAGTTCGCCGTGGCCGGAGGGGCCGGCGGTGAAGACACGGGCGCTCTCGGCGTCGAAGCGGACATCGATCTCGTCCATGATGGCGACGGGTACGCCGACCGGCGTGGTGCTCGGCACGCGGAACGTCGCGTCGGCGGCGAGCGGCGCCGCGGGGAGGCCGTCCTGCCAGTGCGCGGCGCCGGGAACCAGGGTGCCGACGGTGAACAGCGCTTCCACGCACGTCTTGCCGTCCTGGCGGAGCCGGCCGCGGACCTGGCTGGCGGCGCGGCCCGTGCGCAGGGTCTCGACCTCGACCTCGGCCGGGCCCGGGTCGGGCGAGCGCAGGTAGTGCGCGCTCGCGGCCAGGACGTCGGCGTGCTCGCGGTCGGCGACGGCGGCGCGCCCGACCAGCGCGAGCAGGTACCCGCCGTTGGGCTTGCCCCCGATCGTCCACTGCGGGCTGATGTCCGCGTCGAACCCGTTCGGCGACCGCCGCTTGACCGCGGACACCGCGGCGAAGGTCGTCGTGCTCACCGGCTCCTCCCGAGACTGAGTTGTTCCGCGCAACTTAGCTCGCAAACCGGACGAGCGCCCGCGGACTGAGACGGACGCCACCCGGTTTCAGAAGCCGTACAACCCGGCCGGGTTGTCCACGAGGATCCGCCGCCCCGCTTCCGGGCCGGTCCACTCCAGCAGCCGCGCGACGGCGCGCGCGTCGTCGATCGGCTCGAAGGGCTCGACCGTCAGGCGGTTCGCCGCGGTGCGCGGACGGCCACCGGTGTGCGGCCAGTCCGTGCCCCACAGCAGCCGGTCTGCGGCGGCGGCGACCAGTGCGCCGACCAGCGGTTCGACGTCGGCGTGGTCGGCCGCGGTGGAAATCCGGTGCGGCGCAGAGAGCTTGACGTACGCCGCACCGGATCGCAGGAGGTCGGTCAGCACGGACAGCCGACCGGGGCCCGCCGAGGCGGGCGCGAGGGCGAAGTGGTCGAGGACGACCGGCACGGGCAGCCGCGCGAGGTCGTCCGCCAGCGCCTCGACCACCGGCAACGACGTGAACACCTGCAGGTGCCAGCCGAGGTCCGCGATCACCGACGCGGTCGCGCGCAGGGGCGCGACCGCCACCGCCGGGTCGTCGACCGCAAAGGTCGCCAGGTTCACGCGCGCGCCCCGCACCCCCAGCGCGTGCCACTCCTCGAGCGGCGGCGCGTCGGCCGGGTCGAACACCACGACACCGCGCGCGCGGTCGCCGCGGATGCGCAGCTGGTCGAGCAAGCAGGAGTTGTCCGTGCCGTACGGGCTCGGCTGCACGAGCACGGCCCGGCTCACACCCAGCCGCCAGTGCAGCTCGTCCAGCTGTTCCCCGCTCGCCGGGCCGGGCGTGTAGGCCCGGTCGCCGGCGTACGGGAAGCGCGGGTCGAAGACGTGCACGTGGCAGTCGCAGGCACCCGACGGCACGGCGGTCACCGCACGGCGCCCGCGAACTCGGACAGCCGCGCGAGCACCCCATCGTCGACGGGCACGCCGTCGCTCAGCTGCCGGTGGTAGCGCGCCAGCTCGAGCTCACCCGGCAGCAGCACCGGCTGGGCCGGGTCGGCGGGCGGGGTGGTGTGGAGGATGTCCGCGAAATCGGCCATCCGCTCCCCCAGCTGGGGACCGGGCACGAGCTTCGTCGCGTCGATCAGGAAGAACACGTGGCCGAGGTTCTGCGGCCGGTCGGGGTCGACGCTCCACGAGCTGATGCGCGTGAGGTAGCCGGCTCCCGAGAGCACGCCGGCGAACAGGTCGACCATCACCGACAGCCCGTAACCCTTGTGCCCGCCCAGCGGCTGCAGGAAGCCCTCCAGCGCGGCGGCCGGGTCGGTCGTCGGCTTGCCGTCGCGGTCGGTGGCCCAGGTGTCCGGAATGGGCTCCCCCGCCGCCTCGGCGGCGCGGATCTTGGCGCGCGCGGCCACGCTCATGGCGATGTCCAGCAGCACCGGGTCACCGCCCGGCGCCGGCACGCCGATGCCCAGCGGGTTGTTGCCCAGCCGGGCCTCGCGGCCGCCCCACGGCGCGATCGTCGTGGTCGCATTGCTCGCGATGATCGCGGCGAACCCCTGCTCCGCGGCGCGGAACAGGTAGGGCATCACGGGACCGAAGTGGTTGCTGCCCCGGACGAAAGCCGCGCCGAGGCCGGTCGCGCGGGCGCCGGCCAGCGCCGCGTCGAGCGCGTGCGACCCGACGAGCGGACCGATGCCGTTCGCACCGTCCACTCGCGACAGCGCGGGCGCAACCTGCTCGACGGTCACCTTCGCGTGCAGGTCGACCCCGCCCACACGGGCGCGGTCGAGGTACTGCGGGATCCGCGCGACGCCGTGCGTGCGGATCCCGAAGAGGTCGGCGAGCACCAGCACGTCGGCAACCCGGGCGGAGTCCTCTTCGGACATCCCGTTCCCCGCCAGCGCGCGGGCCGCGAGCCCGCGCAGTTCCTCGGCGGTGATCTGGGTGTCGCCGGTCATCGGTTTCCTTCTCCTTCGGTGAGGTCGAACTCGGTGGTGTCGGCGAGGTCTTCGCCGAACCACGAACGGATCCCGGCGTTGCGGGTGTCCGTGTAGGACGGACGGCCGTCCTGCCAGCGCATCGGCACGTCGTGGCCGGGCACGAGCAGCGTGTCCGGCTGCTCCCGCCACAGGTCGAGGATCTTGCGCACGGACGCGCGGCTGCGGTCGCGGTCGAGCGTCATGTCGACATCGCCGCCCAGCAGTTCCGCGCGGTTCTTCGCGGCGTCGCCGCTGAAGAGCACGGATCCGCCGACGCGGTAGACCGTCGAACCGGGGGTGTGTCCGGGCGTGGCGAACGCCTCCACGCCCGGCAGGATCTCACCGTCACCCGCCACGCGGCGGGTCCGCGGGTTGCTCGCCAAATCGGCCGCGTACAGCTCGGGCAGCGGGTCGAAGGCCGGCTCCCGCCTCGTCGCCCATTCCAGCTCGGCCGCGCCGACCCACACGGTGGCCCGCGGGAACAGCAGGTAGTTCGCGGCGTGGTCGTAGTGCGCGTGGGTGAGCAGGACGTCGGTGACCTCATCCGGCGCGACACCGTGGGCGGCGAGCCGCCGCGCGAGCATCGACCGCATCCCGAACGAGCCGGTGTCGGCCAGGATCAGCCGGTCGTCGTGGCGCACGAGCGTGACGCTGCTCCAGCCGAGGCCGCCGTGCTGCGTGCTCTTGCCCGGGTACCCCTGGGTCAGCGGGAGGATCTTCACCGCACCTCCGGCGACACCGCGCCGGTCGCCGGGACCGTCGCCTCGTCGTGGTCGAACGTGCGCCGCGCGAAGAACGCGACGACCGCCGTGATCAGGCCGAGCGCGGCCAGGTACACCCCGAGGCCGTACGGCCCGCCGGTCACGTCGTTGAGCCACACGCCGATGATCGGGCCGGTGCCGCCGAACACGGCCTGGGCCACGTTGTAGGCGAGCGCGCCCGCGGTGACGCGCACGGCCGTGGGGAAGATCTGGCTGATCGCCAGCAGCGCCGGCAGCGCGAGCACACCCTTGCAGGCGCCGATCAGGGCACCGCCGGTGAACGCGCCGACCCCGCCGCCGGCCGCGAGCGCGAGCGACGGCACCGCGAGGATCGCGACCACGAGCCCGCACAGGCTCAGCGCCTTGCGCAGCCCGATCTTGTCCGCGACCGGGCCCATCACGAGCGAGCCGGCGATGACCAGCACGTTGCTCACGATGGTCGCGTTGTAGGCCTCGGTGCTGTCGAGCTTGCCGACGTTGATGAGGAAGGTGGTCAGGAACGACGTGATGGTGGTGCTCAGCAGCGCGTAGCTGGCGGTGCAGACGATGAAGATGACGATGGGCACCCAGTGCAGGCGCAGGGCGTCGCGCAGCGGCGTGGCCGTCTCCTTCGCCTTCGCACGAGCCTTGGCCAGCATCTCGAACTCCGGGCTTTCCTCGACCTTCGAGCGCAGGTACACGCCGAACGCGGCGAGCGGCAGGCCGACCAGGAACAGGATGCGCCAGCCGAACGTCTGGTACTCGTCCTTGGTCAGGAAGCTCGAGAACACGCGGGCCAGCAGCGAGCCGCACAGGATGCCGATGAACGTGGTGGCGATCAGCGAGCTCACGTTACGGGCGCGCCGGCCGGCGGGGCTGTGCTCGAACACGAAGCTGATCGCGCTCGCGTACTCACCACCGGCGCCCATCGACTGCGCGAGCCGGCACACGAGCAACAGGATCGGCGCGAGCAGGCCGATCTGCTTGTACGTCGGCAGCACACCCATGAGCGCGGTGCCGAAGCAGGTGAACAGGATCGAGATCGACAGCGCTCGGCGGCGGCCGTACTTGTCGCCGATCCAGCCGAAGAAGATGCCGCCGATGGGGCGGGCGATGTAGCCGAGCGCGAACACGGCGTAGGTGTTGAGGAGCGCGACCGCGGGATCGTTGCCGGGGAAGAACTTCGCGGCGATGATCGTGGCGACGACGCCGTAGACGCCCCAGTCGTACCACTCGGCGAAGTTCCCGGCCGACGCCGCGATGATGATGCGGCGCCGGCGGGCGCCGGTGAACTCGAGCTCGGTGTTCATGTCGGGGTTTTCCGTTCTCTTCATCGGGACCGGTTCTCTCAGCGAGACGGGGAAATGCGGGCCGCCACGGCTTCGGCGACGGCCTGGGGGCCGCCCGCCGCCGAACCGTCGGGCCGGAGCGTGATGTCGCCGGCCTCGAGGGCACCGGCGACGGCCGCGCGCACGAGGTCGCCTTCGGCGGTGTGGTGGAGGTGGTCGAGCATCATCGCCGCGGCGAGGATCTGCCCGATCGGGTTCGCCAGCCCCTTCCCGGCGATCGAGGGCGCGCTGCCGTGGATGGGCTCGAAGTACGCGCTGACGTCGCCGATGTTGCCGGAGCCGCACAGCGAGATGCCGCCGACGGTCGCGCCGCCGAGGTCGCTCAGCACGTCGCCGAGGAAGTTCTCCATCACCAGCACGTCGAAGTCGCCGGGCCGCAGCACGAGCGCCTGCGCGGCGGCGTCGGCGTAGAGGACCTCGGTCTCGATGTCCGGGTACTCGGCGGCGACCTCGAAGAAGATCTCGCGGAACAACGCGTGGCTGCGCAGCACGTTGCTCTTGTCCACGCAGGTCACGCGGTGCTTGCCGTCACCGGGGGCGCCGCCGCGCGCGGCCGCGAGCTCGAACGCGCGGCGGCAGATGCGCAGTGTGCCCTCCCGGGTGGCCATGAGCGTGTCCGAGACGGCCCAGCGGTTGCCGACGCCCTTGCCGCGCGAGGCGTACAGGCCCTCGGTGTTCTCGCGGACGATCACGTAGTCGATGCCGCCCGCTTTCACCCCGCCGAGTGCCGACGTGACGCCGGGCAGCAGCAGCGCGGGGCGGACGTTGGCGTACGCGTCGAGCCCGATGCGCAGGATGCCGCCGAGCAGGCCGGCCTCGGTGCCGTCGGGGAAGCGCACGTCGGGCAGCCCGACCGGGCCCTTCAGCGTGGCCGCGACGCCGGTGCGCAGGTACTCCAGGTCCTCGGGCGAGCAGGCCACGCCGGTCCGGCGGTAGGTGTCGGCGCCCGCGTCGACGTCGGTGTAGCGCAGCTCGAAGCCACCCCGGCCGGTCACCGCGCCCAGCACGGTGAGCGCGGCGTCGACCAGCTCGGGGCCGATCCCGTCCCCGCGGATGACGGCGATGTCGTGAACCTGCACTGGCGCTCCACCTCGAAAATCAATACAATCAACATTGAGCATCAACATTGACGAGAACGACGCGAAGGTAGTTCCGGTCCGAATCGCTTGTCAACCCGATGTTTCTGTTCCGTGACAAGGATTCGCGGTCACTAGACTTGCCGCGAGCCGAAGTCCGCGCAGGAGGAGGGGTCACCACACGTGAGCACCGACACGGAGGTGCTGTCCATCGCCGAGGCCGCCGACATCCTCGGGGTCAAGCAGAGCACGGTCTACGCCTACATCAGCCGTGGCCTGCTCAAACGCCACCGCCTCCCCCGCGACCGGCGCAGCTGGCTCGCCCGCAGAGAGGTCGAGGGCTTCGGGCAGCGCAAGGGCACCCGGACGCTGCTGCGCGACGACGAGCCGGCCGCGACGGTGGAGGTGAGCACCGTCGCACGACTCGACGGCGACACGCTGCTCTACCGCGAGCGCGACGCCGTGGAACTCGCACGCACCGCGTCGTATGAAGAGGTGGCCGAATTGCTGTGGGGCCAGGACGACGCGGCGGCCCCGCGTGAGCTCGAACCGGAGCTCGTCACGGCCATCCGGCGGCTGCAGGACACGATGCCGGAGACGAGCCTGCCGCTCGACCGGCTCAAGGTGACCGCGACGCTGCTGGGCGCGCGCGACTCGTTCCGCTACGACCTCACCGTGCCTTCGGTCCTGGCGGCGGCGCGCACGATGGCGCCGGCATTCGTGGAGTCACTGCCGCAGCCGGGCGCGGCGTGCGAACGAGGCCGGCCCATCGCCGAGCGGCTGTGGGGCCGGCTCACGGCGGAACCCCCGACACCGGAACGGATCGCGGTGCTCTCGGCTGCCCTGGTGCTGCTCGCCGATCACGGCCTCGGCCCGTCGACGCGCGCGGTCCGCGAGGCCGCGGTCAGGGCGGCGGACCCGTATTCGGCGGTGCTCGCGGGCATGAGCGTCGCGAGTGGACTGTTGCTGGGCGGCGGTTCGTCCCTGGCCGTGCAGGCGTGGCTGGGCGACATCACCTCGCCCGCGTCCGTGTCCCGCGTGCTCGAACAGCGGCTGCTGCGCGGCGACCGGCTATCCGGCTTCGGGCAGCCGCGCTACCGCAGCCACGACCCGCGCGCGGCCGAGTTGCTGCGCCTGCTGGCCGCGGCACCCGCCGACCCGGAACGGCTGGAGATCGTCGAAGCCGCCATCGACCTCGTCCGGCGCCGGCGCGACCTCGAGCCCAACGCCGAGTTCGCCCTCGGTGCCTTGTGCTTCGTGCACGGCATGGCCGAGGGCGCCGGCGAGGCGGTGTTCGTGATCGCCCGCACGGCCGGGTGGATCGCGCACTCCCTGGAGACCTACACCGTCCAGTGAGGACAGTGGCTCACCGCGCGGCCAGACGGCTGCGGCGATGGGCGGCCATCCGGATCGGCGCGTTGGCGGCGCCGTAGGCCGCGTAGCCGTCGATCCGCTGCAGGACCTCGAAGAACACGCGCCCGCCCAGGACTTCGGTGAAGAAGTGCAGGAGCACGCCGTGTTCGTCGCGGTCGTAGAGGATCGAGTGGGCGCGCAGGGCCTCGAGCAGCTCCGGCGGCGGGGCGAGGCGGGCGTCGAGGTCGTCGTAGTAGTTGTCCGGAATGGCCAGCAGCGGCGCTCCGGCTTCGCGCGCGGCGCGGGCACTGGCGAGCGCGTCGTCCGTGGTGAACGCGATGTGCTGCGGTTCGCGCACGCCCGGCGCCCAGTCGCCGCGGCGCAGCAGCGCCGAGTCGAGCGCGATGCGCACCGCGCCATCCCCGCCGGAGACCGTGCGGCTGCGGACGAGCCCGAACGGCGCCGCGAACTCCGTGACCGGATCCGGTTCGAGGCCCAGGACCGCGCGGTAGAACAGCGCCGCCTCGTCGAAGTGGTCGAACGGCTGGGTCAACGCCACGTGGTCCACCCCCGTGAGCCCGGCGTCGGGGTTTTCCGCGGGCAGCACTGCGAAGTCGTCGAGCCAGCTGTCGCCCGGATCGGTGCGGCAGAAGAACACCGATGTCCCGTCGGGCGCGGCGACGGCGGACAGGTCGGCTTCGCCCGCGCTGTGCTGCCGTGGCAGGACGGGCGCGAGCAGCCGCTGCGCGCGCTCCGCCGAAGCGCGCGGGTCCGCACTCTCCACCGCCAGCGCGGCCACCGACGCGGTCCCCTCCGCGGCGCCGGCCCGCGAGTTCAGCAGGATCCGGGCCGAACCCTGCTGCCACAGCGCAACGGGTTTGGTCCGGTGCTGCCCCACGTGCGCGAACCCGAGCGCGGCCAGCGCGTCGCGCACCCCGGCGCCCGCCGCGCCGTCGACAGCGAGTTCCGTGAAGGCGTGCCCGCTCACCGCCGGCGCGGGCGGCAAGTCAGTGGCACCGAGCGATTCCTCCAGCGCCAGCAGGGAACGCATGGCGTCGACGGCGGCCGGGCCCGGATCGGCCTGGCGGAACACGTCGTTGAACACCTCCAGCGACAGCGGCCCGCGGTACCCTGCGGCGTGCACGTGGCCGGTGAACGCGGCCAGGTCGAACGCGCCCTGCCCCGGGAACAGCCGGTGGTGGCGGCTCCACTGCAGCACGTCCATCTCCAGCCGCGGCGCGTCGGCCAGCTGCAGGAAGAACAGCTTGTCGCCCGGGATCGTCCGGATCGCGGCGGGGTCGCTGCCGCGGGAGAGTATGTGGAAGCTGTCGAGGCACACGCCGAGCGCGGGGTGCGCGGCCCTGCGCACGATCCGCCACGAATGGTCGTACGTGTTCACGAACCGGCCCCACGCCAGCGCCTCGTACGCGATCCGCAGCCCCCGCTGCGCCGCGTGCTCGGCCAGGGTGCGCAGCTGTTCGGCCGCGAGGTCGTCGTCGTCGACCGCGTCCGGCGACACCGACGAGCACACGAGCATCGTGTCCGCGCCGAGCTGCTCCATCACGTCGAACTTCCGCTCGGCGCGGCGCAGGTTCGCCGCGAGCACGAGCGGCGGCACCGCTTCGAAGTCGCGGAACGGCTGGTAGAGGTCGACCGTCAGGCCGAGCTCGGCGCAGCGCTCCCGCACCCGCTTCGGCGACCACGGCGAGGCGATCAGGTCGTTCTCGAAGATCTCCACGCCGTCGAAGCCCGCGGCCGCGGCGGCGGTGAGCTTGTCTTCGAGGGTGCCCGAAAGGCACACGGTGGCGATCGCCCGCCGGTTTTCGCGGCGCTGCGGCTCAGTCGAGGACATCGGCGGGTTCCCTTTCTCCGGGGTCGGCGAGCCGGTCGAAGTGGCGGCGCATGCGCGCGGCGTCGGGTTCGGCACCCGTGAACAGGGCGAGCGCCTCGGCGGCCTGGAACACGGCCATGCGGCCGCCGTCGAGCACGCGGCACCCGCGTTCGCGCGCGACGCGCACGAGCTCCGTCTCCAGCGGCCGGTACACGACCTCCGCAACCCACAGCCGCGGGCCCAGCAGAGCGGCGGGCACTGGCAGGCCGGGGTGCGCGGCCATCCCGACGGGGGTGGCGTGCACCAGTCCGTCGGCTTCGGCGAGCGCTTCGTCGAGCGCGCCCCCGGCCCTCGCCCGTCCGGCGCCGAAGCGGTCGCGCAGGGCGGCCGCGAGCGCGCCGGCCCGCGCCGCGTCGAGATCGAGCACGCGGACGCGGCCCGCGCCGAGCGTCAGCAGGCCGTGCGCGACGGCCGCGCCGGCGCCACCCGCACCGAGCAGCACGACGGAGTCCAGCGGCACGCCCGGCAGCCCGGTTTCGAGGCCACGGGCGAAACCCGACCAATCGGTGTTGTGCCCGGCCGCCGCTCCGTCGCGGAACACCACCGTGTTCACGGCGGCGAGCGCGGCCGCGTCGGCCGACAACTCGTCGAGGTGCGCGAGCACGACCTGCTTGCACGGGTGCGTCACGTTGAGCCCGGCGTACCCCGCTGCGCGCGCGGCCGCCACGACGTCGCCGGCGGCGCTCGCGGGCAGGCCCCACTCGTCGAGGTCGAAGCGGGCGTAGGCGAGCCGCAGTCCGAGCCGCCGGGCCTCGGCCTCGTGCAGCGGCGGGCTCAGCGACGGGCCGATGCCCGAGCCGACGAGCCCGGCGAGCACCACTCCGGGTCCGGCGCGGCGGGCGTGCTCGCGGACGGCGTCCACGACCGTGGCTGGGTACAACGGGCTTCCTTTCGACGTGGTGACGGTGCCGCGCGGGCCGCGCGGCCTACAGTGGGAGGAGATCCATCTGCCGGGAGAAGGGAAGTCCGTGGCCGCACCGTCGCCCGAAGATGCCACCGGGAAGGCTGCCGAGCGCCGGCGCGACGCCGAGCGGACCAAGGCCGAGATCCTCGACGTCGCCGCCGCGGAGTTCGCCGAGAAGGGCTACGACGGCGCCCGCGTGGAGGAGATCGCCGCCAAGACCCGTACCACCAAGCGGATGATCTACTACTACTTCACCAGCAAGGACCAGCTCTTCGTGACGGTGCTGGAGCGGGCCTACACGGTGATCCGGAACCTCGAGCAGAGCCTCGACGTCGACCACCTCGACGCGGTGGACGCGATCCGCCAGCTCGCCGAGCTCACCTTCGACCACCACGAGTCCCACCCCGGTTTCGTGCGGCTCGTGAGCATCGAGAACATCCACCGCGCCGAGCACATCGCTCGCTCGAGCACTCTCTCGACACTCGCGAACCCGGCGCTGGACGTGCTCACCCGCATCCTCGAACGCGGCCGCGCCGCCGGGCTCTTCCGCGGCGACGTCGACGCGCTCGACGTGCACATGGCGATCAGCGCGTTCTGCGTCTTCCGCACCGCCAACCGCTACACGTTCAACGCGATCTTCGGCCGCGACATGCTCGACCCGGCCACGCGCGAGCACCACCGGCGCATGCTGGGCGATCTGCTCGTGAGTTATCTGACCGCGCGCTGACCCGTTCACGCGATCCTCGCGATCCGGCCCGACGGGTCCGTCGGGTACCGCTCCAGCACACGCGGATCGTGGCCGGGCAGGAAAATCCCGGTCGGGCCGGCCAGCTCGCGAATGCGGTCGAACCCGCCGTACACGCCGGTCGTGGAGTGCAGCAGCGGCGCCGGGTGGTCGGCTTCGAGGTTCTCGTAGAAGTGGCTGGCGTCCGAGGCGACGACGACCGGACCGGCCGCCGTCGCGATCCGCACCACCTGGGTGCCGGCCGTGTGCCCGCCGACGAGGTGAACGCTCACCCCGGGCACGACCTCCGCGTCGCCGTCGACGAGCCGCAGCCGTTCGCCCGCGGCTTCGAGCCGCCGCAGCTCCCCTTCGTCCAGGAGCCAGCGCTCGCGCGTGATGCGCTGGGCCCAAGGGCCCGTCCAGTAGTCCACTTCGGACTGCTGGACGGTGTGGACCGCGCGCGTGAAAGCGCTCGCCGTGCCCGCGTGGTCGTAGTGCAGGTGCGTCAGCACGACGTGGTCCACACCCCGCGCTTCGACGCCGAAGCAGGCCAGCAGGCGCACCGGGTCGGTGTAGTCGAGGCCCGGCACCCGCGCCGCGCGCTCGGGCCGCATGCCGGCGTCGACGAGCACCGTGTGCTCCGGTGACCTCGCGAGCCACACGTAGTACGCGGTAGCGTGCGGCTCGGCGGAATCCGGTGTGTGGCCGAGGAAGTGGTCGCCGCGGACCCCGTCGCGCCGGGCGTAGCACAGGGCGTGGACCTCGAACTCGCTCACGGCTGGACGCCGACCTCACTCCCCTGGGGCTGCCGGGCCGGCTGCTGCTTGAGACCGAGCAGCGCGGTCGGGACGCGGTAGGTCTCGCGGCCGGTGGCCACGGCGATCGCGTTGACCACGCACAGGCCGGCGGTGAAGATGGCGACCCCGAGCCAGGCGCCTTTGCCGTCACCGGCGACCGCGGCCGCCACGCTGGGCAGGAACCCGCTGATGGCGAACCCGATCTGCGTGCCGATCGCGGTGCCTGAGAGTCGCACGCGGGCCGGGAACATCTCGCCGTAGAACGAGGGCCAGATCGCGCTCGTCGCGGTGTAGACGATGCCGAACATGCCGATGCCCAGCACGAAGATCCACACGTAGCTGCCCGCGGCGATCGCTCCGAGGTAGCCAAAGATGAGCACCGCGCAGCCGAGTGAGCCCGCGATGAAGATGCGCTTGCGGCCCGTGCGGTCGGAGAGCTTGGCCCACAACGGGATCGAGATCACCGCGGCGACGTTGGCGAGCACGCCGACCCACAGCATCGGCGTCTTGCTCAGGCCCACCGTGTTGACCGCGTAGCTGAGTGCGTAGACGGTGAAGATCGTGCTGACCGAAGCGATCAGCGCGGCGACGATCACGCGCAGGACGTCGGTCCAGTGGTCGCGCAGCAGCACTGCGAGCGGCAGCCGGACGACCTCTCCCGCCGCCACCTCCTCGCGGAACACCGGCGTCTCCTCCACCGAGCGGCGGATGAAGTAGCCCACTGCGACCATCACCGCGCTGAGCCAGAACGGCACGCGCCAGCCCCACGAGAGCAGCGCGTCCTGCGGCAGCGCGGCCACCGGCAGGAACACCGCCGTCGCCACGATCTGCCCGGCCTGCGTGCCGCTGAGAGTGAAGGATGTGTAGTACGCGCGGCGGTTCTCCGGCGCGTGCTCCAGGCTCATCGAATTCGCGCTCGCCTGCTCGCCGCCGGCGGACAGGCCTTGCAGCAGCCGCAGCGCGACGAGCAGGATCGGCGACGCGACGCCCATCGCCGCGTAGCTCGGCAGGCAGCCGACCAGGACCGTCGAGAGGCCCATGAGCAGCAGCGTCGCGATGAGCACGCGCTTGCGGCCGAACCGGTCGCCCAGGTGCCCGAGCAGCAGCGCCCCCAGCGGCCGCGTCACATATCCGACGCCGAACGTCGAGAGCGCCAGCAACGTCCCGGCGGCGGGCGAGGACGACGGGAAGAAGATCTTGCCGAAGACCAGCGCCGCCGCGGTGCCGTAGATGAAGAAGTCGTAGTACTCGAGCGCGCTGCCGATCCAGGCGGCCAGTGCCGCCTTGGCAGGCCGGCCCGCGGCGGGGCCCGCCCGATCCGGACGACCGTTCACTGTTTCTCTCCTCTGCGGTGCGCCGTTGCCTCGCCCGTCGGCTAATGTACCGAACGGTTAATTGAAGAGGGTGAAGGGTGGGCAGGGGGTTGTCAAGGTCGAGTTTCGCCCGCGGGAAGGCCGAGAGCCACTGGACGGCGCGGCGGCGCGAGGTGGCTGATGTGGACGGTGGGCGCCCACGCGAAAGCAGCCGGGGCAACGATTTCCGGCTGCTTCCCGGCTGCTTCCGGCTCGGCGGAGAGCAGCCGGGCGGCGCGCTCCTCAGCGCGCGTGGGGTGGCCTGAGCGCGGGCGCGGTCAGAGGTTCTCCACCTCGACCGGCTCGATGTCCTCGCCCTCGGGGAGCCCGAAGCCGAGGATCCGGCTGTAGAAGCTCAGCTCCGCGTCGAGCGCGCGGCGGAGGGTCCGGGCCTTGCGGAAGCCGTGCTGTTCGCCCTCGAACAGCAGGTAGGCGACGGCCACCTTGCGGGCGCGCAGCGCGTCGACGATCAGCTCCGACTGCTTCGGCGGCACCACCGGGTCGTCGGCGCCCTGCAGCACGAGCAGGGGCCGGCTGAAGGCGTCGATGTGCCGGATCGGCGAGCGCTCAAGGTAGACATCACGCCTTTCCGGGTACGGGCCGATCAGCCGGTCGAGGTAGCGGCTCTCGAACTTGTGCGTTTCGGCCGCCAGGGCCTCGAGGTCGGCGACGCCGTAGAGGTCGGTACCGGCGGCGAACGGCGTGTCCTCGCGCGCGAGCACGGCCAGGACGGTGTACCCGCCGGCCGAGCCGCCGCGGATGAGGAGCTTGCCGCCGTCGACCCGGCCTTCGCCGGCGAGCCAGCGGACGGCCGCGATGCAGTCGGCGACGTCCAGCACGCCCCACGTGCCGTTGAGCTCGCGGCGGTAGGCGCGGCCGAAGCCGGTGGAGCCCGCGTAGTTCACGTCCACGACGCCGAAGCCGCGGCTGGTCCAGTATTGGATGCCCAGCGACAGCACGGGAACCGCGTTCGACGTCGGTCCACCGTGGACGACGACGATGACCGGCGGCTTCGAGCCTTCGGGGCCGGTGAAATCCGGGTTCGCGGGCGGGTAGAACAGGGCGTGCGACGTCCGCTCCCCCGACGGGAAGTCGATGGCCTCGGGGGTGGACACGTACGCGGTGTCGAAGCCGGGCTCGCGCGGTTGGCGCAGGGTGCGGACGGTGCCGTCCGCGGTGACCGCGTAGACGCTCGGCTCGGCTTTCGGTGAGCCGGCGAGCAGCAGCACGTCGGCACCGGCCGGGCGGAGCGCGGAGATCACCGAGAACGGCGTGTCGACGTCGGTGATCGCGCCGTCGGCCGTCGCGGTCGCGAGCCCGTCGAAACCGCCGGACCAGCGGGCGAAGACCACGCGGTGGTCGGCCAGCACCACGTACCGGCCCGTGCCGAGCCCCCAGCCCGGTACGCCGATCTCGGCGTCGAGCAGGACCGCCGGTTCGACGGTGCCGCCGGGCCGCAGCCGGTAGAGGTTCCACCAGCCGGTGCGGTCGGACAGGAAGTACAGCGTGCCGTCGGCGTGCCAGCGCGGCTCGGACACCGATTCGCCCGCGCCGCCGGCGACCACGGTCTCCGCCCCCGTGGCCAGGTCGCGCACCCGCAGTTCGGTCGAGTCCCACGGCATGTCCGGGTGGTTCCACGAAATCCACGCGAGCCGGCTCGCGTCGGGCGAGAACCGCGGGCTCGACACGAAATCGGGGCCGGTCACGACGACCTCGGGCTCGGTGGCGTCGGTGAGCACCACGAGTTCGTTGCGCACGTCGACCGCCCCGCGGCCGCCCTTCGGGTGGTGCTCCCGGACGACGACCAGGCGCGTGCCGTCGGCGGTGAGGTCGCCGTCGGCGTACCGGTCGCCGCGCGGGACTTCGGGCTCCGGCGTCAGCGGCTCCGGCGCGCCACCGGGCGCCAGCCGGTACAGCCGCTGGTCGGCCCAGTTGGCGAACCAGACGACCCCGTCGCGCACCCACCAGTCCGCCCCGCCGTACTCGTGGACCGACGTGCGCGCCCCGAAGCCGTCCGGAAGAAGGTCCTCGGTGGTCCCGTCGGCCGCCCGCCGCACCAGCTGCACGCGGCCCCCTTCCGACGGCCGCGCTTCCGACCACACGACGGCGTCGCCGTCCGCTCGCACGTCGGTCAACCGGACAGCGGTCTTCGTGATCAGGTCGGCGGTGATCGGCGTGGCCCAGGAACCGAACTCGGAGATCTGCACGGCCGCCACGCTAGCCGATCCGGCGTGCGGATCGACGGACAGTCCGTGCGGGCTTCGAGCTGGCCATGGTCCACGGAGGAAGAGCGCGAGGCGGCGGGCGGCGCCGCGGCGGCAAGCAGCGGTGGCGGGAAGCGGCAGGCCCACCGCTCTCTGGGACACCCCCACCCTTTC
This sequence comes from Amycolatopsis sp. FDAARGOS 1241, assembly GCF_016889705.1. Classification (NCBI taxonomy): domain Bacteria; kingdom Bacillati; phylum Actinomycetota; class Actinomycetes; order Pseudonocardiales; family Pseudonocardiaceae; genus Amycolatopsis; species Amycolatopsis sp. FDAARGOS 1241. The sequence continues at coordinate 5,948,984 of NZ_CP069526.1, forward strand.
TATCGTTACCAGGCCTCGAAAACCGGCCGAATCGGATTCTGTGGACAAGTAGGGTCCCCGGCTGGTTCGCGGTGGACACGTGGGGAATGCGCACAACGGCGTCCGCGCAGCGCGGACAATCAGAGAGCCGCTCGCGCCTGTCGCGCAGGGTGGGCGCAGTGGCGGGGTCGTGCCCTGCCCAGAGCTTGCAGGCACAGCAGGGTCGCGACCAACGACGCGGCGCGACAGTGGGCCGCGCGAGTCGAAAGACGCGATGCGGTCCAGGGCGCGCCGGCGCGAGGGAACGCGAAGGAACGCAAGGGGCCGAGCAGCCCGGCCGGCTGCTCGGCCCTCACCGGCCAAGCCGGGACAGCTCACACCGCGAGGGTGTAGTCCGGCACGTCGGTGATGAACATGTACCCCGGGGCGTGCGTGATCGCGAAGGGCGGCTTCGACGTCATGATCGCGGCCTGCGGCGTGACGCCGCACGCCCAGAACACCGGCACCTCGCCCTCGCGGATGTCGACCGGGTCGCCGAAGTCCGGCTTGGACAGGTCGTCGATGCCGAGGGCTTCCGGCGCTCCGATGTGGACGGGCGCGCCGTGCACGGACGGGAACTGGCCGGAGATCCGCACGGCGTCGGCGACGCGGTCGGCGGCGATCGGGCGCATCGAGACGACCATGGGCCCGCTGAAGCGGCCCGCCGGCGCGCACGGACGGTTGGTCTTGTACATCGAGACGTTGCGGCCCTCGGTGATGTGCCGGATCTCGATGCCCGCGGCGAGCATCGGCGTCTCGAACGTGAAGCTGCACCCGATGAGGAAGGTGACGAGGTCGTCGTTCCAGTACTTCGTGACGTCGTCGGGTTCGTCGACCAGTTCTCCGTCGCGCCAGACGCGGTAGGCGCCGACGTCGGTGCGCAGGTCGGCGCCGGCCGCGAGGTCCGTGTGGGGGCTGCCGGTGTCGGTGACGCCGATGATGGGGCACGGCTTGGGGTTGCGCTGGCCGAACAGCAGCGCGTCGTAGGCGTACTCGCGCGGCACGATGATCATGTTGGCCTGGGCGTAGCCGGGCGCCCAGCCGGCGGTCGGCACGCGAAGGCCGCCGCGGAACGCTTCGCGCGCTTCGGCCGGGTTCACAGCGGGGGTGACAGTCACAGGGAACTCCTCAGGAGAAGATCGAGCCGAGCGAGGTCAGGGATTCGATGGCGGCGTACGCGGTGAACAGCCACGCCGCGAGGCCGACGCCGAGCAGCACCTTGGGGTAGCGGTAGCCCGCGATCAGGTCCCGGCGCCGGAGCGCGACCCACAGGATGATCGCCAGGCCGATGGGCAGCACCAGGCCGTTGATGGCGCCCGCGAACACGAGCATCGACTGCGGCGTCTGGCCGGCGGCGATGAAGATGATCGTCGCGATGCCGATCAGCACGATCACCGCGCGGTTGAAGTGCGTGCGCACCGGCTTCACGTACGACTGCAGGAACGTCGCCGTGGTGTAGGAGTTGCCGATCACGCTCGTCATCCCCGCCGCCCAGAACACCAGGCCGAACAGGTGCAGCCCGACCGTGCCGAACGCGGCGAGGAAGCTCGACCCGGCGGCGTCGTTCTTGTTCGCCAGCGTGGCACCGGTCGCGACGACCCCGAAGAAGCCGAGGAACAGCACGATCCGCAGCACGCACGCCACCAGGATGCCCGTCCAGGCGCCGCGGTTGATGCGCTTGAGGTTCGAGACGCCGGTCAAGCCTGCGTCGATCAGCCGGTGCGCGCCGGAGTAGGTGATGAACCCGCCGACCGTGCCGCCGATGAGCGTGAGGATCGGCAGGAACGGGAGGCCCTTCGGGTCGACGGTGCCGATCGCGGCCTGGCCGACCGGCGGCGCCGTCGCCACGACCAGCGCGATGATGAGCGCGATCTTCACGAAGCCCAGCACCACCATCACGCGGTCGACCGCGGTGAGCACCGAGCGGACCAGGAAGATCCCGATCGCGAGGATGCCGCTGATGGCCGCGCCGATCCGCGGGTCGACGCCCAGCAGGTTGTGCAGGCCGAGCCCGGTGCCGGCGATGTTGCCGATGTTGAACACGACCGCGCCGAGCACCACGAACGTCGTGAGCACCTGGCCGGCGACCGGGAACACCTTGCTCGCCAGGTCCTGCGCCCGCTGGCCGGAGATGCCGAGGATGCGCCACACGTTGAGCTGCACGGCGACGTCGATGACCATCGACACCACGACCGCGCACGCGAACGACGCTCCGTAGAGCACGGTGAACGAGGCGGTCTGGGTGATGAACCCCGGACCCGCCGCGCTCATGGCCATGAGCAGGGCCGCGCCGAACAGCGGCGGCACCCGCAGCCGGCCTGGCCGGGCCTGCCGGTCCTGGGTTCTGGTCACGCCGTCCATCCCACTCCTTGGTCGCGATTGGCGGGGGCTGCCCGGCAGCTTAAGTTAGACGTCTGACGTCTTACGACCTGTTTCACCATTTGGGAGGCGACGTGACGGAAGCTCTGCCGTCGGTCTGGATCCAGGACCTGACCTGGGAAGAAGTGAGCTCCTACCTGGAGCGCGAGCGGATCGTCATCGTGCCGATCGGCAGCACCGAGCAGCACGGCCCCGCCGGTGTGCTCGGGGTCGACTCGTACGTGGCGATCACGCTGGCCGAGGACGTGGCCGAGCGCAAGGGCGTGCTGGTCGCGCCGCCGATCTGGTACGGCGACTCGTCACACCATGGCGCGTTCCCCGGCACCATCACCGTGCGCCCGGACACGCTGACACTGCTGATCCGCGACGTGGCCCGCAGCCTCGCGCGCCACGGGTTCGATCGGATCATCCTGCTCAATGGGCACAAGGGCTCGAACCTGCCGGCGCTCAACAGCGCCGTGCGCGTGCTGCACGACGAGGAGCTGCCCGAGGTGCTGTTCGCCGTCGCGGACCCGCTGCACCTGGCGCGCTCGGCCTCGCCGACGATCAAGGAGACCAACGAGCACCACGCGGGTGAGCTCGAACTGTCCCACGTGCACTACCGCTACCCCGGCAAGATCCGCACGGACCGCCTCACCGACGCCTCCGTCGACTTCGACGCGGTCTTCGGCGGCTTCGTCGGCAACGACCTGTTCGGCCCGGCGCCCGACGGCGTCGAGATCATCTGGTCCGGCGACGAGCAGCGCGCGTTCACCCCGACCGGCTCCTTCAGCTCGTCGAAGGGGCTGTCGGAGGACAAGGGCAAGCGCTATCACGACCACATCGTCGGGCGCCTGGGCGAGCTCGTCGACTGGCTGCGCACGTACAACGGCCCGATCGGGCACCGCGGCGAAGGCTGAGCCGTGGTCACCCGGATCCACCCCGAGCCCGCGCAGCCGGCGCTGCCCGCCGACCTGTCGGCGGTGACCACCGACGCGTACCGGCAGGTCAAGGACCGGCTGCGCGAGGTGATCACGCGCCTCGGCGAGGAGGGCCGGCTGCGGCTGCCCTCGGAGGCCGAGCTGTCGAGCGCACTGGGCGTGAGCCGGGCGACGCTGCGGTCGGCGCTGCAGTCGCTGCAGAAGGAAGGCCGCATCCGCCGCCTGCACGGCCACGGCACGTTCATCAACCGCCACGCGCTCGGCCTCGGCGCGAACCTCGCCGAGGCGGGCGCGTTCGTGGACCTGCTGGCCGAGGCCGGGCACGTCGCGGCGGTGCGCACGGCCGACCAGCGCGTGGTGCCGCTCGATGCGGATACGGCCGCGGCGCTGGAAATCCCGGCCGGCGCGCAGGCGTTGCGGATCGAGCGGGTGTTCGCGGCATCGGGTGAGCCGGCCGTGCACAGCGTGGACCACTTCCCCGTCGGGCTGCTCGGCACCGATCCGCTGGCGCTGGACCCGGCGCAGTCGACGTTCGAGTTCGTGGAGCGCCACATCGGCGCGCCGGTGTGCTACTCGGTGGCCGAGGTCCGGCCGGTGCTGCCGCCCGCCGACGTGGCCGCGGCGCTGAAGATCCCGGCGACGCGGCCGTTGCTGCGGCTGCGCCACACCCACGTCCAGGCGGACGAGCAGCCCGTGGCCGTCACGGTCGTGCACGTCAACGACGAGTACCTGCGGTTCTCGGTGATCCGGACCTACCTCGACGAATGACGAGTGAGAGATGACCACACTGGCGAACGCGCCGCGGCTGGACCGCAAGGCGTGGGGCGTGCTGGCCCTGACCCTGGTTTTCTGGGTCGCCGACGGCTACGACACGTTCGTGCTGCTGATCACGGCACGGCCGACGCTCACCGAACTGCTCCCCCACGACCAGCTGCCGCACCTGACGACGTACCAGGGCTACCTGGTCGCCATCACGCTCGCGGGCTGGGCGACCGGCGGGATCGTCGGCGGTGTGGTCGGCGACCGGCTCGGCCGGCGCCGCACCATGATCGCCGCGGTCGCGGTGTACAGCGTGTTCACCGCGTGCTCGGCGCTGTCCGGGAACTGGTGGGTCTTCGGGCTCACGCGGTTCCTCACCGGCCTCGGGATCGGCGCCGAGTGGGGCGTGGGCACCTCGCTGCTGCAGGAGGTGTGGCCTGAGAAGTGGCGCGCGAAGGGCGCGGGGCTGTTGCAGAGCGGGTTCTCCGTCGGCGGGGTGCTCGTGTCGGGCCTGTGGGTGCTGCTCGGTTCGACACTCGGGTTGTCGTGGCGCTGGATGTACCTGTTCGGCGTGCTGCCGCTCATCGTCGTGCTGCTGGTGCGCCGCAGCATCCCGGAATCGCAACGGTGGGCGGCGCAGCGGCGCGACCGCGTCGGCGTAGGGCAGCTGCTCGCGCCGGGCGTGCGGCGCAACTTCCTGGGCGCGCTCGCGGTGTCCATCGCCATCACCGGCGGGTGGTGGGCCGTGAGCTCGTTCCTGCCGAGCTTCGTCGGCAGCCTCGTCGACGATCCGAGGCGGACCGCGTTCTACACCGGCTGGGCCGGGGCGCTCTACAACCTCGGTGAGATCGCGGGCTGCATCCTGCTCGGGTTCCTCGCCGAGAGCTGGGGCCGCAAACTCTCGATCCAGGTCTACTTCGTCGGGTGCATGGCGATCGTGCCGATCGTGTTCCTCGCCGTGCACGACGCGGCGACGGCGACCTGGCTGCAGCTGATCGCCGGGTTCCTGACCGGCGGCGTCTACAGCTGGTACACGGTGCACACGCCGGAGCTGTTCACGACGTCGATCCGGGCCACGGCCATCAGCGTGGTGTTCAGCGGGTCGCGTTACCTCGCGATGGCGGGCGCGGTGCTGATCGGCCCGCTCGCGTCGGCGGTCGGCGGGTTCGGCAACGCCGCCGCGATCTTCACCCCGATCTACCTGCTCGGCGTGCTCGCCGTGCTGTTCCTGCCGGAGACCAAGGGCAAGCCGCTGCCCGCCTGAGTTCCCACAGAGAGGACCGCAAATGACCGTGAAGGTCGACATCCGGGTTCCCGTCGGCCGCCCGCTGCCCGAGCTGACGAAGTTCATCGTGTCGTGCGAGGAGGCCGGGTTCAACGGCGTCGGCGTGCACGACCACCACCACTCGGGCCGTGACGTCTACTCCGCGCTGACGCTGGCCGCGGCGGCGACGTCGAAGCTGGAGCTGTACCCGGCCACCACCAACACGGTGACGCGCCACCCGCTCGTGCTCGCGGCGATCGCGAACTCGCTGGCCGAGATCGCCCCGGGCCGGGTGCTGCTCACGCTCGCGCCCGGGTTCCTGTCCGTGGAGAAGGCAGGCCGGCCGCAGGGGCAGCGGCAGCAGCTGGGCGAGGCGGTCACGGCCATCCGCCGGCTCGTGGCCGACGAAACGGCCACTGTGGACGGTCACGAGCTCAAGATGAACAACGTCGCCAAGCCGGCGCCGGGGATCTTCGTGCTCGCGGCGGGCCCGAAGATGCTGGAGCTGGCCGGTGAGGTCGCCGACGGCGTGGTGATGCTCGCCGGGCTGCACCCGGACAGCATCGAGGCGGCGCGGTCGCACGTGCGCGCGGGCGCGGCCCGGGCCGGGCGCGCGCCGGAGTCGGTGCAGGAGATCCTGATCGTGCCGACGGCGATCGAGCCCTTCGAGACGGCGCACGAGTGGGTGCGGCGCGACTTCCGGCCGGGCAAGCCGTTCCTCAACTACCCGAGCACGGCGAACCTGCGCTGGCTGCGCGCGGCGGGCATCGACATCCCCGAGGACCACGACCCCAGGGCGTTCTCCGCCGCCGAGGCCAAGCGGATCAGCGAGGCGTTCGGGCTGTTCGGGCCGCCGGAGTACTGCGCGGACCGGCTGCTGCAGGCGCGTGAAGAGTCCGGGGTGGAGCACGTGTTCTTCTTCCCGTCGCACACCGCCGAGTCCGGCTACGACCTGCCGGAGGCCGACGTCGCGGCGTTCAGGGACGTGATCGGCCCGCGGCTGGCTCGCGGCTAGCTCGCGATCCCCAGCGCCTCGGCGGCGGCGAAGGAGTCGAGGTGGTCCCGCCGCCGCGTCACCGTGACCCCGTCGACGGTGACGATGGAGACGAAGCGGTTCTGGTACGGCCGGCCTGTCGCGACGAGCCGGCCGTGCACCGAATACTCGAGCACCACCACGGACTGCTCACGGTCGTGGTGCACGGCCAGCTCGCCCGCGCCTTCGAGCACGATGGCGTCGCCGTAACCGCGGTAGAGCTCAGCCACGGCGGTGTGGCCGTCGACCCGCCGCGGGTAGCCGGGCACGGTGACGACGAACTCGGGGACCACGTCGTCGGCGAGCAGATCGGAGAAGTGCTCGCCCTCGGCGTGGCCCTCGAGGCCTTGTTCGATGACGCCGAAGAACGGTTCCAGGGCGGCGAAGTCCTCGAGGACCTCGACGCGTCGCCGCAGGAGGTCGCACTGGCCTGGCTGCTGCGGCGCTCCGCCACCACCGTGCTGATCCCGGGCACTTCGTCGCGGGCGCACCTGCGCGAGAACATCGCCGCCGCCGACCTGGTTCTACCCGCCGACGCCGTCGCCGAGCTCGACGCGATCGGCGCCTGACCGGCCCGTTCGATCCACAAAGGACCGCCGGCTGGCCACGGGGATTGTTACGCTCACGGGCGTGCTCACCACGGACGGATACCTCTACCTCGTCGACCGCGCCCTCGACGGCATGGCCGCCACGCTCACCGGCCTCGGCGACGAACTCGTCAACACCCGCCCCGATCTGCCCGGCGCCAATTCGCCGTACGCGATCGTCACGCACTGTCTCGGCGTAATGACGTTCTGGGGCGGCCAGGTCGTGGCGGGCCGCGCCGTCGAGCGCGACCGCGAAGCGGAGTTCGAAGCCACCGGGCCCGTCGAACCCCTGGTGGAACGGTTGCGGGCCGTGCGCAAGCAGTTCGGTGCGGACGTCGAGGCGGCCGTCCCCGCGGATCCGCCCCGCGGGGTGGTCCCGCCGAAGTATCGCGGCACCCCGATCGGCGAGACGCAGGGCGTGGCGCTGCAGCACGTGTACGAGGAGCTCGCCCAGCACCGCGGCCACCTCGACGTGACGCGCGACCTGCTGCTCGCCCGTCGTGTCGAGGACGGCGGGGCGGCTCCGTCCTTACAGTGAGCGCGCCGGACCGGGCACGCCGGACGGGCGGAGGAGCCACGATGACGAAGTACATGCTGCTGGTCCCCTGAGGACGTCCGCGCCCACGTCGAGTTCCAGCGGGTGCTCAACGACGAGCTCAGGGACAAGGGCGAACTGGTCGACGCGCAGGGCCTGGCGGGCCCGGAGGCGGCGAAGAACGTCGTCTCGGGCGGCGCGGGGGGCACCGTGGTGACCGACGGGCCGTTCCCCGAGGGCAAGGAGCTGCTCGCGGGCTACCGGATCGTCGACGTCGACTCCGAGGACCGTGCGCTCGAGATCGCCGCGCGCATCTCGGCCGCGCCGGGGGCCGGCGGTACGCCGATCCGCCAGGCGATCGAGGTCCGCCAGGTGATGAGCGCGCCGGCCTGATGGCCGGTGAGCGCCTCGAGGACCTGCTGCGCACGCTCGCACCGCAGGTCCTTGGCGTGCTCGCGCGGCGCTGCGCCGCCTTCGACGCGGCCGAGGACGCCGTGCAGGAAGCGCTGCTGGCCGCCGCCGTGCACCGGCCCGCCGAGGGTGTGCCGGACAACCCGCACGGCCGGCTCGGGCAGCCCGCGGCGCGGCGGCTGACCGACCGGTTCCGCAGCGACGAGGCCCGCAAGCGGCGTGAGCTGGCCGTGTTCGCCGAGCCGGCGGGCGCCGAGGTGCCGGACCAGGACGACACGCTGACCCTGCTGTTCCTCTGTTGCCACCCGGCGCTCACGCCGGCGTCGGCCATCGCGCTCACCTTGCGCGCCGTCGGCGGCCTGACGACGGCGGAGATCGCGGGTGCGTTCCTCGTGCCCGAGCCGACGATGGCGCAGCGGATCAGCCGGGCGAAGGCGAAGATCAAGGCATCCGGAGTCCCGTTCCGGCTGCCGGGAGACGACGAACGGGCCGACCGGCTCCGCTCCGTGCTCCGGGTGCTCTACCTCCTGTTCAACGAGGGGTACATGAGCACGGCGGGCCCGAGCCTGCACCGCGCCGTGCTCTCGGGTGAGGCGATCCGGCTCACGCGTCTGCTCCACGCCGTGCTGCCCGGCGAGCGCGAGGTGACAGGCCTGCTGGCGCTCGAACTGCTCACCGACGCCCGGCGGCTCGCCCGCACCGGTCCCGGTGGTGAGCTCGTACCACTGGCGGAGCAGAACCGGACGCTGTGGAATCGGGCGCTGATCCGCGAAGGCGTCGAGCTGGCCACCGCCGCCTTGTCGGCGCACCCCGCCGGCGAATACGCCCTGCCGGCGGCGATCGCGGCCACGCACGACCTCGCGCTGCGCGCCGAAGACACGGACTGGCCGCGCGTCCTGGCGGTCTACGAGCGGCTGGAGGCGCTTGCGGACAACCCGATCGTCAACCTCAACCGCGCGGTCGCCACGGCGATGGTCCACGGCCCGCGTACAGGTCTGGACCTGTGTGACACGCTCGCGGAGCGGCTCGCCGGCCACCACCGACTCGCCGCCGTCCGCGCGCACCTGCTGGAGCTCGCGGGCGACCCGGCAGCGGCGATCGGACAGTACGAAGCCGCCGCCGGCCGCACCGCGAGCACCCCGGAACGCCACTACCTCACGGTTCGCGCCGCCCGCCTGCGAGCTCCCCGGCGGTGAAGTCCTTTAAGGACAGTGTTGGGAGTTCCACACTTCGCACCCTGATCGCGAACCAGTAGGATCGGCGGGGATTCCTTGAGAGCGGAGCGCACCATGGCCACCACCGGCGACCGGCGGACGGGGTACGACGTCACGAGCGTGTCCGCCGAAACTGTGGTCGCCGCGCTTCGGGCTGCCGTTGCGCCGTCACCCTCCGCGGGCGTGGTCTGGTGGATCTACGCCGGTCGGGGTCCCGGCATCCCCCACTTGGTCGCGGGTCTCCGCGGCGACCGCGGCGCCTTGGTGTGGCACGAGAACGGCTCGACCCACCTGCCGGCCGACGGCACCGGCCCCGCGTCCACCGACTACTTCAGCCTCCAGGGCAGCCACTTCCCGCAACCCGCGGGCAGCGATGTACCGGCCGAACTCGTGCTGCGGGCCGTGCAGGAGTTCGCGCAGACCCGGGTGCGCCCGGAGTGCGTGGCCTGGAAGCTCGCCTGAGTGATGTCTCGTAACTGGTGTTGTGGTTGGTGGGGTTGGTGTTGCGGGTCAGACGGCGAGGAGGATGTTGTGGAGGTGGGCGATTCCGGACATTGTGTCGTTGAGCGTGCTGGCGGCGAGGCGGTAGTCGCGCAGGATTTTCCAGCACTTCATCCGCGCCAGCGCGTGCTCGACGCGGGCACGGATCTTGCGGTGGCCGGCGTCGAGGTCTTCCTGCCAGTCGGGCAAATCGCTGCCGTCACGAGGTTGGCGGTAGGGCATGATCACGGCCGGGTTGCGTTGGTAGCCGCCGTCGGCCATCACCGGGCGCCCTGCCAGTTCGCGCTCGATACCGCAGTCGCGGTAGGCGGTGCAGTCGCCTGCGGTTACCCGGATGCGCGTCACCGGTGGCGATCACCAACCGGGTGTCGGCGTCGATCTCGACTGGACATTCGGCGAGTACCGGTAGTTCTTCGACGGCGTAGCCAGCCGATGATCCCGCGTCGGCACCAAGGTGCCGTCCACGATCACGACCGAGTCGATCCGACGCTTGCGGACCGGGGCCAGCGCCAGCCGCGGTCCGATCGTGTCGATCACCCGGTGCGCCGCCGAATGCGACACCCCGAACAGCGGCCCGATCTGGCGCATCGCCAGGTTCGGCCGCCAGTGCGTCGCCACCAGCAGCACACGATCAGCCAGGTCAAGGCGCCACTGCCGACCAGGCCGACCATCGGCGATCTAACGTGCGGAACTGACCCGGCCCCAACCCCGTGAACGGGGCAATCCACTCCGACCGCGACGCCGAGATCACCTGCACCACACCATGATCAACTACCCCGCAGACCAGCCCTCCACCGGGTTGCGAGACATCCCTTAGCTTGGGTTTTAACCTGTTCGGCGGGGTCGTGGGTTGCTCGATCTGGTGTTCTTGCCGTGTTTGGATTTTCGGGTGTTCGTGCTGGTGACGACGTAGACGTCGTGGCGTGATGCGGGCCGGTGGTTGACTGTTCCGGCGGGACGTCCAGGACCGGGCCGCGACGGTTTCGGGACACCGGCCGGGCAGGCGAGTTGTGGACGCAGGTTCCGAAACCCTCGGCGGACCCGTGCCGGGGAGAGCCGCAGGGCTGGTCGGGGTCTTTCCCAGGGGCGGCGCAGATCCGCTGTGAGGTCGCGGGCGAGCCGCAGCTGGGTGTAAGCGCTCAGCAGCAGCCAGGTCCATCGGTCGGCCGCCTCGGGCGAGCGAAGTTTCGGGGTGGTCCAGCCGAGGGTCTGCTTGAGCATGCGGAAGGTGTGCTCGATATCGAAGCGGCGCAGGAACGCCTGCCAGGCCAGATCAACCTCGGCGTGGCCCAGGCCAGTGCGCGAGTGCCAGAGCCACACCGGTTTTGGGATCGCGCCGGAGGGCAGGCGCTCGACCTGCAGCCGGATCACGGTGCCCTCGATGATCGGCAGAGCGCCGTCGTGGCCGGCCCAGGCGATGCGGTGGGTCAGCCGTGGATGCAGCCGATCCCAAGCCCGGATCAGCGCGGGACCGTAGAGCCGGGTCGTGGTTTCGGTGACGGCATCGGGTTGTCCCCAGGTGGCCGGGTCACCGAAAGCGAACTCGTCGCCGTGGCGGCGGGGCCTGCCCAACGTGCCGGATCGCTGCGGCGGGACCGGGCGGTGCAGGACCCGGTCGGTGCGCATCCGCACCAGCACGGTGATCGGAAGATCGGCCAGCACGTGGGCCAGGCGGGGGCCGTCGTAGCCGGCGTCGGCGACCAGCAGGATGTCCGGGTCTCCCGGCCGCCAGTGCCCGGCCGCGACGAGGCGGCCCACCACGGCGCGGATCTGCTGGGCGGTCACGTTTGCGGCGTTGTCGCCGGGTGTGAGCCGGACCGCGTCCAGCGGCGCGGTCCACGAACCCCGCCCGGACTCGAGCGCGACGACCACGGAGTAGGGCCAGCCCGGCACCATCATGTGCTGGTCCCTGCCACGGCCGTAGGTGTGACACAAGATCCGCTGCGGGCAGGTGTGTGCTTCCGGACGCAGCCAGCAGGTCACGTCCACCGCCAGCACCAGCCGCCCGTCTGCGGCGCGCGGCAGCGGGACCCCGCTCAGCGCGTTGCGTAGCCGATCGATGTCGACCCGTCCGCGTGCCAGTGCGGCATAGCTGCTGCCGTGGCCGCGACGGTGCTCACCGGCCAGGGACAGCTCCGCGATCGACCGGACCGGACCGTCCGCGCACAACACTGCGTCGGTCAGCTCGAACAACGCGTCCGCTCGCCGGGGCAGGCATCGGTAGAACTCCTGCCGGAGCGCGGACAGCTCCCTGCCCGCGCCGGTGGCGCCAGCGTGGTGCACACTGATCAATTGAAGCCCTTGGCTCGATCTTCCGTCTGTCGCAAGAAGGAATGATCGACCAAGGGCTTCACTCATGATCGACAGGGGTCACCACCGACCACTCAGACGTTAAAACTCAAGTTAGGACGGGTTTGTCGTCGACGGGCGCCAACCGGCGACACGAAAGGTTCCGGTCGGTTTATCACTGACTCGATCAGGCGGAATCCGCGAATGGTGGCCGTTCGCGAATTCCGGGAGACCCACCACGAAATGCCGGAGCTCCGGCGCGATCCGGCCGGGATCGGTGAGGGTTTCGGCACGCCGGCCGGGGGAACGACGACTTCCCGCGTCACCGTCACCCGGAGGCCCCTGTGGTCGGCATCCGGACAACGGTGTTCGATGAGGGTGGCCACCCTGGCACCTCGCGACGAGCCGGTCAAAAGTTCACCGCACGGAGGCGTGCAGTGAAATTCACCCGTTCGGATCACTGCGCGATGGCCGCCACCCGGTCAGAATCCGTTGTCCTCCAGGGAAAAAGCGCCTCGCCACTGTCGGCCACGAATGTTGCATGTTGTTGACGACCGTCGCAGACGTGGCATATGGTGAATGCCGCTCGATCCCGCCAGCGTCCGCCGTCGGCGGCGGCCCCTTGATAGGACAATGATGTCAACGTCAACTGAAATTCCGCAGACGCTCACGGTCATGGAAGCGTGCTTTACGCTCAATCCCGGCGTCGACGACGAATTCTGGGCGGCTCAGGACAAGTTCGGCCCGATCGCGGCCGCCGCACCCGGCTTCCGCGCGGTGATCGGCGGCCCCATCGCCGGCTCACCGTGGTTGTACTTCTCCGGCAAGTGGGCCACGCCCGACTTGATGGACGAGTGGTACCACACCCGCGCGCACACGGCGGTGCAGAACAAGGCGCACGAGAAGTGGTTCAAGTCCGTGTATCTGCGCAAGTGGCGCCTGCCCGCCGAGGGCGAAGAGGTTCGGGGGCGAGTTTTCTCCGAGATCGCGATCGCCCGTGAGACGCCGCTGCCGGAGGCCGAGTACGCGGCGATCCTTTCGTCGCTGAACGCATCGCTGCCGTCGTTCAACGCCCGGCCGTTCGAGACCGTGATCGGCGAATTCGAACCCCACCCGTACCAGTTCGTCGGCCCGCTCCAGGAGTTCCCCGAGGTCGCACCGGCGCGGTACCTGCTGCTGACGCACTGGGATTCCCTGGCAGACCTGCAGGCGTGGCTCGGCTCCCCCGCCGTGGCCGAACTCCGGAAGGCCGGGGACTTCTCCGCCGAGCACTACGTGCCGATCTTCCACGAGCAGGGCGAACGCGAGCGCCTGACCCCGGACGGGTTCCAGCGGGGCTGGGGCAGCGAAGCGGTTTCCTGATCTGCGGCTGAGCCGCGTTCGACAGCGAACGCGGCTCAGCCGGCGGGACTTCAGGCCGTGGCTGCGTCGAGGCGCATGAAGCGGACGCTGGCGAGATTCGCGGCGAAGAGCACGGGCAGCACGAGCCCCAGCGCGCGGTGGCCGCTCAGCCACAGCCCGGCACCGGCTCCGCCGACCACCACGACGACCGTCAGGGCGTAAAGCACCGGCGTGCGCATCGAGGCGGTGGGGGCCGCGAACAGGGCCCAGAGGCCGATCGCGACGGCCGGAGCGCCGAGACCGAGCAGGAACTTGCCCGCCGTGGACTCGCCGGTGTGGAACCCCCACTAGCCGAGGGCGGCGATCGCAGCCAGTTCCAGGAGGAACGCGAGCGCCAGGTTGCCGATGCGCCAGATGGTTTCGATCACGGCCTCTTCCAATCGAGAGCACTGCTCTTTGTCAGGATCAGCGTTCTCCCAGTGGGCACGCGTTGTCAAGAGCAGTGCTCTCGATTTCGGCTCACCCCGAGGGTGGCGGCAGCCAGGAGCGCGGCGAGCCACACCGGCGCCCGGTAGCCGAGGCCGGCCCCCGAGGGCCGCTGCGGCGAGCCAGGGCCCGGTGGCGGCGCCGACGTTGAAGGCGGCGGTGGCGAGGGCACCCCGCAACACCCGCGCATCGTGGGCGGCGCGGAGCACCCGCCCGACGGCGGTGGACCCGACAGCGAACGACAGCGTCGCCTGCACCGCGACGAGCCCGAGCACGATGACCGCGTGACCGCCCCGAGCGCGAGGGCGACCCATCCCGCGGCGAGCGCCATACCGGCCGGCACCGTGGCCGGGCGGTGGCCGGCGATCGCGACGCCCGCCGACGCCCCGAGGCCGAAGAGCGCGAGGGCGGCCGGGAGCCAGACGACGCCCGCCACGACCGGCGCGAGGTAAGTGAAGACGGCGAACGTCGCGGCGTTCACCAGCGCCCCGCGCCCGAGTGCCACGGCGACGGCCGGACGGCGCAGCACGGCGAACTCCGCGCGGACGCTCGTCGGGGCCGGCTCCCCCGCCGGCACCCAGCGGGCGAGGGCGGCGAAGGCGGGTACCGACACCAGCGCGACGGCGACGAACGCCGATCGCCAGCCCCACACCTGTCCGAGCACCGCGCCCGCGGGGACGCCGGCCACGCACGCGAGCGTCGTGCCTGTGAGCACGATCGCCGTCGCGCGCTTTTCCGCGCCCGGGGCGGCGTCGGCGGCCACTCCGAGCGCGACGGCGAGGAATCCGGCGTTCGCCAGCGCCGCGGCGAACCGCGTCGCGAGTAGGAAACCGAACCCGGGCGCGAGCGCGCCCGCCACGTGCGCCGCGATGAACACCCCCAGGAACACCAGCAACGCGACCCGCCGCGGCCACCACCGCGCGACCACCGCCAGCACCGGCGCCCCGGCCACCATCCCGACCGCGAAGACCGCCGTCGCCGATCCGGCCGCGGCCACGGAAACCCCGAGGCCGGCCGCCAGACCGGGCACCAGCCCCGGCACCATGAACTCCGACGTCCCCTGCGCGAACACCGCCAGGACGAGAAGATACGGCAAAGCAGACGAGACAGACTCCCCGAAGATCGACTTTTCCGTCCGCTTCGGACGGTTGCGAGAAAGCACGGTCGATCGGAGCCGCCCCGGTCTCAGCCGGTCAGCCGCACACCCCGCAACGCCACCGCTCGACCGGTTGGCAGCAGTCTGTTCGCCTCGGGGCTTGTCACCGCGCGCACAGTAGCAGTCCACGGAGCCACCGCCGAACGAATTTCCAGCCGCGTGAGCACCACCCGCACAGCACGAGGCTTCGACACCGGCGCACGCAACGAATCCACCTGGGATCGCGCCTCGCGACGCGGCACGGAAGCGCACAAAGGTCGGCTCGCGCGCCCGAAGCCGGGATGGCGCAGCACAGAAACACCGGCACCCCGCGACCGACTTTTCGCGCAAGCCAAGGCCGGATCAGAACGCTCGACGCAGCGACCACAACACACAAGCACGCCAACCGCCACCGCGCACGCAAACCGGCACCCCGGACAGAACGCGGCCCTCAGCGCACCGAACCCACGAACCCACGACGCCGTACAGAAACGCGCGCCTGAGGGGCTCGCGCCCGAAGCCGGGATGGCGCAGCACAGAAACACCGGCACCCCGCGACCGACTCTTCGCGCAAGCCAAGGCCGGATCAGAACGCTCGACGCAGCGACCACAACACACAAGCACGCCAACCGCCACCGCGCACGCAAACCGGCACCCCAGGCACGACACGGACCTCAGCGCACCGAACCCACGCACCCCACAACGCGATACGGAAGCGCACCTGAACGGTTCGCGCCCCAAAAAACCAGGTGGCGCGCCCAAACACCGCCGCCCCACCACGACGGGCCCTCCGCGCAAGCCAAGGACGGATCGGAACGCTCGCCGCAGTGACCGGAACACACACGCAGAACTCAACACCGAGCGGCGGCAGACGCGGACCTGTCACCGCACGCAAACCGCGATTCCGTACGCAAACCGGTATCCCGGGCACGACGCGACCTCGGCGTACCCAACGCGCGAGGCCACACACCGCACACGGCACGGAGGCGCGCTTGGTTGGTTCGCGCGCCCGAAACCGGGGATCGCTCGGCGCAGAAACGCCGCCGGCCCACCACGATCAGGTCCGGTGGACACCCACCGTGGTACTTCCGGGCAACGGTCACGATGGGTAGTGGCCGAACGGCCTAGCGGGACAAGATCGTGTCCTTCGTTCGGCGGCGTCGCTCTACCGTGGGTCTCAGTAACCTAACCCGCCATGAACGACCGAAGGACCGGGATCCGCACGGTCCAGATGGCGGGCCTGGGCATCGTCGCGGGGCTCGGGTTCCTGGTGGGCAGCCTGTGGTGGGCGGCGGCGACGTGGTGGACGTGGCTGGGCGGGAGCCTGCTGGTGGGACTGCTCACGTGGATCTTCGTGTTCGAGCTGGTGCGGTTGTCCCGCAAGGAATAGGGGCCGTCCGCGCGAGGAGGGCGGCCCCGGGGACCTCACTGGGTGAAGTACCACTCCTCCGGGCTGCGCGCGGTCTGCACGGCCGGGAACGCGACGCCCCCGAGGTTCTTCGCGACCACTTCCGTCGCGCCGCGCAGGGGCATGTTGATCTGGCCCGGCAGGGTCTTCGCGGCGTAGTCCTCGTAGGCGGCGAATGCGTTCTTGTCGTCGCTGTGGAGGGTGGCGTCGATGAGCTCGTCCAGCTGCGGGTCGTCGTAGTTGCCGATGTTGCCCGACGAGCCGGGCAGCAGCAGCTGATCGCCCGTGGGCACGGCGTTGTACTGCTGGTAGCCGAAGTACCCGAGCTGCCACTCGCACGCCGGGCCGGAGCCGTGGCAGCCGCTGAGGTCCGACAGCAGCGCGTTGAACTCCTGGCCCTTCAGGTCGAACACGATGCCCGCCTCGGCGGCATCGGACTTCCACTGCTGCATGATCCGCCCGTACGCCGGGTTTCCGGTGGAGTACTGCAGCGACAGCTCCAGCCGCGTCCCCGCCGCCACGCCGGCGCCGCACTGGTTGGGTGCGGTGCCCGGCGCCGTGCACGTCATGGCGCCGTTCTGCAGCGCCCACCCGTGCGAGATCAGCAGGCTCTTCGCCTTCGCCTTGTCGAACGGGTACGGTCCCGCGCCGCGCTCGGCGTCGGTGACGTATTGGTTGTCCGGGTTGATCGGCACCGGCCCGGTGGTCACCGTGGCGTAGCCGCGGTAGGCGACGTTCACGTCGGTCACCTGGTCCAGCGTCTGCTGCAGGGCCTGGCGCACGTAGAGCTGCTTGAACGCGGGCCCGAACTTCGGGTTGTCCATGTTCAGCAACGTCGAGCTCCAGCCCCACGAGGCCGCGGGCACAAGGTTGTAGTTGGCCTGCAACGGGTTCGTCGCGGGCACCTTCTCGTTCGCCTTCTTGGCCGGCAGGTCGGCGCCCTGCACCGACCCGACGGAAATGGTCTTGCCGCTGCGCAGCGTGTTGAACTCCGCGCTGGTGCTCGTGAACGGCTGCATCTTGTAGTGCGCCAGGTGCGGCTTGTCCGGACCGCTGTACTGCGGGTTCGGGTCGTAGGCGATGTTGCCCTCGGCGTCGAACGACGTGAGGTGCCACGGCCCGTCCACGACCTGCCACAGTGGATCGGTGGCGTACTTCGAGAGGTCCTTGCTCTTGTCGTAGAGGTACTTGTAGACGGCGTCGCACTTGGCCCGGTCCTGCGTGCAGCCGCCGCTGCCGGGCGCTGCGGAGTCGGCCGTCTTGTCCCACGCCATCGGCAACGGCGCGATCTGCGTGAGCTCCTGGCCGGTGAACCACGTCGGCGAGTAGGAATCCGTGAGCTGCAACGTCACCTGCTGCGGCCCGGTCTCGGTCACGGACTTCACGTTGTCCGGGAACTGCCCCGGCACGTACTGGTACCAGTTCGCCTTCTCCGCGAACATCAGGTTCATCCAGAAGACGACGTCCTTGGCGTTCACCGTCTCGCCGTTGGACCACTTGTACGGCTTGACGTTGATGACGACTTTGGTGTTGTCGTCGCTGAACACCGGCGGGTCGGCGAGGCTCTTGCGCGTGTTGAGCGCGGTGCTGCCGCTGTTGTCGCCGAACCAGTACAGCTCGCGGTACATCAGCTGCTGCAGATCCCCCGTCGCGTACCCGCTGTTGTGGGCCGCGTCGACGAACGGGAAGATCCAGTTCGGCTGGGTGCCCGGCCCTTCGGCGAACACGGCCGTGCCGCCTTCGGTCGGGGTGCCGCCACCCGAGCCCGAGGTCCCGCCGCTGCACGCCGTGGCGAGTGCGGCCGCGGCGAGCAGCACCACCGGTGCCACGAGAGCCTTGCGCAGTCTCATCCGTTCTCTCCTAAGTAGACTTTCGTCGCGTCGTGCTCACGAGCGGCGTCGAGCGGGAAGTGACAGGCGGCCTCGTGCCCGCCGCCGAAGGGCCGCAGCACGGGTTCCTCGGCCGCGCAGATGTCCTGCGCGAAGGGGCAGCGCGTGCGGAACCGGCACCCGGACGGCGGCGAGAGCGCTGAGGGCAGCTCGCCGGAAACCCCGCCAGTGCGCCGATCCGCCCACGGGTCGGCGACCGGGACGGTGTCGATCAGCCCGCGCGTGTACGGGTGGCGCGGGCGGGCGTGCACCTCGGCCGCCGGTCCGGCCTCGACGAGCTTGCCGAGGTACATCACGCTGATGCGCTGCGCGAGGTAGCGCACCACCGACAGGTCGTGGGAGATGAACACGTACGTGAGCCCGTGGCGCTCGCGCAGGTCGTTCATCAGGTTGAGGATCTGTGCCTGCACGGACACGTCGAGGGCCGACACCGGCTCGTCGGCCACGATCAGCTTCGGTTCCAGCGCCAGGGCCCGCGCGAGGCCGATGCGCTGGCGCTGGCCCCCGGAGAACTCGTGCGGGTAGCGCTGCGCCGCGTCGGCCGGCAAGCCCACCTCGCCGAGCAGCTCGCGCACCCGCCGGGCCCGCTGCGCCCGCGTGCCGGCGCCGTGGATCTCCAGCGGCTCGGCGAGGATCGCGCCGACGCGCATGCGCGGGTCGAGCGAGGCGTACGGGTCCTGGAACACCAGGTGCGTGTCGCGCCGGCGCTGCCGCAGCTCGGCGCCCCGCAGCGAGCTCAGCTCGGTGCCGCCGATGCGGATCCGCCCCGCCGTCGGCTCGTCCAGCCCCACCACCGCCCGGCCGACGGTCGTCTTGCCGCAGCCGGATTCGCCCACGAGGCCGAAGGTCTCCCCCGCCGCCACCGTGAAGCTCACCCCGGCGACCGCCGACACGGTGCCCGTCCGCCGCCGGAACACGCCCGTCGTGACCGGGAAGTCCTTCACGAGGCCTTCGACCTCGAGCAGCGGCGCGTCCGCCACCGCGCCGGTGTCCTCCGCGGGCGCGACGCCGGGTTCGCGCACCCGCACGACCCCCGCCGGCTCGTCGCCGTCCGCCTCGCCGACGGGGTGGAAACACGCGTACTCATGCCCGGGCGCATCCGCGCGCAGCTCGGGTTCGGTCTCGGCGCACTCGGCGCTCGCGTAGCGGCAACGCGGCGCGAAGCGGCAGCCAGTCGGTGGCTCCCGCAGGTCCGGCGGCAGGCCGGGGATGCTGTAGAGCTTCTCCCCCGACTCCACCGAGTTCTCCGGCAGCGCCTCGAACAGCGCCTCCGTGTACGGGTGGCGCGGGTTGCCGAACAGCCGCCGCGTGCCGGTGAGCTCGACGATCTTCCCCGCGTACATCACGGCGACGCGGTCGGCGCGGCCCGCGACCACACCGAGGTCGTGCGTCACGAGGATCACGGCCATGCCGAGGCGACGGCGCAGGTCGTCGATGAGTTCCAGGATCTGGTGCTGCACAGTCACGTCGAGCGCTGTCGTCGGCTCGTCGGCGACGAGCAGCTCCGGTTCGCACACGAGCGCGCGGGCGATCATTACGCGCTGGCGCATCCCGCCGGAGAGCTGGTGCGGGTAGTCCCCGGCGCGTTTGCGCGCGTCCGGCAGGCCGACGAGCTCGAGCATCGCCACGGCCCGCTCGTGCAGCTCGCCCCGCGACAGCGCCGAGTGCAGGTCCAGCGGTTCGCTCACCTGGCGGCCGATCGGGATCGCCGGGTTGAGCGAGGTCATCGGGTCCTGGAACACGGTGCCGACGCGCTTACCGCGCACCTCGCGCAGCTCGGCGGGGCCCATGGCCGCGATGTTGTCGCCGCCGAGCAGGATCCGGCCCGACGCGACGCGCCCACCGGGCGGGAGCAGCCGCAGGATCGACAGCGCCGTCATCGTCTTGCCGGAACCCGATTCGCCGACGAGCCCGAGCAGCTCGCCGCGGCCGAGCTCCAGCGTCACACCGTCGACGGGCCGCACGACGCCGTCGCGCACGTCGATGGTGGTGTGCAGGTCTTCCAGCCGCAGCACGGGATCGGTCATCGCCTCAGCGCCTCCGCAACCGCACTTCGAGCGCGTCGCGCAGGGCGTCGCCGAGCAGGTTGAACGCGACGACCACGAGCATGATCGCCAAGCCCGGCGGAAGGATCATCCACCAGTAGCCGTTCTGCACGAACTCCGTGCCGTTGGACAGCATGTTGCCCCAGTCGGCGTGCGGCGGGGCGATGCCGAGGCCGAGGTAGCTCAGCGCCGCGACGAGCAGGATCGCGTCGGCCACCTGGAACGTCGCGTTGACGACGATGGTGCCGATCGCGTTGGGCATGATGTGGCGCAGCACCACGCGTTTCCCGTCGCCGCCCATCATCCGCACGGCCTGCACGTACTCGCGGGTGCGCAGCGAGAGCGTCTCGCCGCGCACGAGCCGGGCCGGGCTCAGCCACGCGCCGAACGACACCACGACGATGAGCAACCCGAGGGTCGGGGTGAAGATCGCGGACAGGATCAGCACCAGGAACAGCGTGGGGATGGCGAGGAACGTGTCGACGATTCGCATCATCACCGCGTCGACCAACCCGCCGGCGTAGCCCGCGATCGCGCCCCACAGCGTGCCGAAGACCGTCGCGAGCACGGCCGCGGCCACCCCGATCTCGAGCGACGCCTGGCCGCCTGCCATGAGGCGGCCGAGCTCGTCGTAGCCCACGTCGTCGGTGCCCAGCGCGTGCCCCGCGCCCGGCGGCTGGTTGGCGCCCGCGAGGTTCGTCGCGATCTGCTCGGTGTGGTAGACGAGCGGGCCGAGGAAGCAGAACGCCGCGATCAGGACGATCAGCACCGCCCCGGCCACGGCGAGGTGGTTCTCCAGGAACGCGTGCAGGGTCGCGCGAGCCGCGGAGCGAGCGGGTGCCGCGGCGGTCGCCGCGCGGTCGGTCATCAGTACTTCACCCTCGGGTCGAGCACGGCGTAACCGAGGTCCGCGAGCAGGGAGCCGGCCACGGTCGCGAGCGCGACGACGAGGCCGATCCCGAGCAACACCGGGTAGTCGTGCACCTGGGCACCCTGGATGAACGTGAAGCCCATGCCCGGGTAGTTGAACACCTGCTCGGTGATGAGCGCACCCGCGAACAGCTGCGGCAGCGAGAGCCCGAGCAGCGTGACGATCGGGATCAGCGAGTTGCGCAGCACGTGGCGCGTCAGCACCCGGCCGTCGCTCGCCCCGCCGGCGAGCGCGGTGCGCACGTAGTCCTGGCTGAGGTTCTCCATCACCGACGAGCGCGCGTAGCGGCTGAACGTGGCGATGGTGATCAGCGCCAGCGTGAGCACCGGCAGGATCAGCGCCGGCGCCTGGGACAGGATCTCGCCGAGCGAATCGCCGCTCGGGCCGAGCGGCGAGAACCACTGCAGCTGCACGGCGAACAGCAGCACGAGGACCTCGCCGAGGAAGAAGCTGGGCATCGAGTAGAACGCGAACGACAGCCCGGTCGCCACGTAGTCGCCGAAGGTGTTGCGCTTGCGCGCCTGGTACACGCCCAGTGATACCGCCACCACCAGGGCGACCAAAGTGGACAGTGTCATGAGGAGGAGCGTCTTGGGCAGGTGGTCGGCGATCACGTCGGTCACCGGCTGGTTGAGCTTGTACGAATAGCCGAGGTCGCCCTGCAGCACGCGCCCCGCCCACGTGAGGAACTGCGCGGGCAGCGGTCGGTCGTAGCCGTTGTCGTGCAGGAAGGTCCGGACCTGCAGCGCCGTGGCCTTCGGGCCGAGGATCGCGCGAGCCGGGCCGCCCGGCAGGAGGTGCAGCAGCACGAAGGTCACCACCGCGACGAGCACGACCACCACGACGGACTGCAGGACGCGGCGCGCCAGGTACCCCGCCATCACCCGTCCCCAGGAATCGTTCCAGTACTTGCCCGGTGCATAGACCTACACCGGCAATGCCCCACCTGTCCACGGCGTCCACGGAAACTGACTCGCCACTGTCCCACCTGGTGATCTTCCTACTTTCGGCGCTACCGGTCCTCCAGTGTCCGATGTAGATGGTCGGCAAACCGGACAATCCGGGGCACAACACGATACACGTGCCAGCGCCCGTGTTGTACGGATCGTGTACGGATCGCACACAGACTCCTCACCGTTCGCGACGGAAGAGTGAAGGAGCTGGGTGTCGTGCTGGGGAAGACAGTCGGGAAGACAACGGTCCGCCGCGCCGCGGCGGCACTGCTGGCCGCGGGCGAGGTCACCACGAGCGGAGTGGCGCTGGCGGCGCCGGCGGGTGCCGCGACGGGCGGCACCTGGCGCGCCGACCTGGCCCACGTCGACGGTGACGACGTGAACGTCGAGGCGGTGGGTTCAGCGCTGACACTGACGGATTCCGCCTGGCACAGAACGGATCTACTCACCGCGGGCAGCCAGGGGTACCTGGTCTCCGCGGCGCAGCAGCTGGCTTCGCCGGTGAACCGCGTGACGGCGAACGTGGTGGCGGACCTGCCGAAGGCCACCGACGTGCAGATCGAGGTGCGCGGACGCACCGGCACGGACGACTGGACGGAGTGGACCCCGGCCGGCGCGCAGGCCGCGGCGTTCGCGCGCCCGGTCGGTGTGGTCCAGACCAGAATCTGGCTGTCGAGCACCACCGACGGCGTGCGCCCGACCGTGCGCGAGGTCGACCTCACTGGGAGCACCACTGCCGACGCCCGCGCCACCGCGGCCGGGGTCACGACCCCGCTGACATACACGATCTACGCCACCCGCGAAGGCCTCACCGGCCACACGACCGCCAACGGCCACGTGATCGCCTCGAACGACCACTTCGTCGCGCTGCCTTCGGGCAAGGCGCTGTCGCCGAAGGGCACCGGCAACTACACCGTGCGCGTGTGCAAGACCGACGGCAGCCGCTGCGAATACGCGCCGGTGTGGGACGTCGGCCCGTGGAACACCAAAGACGACTACTGGAACCCGGCCTCGATCCGCGCGGAGTACAAGGACCTGCCGCAGGGCCAGCCCGAGGCGTACGCGGCCTACCACAACGACTACAACGGCGGTAAGGACGACCTCGGCTACGCCGTGGGCAACCCGGCCGGCATCGACCTCGCCGACGGCGTGTTCAACTCCGGCCTGGTCCTGGCCGACAACGGCAACGTCAAGGTGACCTACCTGTGGACCGGTTCGGCCGCCGCCACCGGGATCGTGACCACGGCGGGCGACCCGATGAACGTGCGCGAGAGCGGCAGCACCAGCGCCGCCGTCAAGGGCCTCGCGGCCAACTACGCCAAGGTGAACATCGAGTGCTACGTGAACGGCGACCCGGTCACCGGAACTTTCGGCACCAGCACGATCTGGGACCGCATCGGCCCGGGCGACTTCATCTCCGACGCCTACGTGAAGACCGGCTCCGACGACCCCGTCGCCCCGCTCTGCTGAGGAACTCGTGGTGAACGGCCCGGCACCTCCGCCGGGCCGTTCGCGTTTTCCCGCAACGGTTGACCACCCGGTTCGGTGACATCCTTTTCGCGGTGCTCGGGCTAGGGTGTCTGCATTCTTCTTGTTCGGAGGGGTTTTCGTGCCGGGATCGCGACGTGGTGCGCTCTTCAGCGCGGGAGTTCTGGCGGCAGTCACCCTCATCGGGAGTGCGCCGGGCGCGGCCGCGCAGGGGTCGATCGTCGGCGGGGAAAGGGCTTCCCTGGCCGACTTCCCGTACGCGGTGTACCTCGTGGACGGTGCCGGCACGCAGTTCTGCGGCGGCGTGATCGTCAGCCTCTCGGCGGTCGCGACCGCGGCGCACTGCGCGGAAGCGGTGGCCACGAAGGACATCCGCGTGGTCGTCGGCCGTGAGGACAAGCGCGCGGACGACGGGGCGACGTACGCGGTGTCGAAGGCGTGGGTGCACCCGGGCTTCACGAAGGCGGAAAACGGCGACGACATCGCGGTGCTGACCGTCCGCGGACAGCTGCCGTCCAGCACCGCGAAGCTCGCGCTCGACGCCGAGGTGTACGAACCGGGCACCAAGGCGACTGTGGTCGGCTGGGGCCGTGTCGCCGACGGCGGCGATCGCTCGGACTACCTGCGCAGTGCCGTCGTGCCGATGGTCGCCGATTCGGCGTGCAAATCGGCGTACGCGAGTTTCGACGCGGCGAGCATGGTCTGCGCGGGTTACGAAGAAGGTGGCGTCGACGCGTGTCAGGGCGACTCCGGTGGCCCTCTCGTCGTCGGCGACACGCTCGCCGGGATCGTGTCCTTCGGAGACGGGTGCGCGAAGGCCGGCAAGCCAGGCGTCTACACCCGCGTGACGGAGTTCGCCGGCGTGATCGCCGACCAGGCCCACCTCGCCTGATCCACATCGCCTGTTCTTGACGGTCGTCGCCAGCATGACATACAGTGATCCGGCCCGGCGCCCCCGAGCGCCACCCGTGCAGGCGAAAGGCATGACCGTGGCCCGAACCGTCCGCGTCCACGACAGCTGCATCGGCGTCGGCCTCTGCGAATCGCTCGCCCCGAAGGTGTTCAGCCTCGGCGAGGGCACCCAGGCGAAGGTCCTGTCCGCCGACCTGCCCGACGACCTCCTCGAAGGCGCCACGGACGCAGCCGAAGCCTGTCCCATGGCCGCCATCCAGATCGACGGCTGACGCCCTGACTGCATTTGGCCATCAGCCCGTGGTCACGGGTGAATTCCCGGTTCACGCCCCATGGGCTCGCCGGCCACGGCCTCGGGGATGCGGCCGATCTTTTGACATCCATGTGGACCAGCTCGCGTGGCCGCGGACACGATGTGCGCCTGCGGCCAGCCCGCCCGATGACGCCGGACGATCAGCAACCTGCCCACGAACGTCTTCCGCGCATCACGGTGAGACACCAGAGCCTCCGGCTGGAGCGGGTCCCAGACAACCACCCCCCGGAGGCACTCCCACGTCACCCAGGCCGCTCCCAACGGCCTGGCCAAATGCACCTAACCGCTTCCGGCTGACGAGCGCAGCACGTCCAGGAAATCGGCGATCGGTTTCGCGCGCTGAGCTTCCGGGAGGGGCACCGCGGACGCGAACCCGCGACCGGCGAACGGGCGGTCGGCGAGGTCGTTGCGGTGCGCGGCGAGCGAGAGGCGCGGCACGAGGCTCACGCCCATGCCCGCGGCCACCAGCCCCTGCAGCGACTGGTAATCCGCCGCGCGGAAGGTGATCGGCGGTTCGAACCCGGCGATGCGGCACATCGTCTCGTAGGCCCGGCCGTACGGCGGGCGGTGCGTGCGCGTGACCCACTGCTCGCCGGACAGGTCGGCGAGCGCGACTTCCTCCGCGTCGACCAGCGGGTGGTCCAGCGGCAGCACCACGGGCAGCGGGTCGTCGGACAGGGGGACGTGGTGCAGGTCGCGGTCGACGGGCTGGGGAGCGAAGTCGTAGCCCCGCACCAGAACGACGTGGGCGCCGCCCTCGCGCAGCCACGTGAACGCGTCGTCCCCGTGGGTGGCCGGCAGGCGCAGCCGCACGTGCGGATGCCGCTCGCGGAACGCCTTCACAGCGGGTGGCAGCAGCTCGACGCCGGCCGTCGAGAACGCCTCGATCAGCAGCTCGGCGGGTTCGGCCCCGAACGAGCGCACCTCCTGCGCGACGGGCGAGATCTCGCCGAAGAGACTCTTCGCGTGCGCGGCCGGCACTTCACCACCGGGGCAGCTCGACACCGCGCGGCAGGCGCTTGAGCAGGGACATGCCGACCTCGCGTTCGATCACCGACATCTGCTGGGACACGCCCGATTGCGTGAGCTGCAAGCGGTGCGCGGCCGCGGTGAACGACCCGCCTTCGACCACCGCGACGAGGATCGCAGGCGCCTGACGTCGAGCACCGGCGCCTACTCGCCCGTGACGGCGTACTGCGGCGCCCGCCCGCCCAGCGTCGCGTCGACGAACGCGACGGCGGCGCGCGCGTTTTCGAGCCGGAAGGTCAGCAGCACGCTGTCGAACCCGTCGGACGAGGCTAGCTGCTTCTCCAGCCCGGCGACGATGCGGTCCAGCACGCGCCGCTGGCCTTCGAGCAGCGGCACCGGGTCGGCCCCGCGCCGCTCCAGCAACGCCAGCTTCACCAGCAGCTCCGAGCGCACGTCACGCACGTGCCGCGCCGGCTTCGCGAGCCACTCCCCCACGGCCGCGTGCCCCTCCGGGGTCGCCTGCACGAGCGCGCGCGGCGGGCCGGAGTCGCCGGGCTCGGTGCCGGCGCCCACGGCGAACCCGCGCGCGGTGAGGCGGTCGACGGCCCGGTAGACGACGGGTTTGGGCAGTCGCCAGACGCGACCGACCTCGCCGGCCTCCGACGTGAGCCGGACCAGGGCGAAGCCGTGCGTCGGCGACTCCGCCACGAGGCACAGCAGGATCCATTCGCTCAGCGACAACCCGGCACCGTCTGCCACGACCGCCACTCCAGCTCGTGGCTAGTCTCAGTGAAACTAGTCGGGGGAAGATCGGGCCGGGTGCAGCCGGGGACGGCTCAGCGCAGCGTGCTGCTGCCCGCGTAGCGCGCCTCGGCGCCCAGCTCTTCCTCGATGCGGATCAGCTGGTTGTACTTCGCCGTGCGATCGGACCGCGAGAGCGAACCGGTCTTGATCTGGCCGCAGTTGGTGGCCACCGCGAGGTCGGCGATCGTGGTGTCCTCGGTTTCGCCGGACCGGTGCGAGAGCACCGCCGAGTACCCGGCCTTGTGCGCGGTCTCGACGGCCGCCAGCGTTTCGGTGAGCGTGCCGATCTGGTTGACCTTGATGAGGATCGAGTTCGCGATGCCGCGCTCGATGCCGTCCTTCAGGATCGCCACGTTGGTGCAGAACAGGTCGTCGCCCACGAGCTGCACGCGGTCGCCGACGGCGTCGGTGAGCCGCTTCCAGCCGGCGAAGTCGTCCTGCGCCAGACCGTCCTCGATGGACACGATCGGGAAGCGCCGCGTGAGGTCTTCCAGGTACGCCACGTGTTCTTCGACGCTGCGCTTGAGCCCTTCGCCGCTGTAGTCGTAGATCTCGCCGGTGTAGAACTCCGACGCCGCCGGGTCGAGCAGCAGCGCGATGTCCGCGCCCGGCGTGTAGCCGGTCTGCTCGATGGCGCGCACGACGAACTCGAGCGCCTCGTCGGCCGAACCGAGCTGCGGCGCGAAGCCACCTTCGTCGCCGACGTTGGTGTTGTGGCCGGCGTCGTGCAAGGACTTGCGCAGCGTGTGGAAGACCTCCGAACCCATGCGCACGGCGTCGGCGAACGTCTCGGCGCCGATCGGGCCGATCATGAACTCCTGGAAGTCGATCGGGTTGTCGGCGTGCGCGCCACCGTTGATGATGTTCATCATCGGCATCGGCAGCAGGTGCGCGTAGACCCCGCCGACGTAGCGGTAGAGCGGCAGGTGGTTCGCGGCCGCGGCGGCCTTCACCACGGCGAGCGAGACGCCGAGCGTCGCGTTCGCGCCCAGGCGGGCCTTGTTCTCGGTGCCGTCGAGCGCGATCAGCGCGCGGTCGACTTCGGCCTGCGCTTCGGCGTCGAGCCCGGTGATCGCCTCGGCGATCTCGGTGTTCACTGCCTCGACGGCCTTGCGCACACCCTTGCCGTGGTAGCGCGACTTGTCGCCGTCGCGCAGTTCGACGGCCTCCCGCGTGCCCGTGGACGCACCGGAAGGCACGGCCGCGCGCCCACGCGACCCGTCGGCCAGTTCCACGTCGACCTCGACCGTCGGGTTCCCGCGGCTGTCCAGCACCTCGCGCCCCTTGACCCGCACGATGCTCGTCATCTCGCTCCTCGGAGGTTCGGGCCGGAGCGCTCGTCGACAAGAACCGTGGGCACTGCGGCAGCAGGCGGCACCACGGTGAGCCGCGAATCACGGCGAGGCTAGCAGAAAACGACTGAATCGATCCTGAACATCCGGCGAAAGACTACAGCGGCGCCCCGCTGAGCGGGACGGTCGACGGGGCACGAAGCCTGCTGCGCCGTGACCACTGCCGCCCAGCACACCGCGTATCCCACCAGTTCGCCGGGTGTCCACCCGGGACACGCCGGCACCGCGAGCTCCGCGTGTTCGACCAGCGCCGTGAAAGCGCTCCCCTGAGCGATGACTTCACTCGCGTGATGTTCGTGCCCGGGTCGCACATCACGAGGAAATCACGGCGAGACCGCCGCTCATCGCGACAACCGGCACGCGGTGCGAGGTTCCGATCACCGGGACGCCACTCCTGCGGGCGGGTTGAGGCAAGGGACTCACGGAGTTCCTCAACGTGTAACCACGCCTTCGCCTCGGCTGCATCGGCCGGAACAACCCTACGGGCATCCGACCGACGCCGCCCGAACCCGGGCGGGAAGGAGAGTCCCCGATGTCCCGTCTCCCCCGGCGCCCGGCCGCGGCCGTCCTCGGCGTGGCCGCCGCCTTCCTGATGGCCGCCTGCGGCCAGAGCGCGGCGACGAACACCGGCAACGCAGCCGATGGTGGCGGTCGCAACCCCGACGAGCTCGTCCTCGCCGCGGTTCCGTCCGAGAACGCGCAGAGCCTCCAGCAGGCCTACCAGCCGATCATCTCGCTGCTGCAGAAGGAAACCGGCAAGAAGGTGCGCTTCCAGAGCGCCACCGACTACGCCGCCGTGATCGAGGCGCAGCGCACCGACAAGGTCGACATCGCGCAGTACGGCCCGCTGTCGTACGTGCTCGCGAAGAACAGCGGCGTGAAGGCGAGCCCGATCGCCGCGCAGACCGTGACCAAGGGCGCCGAGCCCGGGTACAAGTCCTACGGCATCACGAAGGCCGGCTCGCCGATCAAGAGCATCGCCGACTTCAAGGGCAAGAAGATCTGCTTCGTCGACCCGAACTCGACCTCGGGCTACCTCTACCCGAAGGCCGCGCTGCTCCAGGCCGGCATCGACCCGGCGAAGGACATCACCCCGGTGATGACCGGTGGTCACGACGCGTCGGTGCTCGCCGTCAACAGCGGCCAGTGCGACGCCGGGTTCGCGGAAGACAGCATGGTCGACAAGATCCTGATCGACAAGGGCCAGCTCAAGCCCGGCGACGTGAACACCGTCTGGAAGTCCGACGTCATCGCCGGTTCACCGGTCGCGATCAGCGACGACCTCGCCCCCGACGTCAAGGCGAAGATCACCGACGTCTTCCAGAACAAGGCCAACGTCGACTACCTCAACGCCAACGGCTTCTGCGCCACCACGTGCAAGGCGGCCGACGACGCCGGTGACTGGGGCTACGTGAAGGTCGACGACACCTTCTACGCGGGTGTTCGCAAGGTGTGCGCGACCACC
The DNA here is from genome assembly GCF_016889705.1 of Amycolatopsis sp. FDAARGOS 1241. Taxonomy (NCBI): domain Bacteria; kingdom Bacillati; phylum Actinomycetota; class Actinomycetes; order Pseudonocardiales; family Pseudonocardiaceae; genus Amycolatopsis; species Amycolatopsis sp. FDAARGOS 1241. The sequence goes on from NZ_CP069526.1 coordinate 5,978,385, forward strand.
AAGGACAAGCAGTGCACGGCGTCGTGACCGAGCACCCCGCCGGCCATCCCGCGATCGTCTTCGACGGCGTCAGCAAGCACTTCGGGCCGCAGGTCCGCGCGCTCGACGAGGTGTCGCTGACCGTGCACGCCGGTGAGGTCGTGGTGTTGCTGGGCCTGTCGGGTTCGGGCAAGTCCACGCTGTTGCGCCACGTCGACGGCCTGCAGCGGCCGACCGCCGGCTCGGTCACGGTGCTCGGCACCGACGCCGGCCGGGTCCGCGGCGGCGAACTGCGGCGCCTGCGCCGCCGGATCGGGTTCGTGTTCCAGCAGTTCCACCTGATCGGCAGCCTCACGGTGTTGGAGAACGTGTGCGCCGGCGCGCTCGGGCGGCTGCGCGGGCCCCGGCTGGGCTTGTTCACCTACCCGAAGTCCGTGCGGCTGGAAGCGCTCGGGCACCTCGACCGCGTCGGGCTGCTCGACCGGGCGTTCCAGCGGGCCGACACGCTCTCGGGGGGCCAGCAGCAGCGCGTCGCCGTGGCGCGGGCGCTGATGCAGCGGCCGGAGATCCTCCTCGCCGACGAGCCGGTGGCCTCGCTCGACCCCGAGTCGGCCGCGCAGGTCATGCGGCTGATCCGGGAGATCGGCGTGGAGCAGAAGCTCACCGTGTTGTGCAGCCTGCACCAGGTCGACCTCGCGCTGAGCTGGGGCGACCGCGTGATCGGCCTGCGGGGTGGCCAGGCGGTGCTCGACACGCCCGCGGCCGGGCTGGACCGCGACGCGGTGATGGGCCTCTACGCGAGGGTGGGTGCGGCCGCGCTGCCGGTGCCCGCGTCCGTCGGATGACGGCCGCGCCGCCGCTGTCCGCCGCTGCCGCGCCCCAGCGGACCCTCGCCCGGCCGCGCCCCGGCGGCACGGCGGTGTGGCTCGTCCTCGCCGCGATCGTCGCCGTCGGCGTCTGGGCCGTCACCGACCTGAAGATCAACATCGCGACGTTCGTCGACAGCGCCCGCAACGCCGCCGACTTCGCGGGCCGCATGTTCCCGCTCGACTTCCCGCCCGTGGGCGAACTGCTCGAGCTGTGCGGGAAAACCCTCGCGATCGTGGTGTCGGCGACGCTGCTGTCGGTGCTCATCAGCGTGCCGCTCGCGATCCTCGCGGCGGCCAACACCACCCCGCACCGCAGCGTGCGCGTCGGGGCCCGCACCCTCGTGGTGCTGGCCCGCGCGGTGCCCGACGTGGTGCTGGCCATCGTGTTCTTCCGCATCTTCGGCCTCGGCGCCATGACGGGGGTGCTGGCCATGGGCCTGCACTCCGTCGGCATGGTGGCGAAGCTCTACGCCGACGCGGTGGAACAGGTCGACGAGGGCGCCCGCTCGGCTGTGCGGGCGGGTGGCGCGGGCACCTTCCAGGAGCTCGTGACCGGCGTGCTTCCCCAGGTGCTGCCCGCGTTCGTGGCCACGGCGCTGCACCGGCTCGACATCAACCTGCGGATCTCGGTGGTGCTCGGGTTCGTCGGCGTCGACGGGCTCGGCTACGCGATCGCCACGGCGTTCCAGTCGCTGGACTACCCGCGGGGCATGGCGCTCGCGCTGGTGGTGCTGATCCTGTGCGTGGCCGTGGAGCTGCTGTCCGGGGCGATCAGGCGGGCGCTGCTGCGTGCGCACGACGACCGCAAGGCGGTGCACATCCCGGTGCAGCGCGGCAACCAGGTCAGTCCCGGGTGGACGGTGCACCGGGTCCGCCGGGCGGCCTACGCGCTGGTCACCGTGCTCGTGATCGCGGCCAGTGTGTGGGGCGCGGACCTGTCGCCGGTGCAGTTCTTCGGCGCGCTGGGCGACCTCGGGCACACGGCCGGGCTGTTCTGGCCGCCCGACACCGGTGGGATCTTCGGGCAGCTGCTCGACGACCTGTGGATGACCGTGCAGATCGCACTCGGTGCCACCGTGCTCGGCGCGGTGCTCGCGGTGCCGATCGGGGCGCTGGCCGCGCGCAACGTCGCGCCGGTCCCGTGGGTGGCGCGCACGTTCCGGCTGCTCGTGGTGCTCATCCGCGGGATCCCGGAGCTCGTGCTGGCGATCGTGTTCGTGGTGATCACCGGGCTCGGCGCGGTGGCGGGCACGCTCGCGCTGGCCGTGGGCGCGATCGGGCTGCTCGGCAAGCTCGTGGCCGACTCGCTGGAAGAGGTGGACCCGGGCGTGGAACAGGCGATCCGCGCGACGGGCGCCGGCCCGTGGCAGGTGTTCTTCACCGGCACGCTGCCGCAGGCCGCTCCCGCGTTCGTCGCCCACGTGCTCTACCAGCTCGACGTGAACATCCGCTCGGCGACGCTGCTGGGCATCGTCGGGGCCGGCGGTATCGGGTTCGACCTGCTCAGCACGTCGCGGATCCTCGACTTCGGCATGGTCACGACCATCCTGCTGCTGGTGTTCGCCACCGTGCTGTTCGTGGAGCTGCTCGCCGGCTGGCTGCGGCACGTCGTGCGCTAGTCACCAATCCGACCACAAGCCGGCCGCCGCCCCGGACGAGACGAACCATTGCTACGCAGGGAGGGTGGCCGTGACTGTGGTCGGATCAGTGATGAACGGCACAGTATCCGGAACAACTGTCGCTGATGTTCATCTTCGGGCGCTTTCGCGTTGGCCACGGCGCAGTTGTCCGGACAAGCCGGGCGAGCACCGTGGAGGACATGACCTCGACGAGGTACCTCGACATCGCCGACCAGCTGGCCACCGAGCTGGCGGCTTGCGAACCGGGAACGCGGGTGGCGAGCGAGCCGGAGCTCGCCACCCGTTTCGGCGTGGGCCGGGCGGCCGCCCGCTCCGCCCTGCAGGAGCTGGAGCGGCGGCTGCTCGTGCGCCGCGTGCAGGGCGCCGGAACCTTCGTGAACCGGCGCATCGACTACGTGATCTCGCGGATGCGGCCGCCTTCGTGGCACGCCACCGTGACCGCGGCGGGCGCCACGCCCCGGTCGCAGATCAAGGGGGTCGAGCGGGTCCCGCTGCCCGAGGCGGCGGCCGGACGGCTGGAGCGCCCTGCGGGCACGCTCGTGCACCGGGTGATCCGGCACTTCTTCATCGACGACCTGCTCGCGTCGTGGACCGAGGAGCTGATCCCGGTCGACGTCGCGCCGGACCTCGACATCGCGCTGCACAGCGTGGAGTCGGTGGACCTGGTGCTGCGGCAACTGGGTGGCGCGCTGCCGGTGCGCGCGTGGTGCCGGGCGAGCGTGGACATCCCCCCGGCCGAGGTGCTCCGCGGCCTGCGGATCGAGGCCAGCGTGCCGGTGTGGCGTATCGACAGCGTCAACCGGGACGCCGAAACCGGCCGGGTGCTCATGACCAGCAGCGCGTGGACGCGGGCCGACGCCGTGCGCGTGGTGGTGGAGCTGGAGGACCCGGCATTTCCCGTGAAGCGTGAAGGAGAACAGGGTGACTGACCCCTTGGGCCGGGAGGAGCGCTGCGGCCTGCTGGCCGAAGCCGGACCCGGTGAACTGCGGGCGCTCGCCGACGCCTGCCTCGCCGACGGCGCCGAAGTGCGGGTGCTGCTCGCACCGGAGGTCGGCTGCGTGCAGACGCAAGTGCGCGAGCCCGTGGCGGGCGAGCGGTTCATGCTCGGCGACGTGCTCGCGTGCCGCGCCGAGGTGGAGCTCGCCGGCCACCGCGGCTGGGCGATGCGGCTCGGTGACGACCGCGCGGCGGTGCTCGCCGCGGCGGTGCTCGACGCCGAGGTGCAGGCCGGCCGTCCGCACGCGTCCGAAGTGGACGAGCTGTGCCGGGAGGTCGCACGCCGCCTCGTCGAGCGTGAGGAGCACGAATGGGCCCAACTGGCCCCGACCATCGTCGAGTTCGAGGAGCTGACGTGACCACCGCAACCGGAACCACCGCGAGCGCGGTGCTGCGCCCGGCCGAGTCCCAGCAGGTGTTCCGCACGGTGCTGGAAGCGCTTTCCCGACCGGGCACCGTGCAGCAGCTGCCCGCGGATCTGGCGCAGGGCAACTACTCCGCAGTGCTGCCGGTGCTCGCGCTCGCCGACCTCGGCACCGGCGTGTGCGTGCTGGAAGAAGGCACGCGGTGGGCCGACGCCGTCGCGCTGGCCACGTCCGCGCCGATCCGGCCGCTGGAGCTGGCCCGTCTGGTCGCCGCCGTGCGGCCGGTGACGGCCGGCGAGATCACGAAGCTGTGCCGCGGCAGCGCCCCGGCGCCGGAGGACGCCGCGCTGGCCGCGCTCGCCGTGTCCGATGTGGACGGCGGAGATCGGCGCTGGCGGCTCTCCGGCCCCGGCGTGCCGGGCGAGCTCACGCTGGCACCGCGGGGCCTGCCCGCCGGCTTCGCCGCCGCCCGCGCCGAGGCGGTGGCCGGTTACCCCGCCGGAGTCGACCTCCTGCTCGTCACCGAGGACGGCCGCGTGACCGGCCTGCCGCGCACCACGATCATCGAGGAGGACTGATGGGGTACTCGGGAGCCCGGGGCGGGCTCGAAGCCATCCTCGCGGCCGAAGACCTCGTGCGCCGCGCCCGCGACCACGCGCCGGTGCCGTGGGCGGACACCGGGCAGATCGTCGCGCGGTTCCGGCTCGCGGTCGACCGCGTGATGGGCGAGGCCGGCCTGTTCGACGAGGAGACGGCGGCAGCCGCGTTCCGCCAGGCCGAAGGCGACCCGCTGGAGGCTTCGCACCTGCTGCGCGCCTACCGCTCGACGCTGCCCCGCCTGGCCGTCGGCGAACCGGTGGACCCGGACGAGCTGCTGATCCTGCGCCGGATCGTGCCGGCGTTCCGCGAGCCCGACGGGCCGCAGCTGCTGGGCCGCACCACCGACTACACGGGGCGGTTGCTGGAGAAGCCCGCCGGCGCGCCCGAGGCCGTCGAGCGCGTGCCCGGCACGCCGAAGCCGCGCACCGACGAGCAGCGCCGGCCGCGCCGGTTCCTCGACCTGCTGCGCGAGCTCGACCTGGCCGTGGACCACCGCGGTGAGCACGCAGACGCCGAGCCGTTCGACGTCACGCGCCGGCCCGCGCGGCCACCGGCCCCGCGGTCGGCGGCGCTCGCCGCGATGGCCCGCGCGGAGACGGGTGCGCTCGTCGCGCTGTGGTACCGCTCGATCCTCGGGCCCGACGGCGACATCCACGAGGTCACGCTGGGCGAGGTGCGCCACGGCCGGCTGCCGCTGCGCGTGAAGCACCCGCACACCGGGAATCCGGTGACCCTCGGCCGGTTCCGCGTGACGGAAGCCGAGGCGATCGAGGATCTCGACGGCGCCGAAGAGGACCGCAGCCGCTTCGACGTGGGTTACGGGCTGTGCTTCGGCCACAACGAGCGCAAGGCGATCGCGATGGCCAACCTCGACATCGCCAACCGCCGCTTCGGTCGGTCCGGCCCGTTGGAGCAGCTGCTGCTGCTCACGACCGACGGCCTCGACTCCGGCGGGTTCCTGGAGCACCTCAAGCTCCCGCACTACGTCACGTTCCGCTCGATGGTGGAACGCAAGCAGGCCCTGCAGGCCGCCGCTGCCACCGGTGAGGGACCGGCGCCCCGGCCGACGGAGCCGTTCGGAGGGGAATGCTGATGCGCACGACCGAAGACCTGCTCACGGACCTCGAAGCGCTCGCCGAACCGGCCGGGATCCTCGACGAGGGCGGCAAGCGTGAGGTCCGCCGCGCCACGCTCACCGCCGTGTGCGTGCCCGGCTACCAAGTGCCGTTCGGCTCGCGCGAGATGCCGGTGGCCCGCGGCTGGGGTTCGGGCGGCCTGCAGGTGACGCTCGCCGTGATCGGCGCGCAGGACACCGTGAAGGTCATCGATCAGGGCGACGACGCCGGCGTGAACGCCACCAACCTGCGCCGCATGATCGCCGCCACCACGGGGGCCGCGGAGACGGCCGACACCCGCGAAGCGACGATCGTCCAAACGCGACACCGAGTGCCCGAGGAAGCCTTGTCGGCCGGCGACGTGCTCGTGTACCAGGTGCCGGTGCCGGAACCGCTGCGCGGCGTGGAGAAATCCGTGGTCGCGTGCGCGCGGATGCACGCCGAGGGCGACTACTCGGCGATGTGGGTGAGCCTGTACGAGGACATCGTCCGCAACGGCATGATCACCCGCACGACCGGCTACCCCGTGCTGGTCGGCGGCCGCTACGTGATGGCCACGACGCCGATCCCGCGCTGGGACGTGCCGCGGCTGCACCAGTCGCCGCACCTGAACCTCTTCGGCGCCGGCCGCGAGAAGCGCATCTACGCCGTGCCGCCGAACACCGACGTGGCGCCGCTGACGTTCGACGACGTCCCGTTCGAAGTCGAGCACACGCCGGGCGCGGTGTGCAAGCTGTGCGGCCGCGACGACACGTTCCTCGTGGCGGCGGGCACCAGCGGCGGGTATGCCTGCAGCGACACGGAGTGGTGCGCCCGCGTGCGCGCCGGCGACGCCGACGAGGCGGCCCACCACCACCGCGCGCCGCTGCACCTGCTGCCCGACCCGCGCCGCCGCGCCCGGGCCACCGTCTCCGCCGAGGCGCGCGAGCTGCCGCGCCGCGAGATCCCCGCGGACGCGCCGGAGTGGGCGCTGCGGGTCGACGGCATCGGCAAGGTGCACGGGGCCGGCGGCGCGGACGCCGTGCCGGGTACCGGCCCGGAGCACGGCACCGCGGTCAGCCCGGCGACGGGCGCGATCGTCGCCGCGTGGGACGTCTCCTTCGACGTCGCGCCCGGTGAGGCTCTCGGCGTGATCGGCGAGTCGGGCTCCGGCAAGTCGACCGTGCTCGCGTGTGTCATCGGCGAGGAGCGCGCGACCGCGGGTGAGGTCCGTGTGGCCACTGTGGACGGTGGTCGCACCGACCTGCTGACGCTCACCGACCCGCAGCGCCGGGCTCTGCGGGTCGACGCGATGGCCGTGGTGCACCAGAACCCGGCCGACGGGCTCGACCTGCGCGTGTCCGCGGGCGGCAACATCGCCGAGCGGCTCACCGCCGCGGGCTGGCGAAATTACCACGACATCCGCCGCCGTGCGGCCGAACTCCTCGACCGCGTCGAGGTTCCGCTGCCGCGGATGGACGATCCCGTCGGGACGTTCTCCGGCGGCATGCGCCAGCGCGTGCAGATCGCCAAGGCGCTGGCCACCGAACCGCCGGTGGTGCTGCTCGACGAGCCCACCACGGGACTCGACGCGTCGGTCGCCGCCGGGGTGCTCGACCTGCTGCGCGGCCTGCTGTCCGAACGCGACATCGCGGCCGTGGTGGTGAGCCACGACTTCTCCGTGATCGACGCGCTCACCGACCGCACGATCGTGATGCAGCTCGGCCGCGTGGTCGAGCGCGGCCTCACCGACCAGCTCTTCCACGACCCCCACCACCCCTACACCCAGCGGCTCGTCGCCGCGGCCCGGAGGTGACCCGAGTGTCCGCCGTCCTGTCCGTTCGCGGACTGCGCAAGTCCTTCACCCTGCACACGATCGACGGCCGCACCGTGCACTCGCTGCACGGTGTCGACCTCGACGTGCGCGCCGGTGAGCACGTCGCGCTCGCCGGGCCGAGCGGCGCCGGCAAGTCTTCGCTGCTGCGCTGCGTGAACCGCACCTACCTGCCCGACTCCGGTTCCGTCGGGCTGCGCACCGGCGCCGGCGAGGAGCTCGAGCTGACCGAGCTGCCCGACCGCGCGATGGCGCGGGTCCGCGGCCGCGAATTCGGCTACGTGTCCCAGTTCCTGGCCGCTCCCCCGCGCACCGGGCCGCTCGAGGTCGTCGCCGCGACCGCCCGCCGCCGCGGGATGGCCCGCGCCGAGGCGCGCGAGGCCGGCGCCGAAGCACTCAAGCGGCTCAACCTCGACGAAGCGCTGTGGGACGTCGACTGCTCGGTGCTCTCGGGTGGCGAACGCCAGCGCGTGAACCTCGCGGCGGGCACGGTCCGCCCGCCGCGGCTGCTGCTGCTCGACGAACCGGTGTCGGCCCTCGACCCGGCCAACCGCGAGGCCGCGCTGGACCTCATCGCTTCGCTCACCGCGCAGGGCGTGGCGGTGCTGGCGGTGTTCCACGACCTCGACGCCATGCGGCGCCTGGCTTCCCGCGTCGTGCTGATGAGCGAAGGTCGCATCGCTCGCGACGGCGCGCCCGAAGAGATCCTGGAGGAAGTGGCATGACCACTGCTGACGAACTCACGACCGCGGAGGCAGCGTGACGACCGAGGTGTTCGAGTCGAGGATGGACCAGTGGACGCTCGGCGCGCCGCCGGCGGACTACGTGCTCGGGCACGTGCGCGCGGTGCTGCCGGACCGCGTGCTCGACGACGCGCTCGTGGCGGTGCGCGAGGGGGTGCTCGCCGCGGTGGAGCCGCACCTGCCCGGCGTCGAGGCCGATGTGGACGGTCAGGGCCTGCTGCGCGTGCCGGGGCTCGTCGACGTGCACAGCGACGGGCTCGAGAAGGAGCGGCTGCCGCGCCCCGGCGCGGAGCTGCCGATGGAGTTCGCGCTGCTGTCGTTCGAGGGCAAGCTGCGCGCCGCCGCCGTGACGACGGTGTTCCACGGCGCCGGGTTCGAGCAGAGTCACGGGCGGGGGCTCGCCCGCACCGTCGAGCGCGCCGGGCAGGTGTGCCTCGCGGTGGACGACCGCCCGGCCGGCCTGGTCGACCACCGGATCCTCTACCGGCTCGACGTCCGCTCCCCCGAAGGGCTGCAGGCGCTGCGGGACCGGCTCGCGGCGGCGCCCGGCACGGGCGTCGCGCCGCTCGTGTCGCACGAGGACCACACGCCGGGCCAGGGCCAGTACGCCGACCGCAGCTACTACGAGCGCTACCTCGTCGGCACCCGCGGGATGTCGCAGCAGGAAGCCGCCGAACACGTGACCAGCCTGATCGCCGAACGCGACGGCCGGCTGGGCGTGCGCGAGGACGCGATGGCGTGGCTCGGTGAACAGGCCCGCGCGGGCCGGATCCGCCTGCTGGGACACGATCCCGCGTCGGCCACGGAGATCGGCGAGCTCGTGGCCCGCGGCGGGTCCGTGGCCGAGTTCCCGACCACCGTCGAGGCGGCCCGGGCGGCGCGCGAGCGCGGCCTGCCCGTGGTGATGGGCGCGCCCAACGTGCTGCGCGGCGGTTCACACAACGGCAACGCGTCGGGCCGCGACCTCGTGGCCCTCGGACTGGTGACGGCGCTCGCGTCGGACTACCTGCCCTCGGGCTTGCTCGCGGCGGCGTTCGCGCTCGCCGACGACGGCCTCGTCACGCCGGCCGAGGCGATCGGCCTCGTCACGGCGGGCCCCGCGGCCGTCGCCGGCCTGACCGACCGCGGCCGGCTCGAACCGGGCCTGCGTGCCGACCTCGCCCTGATCGCGGCGGGCCCGCGCTGGCCGGTCGTGCACACCACGCTGGTGAGCGCGGCATGAGCGAGCGCGCGAGCGAATCATGCACCGCAGCCCCCGTGGCTCACGCCGCGGCGCCGAGCGTCAGCGAGGTGCGCGCATGAGCCACATCGGCTGGCCCGTGCCCGAACCCGTCATCCCCGAGGGAACGCACCCCGCGCTGGCCGACGCGACCCGGGCGGCCGTCGCGGCGTTCGCGGCGGCGCGGGCGAAGCACACGCGGGCGGAGCTGGCGGAGAAGGTGCAGATGGGCGCCGACGGGACGCCGACGATGCGGCTGGACATCCTCGTCGACACCGCCGTCGCCGAGGTCGTCGACCGGCACCGGGTGAACCTGCTCAGCGAGGAGATCGGCGTGATCGACCACGGGTCGGCCGTGACGCTCGTGGTCGACCCGGTCGACGGCACCGCCAACGCGGCCGCCGGCGTGCCGCTATCGGCGTTCGCGGGGGTGGTCGCGGTCGACGGGGTCGCGCGGGAGGCGCTGACCTGCTGGCTCGACACCGGCCGCTGCTGGCACGCGGTCGCGGGCGAACCCACGCCGTACCGGACGACCGGCCGCCGTGAGCTCGACGGCGCGGCCGTGAACCTGCTGCGGCCCCACGGGCCGGACGACGCCGCGTGGTGGCGGGTGGCCAAACGCGCCGCGCGCGTGCGGATCCTGTCCACCAGCTGCCTGGAGGCGGCGCTGGTCGCCGAGGGCTCCACCGACGCGTTCGCCGACGCCGGCTCCGATACCCACCGGATCATGGACCTCGCCGCGGCGATGGTCATGGTCCCCGCCGCCGGCGGCGCGGTGCTCGACGTGCGCGGGCGGCCGCTGGAGATCGACCCCGACCTGACGCGCCGCTGGTCCGGCGTCGTCGCCGCCACGCGCGAGCTCGCGGAGCAGCTCGCCGCCACCCTCGAGGAGAAGCCGTGACCCTCACCCGCGAAGACCTCGCCGGGCTCGTCGACGGGCTCGCCGGGCTGCCCTACGGCGGCGAGCCGGTGGACCAGCGCAGCCACGCGCTGCAAGCCGGCTGGTTCGCCGCGCGCCACGGCGCCGACGACGAACTGCTGCTCGCCGCGGTGCTGCACGACATCGGCCGCGCGCGGGCGGTGCAAGCCGAGTGGCCCGAGCTGCCCCACGAGCTGTCGGGCGCCGAGTTCGCGCGCCGCCACCTCGGCGAGCGGGCGGCGTGGATCATCGCGCAGCACGTGCCCGCCAAGCGCTACCTGGTGGCCACCGATACCGAGTACCACGACCACCTCAGCCCGGCGTCCGTCGCGTCGCTGATCGTGCAGGGCGGCCCGATGACGGCCGAGGAGGTCGCCGAGTTCGCGGCTCACCCGAACGCCGACGAGGCCGTGCTGGTGCGCCGCTGGGACGACGACGCCAAGGACCCGGACGGCCCGGTGCTGGAGACGGCCGACGTGCTCGCGGCGTACGACCGGTTCCTCGCGGCCCGCTGACCACCGCCGACCGCCGCGAGATCACCCGGAATGCGACGCACCTGGACGCCGGCGACGTCGCTCGGGTGCGCCGCCCCACCGCCGCGGTCGCGCCCGAATGCCCGAAAAGTGCCGTGCGTGGGAGGTCCTGATTGGACCGTCCGGCCCAAGCCGACGGCCGCGCGGGCACACTTCACGCGGCTGACAGGTCTCGTTCATCACCGCGTCGGCCGGCGCGCCTAGGTTCTGCTCGCCGAAGCCGAGGAGGGTCCATGTCCGAGTCCAGCAAACACACCGTCAGCCGCCGGGGAGCACTCGGCCTGTTGGGCGCCGGGGCGGCCGTGCCGCTGCTCGGCACCGGTGTGGCGAGCGCCGCCCCGCAGAGCGCCGCGTTCGTGCCGCAGGTGGGGTCCGGCACGACGCCCGTGCAGGGTCTGCACCTCACGTTCGGCCGCGACCCCTCGCGGCAGATGGTGGTCTCGTGGATCACCGAAGCGTCCGTGCGCAAGCCGCGGGTCCTCTACGGCACGCTCGACGGCGGCTTCGGCGCCGTGGCGCAGGCCGACACCCGCACGTACGTCGACGGCACGTCCGGCCGCACCGTGTGGGTGCACCACGCGCTGCTCGACCGGCTGCGCCCGGGCACCGAGTACATCTACGCCGCGCAGCACGACGGCGCGACCCCCGACGCGGCGACCTTCCGCACCGCGCCGAGCGGCCGGTCCGCGTTCACCTTCACGAGCTTCGGCGACCAGTCGGCTCCGCAGGTCACCTGGAACGCGAGCGGTGCCGTCGGGCTCGACGCCAACTCGACCCCGGCCACGAAGGACATCGTGACGGGCATCGAGACCGTCGCCCCGCTGTTCCACCTGCTCAACGGGGACCTGTGCTACGCGAACCTCGACCTCGACCGCGTGCGCACCTGGAACAACTTCTTCACCAACAACACCCGCTCCGCGCGCTACCGCCCGTGGATGCCGGCCGCGGGCAACCACGAGATCGAGAAGCTCAACGGCGAGATCGGCCTGTCCGCGTACCAGGCGTACTTCGACCTGCCCTCCACCGAAACCGACGCCGAGCTGGCCGGTCTCTGGTACGGCTTCACCGCCGGTTCCGTGCGGGTGATCGTGCTGCAGAACGACGACAACTGCCTGCAGGACGGCGGCGACGTCTACATCAACGGCTACTCCGGTGGCCGCCAGCTGGCCTGGCTGAAGAAGGAGCTGGCCGCGGCGCGGGCGTCGCGCGACATCGACTGGATCGTCGTCGCGATGCACCAGGTCATGGTCAGCACGTCCGACGCCAACGGCGCCGACCTCGGCCTGCGCGAGAAGTACGGGCCGCTGTTCGACCAGTACGGTGTGGACCTGGTGCTGTGCGGGCACGAGCACGACTACGAGCGATCGCTGGCGGTGCACGGTGTCGTCTCCGGCAGCGAGACGCTCACGCCGAACCCCGTCTCGTCGGCCACCGACAACATCGACGCCACCCACGGCACGGTGCACATGATCCTCGGCGGCGGCGGCGTGTCCGGCACGACCAACGGCAGCTTCTTCAAGGACGGCACCGGCAAGGTCATCACCGCCGTGTCCGCGAAGGCCGACCCGACGTCGGGCAAGCGGGTGGCGACCTACGTCAAGGAGCAGGCCGTGTGGAGCGCGGTCCGCGACGAGGAACACCCGTACGGCTTCGCGGCCTTCACCGTGGACCCGGGCCGCCACCGCGGGGACACCACGACGATGCACGTGACGTACTACAACATCAACAAGCCGCACGGCGAGCTGTCGGTGTTCGAGAAGTTCTCGCTGCACCGCCGCCGCTCCGACGGCTGAGCCGCAGCAGGAAGACGGGGCGCCATCCGGGTGGGCCGGGGCGGCGCCCTTTTTCCTTGTGCGGCTCAGCCTTGCCGGTCAACTCCTGCCGCGCGGTTGCACCCCGAATGGTCGCCGACACCCCGTTTCGGGGTCTTCGCAAGCGGTGTGCGCGCTACAGCTCGCGCCGGAGCCGGTGCCCCTCGGCCGACAGTCCTCTATGGACATCCGGGCCAGCGAGGAGAGCCCGGACGAATTGCGCCCGCTGGCGTCCTTCATCACCAACGGGCACGCCGGGCTGCCCGTCCGGCTCAGCCGCCGACCGAATTGATGTGCTCCGCCTCGATCTTCCACAGCACGCGGACCTGGTCGCGGCCGCCGTACCACGCGTAGGGCCGCCCGGTGTAGCGCTGGGCCAGCTTTTCGATGTGCTCGGCGCCGCCTTCTGTCGTGGCCTCCAGCACGCGCCCGCGCACCGCGAAGTACCGGTACGGGCGCTCGGCGTCCACCACGTTCAACGCCACCCGCGGATCCCGCGCGACGTTGCGCACCTTGCGGAACCCCTCGACCGTGTTGACCAGCACGTGCTTCCCGTCCGTGTCCACCCACGTCTGCGTCAACTGCGGCGACCCATCCGGCATCGACGTGGCGATGAAGCACAGACTCGGCTTCTCCAGCAATGTCAGCAACTCCGCAGGCAACTCCATGCCACCACGCTAGTCGCCCACCACCCCCCATCCGACCGCACCCACACACCACCACACCGCACCGACACACCGGCACGGCACACCCCCGACAACCCCGCACCCAGACCCGCCCCACACCACCTACGACACCGCCACGCACGCACCCACCGAACCTGCACCCAGACCCCGCCCTGCACCGAGACCCCGCCCTGCACCTCGATCCGCAGCCCCAACGCGGTCCGGATCACCTTGTCAAGGCACGCTTTCCCGCCTTGACAAGGTGATCCAGACCGCCGTTACCATCCTCGGATCCGGGGTGGATTCAAACCAGCGCAACGTCGCGCTCCAGGCGCGACGAGCCGCTAATACACCCACTCAAGTACTTTTCACCCCCATCCCTCACCACGCCCGCTCCACTGCCGCCGCAAAGCGGATAATCACCGCGTGGACGACGCACGCGCCGGAAAGGTCACTTTCGCCGACCTCGAGCTCCTGCTGAGCTTCGCGGACACCGAGCACTTCGGCCAGACCGCCGCCGAGCTCGGCGTCAGCGTCGCGACGGTCCAGCGCGGCATCCGCGCCCTCGAACGAAAACTGGAAATCCGCCTGGTCGAACAGGACGGCCGGCGCGTCCGCATGTTGCCCGCGGGTCACGTCCTGGTCCGCGAAGCCCACGCCGTGCTACGGGCCCGTTCCGAAGCCGTCGGCGCCGCCCTCGCCGACGCCGGCGAACCGCAGCGCCTGCTCAGGATCGCCCACACCTATTCCCTCGGCCTGGGCTTCGTCCCCTGCGTCCTCGCCGATCTGCTCGAGGAGCGCCCCGGACTCCGCCTCCGCTGCAGCCAGGGCCCGGCCACCGGAGTCGTCGAGATGCTCCTGCGGGGCGACGCCGACGTCGGTTTCTCCTCGGTGGCACCGACGGAAACCGACCTCGTGGTCGAGCCGCTGTTCACCGAGTCCCTGCTGCTGGCCGTGCCGGTCGGCGACCCGCTGGCGAACCGGGAACGGGTGTCGCTGCGGGAGGTCCGGGACCGGCCGTTCGTGGCGATGGAGCCGGGTTCGAGCAGCCGCACGCACATGGTCAACGCGTGCGCGCGGGCCGGGTTCGTGCCGAGGATCGCGGTGGAAGGCAACGACTTGTTCGTGGTCGAGTCCATGGTGGGCGCGGGGATCGGCGTGTCGGTGGTGCCCGAGGGCATGAACGACCACCAGCACCCGCGGATCACGCGGATCAAGATCGACGACCCGTCGTTCTCCGGCCGCACGATCTTCCTCGCGTGGCACCGCAGCTCGACCGTGGCCGACAGCGTGCAGGCGCTCGCGCACCTCGCGCGCGAGCGCGGCAGGCTCATGTCGCGATCGTTGCGCCGCGTGCAATGATCCCGCCGCACGTTGGCGTTGTTCCCCACCGTAGACCTCCCTACGCTTTTCGATCATGGTCGCCACCACCGCCCGGACCAGGACTTCCGAGTTCTGCGCGTGGGTGCTCGACGCCTCTGTGGCGCCGTTGCCCGACGCGGTGGCGTACGCGGCCAGGCGGAGCCTGTTCAACGTGCTCGGCACGGCGATCGGCGCGGCGCCCACGCCCGCGGTCGAGGCGCTCCTGACGACTGCCCGCACGAGCGGTGGCACCGGCGCGGTCGTCGTGCCGGGCCGGGTGGACACCGTGGACTCCCACTGGGGCGCGATCATCGCCGGCACCGCCGCGCACCACGACGACTTCGACGACACGCACCTGGCCACCGTGATCCACCCCGGTGCCGCGACGCTGGGCGCGATGCTGGCGCTGGCGACCGAACGGTGCGCGCCAGGCGCCCGCCTGCTCTCGGCGTTCGCGCTCGGCTGCGAGGTGCAGCTGCGGATCGGCGTGGCGATCTCCCCGAGCCACTACGACCGCGGCTGGCACATCACCGGCACCTGCGGCGTGTTCGGCGCGGCCGTGGCCGCGGGTGTGCTCATGGGGTTCTCCGCGCCTGAGCTGGCCCACGCGCTGGCGTGCGCGTCGACGATGGTGCTCGGTCACCGCGAGGGGTTCGGCAGCGCGACCAAGCCGTTCCACGCCGGCAAGGCCGCCGCCAACGGCGTGCTCGCGGCCCGGCTGGCGGCCGAGGGGGTGCCGGGGTTCGCCGACCCGCTCGGCGACCACGGCGTGCTGCCCGTGTTCGCCGACGCCGTGGACGGCGACGCGTTCGTGCGGGACGGCCGCTGGGAGCTCGAGGACAACACGTTCAAGCCGTACCCGTGCGGGATCGTCGCGCACCCGGCGATCGACGCGGCGGTGGCGCTGGCGCCCCGCCTCACGGACCCGGGCGCGATCACCGGTGTCGAGGTGCGCTGCCACCCGCTCGTGCCGGAACTGATGGGCCGCCACCAGCCGAACGACGGGCTGCAGGCGAAGTTCAGCGCCCCCCACGCGGTGGCCGTCGGCCTGCTCGGCGGCCGCGCCGGCATCCCGGAATTCGGTGACGCCCGCGCCGTGGACCCCGACGTGATCCGGCTGCGCGACCTGATCAGCTTGCGCCCCGTGCCCGGCTGTGCGCGCGACGAGGCGACCGTGACGATCTCCCTCGCCGATGGCGGGCGGCTGCGCGAGCACGTCGCCCACGCGCGCGGCAGCCTGGCCCGCCCGCTCACCGACGACGAACTGGGCGCGAAGGTGCGCGACCTCGTCGTCCCCGTTCTCGGTCCCGGGGCGCCGCGGCGGCTGTCCGCCGCCGTGCGGGACCTGGCCGCGGCACCCGATCCCCGGGCGCTCCTCGCGGCGACCCGGCCGGCCGAGGGGGCCGACCGGTGACCGCGAACCGCGCGAGCTCGTCCCGCCGCGGCCACCCCATCATCTCCCCCGCTCGTCCCCGCGAAGATCGATCGAGCTGAAGGAGCCCGTGCCGTGAAGTCCACTACCGTTGCCCACGCGTTCGGAGCCGACTGGTGAGCCCGGCCCCTGTCCACCCCGCCACTGTCGAAGACCGGGCCCTGGCCGCGTTCGCGTGCGCCATCGGGGCCGAAGTCACACCGCCCGCCGGTATCGTCACCGGAGCCGCCGGTCCGGCGGGCCCGTCCTCGCCGGAGCGGCCGCGTCCAGCCCGTCCGGAAGCCGATTGGTGACCGCACCGGCTACCAGCCCGACCCGGCACCGCCCCGCCACCCCCCTCGGCGAGGCGGTGCCCCACCTCCCCGGATGATGACCACCGAAGACCTCGTCACCGCCGTTCTCACGCCGCCGTCCGGCGTCGCGCTGGACCACGCCGCCGGCGAGCTCGCCCGCTTCCACCGCGCCGTCGCACTGGGCCGGGCCAGCACGGCCGCGCTCGCCGTGCGGCGGCTGCCCGGTCACGACGGCGACCCGGCGCGAACCGCCTGGTGCGAAGGCACTGCCGCGGCGTGCGCGGCTGGCCAGCCGATGTGGGTGGCCGTCTGCGCGGCCGCCGCCGCACTGGGCGAAGGGGACCCGCGCGGCGCAGTCCGGGCCGTCGCGATCGGCTACGGAGTGGCCGCCCGCGTGGCGGCCGCCCTCGGGCCCCGGCACGCGCTGTCGGGCTGGTGCCAGGAGACGACGGCGGGCGCGATCGGCGCCGTCGCGGCGGCCGGGTGTGCCGCCGGGCTGACCGCCGCCCCGCTGCGCCACGCCGTCGGCATCTGCGCCACTCAGGCCGCCGGGTTGTCCGCCGCGGCCGAAACCCCGCTGGGCCCGCTGCAGGTCGGCAAGGCGGCGGGCAACGCCGTGGAAGCCGTGCTGCTGAGCCGCAACGGGTTCACCTCGGCCGAGCAGCCGCTCGAAGGAAGGCGCGGGCTCTACGCCCTGCTGTCCGAAGGGGACTGACGTGACGCTGCAGGCCAGGCTGGACCGCCTCCCGTGGTCGCGCTACCAGTGGCAGGTGGCGGGGACGCTCGCGTTCTGCTTCGCGTTCGAGCTGGCCGACATCAATTCCTTCGCCTACGCCGCCCCCGCCGTGCACCATGCGCTGCGCGTCGGCTTCCGCGCCGTCTCGGTCGTCACCGCCGCCGGGTTCCTCGGCATGTTCACCGGGGCCGCGCTCGGCGGACGGCTCGCCGAACGGTTCGGGCGCCGCCGGGGCCTGCGCGCTTCGGTGGTGTGGTTTTCGGTGTGCTCCCTGGCCAACGCGGCCGCGTTCGACGCGACCACACTCACCGCGGCGCGGTTCCTGACCGGGTGCGGCCTCGGCGCGATGACCGTCGTCGCCGTCACCTACCTCGCGGAGCTGGTACCCGCGAACCAGCGCGGCCGGCTGCAGGCGAGCACGCTCGCGGCCGGGCTGCCGGGCATCCCGGCCATGGCGTTCTCCGCGCGCGCGGTGATCGGCCTCGGTCCGCAGGGCTGGCGGCTGATCTTCGTGTTCGGCGCACTGGGCCTGGTGCCGCTGGTGATCACGAGGTGGCTGCCGGAATCACCGGCGTGGCTGCTGGCGCACGGGCGCGCGGCCGAAGCCGCCGACGCCGTCGCCGCGATCGAGGGCCGGGTCGGGCGTCCGCTGCCGCCCGTGGTCGTCGCGGCGCCGGTGCCGGTGCCGCCGCGGCTTCGCGCCCGGCTGCTGTTCTTCGGGCCGCTCGGACGGCGCACGGTGCTGCTGATGACCGTGTGGGTCCTGCTCACGATCAGCTACTACGGCTTCGCGTCGTTCGCGCCGGCCCTGTTGCACGACCACGGGTTCACCCTCACCCACAGCGTCGGCTACACGGCGCTGACGACGCTGGGCGCGGTGCCCGGTGCGCTGCTCGCGTGGCCCGTCGCGGACCGCTTCGGCATGCGCGGCCCGATCACGGTGCTCAGCCTGCTGTTCGCCGGCTCGGGTGTCGCGTATGGACTGACGTTCGCGCCCACCGCCATCGTCGTGTTCGGTTTTCTCGTGGCCGCGCTGAACCAGGCGCTCGTGGCACTCATGTACTCCTATACGCCCCGGCTGTTCCCCGTGGAGATCCGCGCGACCGCCACCGGGATCTGCTACGGCGCGGGGCGGCTGCTCAACGCGTTCGGCCCGCTCGTGGTCGGGCAGATCTACCTGACGCTCGGCTACACGCCCGTGTTCGTGTTCGTCGGCGCCTGCGGCGCGCTGATCGCGGTTTCGGTGCTCGCGCTCGCCCCGCGGCGCGCGGCGCTGGCCCCGGTGGCCGAACCCGCGCCGAGCCCGGCCTGAGATGCGCCTCTGGATCCTCAAGCCGGGAGGGCGTGCCGGATTTCGCGGGCGACGTGGCGTTCGAGGCATCGGATGATGTCGCGTCCGGTCAGTCCTTGTTTGGTTCGTTGTGGGGCCTAAGCCCGGGTCTGTGGGGTCGTAGCGCAGCCGGCACAGGACCATGCGGTAGAGGGCTGCGTTCGCCCGTCGGTCGGTGGTGGTGCGGCACCCACCCCAGCGGGCGGACAAGGCAGTGCCGGGGCGCCTCCGGCCAGGCTCCACTCAGATCACGCCGCTCAGCGAGTGACGTGCAGGCGGGGCCACCCGCACCGAGCGAGAGAGCTCAGCAAAGACACCAAGGTCGGTCAGACAACGGTTCGACTCGGGCGGATGACCCCGTACCCCATGGTCACCCTCAGACGCCCCAGTCCGCGATGACCGCGGCGGTGTCCGCGCCCGGTTTCGGCGGCGGCGACGGCAGATCCGGCACGGTGCGCGAGAACCGCGGGGCCGGCGCGGGCTGCACCACGCCGTCGAGCTCGACCAGGCCGGCCCGCGCCGCGATGTGCGGGTGCGCGGCGACTTCGTCCGGTTCGAGCACGGGCGTGACGCAGGCGTCGACGTCGGCGAACACCGCGGCCCACTCGTCGCGGGTGCGCGTGAGGAACTCCTTGGTGAACACCGTCCGAAGCGTCGGCCACCCCGCTTTGTCCATCTGCGGCGGCAAATCCGCTGGATCGAGGCCCAGCCCGGCGAGCAGCGCCGCGTAGAACTGCGGTTCCAGTGCGCCGACGGCGACGAACTTGCCGTCCGCGCACACGTAGGTGTCGTAACACGGCGCGCCGCCGTCGAGCAGGTTCACGCCGCGGTCGTCGGACCACTGGCCGAGTCCACGCAGCGACCACAGCATCTGCGCGAGCACACTCGTGCCGTCGACCATCGCGGCGTCGACGACCTGGCCCTGGCCGGTGCGTTCCCGTTCCCACAGCGCCGAAAGGATGCCGGTGAGCAGGAACATCGAGCCGCCGCCGAAGTCGCCGACGAGGTTGAGCGGCGGCACCGGCCGCTCGCGCGTGCGCCCGATCGCGTTCAGCACACCGACGAGGCCGATGTAG
The DNA here is from genome assembly GCF_016889705.1 of Amycolatopsis sp. FDAARGOS 1241. Lineage (NCBI taxonomy): Bacteria > Bacillati > Actinomycetota > Actinomycetes > Pseudonocardiales > Pseudonocardiaceae > Amycolatopsis > Amycolatopsis sp. FDAARGOS 1241. The sequence goes on from NZ_CP069526.1 coordinate 5,997,882, forward strand.
TTGATGTCGTGCCCGGCCCGCTGCGCCAGCGGACCGTCCTGGCCCCAGCCGGTCATGCGGCCGTAGACCAGCCGCGGGTTGCGCGCGTGGCAGTCGGCCGGGCCGACGCCGAGCCGTTCGGTGACGCCCGGTCGAAGACCCTCCACCAGCACGTCGGCCTTCCCGGCCAGCCGCAGCACGAGGTCGCGCCCCTCGGGCGATTTCAGGTCGGCCGCGACGGACCGGCGGCCGCGCAGCAGCGGGTCCGGCTTGCCACCGGACAGGTCCAGCGACCCCGACGGCCGCTCGACGCGCACGACGTCCGCACCCAGGTCGGCGAGCACCATGCACGCGTGGGGCCCGGGACCGATCCCAGCCAGCTCCACGACCTTCAGCCCGCTCAGCGGTCCCGCCACGTGCCCTCCTCGGCGTCTTCCGGTGCCCGATCCCCCGGACCCTACCGGGACTCAGACGGCCAGTTTGGTGAGCAGCGCCACGAGCTGCTCGCGTTCGCGGGCGTCGAGCGGCGCCAGCATCGATTCGTTCACGCCCTCGACCACGGGGACCGCCGCCGCCAGCAGCTCTTCCCCGGCCGGGGTGAGCCGCAGCTCGCGGCGCCGCCGGTCGGTGCCCACGGTCCGCTCGATCAGGCCGCGCTCTTCCAAGCGCAGCAACAAGTTCGCGAGAGTGGCCTTGTCGGTCGCGGCTCGCTGCCCCGCCGACGCCTGGTCCAGCCCGGGCGTCTCCGAGATCGCGATCAGCACGGCGTACTGCGGCTTCGTGAGCCCGGGCAGCTTCGCCTGCCAGCGGGCACCGTGCTCCTGCATCGCCCGCCGCATGGCGTGGAACACGGACTGGTCCATCCGGCTCGTCATGGTCCCGATGTTATTATGGAGACGAACGGTTCGTATACGAACTAGTCGAAGGAGGACATCGTGCGGCTGATCGTCGGCATGACGGGTGCGACCGGGGCGCCGTTCGGCGTCCGGCTGCTCGAGGTGCTGCGCGCGATGCCGGACGTGGAGACGCACCTGGTGCTGAGCCGCTGGGCCCGCACCACGATCCGGCTGGAGACCTCGCTGTCCGCGCACGAGGTCGGCAAGCTCGCCGACGTCGTGTACTCCCCCGACGACCAGGCTGCCGCGATCTCGTCCGGCTCGTGCCGGACCGACGGGATGGTGGTGATCCCCTGCAGCATGAAAACGCTCGCCGGGATCCGCACCGGCTACTCCGAAGGCCTGCTGGGCCGCGCCGCCGACGTGGTGCTCAAGGAGCGCCGCAAGCTGGTGCTGGTGCCGCGCGAGACGCCGCTTTCGGAGATCCACCTGGAGAACATGCTCGCGCTCACCCGCATGGGCGCGGTTCTCGTGCCGCCGATGCCCGCCTTCTACAACCACCCGGAAACGCTCGACGACGTGCTCGACCACGTCGTCGCCCGCGTGCTCGACCAGTTCGGCCTGTCCGCGCCCGCGGCCCGCCGCTGGACCGGGCTGACCGGGCCGAACACCCCGGAGGACCCATGCCCCACGACGACCTCAGGTCGTTCCTGACCACGCTCGAGGAACAGGGCCAGCTGCTGCGGGTGACCGAGCAGGTCGCGCCCGAGCCCGACCTCGCCGCGGCCGCCAACGCCGTGACGAAGCTCGGCGGCGCCGCGCCCGCGCTGTACTTCGACGACGTGGCCGGGTTCACCGACGCCCGCATCGCGCTCAACGTGCACGGTTCGTGGGCCAACCACGCGCTCGCGCTGGGACTGCCCGCCGACACGGGCGTGAAGGACCAGGTCGCGGAGTTCATCCGGCGCTGGGAGTCGTTCCCGGTCCCGGTCGAGCGGCGCGCCGATCCGCCCTGGGCGGAAAACGTGATCGAGGGCGCGGACGTCGACCTGTTCTCCGTGCTGCCCCTGTTCCGCCTCAACGACGGCGACGGCGGCTTCTACCTGGACAAAGCCGCCGTCGTCTCGCGCGATCCGGAGGACCCGGAGAACTCGGGCAAGCAGAACGTCGGCATCTACCGCTTGCAGGTGAAGGGCCGGGCCGAGTTGGGCATCCAGCCCGTGCCGGTGCACGACATCGCGCTGCAGCTGGCGAAGGCCGAGCGCGTCGGCGAGGACCTGCCCGTGGCCATCGCGCTGGGCAACGACCCGGTGATCCCGATCGTGGCCGCCACACCGCTGGCCTACGACCAGAATGAGTACGAGCTGGCGGGCGCCCTGCGCGGCGCCCCGTGTCCCGTCACCGCCGCGCCCCTGACCGGCCTCGACGTGCCGTGGGGCGCGGAAGCGGTGCTGGAAGGCGTGATCGTCGGCCGGCGGCGCGAGCTGGAGGGCCCCTTCGGCGAGTTCACCGGGCACTACTCCGGCGGCCGCAGCATGCCTGTCATCCGCATCGATCGGATTTCCTACCGCACGCGTCCGGTGTTCGAATCGCTCTACCTCGGCATGCCGTGGACCGAAATCGACTACCTCATGGCCGCGAACACGTGCGTGCCGATCCACCAGCAGCTCAAGGCCGACTTCCCCGAGGTGCAGGCCGTCAACGCCATGTACACCCACGGCTTGCTCGCCATCATCTCGACCGAACGCCGCTACGGCGGGTTCGCCAAGGCCGTCGGCATGCGCGCGATGACCACACCCCACGGCCTCGGGTACGTGAAGACAGTGATCCTCGTCGACGAGGACGTCGACCCGTTCGACCTGCCGCAGGTCATGTGGGCGATGTCCACGAAGGTCAACGCCGCAGGCGACGTGCTGATCCTGCCGAACCTGCCCGTGGTCGCCCTCGACCCGTCGGCCCAGCCCGCCGGCATCACGCACAAGATGATCATCGACGCCACCACACCCGTCGCACCCGACGACCGGGGCCACTTCAGCCAGCCGGTGCGCGACTTGCCGGAGACCGCGGCGTGGGTGGACAAACTGCGCGCACTGGCCGCCCGATGACCCGCCCGGAAGGAGCCCGTCCCGTGTCCTGCCCCCGCTGCGACCACCCCGAAGTCGCGACACTCGCCGACTCGCCCGTGCCCGGCGTGTGGCAGGTGCTGCAGTGCGCGCGCTGCCGTTACACCTGGCGCACCACGGAACCGAAGCGCCGCACCGACCGCGCCGCCTATCCCGACGCGTTCCGGCTCACCCCCGCGGACATCACCTCGGCCGACGAGGTTCCCGCCGTGCCCCCGCTAGAGTCGCGCGCATGAGCGACACACTGATGTGGGAAGTCCGCGCCGCCCCCGGCCGCCAGCAGGATCTGCTCGACTGGGTGGAGGCCACCGCGGTCCCCGCCCTCAAAGCCACGCCGGACCTGGCCGCCGCCGACGTGTACCTCGGCGGACAGGACCGGGTCGTCGTGATCGCGCGCTGGATCGCGACCACTCCGCCGCGCCTGCCCGACCCGCCGGAGGAGCTGCTGGCGCGTCCCGTCGCGCAGTGGCCGTTCCAGCACCACAGCCGGATCGCGCCCTGAGCCGATAGGTTGGGGTGGCCGGAACGACATTCCTCTTGGAGGGCACCGATGACAGTGGCGCAGATCGCCTACATCCGTCCGAAAGCGGGCAAAGAGGCGGAGGTGGAGCGGGTGCTGCGCGGGCTCGTCGATGCGGCGCGGCAGGAAGAGGGCACGTTGCTCTACCTGCTCAACCGCCGCGAGGACGAGTTCGTGTTCTACGAGATGTTCGCGGACGCGGACGCGCTGAAGGTCCACAGTGGCAACGACGCGCTGCGCGGATTGGTCGCGCGGGCCGACCAGCTGCTCGACGGCGGGATCAAGGTCGAGAAGGTGACGTACCTCGACGGAGCGGGCCGCTTCAGCTGAAACCTTCTCCCGCTCCCACTTCACCCGATGAGGGGACAATGAGGCTGGCCCGGTGAAGTGCTGGGTATCCCTCGCAATGTCCGGCTCGAAATTCGGCACGACGGAAGGGAGCGCGAGATGAGCATGTTCGACAAGGCCAAGGAAAAGCTGCAGGAGTTCGCGGGCCAGCACCCGGACCAGGTCGGCCAGGGCATCGACAAGGCCGCCGACGTCGCCGATGAAAAGACCGGCGGCAAGTACGGCGACCAGATCGACAAGGGCGCGGACAAGGTGAAGGACCACTTCAGCGGCGGCGACGAGCAGCAACCGCCGCAGTAGCCGGCCGCCCACCGAGGAGGCCTCCCGCCGGGAATCCCGAGCCGGCCGGGAGGCCTCCTCTCGTGGTGCTGAATTTTCACGGCGCCGGGCTTTTCACGGCCCCAGCGTTCAGGAAGCCAAGTGCGCCAGCGCTTCCTCGAGGTCGACCACGTCGGCGTACTTCGCGTCGAGGTCGACCAGGTTGTTCTCGTGCACGGCTTCCGTGCGGTCGGCGCAGGCCTGGCGGACGACCTTCGGCCGGATCCCGTGGTTGAGCGCGTCCATCGCCGACGCCCGCACGCAGCCGGAGGTCGACACTCCCGTCACCACGAGCGTGTCCACTCCGGACGTGACCAAAGTGGACGCCAGCGAGGTGCCGAAGAATGCCGACGCGTACTGCTTCGCCACCACGACCTCACCGGGTTCGGGCTTGAGCGGCCCGATCTCGCCCCAGCCGCCCTCGGCACCTTCCTCGAACGCCGCCAGCGCCGGCACCTTGCGCACAAACAGGCCGCCGTCGGCGAGCCCGCGTGTGAAGGCGACCGACGTCCAGACGACCGGGTGGCCGTGCGTGCGGGCGGCTTCGAGCAACCGGCGCGTGGCCTCGATCGCCGGCTGCGGCGAAGGCAGCTCGAACGGCCCGCCCGGTTCAGTGTAGGCGCGCACGAGGTCGATCACGAGCAGCGCGGGCCGCGCGCCCCAGCCGAGCCGGCCGGAGAACGCGGACCCGTGCGGCCCGCTCACGACGCCGACCAGACCGGCCGCTGCGGCGCGGGCAGGCCGGTTTCGGCCTCGCAGTTGGCCAGGAGCTCTTCGATCGGCGGGCCCATGTCGAACACCGGGAGCTCGGCCGGCCGCGACGCGCGCAGCTGGTCGCGCAGGGTTTGCGTGGCCCCTTCGTCCACAGTGCCGTCTTCGGCCACGACCACGCCGTAGCCGCGGGCACCGTCCACAGTGACCAGTCCGCGGGCCACTTCGAGACCCACCAGCGCCGGGTCGCGTTCGAGCGGATCGCCCCAGCCGCCGCCACCCCAGGTGACGAAGTGCAGCACGTCTCCCGGGTGCACCGGCACGTCGTGGCACTTGCTGGGCAGCACCTCCTTCATGCCCCCGGCGCGTTCGAGCCACTTCGTGCCGCGGGCGCCGGGCGCACCGCCGTTGACACCCCACGGGTAGGTGAGCCAGCGGTCGTCGTGGATGGCGATCGTGCCGGGTTCGGAAAAGACGTAGGTCACGTCCACACCATTGCCGCCGCGGTGCAGGCCGGCACCGCCGGTGTCGGCGACGGTCTCCCAGCGCTCGATGCGCAGCGGGTAGTAGGACTCCAGGTACTCGCACGGGATGTTGACGAAGCTCGGCCACAGCGAGTGCCCGTCAGGCCCGTCGCCGAGCGGCCGGCCGGGGATGCCGCCGAAGCCGATCGAGTACAGCTGGAACCACTCGCCCTTGCGCTCGCCCGAGGAGTAATAGCCCGAGTACATGAAGTGCGGGCTGGAGGAGAAGCCCGCGGCGTTGAGCAGCGCCGGGTTCGTCTGGCCCAGCAGCCCCCCGAACAGGTCGAACACGCGCCCGATGCCGTGGTTGCGGCCGTTGAGCGACGCCGGGTGCTTGGGCTTCCAGTACGAACCGTCCGGGATGGTCACGTCGACCAGCGGGTAGAACCCGTCGTTCCAGAGGATCTGCGGGTCGGCGACGGTGATCATGTAGATCCCGAAGAACATCCGGGTCAGGTTCTCGTTGATGTAGTAGTTCACCGGTCCCGCGGCCTGCGGCGAGCTGCCGGTGAAGTCCAGGTGCACCTTCTCGCCGTGGCGGGTGAGCGACAGTTTCAGCTCGTACGGCCCGAAGCCGACGCCGTCGTCGCAGATGTAGTCGGTGAAACTGATGGTCTTGCCGTCTTCGAACACCGTCTGCAGCAGGACCTTCATCGCGTCGTAGTTGCGCTGCAGCAGAGCGTCCAAAGCGGACAGGTACGTCGCCGTGCCGAACCGCGTGCACATCTCCACCACGCGCCGCGACGCCGTGCGGCACGCGGCAACGAGGCCGTTGAGGTCGGCGCGGTTCCAGTCGGGCATGCGCACCTGGTTGAGGATGATCCGCAGCGCGTCCTCGTTCAGCTCGCCCTTGCGGTAGAGCTTGAACGGCGGGACGACCACCCCCTCCTCGTAGATCGTGCGCGCGTCGGTGGGCATCGAGCACGGCGTTTTGCCGCCGACGTCGGACATGTGCCCGAACATCGACGCCCAGCCGACCAGCCGGCCCTCGTGGTAGATCGGCATGACGAGCAGCCAGTCGTTGGCGTGGCTGATCGCGGCGCCGCACGCGTACGGGTCCGACGTCATGAGCACGTCGCCCTCTTCGATGGTGTCGTCGAAGCCTTCGAGGAAGTCCGGGATGGACAGACCGAACTGGCCCACGACCATCTTTCCGCTCGGGTCGCCGATGAGGGGGAACTCGTCGTGCTGCTCGCGGATGCCGGGTGAGAGCGCGGTGCGGAACAGCACCTCGTCCATCTCGTAGCGGGCGTTGCGCAGGCCGTTCTCGATCAGGTCGAGGGTGACCGGGTCCACTTCGGACTTCTCGACGGCGCTGGTCGCGGTCTCGATGATGCGTGCCAAGGTTCAGCCCTCCAGTGGGGTGATCAGGAGACTGCCGGACGCGTGCACGGTGGCGGCGTGCTCGGGCAGCACGAGGGTCGTGGAGTCCATTTCGGTCACGATCGCGGGGCCGGCGACCACGTCGCCCGCCAGCAGTTTCGCGCGGTCGTAGACCTTCGCGTCGAGCTGCTTGCCGGACACGTGGATCGGGTGCGTGTCCACGAGCGCGGCTGCCGGGTCGCCGGTGCCCTCGGGCAGCGTCACCGGCGCCACCGACGGGCGCGGGCCGGTGACCGTGGCTCGCGCGTTGACCAGCTCGTGGTCCACGCCGAGCAGGAACGAGAACAGCCGGTCGTGCTCGCCGTCGAACTGCTTGGCGATCAGGCCCAGCGCAGTATCGGGCGTGCCGAGCGCGGCGGCGTCGACCTCGACCGGGATCTCGAAGCCCTGACCGTGGTAGCGCACGTCGACCTGGAAGCCGAGCGTCTGGTCGGCGCGGTCGAGACCCTGCTCGGCGAGCCGGCCGCCGGCTTCGTCACCCAGCTCGCGCAGGATCTGGGCCAGCTCCGTGCCGGTCAGGTCCGCGAAGCGGCGCAGGACGGTGCGGGCCGCGACGTCGCGCAGGCTCGTGGTCGCGTCGCCCAGCGCGCACAGCACCCCCGGCGACGGCGGCACGATCACCGGCCACGCGCCGGTGAGCTTGCCGAGGGCGTTGGCGTGCAAGGGGCCCGCGCCGCCGAACGCCACGAGCGCGAATTCGCGCGGGTCGAAACCTTGCTGCACCGAGACGAGCCGCAGGCCGCCGAGCATGTTCTCGTTGACGATGTCGATGATCCCCGCGGCGGCCGCCTCGACGCTCGGCAGGCCCATCGCGTCGGCCACCTTGCCGACCGCCGCGCGGGCGGCCTCGACGTCGAGCGTGATCTCGCCGCCGGCGAGCTGGGCCGGCAGGTAGCCGAGCACGACGTTGGCGTCGGTCACCGTGGGTTCGGTGCCGCCCTTGCCGTACGCGGCGGGCCCCGGGTCGGCACCGGCCGACTGCGGGCCCACGCGCAGCGCCCTCGTCAGCTCGGGCACGTGGCCGATCGAGCCGCCGCCGGCGCCGACCGTGCGAACGTCCACACTGGACGCCCGCACGGTGAGGTCACCCACCTGCGTCTCCCGGCCGATGCGCGGGCTGAGATCCTGCACCAGCGCGACGTCGGTGGACGTGCCACCCATGTCGAACGTGATCAGGTCGCGGTGGCCGCACTGTTCGGCGACCCACACCGCGCCCGTCACGCCGCCGGCCGGGCCGGACAGCAGCATCGTCACGGGCGCCGACGCCGCCGCGTCGGCCGCCGACAGGCCGCCGTCGCTGCGCAGGATCGCCAGCTCGCCCCGCACCCCGCCGGCCGACAGCTCGCTCGCCAGCGTCTCCACGTACTTCTTCACCTGCGGCTGCACGTAACCGTTGGCGACGGTGGTGACCGTGCGCTCGTACTCGCGCAGCTCGGGCAGCACTTCGGAGGAGAGCGACACGGGTACGCCGGGCAACACTTCGGCGGCGAGCGCGGCGACGCGGCGTTCGTGCGCCGGGTCGGCGAAGGAGTTGATCAGGGACACGGCGAGCGCCTGGATGTCGCGCCCGCGCAGCTTCTCCAGCTGGGCCCGCACGTCGGCCTCGTCGAGCTCGCGGAGCACGGCGCCGTCGCTGGCGATCCGCTCGTCGACCTCGACGGTGTTCTCCAGCGCGGCCAACGGTTCCGGCTTCGGCCAGATGATCCAGCCGGCGAGCCCGCCCGGCACGTAGGAGCGCGCGATCTGCAGGACCTGGCGGAACCCGCGCGTGGTGACGAGCCCCACGCGGGCGCCCTTGCCCTCGAGGATCGCGTTGGTGGCGACCGTGGTGCCGTGCAGCACCTGCGCCACCTCGCTCAGGGCGATCCCCGCATCGGCGCACACCTTCGAAATGCCGTTGCGGACCGCGACGGACTGGTCGGCGGGGGTCGACGGGGTCTTCGCCCGCCACGTGGTGCCGGTGGTCTCCTCGACCAGCAGCACGTCGGTGAAGGTGCCGCCGACGTCGACACCGAGCCGGTAATTTGGCCTCGGCTCCGCCGAGGCGTGCGAGATCGCCTGGGAGCCGATCTCGCGCTGTGGTTGCCGTTGGGAGGACGTGGTGGCCGCGGTGATGGTGTGGCTGAGGAGATGAGTCACGGGTTCTCCTGATCTTCAGCTGCGCGGACCATGACCGCGCGGGCGTTGCGGATGTGGGCGGTCATCACGGCCCGCGCCCACTCGGGGTCGCCGGCGCGCAGGGCGGCGACGATCTCGACGTGGTGCGCGAGGCTGCGCCGCAGGGATTGTTCGTCGTAGGTGTGGAAGTTGCGCAGCACGACCGGCGCGTGGACGGCGGTCGCGAGCGCCCCGGCGAGCGCCGGGTGCCGGGCGAGTTCCGCGAGCTTGGCGTGGAACTCGCGGTTGAGGGGCACCAGCGCGTCGAGGTCCTGCCCCGGCCCGGGGTGGCCGACCTCGACCATGCGCGTTGCGAGCTCGTCGAGCGCCGCGAGGTCCGCGGCGCCCGCGTTCGGGACGGCGAGCGCGGTGAGCTGGGGTTCCAGCAGCGTGCGCAGCTCGAAGATGCCGTCCAGCTCTTCGACGCTCCACTGGCACACGCGGGCACCGCGGTTGGGGACGAGCTCCACGAGCCCCTCGGCGGCGAGGCGGGTCAGCGCCTCGCGCACCGGGGTCCGGCTCACGCCCAGCCGCGCGGCCAACTCGACCTCGCCGAGCCGCGAACCGGCCGGGAACTCGCCCCGCAGGATCAGCTCGCGCAAGGCGTCCACCGCACGCGTGGTCGACGTCGCTGTTTGTGTCACCAGTCACTCCGTCTCGCAGATTGTGTGCAATCTAAGCGGGAGTCTTGTCCGGCGCAAGGCTTCGGGCGTAGTTTCGCTTCAGATGTATACAAGGAGGAGTTCCGTGGGAAATCTGCTCGGTGCCGCCGCAACCCCGCGCAAGCGGCTGCGGGAGCTGCTGACGGCCGGTGCGCCGCTGGTCGCGCCCGGGGCGTACGACGCGCTTTCGGCCCGCCTGGTGGAGCAGGCCGGTTTCGACGTCGTGTACATGACCGGCTTCGGGACCACCGCGTCGCTCATCGGGCGGCCGGACGTGGGCCTGCTGTCCGGCGCGGAGATGATCGACAACGCGACCCGGATCGTCTCGGCGGTCGACGTCCCCGTGATCGCCGACGCCGACACCGGCTACGGCAACGCGATCAACGTGGTGCGCACGGTGCGCGCCTACGAGCAGGCCGGCGTCGCGGCGATCCACCTGGAAGACCAGGTGATGCCGAAGAAGTGCGGCCACATGTCGGGCAAGGCGGTGATCTCGCGCGAGGAGATGGTCGGCAAGATCACCGCGGCCGCCGCCGCGCGCCGGGACCCGGACTTCGTGCTGATCGCCCGCACGGACGCCGCGGCCGTGCACGGCCTCGACGACGCCATCGGTCGCGCGAAGGCCTACGCGGACGCCGGCGCGGACGTGCTGTTCGTCGAGGCGCCGACGAGCGAGGAGAGCATCGAGCGCGTCGCCGCGGAGCTGCACGGCGTCGCGCCGCTCGTGTTCAACTGGGCCGAGGGCGGCCGGACGCCGCCGCTGCCGCTGGAGCGCATGGCGGAGCTGGGCTTCTCCCTCGTGCTCTACCCGATCGGCACCCTGCTGGCCGCGACGGCGGGCATCCGGTCACTGCTGGAGGTCGTGCGGCGCGACGGGACCCCGGCGGCCGCGCTGGTGGGTGTGCCGACGTTCGAGGAGTTCACGACGCTCATCGGCCTGCCCGAGGTGCAGGAGCTGGAGCAGCGCTTCTCCGGCGAGTGATCAGGGTTTGCGCGCGGTGATGAGGAGGTGTTCCTCCGGCTCTGCGCCGGGTTTGCCGGGCTCGAAGATCTCGGACCGCGTACCGGTCACCTCGAGCCCGGCGGCCCGGACCCGCTGTTCGAGGTCGTCGGGGGCGAAGCTCGTGAGCCGCACGGCGTGGCCGAGGAACTCGAGCGGCACGTCCTCGATGTCGGCGGGCACGGTGATGAGCGCGAACTGCCCGCCCGGTTTGAGCCAGCCCGCGATCTTGCCGAGCACGGTCTCGGTCTCGGCGCGGGTCATCTGCAGGAACGGGAAGAACGCGCAGATCGCGTCCCAGCTGTCCGGCGCCGACTCCCATTTCCGCACGTCCACGTGGAGGAATTCGGCCGCGGGCACCTGTTCGCGGGCGATGCGGACCATCTCGCCCGACACGTCGAGCCCTGTGACGTGGTGGCCGGCCGCCGTCAAGTCCTCGGCGACCGGGCGGCCGGTGCCGCTGCCGATGTCGAGCACGCGTGAGCCCGGCGGGAGCGTCGTGAGCAGGTCGCGCACTGCGGCATCCACCACGGGCGGCCGGCCGAACGCCGCTTCGTAGTCCGCGCCGATCGCGTCGAACAGTTCTTGCGCCGTTGCTTCCTCGCTCATTCCACACTCCCCTCGTCAGCTGTCGACGGTCCACTCTGGCACAGACCCGGCGTGAATTTCCGCCGGTTGACACGCTTTGCCCCCGGGCCGAGGCTGCTTCGGGGGATTCGGAGGAGGACCGGGGTCCCGTCCGGCGGCGTCGGCGAACTGCGCGCACAGGGGGCCGACGCCGCCGGGCACTGTGCCCGGGCCCGCTCGAGCGCACCGCCGGGACGTACCGGCGCGCGGGGGCCGCCGGCGCCACGCGGGATCGGTCCCGGGTTGCCGGTGCTACCCCACGATCGCTCGCCGCGGCCAAGGCCGGCTACCCGGCGGCGCCGTCCGGTGGCGGTACCGGCTACTCGGCCCAGATGCCGCGCACGTGGCGGATGTGGCGGCGCATCAGGTCTTCCGCGCCGTCCGCGTCGCGGGCCTCGATCAGGTCCAGCAGCACCGCGTGCTCGTGCGACGACGGCACCAGCTCGTCGCGCTCCGCCAGCCCGCGCAGGCCGTAGATGCGCGACCGCGAGCGCAGGGACCGCACCGTCTCCACGAGGTGCGGGTTGCCCGCCTGTTCCAGCAGCCGCAGGTGGAACTGCATGTCGGTGGCGACGTGAGCGATGAGGTCGCCGTCGGCCGCCGCGCGTTCGATGCCGGCGGCCAGCGGGCGCAGTTCGGCGATGACGGCCGGCTCGACGCCGGTCGACGCGAGGTGGCGGATGGTGGGCACCTCGATCAGGGCGCGCAGCTCACTCAGGTCGTCCAGGTCCTTTTCGGACGGTTCGGTGACGCGGAAACCCTTGTTGCGCACCGTGTCGATCAGGCCTTCCTTCACCAGGTCCAGCATCGCCTCGCGCACGGGAGTCGCGGACACGCCGAACTGGGTGGCGAGGCTGGGTGCCGAATAGACGACGCCGGGGCGCAGTTCACCGGAGATGACTGCCGCGCGCAGCGTCTGGGTGATCTGGTCGCGCAGGTTGCGCTGGACGCCGAAGGTGGGCAGCGTCAGCGTGAGGTGCTCCTCCGTCGTCAACGTGGTTCTCCCCGGGCGGCCTGGTAGGTGGTGGCGGCGACCACCAGATCCTCCCACGCCATTCCCACGCTCTTGAACAACCGGGGCCCCGACCGGGGCACCGACGCACTCCCGCGCACGACGTCGGCGAGCGGCAGCAGCGCGTCCGGCGCCAGCGCCCCGTCGGAAACAGCCAGGGCCACGTCACCGGCCTCCCGCAGCGCCGTCGCAACCGCCTCGACCACGACCGCGGAGCGGCCGGCCAACGCCGAATCGACCTCCCGGACGTGCGGCTCGTGCGAACCCACCGCCACCACCACCGCGCCGTCGGCGACCAGCGAGCCGTCGAACAGCGGCGACGACGCCGTCGTGCAGCACGCGACGAGGTCGGCCGATGCGACGTCGGCCGGCGTCCCGACGCGGCCACCGCACGCCGCGGCGAAGGACTCCGCCGAAGACCGGCCCACGACCACGACCTCCTCCACCGGCCGGACCGCCCGCAGTGCCTCGACGTGGCTCGCCGCCTGCGGACCGGTGCCGAACACCACGAGCCGCGACGCGTCCGCGGGCGCCAGGGCGTCCACCGCCACCGCCGACACCGCCGCCGTGCGGATCGACGTCAGGGCCACCCCGTCCAGCACGGCCAACGGCGTCAGCGTCGGGCCGTCGAGCAGCAGGTACTCACCCTGGATGCGCGGCCGCCCGCGCGCAGGGTTGTCCGGCGCCACCGTCGCGACCTTCACCCCCGCGTAGTCACCCCAGAACGCCGGCATCAGCAGGAACTGCCCGCTCGGCACGGGCACGACCGCGCGCGCCGGGTCCGCCGCCGGGTCGAGCCCGTCCGCCAGGGCCGACCGCAGCGCCGCGATCGCCGAAGTCATCGACGGCCGCGCGTCGAGCACCTCGATCACAGCTGGAACCCCGCGGGGAACGGGTCGTCCGGGTCGAGGAAGTACTGCGCCGTGCCGGTGAGCCACGCGCGGCCGGTGATCGTGGGCACCACGGCGGGGAGGGTTCCGACCGTGGTCTCCTCCACCAGCCGCCCGATGAAATGCGTGCCGATGAACGACTCGTTGCGGAAGTCCGTGTGCAGCGGTAGCTCGCCGCGCGCGTGCAGCTGGGCCATCCGCGCGCTGGTGCCGGTGCCGCACGGCGAGCGGTCGAACCAGCCCGGGTGGATGGCCATCGCGTGCCGTGAGTGGCGCGCGTCCGAACCCGGCGCGGCGAGGTACACGTGGTGGCAGCCCGAGATCTCGGGGTTCACCGGGTGCACCGGCCGGTCGTGGGTGTTGATGGCGTCCATGATGGACAGTCCCGCGTCGAGCAGCCGCTGCTTCTCGGCGCGGTCGAACGGCAGCCGCAGCTCCTCGAGCCCGAGGATCGCATAGAAGTTCCCCCCGAACGCCAGGTCGTAGCGCACCTGGCCGAAGCCCGGCACGTCGACCTTGCGGTCCAGCCCCAGGGAGAACGACGGCACGTTGCGGATCGTCACCGACCGCGCGGCCCCGTCCTGCACGGCGACATCGGCGACCACGAGCCCGGCCGGGGTGTCGAGCCGGATCGTGGTGACCGGCTCGACGACCTCGACCATGCCCGTCTCCACGAGCACCGTGGCCACGCCGATGGTGCCGTGCCCGCACATCGGCAGGCACCCGGAGACCTCGATGAACAGCACGCCCCAGTCGGCGTCCTCGCGCGTCGGCGGCTGCAGGATCGCGCCGCTCATCGCCGAATGCCCGCGCGGTTCGTACATCAGCAGCTGCCGGAGGTGGTCGAGGTGCTCGACGAAGTGCTGCCGGCGCTCGGACATCGTGGTCCCCGGCACGACGCCGACCCCACCCGTGATCACGCGGGTCGGCATGCCCTCGGTGTGGGAGTCGACGGCGTGGAACACCCGCTTGGCGCGCATGGTCTAGGTAAGCCCTTCCTCGAGCGCTCGTTCGGTCGCCTGGCGGACCGTCTTCTCCTGCTCGGGCGTGAGCGGCACCCGCGGCGGCCGGCACGGCCCACCGTAGCGGCCCGCGATGTCCATGCTCAGCTTGATGGCCTGCACGAACTCCGTGAGCGAGTCCCAGCGCAGCAGCGGGTGCAGCAGCCGGTACAGCGGCACGGCCTTCTCCAGGTCACCCGCCGACGCCGCGGCCCACAGCTCGCTCGTGGCCTTCGGGAACGCGTTGGGGTATCCCGCGACCCAGCCGGGCGCACCCGCGATCGCCAGCTCCAGCAGCACGTCGTCGGCGCCGCACAGCACATCGAGCTCCGGCGCCAGCTCCGCGATCCGGTACGGTCGCCGCACGTCGCCCGAGAACTCCTTCACCCCGACGATCAGGCCTTCGGCGTGCAGCTCGGCCAGCAGCTGGGGCACGAGGTCGACCTTGGTGTCGAGCGGGTTGTTGTAGGCGACGATCGGCACGCCGGCCTTCGCGACCTCGCGGTAGTGCGCGATCACCGCACGCTCGTCGGCTCGGTAGGAGTTGGGCGGCAGCAACATCACCGCCGGACAGCCGGCCTCGGCCGCGTCCTCGGCCCAGCGCCGGGCCTCGGCGGACCCGTAGGCCGCGACGCCCGGCATCACCGTGAAGCCCTCGGGCGCCGCCTCGACCGCCGTGCGGACCACGCGCGTGCGCTCCTCGGCGCTCAGCGTCTGGTACTCCCCCAGCGAACCGTTCGGGGTGACACCGCCGCAGCCGCTCTCGGCCAGCCAGGCGACATGCTCGGCGTATGCGGCGAAGTCGACGGCCAGCGAACCCGGCCCGGCTTCCCGCAACGGCAGTGCCGCCGCCACCAGCACGCCGTGCCACGGCTTTTCGCGCCCCGTCATGAGCCCTCCAGCAAGTCGGTGAAATCCGTCGGAAATTCATCGTGCCATGTGTCATGTGTCATGTGACATTGTACAGTGGCCTGACCTCGTTCCCCGCCGTGGAGGTCCCATGCCCGAGACAACCGGTGCGGCGCCCCAGCAGCTGACATCCCACGTGATGGCGGCCCGGCTCGAGCGCCTGCCCCTCTCCCGGTTCCACTACAAGCTGCTCTTCGCGGGCGGCCTCGGCTACACCTTCGACGCGATGGACGGAGCGATCGTCGCCTTCATCCTCCCGTCGGTCACGAAGGAATGGGGGCTCTCGAGCGGAGCCACCGGCATCCTGGGCAGCAGCCTGCTCATCGGGTTCCTCTTCGGCGCGCTGGGCGCCGGCATCCTCGGCGACAAGATCGGCCGCCGGAAGGTGATGGTCAGCGCACTCGTGCTGTACAGCGTCGCGAGCCTGGTCGCGGCCGCCGCGCCGAACTTCGCGGTGTTGTTCGTCGCCCGCGTCGTGGCGGGGATGGGCACCGGCGCCGAGAGCGCGATCATCGCGCCGTACCTCTCGGAGTTCGTGCCCTCTCGGGTGCGCGGGCGCTACGTCGGATCGCTGGCCGGGTTCTTCGCGTTCGGCTACGTGTTCGCGAGCCTGCTCGGCTACTTCGTGGTCAGCGACGTGCCGCACGGCTGGCGCTGGGTGCAGGTGCTCACGTCGGTGCCGATCCTGATGCTGCTGTGGTGGCGGCGCACGCTGCCGGAATCGCCGCGGTTCCTGCACGTCCACGGGCGCGTCGCCGAGGCGGAGCTCGTGGTGTCCGACATCGAGCGGCAGGTGCGCGAGCGCGTCGGGCCACTGCCGGCACCGCAGGTGTCCACACAGGACGAAGATGTCCAGGTGTCGTCGGGCACAGTGGCGTCGAACCTGCGCTCGCTCGTGTCGACGGGGTTGCGCAAGACCACGATCACGTCGTGGATCTACTGGTTCGTCGCCATCTTCACCTACTACGGCTTCTTCACCTGGATCCCGTCGCTGCTGGTGAAGCAGGGCTTCGACATCTCGAAGAGCTTCCTGTTCTCCATCGTCATCTACCTCGCGCAGATCCCCGGCTACTACTCGGCCGCGTTCGTGAGCGAACGCCTCGAACGCAAGTGGACGATCGTGATCTACCTGGCCGGCGGCGCGGTCGGCGCGCTGGGGCTGGCGTTCGCGAGCAGCAGCACGCAGATCCTCGTGTGGGGGATCGTGTTGTCGTTCTTCATGAACGGCAACGCGGCGCTCGAGTACTCCTACACCTCGGAGATCTACCCGACGATGATCCGCACCACCGGCCTGGGCGTCGCGTCGGCGATCGGACGGGTCGGCGGCATCATCGCACCGATCGTGATCGGGTTCTCCTACAGCACCGTCGGCTTCGGCGGCGTGTTCACGATGCTGCTGGTGCTGCTCCTGATCGGCGCCGCCGTGGTGGCGGTGTTCGGGCAGCGCACGACCGGGCGCTCGCTCGAAACGATCGGACAGGAGACGATCGGACGTGACTGAACCTGGAGGTGCACTGATGGCAGCCGATCTCACCGTCCGGCACGTGAGCGTCGTCGACCCGGCGACCGACGACGTCGCCGGTGCCCGCGCGATCCGCATCGCGGCCGGGCGGATCACAGCGGTGGAGCCCGATCCCGGCGGCCCCGTCGGTGCGGGCGAACTGGACGGCTCGGGCCTGTTCGCGCTGCCGGGGCTGATCGACTGCCACGTGCACGTGAACGCGGTGAGCGCCGCGCTGGGCACGGTCGCCGACGCATCGCCCGCATACGTGGCGGCACAGGCCTCGCACCTGCTGAAGGACATGCTGGGGCGCGGCTTCACGAGCGTGCGCGATGTCGGGGGCGCGGACTTCGGCATCGCGGCCGCCGTCGCCGAGGGCCTGTTCACGGGTCCGCGGATCTTCTTCGGCGGCAAGGCGCTGTCGCAAACCGGCGGGCACGGCGACCTGCGCCCTGCGGGCCGCGACGTGCACGACCAGCATTACGCGATCCCCGTGCTGGGCCGCGTGTGCGACGGCGTCGACGAGGTCCGCCGCGCCGCCCGCGACGAGATCCGCCGGGGCGCGTACCACCTGAAGATCATGCTGTCGGGCGGCTGCGCGAGCCCGACGGACCGGGTGGACTCGCTGCAGTTCTCCGATGAGGAGGTCACCGCGATCGTCGAGGAGGCCGCCGCCGCCAACCTCTACACGGCCGGCCACGCCTACACCGCGGACGCGGTCAACCGCGGTTTGCGTCTCGGCGTCCGCACCATCGAACACGGCAACCTCCTCGACGCGACGTCCATCGAGCTGTTCCTGGCCCACGACGCCTTCTACGTGCCGACACTCATCACGTACCAGGCCCTGCTGGAGCAGAGCCGTGAACTCGGGTTCACCGCGCAGCAGTACGAAAAGGTCGTGCGCGTGACGGAAAACGGCTACCAGGCCCTGCAGCTCGCGGACTCCGCGGGCGTGCGCATCGCCTACGGCAGCGACCTCCTCGGCGCCATGCAGGCGCGCCAGTCGGAGGAGTTCACGCTGCGCGCGAAGGTCCAGACGCCCGGTGCCGTGCTGCGGTCGGCCACCACGGTGGCGGCGGAACTGCTGCGGCAGGAAGGCAGGCTGGGCACCCTCGCGGCCGGGGCGACCGGCGACGTGGTGCTCGCCCGGGCGAATCCGCTGGAGAGCCTCGACGTGCTCGCGAACCCGTCGTCCGGCATCGCCGCCGTCGTGCAGGAAGGGGTGGTGCGCGTGCGGCGCTGAGCGCTCAGCCGGTCGCCGCGGCGAGGAGCTCGATCGACCGCGCGCGGGCGGCCGGGTCGTACACCGGCGTCATGACGAGCAGTTCGTCCGCGTCGGTGCGGTTCACCAGGTCCGCGAGCTGCACAGCGACGGCGGCCGGGGTTCCGGTCACCAGCGCCCACGGGTGCCGGAAGGCGGCGCGTTCGTCGTCCGTGAGCTCGCGCGCGGTGACCCCGGCCGCTGCCGGCAGCGGTCCGGTGTCGCCGTGGGCCTGCCGCGCCAGCGAGACGTACCAGGGCCAGGTGAAGAACTCGGCGCGGTCCGCGGTTTCGGCGCACACGGCCAGGCACGAGACCATCACCCGGGGCTCGGCGAGCCGGTCCGACGGCGTGAACGCCCGCCGGTAGAGCTCCTGCGCCGATTCCGTGTCGTCCGGGCGGAGGTGGTGGGCGAACGACAGCGGCAGACCCAGCCGGGCCGCCAGGCCCGCGCCGTCGGCCGACGAGGCCGGCACCCAGAGTTCGGCGTGGTTCGCGTGCCCGGCGGCGACGACCACGCCGTCCGGGCCGCGGCCGGCCGGCGACGTGTACCCGGCCAGCTCCGCCGCTTCTCGTTCGTACTCCTCGTGCTCGGGCATGGGCACGCCGCGGCGCAGGGCGCGGATCGCGGTTTCGTCGAGGGTGCCGGACCCGCGGCCGAAGCCGAGGTCGATGCGGCCCCGGAAGAGCGCGTCGAGCACCGCGGCCTGCTCGGCCAGCGCGAGCGGCGCGTGCAGCGGCAGCAGCATCCCGCCCGAGCCGACGCGGATCCGGTCCGTCGCCGCAGCGATCCGCGCCATCAGCACGCCCGGAGCGGCCGCGGCGGTCGACCCCACGCTGTGGGTGTTCGACGACCCAGAACCGCCGGTACCCCGCCCGGTCCGCGCGCCGGGCCAGCCCGACGGTGGCGGCGAGGGCTCCGGCCGGGGTGCGGCCTTCCTCGATCGGCGACAGGTCGAGGATCGACAGCGGCACGGTGAGCACGCGCGTCAGCTTAAGCCGCCCGCCGACCGATGATCAGCGGTTCGGCGCAACAACGGCCGAATCCGGGCCGGCCGACACCGACACCGGGCCCGAACCGGCCACGAGCCGCGCGTAGTCCCGCTCGTCGAGCACCACGATCGGCAGCCGCAGGTCGTACAGCTCGGCCGCGACCCACGCGCCGAGCATCAGGATCGCGTCCGGTTCGGTGAGCACGAGCGCCGCCGGCGCCGTGCCGGCCCGGATCTGCTCGGCCAGCACCGAAGACGACGAACTCGACCCCCGCGCCCGCGGCAGCGCGACCACGCGGCCGGTCAGCGTCGCGCCGCGCTGCGGGTGGTGCTCGTCGACGATCCGGCCGGTGAGGTCCGTCCCGCCCCAGAACGACAGGGGCGCGTCGAGCACGAGCAGGTCCCCCGTCGCCGAGCCGGGGAACACCGTGCGCCCGGTCAGCTCGCCCACAGCGCCTCGTCCCGCACGACCCGGCCGGCCCGTGCCGACGCGACGCACTCGGCCAGCGAGCCGAACACCACGGCCACGCCGACGTTGCCCGGCGCGTACCACGCCCATTTGCCGGAGTTCGTCATCGCCGTGCGCACGTCCTCCTCGACGATCGGCGTGAGGTAGGTGCAGGTGTCGACGACGATCCGTCCACCGGCCGCGCGCACGGTTTCCGCGTAACCGAGGCGTTCGGCCTCCACCAGCACGGCGCGGCTCGTGGTCACGTAGGCCGGCACGCGGAACGGCTCGCCCTTCCCGAGCAGCGCCGCCAGCCGTGCGAACTCCGTCAGCGAAAAGTGCGGTGTGCCCAAGCACAACGCGTCGATCGCGGCTCCCCGCGCCGTCGTCAGCTCGTCCCGCACCGCCCGCAGCTGAGCCGCTTCGGCCACGTGCACCGGAATCCCCGGCGCCGCAACGGCTTCCGGCGTGGGCGCCTCCGGCGTCACCCCGGCGACGTGGAACAACCCCACTCCCCCGCTTGAGGCCGCCGCCGCGCCGAACGCCTTCAGCTGGTCCTCGGTCACCTCCGACGCCACGCCGGTCACCACCGGCACCCCGCTCCCGGCCAGGCGGCCGGCGAGATGCCCGAGCACGCCCCACGCCGCGTCCTCGGCGAGCAACCGCGGCGACAACACCGCGCAGTCGAGCCGGACCGTCGCGCGCCGGTTCTCGTCGCGGTGCAGCCCCGCGTCCGGCACACGGCCGGTGATCGCCGCGGCGATGTCCAGGAAATCGCCGTAGCGGTCGGTGCGGGCGCCGAGCACGGAGTTGGCGAACACGATCGCGTTGGACTCCGCCCACGCCACGTGCGTACCGAACGCCGGGCGGTGCGTGAGCTGGTACGGCGCGCAGGTCCAGGTCGGCGTGCACCCCAGCGCGGTGTAGGCAGCCATCTGCCGGCGCGCTCCCGCGGCCGTCTCGGGGTCGGCGCGCACGAGGTCCGGGTGGCGCAGGTCGAGCGAGCCGACGTTGAGCGTGGTCGGCACGGCGACCCGCCCGGCCAGCTCCCCGAGCCGTTCGACGAAGTCCAGGCCCGCCTGTCCGTGGTAGAGGCAGCCGTCGACGTGGGCGCTCTGGACGGTCAGCAGCCGCGGCGCTTCCCGCACCCGCGCGAGCGCGACCACCATCCGCAGGCACAGCCGAGCCGCCTCACCGCGCGCACCGGCGAGCGCGGCTTCGTCCTCTTCGGACAGTTCGAGCTCAGCCACGGGCGAGGTCACCGAGCTTCACCGGCTGCGCGATCGGCCGCGCCGCGACGCCCGCGAGGTCGGTCGCCACCGGCTCCCGGCCGCACTCCGCCGCGACCAGGCACGCCGTCGCGTAGCCGCACACACGGCCCTGGCACAGGCCCATGCCCGGCCGCGCCAGCAGCTTCACGGTCCGCGCGTCGGTGGCCCCGAACTCCGTCACCGCGGCGCGCACCGTACCGGCGGACACCTCCTCACAGCGGCACACCTGGGTACCGGCGTCGAGCCACGTCTGCCAGCCCGGCCGGACGGGGTGCGCCGCGTGCATCGCCGAAGCGAAGGCGCGCAACGACTTCCGCTGCCGCAGCAGCCGTGCGACGGTGTCGCGGCCCGGCTCCGCGCCCACGGTCGTCAGCGCCGCGTGCAGGCCGGCGAGCTCACCCTCCACAACGGACAGCGCGGCCCCTCCGACGCCGCACACCTCGCCGGCCAGGTACACGCCGGTGGCGGACGCGCGCTGCCGGTCGTCGGCGACGGCCACCAGAGAACCATCCGCGCCGAGTGCCGTGTCGCAGCCCAGCTGCAGCGGGAGCTCCAGCTGGGGCGTGAACCCGTAGCCGACGGCGACGGTGTCGCACGCGATCTCGCGCGCGCTCCCCGGCACGATCCGCCAGCCGGGATCCAGCGACGCGGCGGTCACGCCCTCGACGCTGTCCGTGCCGTGGGCGGCGATGATCGCCGTGCGCGTGCGGTACGGAACGCGGTGGCGCACCAGCGTTTTCAGGTACCCGGCACCTTCGGCGAGCTTGCCCGCGTTGGCCAGCACGGCCAGCGGCGAACGCGCGAACCCGGCGGGTGAGCCGGCCTCGAACACCCCCACCACGTCGGCTCCCGCGGTGACCAGCCCGGCCGCGACCGGCAGCAGGAACGGCCCCGTCCCGCCGACCACGATCCGGCTGCCGGCCCGCACACCGTGGCCCTTGAGCAACGCCTGCGCCCCGCCGGCGGTGTAGACACCGGGCAACGTCCAGCCGGGGAACGGCAGCTGCCGGTCGTAGGCGCCGGTCGCGACGACCACCGCGCGGCAGGTGAACTCGCCGCGGTCGGTGTGCACGGTGAACCCGGCTTCGGTGCGTTCGACGTGCCAGATCGCGTGCCGCGTCCGCAAGTCCACTCTCGACAGTCCGGACCGCAGGCGCACCAGCGTCCGCCAGTCGTGGTGGCCCGCTCCGTCGTCGCCTTCGCGGTGGCGCCAGAACTGCCCGCCGACGCGCGCGCCGGCGTCCACGAGCGACACCCGCGCCCCGGCGCTCGCCGCGGCCACCGCGGCGGCCAGACCCGCGGGCCCGGCTCCCAGCACGGCCAGATCGCAGTCAGCAGGCGAGATCGCCACGGCCCGCTCCTTCCTGCGGTTCGATCACGTCACCCGGGCGCACCTCCGTGAGACACGCGCGCCGGCCCGGCTCACCGTTGACCACGACCAGGCAGTCGAAGCACACGCCGATGCCGCAGAAGATCCCGCGCGGCGCGCCCTCGCGGCGCGTCGTGCGCCACGAGCGGTGACCGGCGGCGATCAGCGCGGCACCGACGCTCTGGCCTGCCTCCGCGACGATCTCCATGCCGCGGAAGGAGAACCTCACCGGATCCGTCACGCGGCCTCCTCGAAGCGATCCGCCCGGAACGGCGCGAGCTCGAGGTCGGGCTTCACGCTCGTCGTCAGTTGCGCCACCAGGTGCCCGGTCGCGGCGGCGAGCCCGATCCCCGCGCCCTCGTGGCCGCACGCGTGCACCAGCCCCGGCAGCCGCGGGTCCTCGCCGATCACGGGCAGGTGGTCGGGGCAGTACGGGCGGAACCCGAGGTAGCTGCGCAGCAGCGCGACGTCGGCCAGGAACGGGAACACCCCGATCGCCTGCGCCGCCAGCTTGCGCACCACGGCGAGCGAGAACTGCCGGTCGAACCCGACGCGCTCGCGGCTCGCGCCGATCAGCACGGTGCCGGACTGCATGCCCTCCACGACCACGGACGTCTCCAGCCCGGCGTCACCGCTCGCCACGTTGGCGACATAGTCGGCGGTGTAGACCTTGTGCCGGATCACGCGCGGCAGCGGTTCGGTGACCAGCACGAACCCGCGCCGCGGCAGCACGGGGATCGGCGCGCCCGCGAGCGCCGAGAGCTCGCCGCCCCACGTGCCACCCGCGTTCACGAGCCAGCGCGCGGAGAAGTCGCCGCGGTTGGTGGCGACCCCGGCGAACGCCCCGTCGGCGCGGCGCCGGAACGCCCGCACCTGGGTGCCCGTGTGCACCTGCGCGCCGAGCCGGCCGGCCTGGCGCAGCAGCTCCGCGGCCGCGAGCATCGGCTGCACCTGCTTGTCCTGCGGGTAGTACGCGCCGGAGGAGACGTTCTTCGTCAGGTTCGGCTCGAGCTCGGCCACCTCGGCCGGCGTCAGGTCCACGGCCTCGACGCCCCGGGCGCGTTGCTCCGCGGCCAGCGCGGCCAAGCCTGTCGCGGCGTCCGCAGACTGCGCGACGACCACGCCGCCCTTGTGCTCCAGCTCCAGCGCGCCCGGCCCGAACCGCTCCCCCAGCTGCGCCCACAACTTCACCGAGAGCAGCGCCAGGTCGAGCTCCGCGCCGAGTTCCTTGTCCGACACGAGGATGTTGCCCTCGCCGCCGCTGGTCGTCCCACCGGCGACCCCGCCGCGCTCCAGCACGGTCACCCGCAGGCCGGCCGCGGCGCAGTAGTACGCGCACGCCGCTCCGACCACTCCGGCGCCCACGACGAGCACGTCGGGGGACCTTCCCGTCGCCACCATGGTCAGTAGTATGTCACATTGCACAAGGTCGGAACGTGCGGTTCCCCGCACGGAAGCGGGGCCGGCCCACCGGACCGGCCCCGCTTGGCGCACACCTCAGAAGGCGTCCGGTTTCAGGACGAAGTCCGCCGTCACCGTCTGGCCCTTCACCAGCTTGACGGTCCCTGCCAGCCGGTGTTCTGGCCCGGGAAGTCCTGCCCGCCGCGCTGGTCCACGCGCGTGAAGCAGCCGTTGGCGACGGTGCACGGCGGCAGCCCGAACTGCGCGCGGTAGACGCCCATTTCGGCTTCCGCGCCGGGGGTGTCGTAGGCGTCGACGATCGCGACCGTCATGCCGTCGCCACCGGTGGCCGTGGGGAGTTCGTACGCGCTCGCGAGGTCGGCCGGCCCGTAGCCCTGCGGCACGGCGGCGCGCGCGAAGCCGTGAGCGTCAGCGCGGAAGAGCGCGAAACACGTGACCTCACCGGGTTTCGGCGTCTCCGGGCACGCCCGGCGCCCGGTCGCCGGCGCGGGCGGCGCCGACGGTGCAGTGGCCTTGGTGGGCGCTGCCTGCGCCGCCGGCGCGATGGCGAACGCGACCATCGCCAGGAGGAACGTGAGGAGGATCCTGAAGGCAGCTCTGGGGAACGACATGCGCGTCCTTTCGCTGACGAACCGCGGTCGACTGCTCACCCGATGTCGCGGAATTCTGTCAGCGTCACCCGGGGGTCGATCACCCGTCGACGGACAGAAAACCGGACAAGATCAGGGTATTTGCCGATGTTCGGGAACATCGCACGGCGAAGGGAGCACTGGTTCAGACCATTGGGAGCAGCGCCCCGGCACCGCCTCGCGCCGGTGGACAAGAACGAGACAGGGCATGATCGCGGCGGGGGGCGAAGCCGGCCGGGGAGAGAGGACGCGAGGCATGCGGATGGGCCTGACGCGGTGGACGGTGCGCGCGACCGGCGACCTGGCCGTGGTGCCGGCCGAGCTCGTGGCGCGGCTGCGCTCCGGGGTGCCGGCCACGGTGCCGGGTTCGGTGCACACCGACCTGCTCGCCGCCGGCCTGATCCCCGACCCGTACCTCGACCGCAACGAGGACCTCGTGCAGTGGATCGGGCTCACCGACTGGCGCTACGAGACCACCTTCGACCGCCCGGACGCGCCGGGCACCGCGGCGCTCGCGTTCGACGGCCTCGACACGGTCGCGTCGGTGGAGCTCAACGGCCGGGTGCTCGGCGCGACGGAGAACATGCACCGCTCGTACCGCTTCCCCACGGGTGAGCTGCGCCCGACGGGCAACGAGCTGTCGGTGACCTTCGGCTCGGCCGTGCGCCACGCGCGGGAACGCGCGGCGGGCCACCCGCTGCCGCGCACGAACGACGGCGAACCCTCGAACTTCATCCGCAAGATGGCGTGCAACTTCGGCTGGGACTGGGGCCCGTCACTCGTCACCGCGGGGCTCTGGCGGCCGGCGCGGCTCGAGGTGACGACGGGCCGCCTGGCCTCGGTGCGGCCGGTGGTCACGGTCGAGGGCGCCGACGGGGTCGTCACCGTCCACACCGAGGTCGAGGGCGAGGGCCGCGTGCGGGTTCGCGTCGGGGACGTCGAGGCGGACGGTGACACCGCACGCGTGCCCGGCGTGCGGTTGTGGTGGCCGCACGCACTCGGCGAGCAGCCGCTGTACCCGCTGGAAGTCACGCTGGAAGCCGGCGACGGGACCGTGCTCGACCGCTGGACGCGCGAGATCGGCTTCCGCACGGTGGCGCTGGACACGACCGGTGGCGCGTTCACGCTGTCGGTCAACGGGACACCACTGTTCGTGCGCGGCGCCAACTGGATCCCCGACGACTGCTTCCCGCACCGCGTCGACGCCGAGCGGTACGCGCGCCGGATCGAGCAGGCCAGGGACGTGAACATCGACCTGCTGCGCGTGTGGGGCGGCGGGATCTTCGAAAGCGACGAGTTCTACGCCGAGTGCGACCGCAAAGGCGTGCTGGTGTGGCAGGACTTCCTGTTCGCCTGCATGCCCTACCCGGAGGACGTGCTCGCCGCCGAGGTCGAGGCCGAGGCGCGGGAGAACGTGACGCGCCTGGCACCGCACCCGTCGCTCGTGCTGTGGTGCGGCAACAACGAGAACTACCTCGGCTGGTTCCACCGGGGCTGGCAGGAGCGCCTCGCCGGGCAGCCGTGGGGCGCGGGGTTCTACGAGAAGCTGCTGCCCGCCGTCGTCGCCGAACTCGACCCGACGCGGCCGTACGTGCCCGGCAGCCCGTGGGCGCTCTCGCCCGAGCGCGACGCACTGGACCCCGACCACGGTTGCCAGCACGTGTGGGACGTGTGGAACGAGCGTGACTACCCCGGCTACCGCGACACCGTGCCGCGCTTCGTGTCCGAGTTCGGCTGGCAGGCGCCACCGGCGTTCGCGACACTGGCCGAGGCCGTGCACGACGAGCCGCTCGCTGCCGACTCCCCCGGCGTGCTGCACCACCAGAAAGCCTTCGACGGCAACGGAAAGCTCGCCCGCGGCCTCGCGCCGCACTTCGCGGCTCCGGAGACCTTCGACGATTGGCACTTCCTCAACCAAGTCAACCAGGCTCGGGCGATCCGGCTCGCCGTGGAGCACTACCGCTCGCACGCGCCGCGCTGCATGGGCGCGATCGTGTGGCAGCTCAACGACTACTGGCCCGTCACCTCGTGGGCGGCGGTCGACGGCGCCGGGCGGCCGAAGCCGCTGTGGTACACGCTGCGCGAGGTCTACGCCGACGAACTGCTGACGATCCAGCCGCGCCCGGAGGGCCTCACGGTGTTCGCCCTCGGCTTCTCGCCGGCCGCAATCGACGTGCGCCGGATGTCGGTGTCCGGCGAGGAACTGGCGTCGGCGTCCGTCGCTCCCGGCACCGTCCTGGGGCCCGAGTTCACCCCCGCCGACCCCGCCCGCGAGTTCCTGGTCGCCGACGCCGGTGACGAACGCGCCTTCTGGTTCTTCGCCGAGGACAAGGACATCGCCTATCCGGAAGCCGCCTTCACCCACACCGTCACCGGCTTCGACGGCGGTTACGAGGTCACCGTCGTCGCCGAGACGCTCCTGCGCGAGGTGTGCCTGTTCCCCGATCGCCTCGCCGCCGACGCGACGGTGGACCACTGCCTCGTCACGCTGCTGCCGGGCGAGTCGGCGACCTTCACCGTGGAGACCACCGCGCACTTGCAGCCGGCGGCTCTGACGACGGCGCCGGTGCTCCGCTGGGTCGGGTGAGCAGCAGGTCACAACCGCTTAGATACAAGCTTGGACGCATGTTAGCGTCCACGCCGTGACACCTGCGAAGCACACCGCGCCCGGCGCGGCCGACCGGGCGTACCGGCTCACGAAGGAGCTCGTGCTCACCGGTGAGCTGCCTGGCGGGCACCTGTTCAGCGAAGGCGAGATCGCGGAGCGGCTGGGCGTGAGCCGCACCCCCGTGCGCGAGGCGTTCCTGCGCCTGCAGGTCGAGGGGTTGCTCAACCTGATCCCGAAGCGCGGCGCCGTCGTGGTGCCCGTGCCGCCGGGTGAAGCCGAGGACGTGCTGGACGCGCGCGAAGCCGTGGAGGGCGCCGCGGTACGGCGGCTCGTGCGGCGACCCGACCTGATCCCCGACGCGCTCGAGCAGCTGCGCGCTGTCCTCGGCACCCAGCGCGGCCACGCCGAGGCCGGCGACCTGCACGGCTTCGCCGAGGCCGACGAGCTGTTCCACCGCACCATCGTCGCGGCGGGCGGCAACGCACTGTTGCTCGACTTCTACGCCACGCTCGCCGACCGGCAGCGGCGCATGAACGTGCACGCGTTGCGTCCCGTGCCGACACTGCTGCCGGTGGTGCTGCGCGAGCACGAGGATCTGCTGACCATCATCGAGCGCGCCGACGCCGACGCGTTCGGCCCGGCGCTGCGCGCGCACCTGGACCAGGTGCACCGCCGATGACCGCGACCGCGGAAACTGCCCCGCTGCCCGAAGCGATCACCACCCGTCCGAGGTGGTCCGGCGCCGCCGCCGCGGTGTTCGTGTGCGGGTGGGGCGGCAACCAGTTCACGCCGCTCCTGGTGATGTACAAGGAAGCCGGCTACTCCACCTTCACCGTCGACGCGCTGCTGGGCGCGTACGTGATCGGCCTCGTGCCGGGCCTGTTGCTCTCGGGTGGACTGTCCAATCGCTACGGTCGCCGGCCCGTGATGTTCGCGGGCACCGTGCTGTCGCTGCTCGCCAGCGTGCTCATCGCGCTCGGCGAAGCGGGCGTCGCGTGGATCGCCGCAGGCCGGTTCCTCACCGGGGCAGCCGTGGCGGTCGCGATGGCCGTGGGCTCCACGTGGATCAAGGAGCTTGCCGACGCCGACGCGAGCGGCGCCGCCGACCTCGGCACGCGGCGAGCGGCGCTGTGCCTCACGCTCGGCCTGGGCATCGGCCCGGGGGTGGCGGGGGTGCTCGCGCAGTGGGCGCCGTGGCCGATGGTGCTGCCGTTCGCCGTCCACATCGGACTGGCGCTGCTGGCGCTGCCGCTCGTCGCGCGCAGCCCCGAGACACTCGGCACCGGGAGCCGCGGACCCGCGTTGAGCAGGCTGCCGGCCACCACGCGGCACCCGCGGTTCCGCCGGATCATCCTGCCGATGGCGCCGTGGATCTTCGGCTCGTGCGGGGTCGCCTACGCGATCATGCCGCAGCTGGTGCAGGCCAAGCTCGGCTCGTGGTCACTCGCTTACTCCACGTTGCTGACCGTGTGCGCGATCGGCGCGGGCGTGGGCATCCAGCCGATCGCCAAACGGGTGGACCGGACCACGAGTGCCCGCGCGGTGCTGACCGGCATGGCCGTGCTGTGCGCTGGTCTGGTCCTCAGCGCGGTCGCCGCACACCTGGGGTCGCCGTGGCTCGCGCTGGCCACGGCCGTGGTGCTCGGCACCGCGTACGGCATCGTCGTGGTGTCCGGCTTGCTGGAGCTGCAACGGCTCGCCCGTCCGGCGGAAATCGCTCAGCTGACCGGCGTCTACTACGCGCTGGCCTACATCGGCTTCCTGTTGCCGTCGCTGTTGGCGGCGCTCAGCGGCGTCGCGAGCTACCCGATGCTCCTCGGCTGTCTGGCCGTTGTCGCGTTCGCCGGCACGCTCGTGGTCGCGCGCCACTCCCGCAGTCACCTTCCTGTGACCTGAGCCGTAATTCGCTTTCGCGCCAAATGGGACGACCATTCCGGGCATTCCGGAAATGTCGTCCCATTTGCCCGGACATCTTCACCACTATTGTCGCTTGTGGATCGTCGCGACGCACGAAA
Source organism: Amycolatopsis sp. FDAARGOS 1241 (assembly GCF_016889705.1). Lineage (NCBI taxonomy): Bacteria > Bacillati > Actinomycetota > Actinomycetes > Pseudonocardiales > Pseudonocardiaceae > Amycolatopsis > Amycolatopsis sp. FDAARGOS 1241. The sequence continues at coordinate 6,026,397 of NZ_CP069526.1, forward strand.
TAGTTCTCCCACTTGGGAAATCGACCCAGCACGACCGGGTTCGATTTCGTCGGGGCCGGTAACTTTCGAACCCTTCGAGAAGGAAGTGGGAGCTGCACATGCGGCGTTCCTCGCGATCCGTTCGCGCGCTCGTCATAGCCGCGACAGGCGGTCTGGCACTGGCCGGGGTCACCCAGCTCGGCAGCCAGGCCGCCGTCGCCGCGCCTGTCGCTCAGGCGAGCAGCGCACCGCAATCGGTGATCGTGGTCCTCAAGGACCAGCTGCCCGGTGCGCCGGCCACCAAGGCCGCCTCCGGGAACCGGCGGGCCCAGGCGACCCAGCAGCAGGAGTCGGTCCTCGCCAAGCTCACGGGCACGGCGCCGGCCAAGGTCAAGCACTTCGCGCTCGGCAACGCGTTCTCGGCGACCGTGACGCCCGACCAGGCGGCGCAGTTGGCGGCCGACCCGGCCGTGGGGCAGGTGCTGCCGGACAGCAAGGTCACGCTGCCCGACACGAACCCGGCCAAGTCCGCGGAATCGAGCGCACCCCAGGCGGGCGGCGGCACAGCGCAGAACCAGGACCCCAACGCGATCTGCCCGAGTGACCCGGCGAAGCCGTTGCTGGAGCCCGAGGCGCTGACCTCGATCCACGCGTACAGCACCGACGGTTCGAAGGCCGCTTCGGACCTCGCCGACGGATCGGGCGTGAAGGTCGCGTTCCTCGCGGACAACATGGACCCGAACTACGCGGACTTCATCCGTCCCGACGGCTCCCACGTGTTCACCGACTTCCAGGACTTCTCCGGCGACGGCCCGAACACCACGGAGTCGGGCGCCGAGGCGTTCGGCGACGCGTCGTCCATCGCCGCACAGGGTGTGGTGGTGCACGACCTGTCGAAGTTCGTGAACGAGAAGCACCCGCTCCCCGCGGGCTGCAACATCGTCGTCAAGGGTGTGTCGCCGGGCGCGAGCCTGGTGGGGCTCAACGTCTTCGGCTCCACCGCCACGAACTCCGCGGTGCTGCAGGCGATCGACTACGCCGTGACCGTCGACCACGTCGACGTGATCAACGAGTCCCTGGGTCTGAACCAGTACCCGGACGCCAGCTCCCGCAACCTGTTCCAGGTGTTCAACGACGAAGCCGTCGCCGCGGGGGTCACTGTCACCGCCTCCAGCGGCGACGCGGGCATCACCTCGACCATCGGCAGCCCGGCCACCGACCCGCTGGTGATCTCCGCCGGCGCGACCACGGACAACCGGCTTTACGCGCAGACGACCTACGCCGCGTTCCCCTTCTCCAACGGGAAGTGGACCAGCGACAACATCTCCGCGCTGTCGTCGTCGGGCATCACCCAGGACGGGCGCACCATCGACCTGGTCGCCCCTGGTGAAGGCAACTGGGCCGACTGCGCGCCGGCCTACGCCGAATGCCGCGACTTCAAGACCGTGCCGCAGCCGACGGACCTCGAGTCCTTCGGTGGCACCAGTGAATCGGCTCCGCTGACCGCCGGTGTCGCCGCCCTGGTGATCCAGGCCTACCGCGGCACGCACCACGGCGCGTCGCCGACACCGGCGCAGGTGAAGCAGTTCATCACCGGCACCACGCGTGACCTCGGCCTGCCGGCCGACGAGCAGGGTTCCGGTCTGCTCGACGCGCGCGCAGCCGTCGAAGCGGCGCTCACCTCGCCCGGCACCAGCGGTGCCCCGGCGGGTGTGTCGTCGAACATCGCGCTGTCGGCCGACCAGCTCACGCTGGAGGGTGCACCGGGCAGCACGCAGAAGGCCACGGTGAACGTGACCAACGTCGGAAACAAGCCGCTGACCGTCACGGCGGGCACGCGGTCGTTCGCGCCGCAGGGGACGCAGACGCAAACCACCGCGTTCGACTCGAAGACGCTGCCGACGTTCCCGTACTACAACGGCACCGACTGGGCCTACAAGAAGGTCACGTTCAGCGTGCCGGCCGGGGCGCAGCGCCTGCTGGCCCGGATGGCGTGGCAGGGCAGCCCGAAGACGGTGAACGGCCAGTCGGTGACCCCGGTCGTGCGGCTGACGCTGCTGGCGCCGGACGGCACGTTCGTGGCCAACAGCCGCCCGCAGGGCGGCGCCGCGACCGCGAACTACGCGAACGTCGACGTCACGCGCCCGGCTGCGGGCACGTGGACCGCGGTGCTGTACTCGGCCGCCGGCGCGACCGGCTACACCGGCGACATCCAGCTGGCCACGTCCACGCAGCGAACGGTTCCGTACGGCCAGGTCTCCCCGGCCGTGCTGACACTGAAACCGGGCCAGACCAAGCCGGTGAAGGTCTCGCTGGCCACACCGGCTTCGGGTGGCGACGCGGATTACTCGATCACCTTCGGCAGCTCCGACGGCCACCAGACCACGGTGTCCGCCGTGCTGCGCTCGCTGATCCCCACCGACAACGGCAAGGGTTCCTTCAGCGGCACCATCACGGGCGGCAACGCGCGGGCGGTTTCGCCGGCGCAGACGTTCTCGTACGAGTTCGACGTCCCGAAGGGCAAGAAGGACCTCGACGTCGCGGTGAAGCTGCAGGACCCGGGCACCGTCCTCGACGGCGTGCTCGTGGACCCGAACGGTGAGCTGGCCGACGTGAACAGCAACGTGTTCCTGAACTCGCCGACCACGCTGCTGCAGGGCACGGGGCTGCAGCTGACGGACGCGAACCCGCTGCCGGGCCGTTGGCACCTCGTGCTCGTGGTGCAGAACCCGGTGACGGGCAAGCAGCTCGAGCAGCCGTTCACCGGCACGGTGGGCTTCGACCAGGTCGTGGTCAGCGCGCCCGCGCTGCCGAACTCGGCGGCGAAGAAGCTCGCCGCCGGGCAGGCCGTGCCGGTGCCGGTGACGGTCCGCAACACGGGCGTCGAGCCGATCGCGATCGGCGTGGACGCGCGGACGAACGCGCAGCAGACCCTGCAGCCGCAGCCCATCCAGGGCTCGACCGAGGTGAACCTGCCAGAGTTCAACGCCGACGCGCCGGTGTATTCGATCCCGCCCGACACCAGCAAGTTCACGGTCGCGACCTCGTCGAGCGTGCCGGCGCAGGTGGAGCTGCAGGGCTCGGCCGCGGGCATCGACGTGCTCGGTGACCTGCAGGCCGCGCAGGCCGGCAGCACCGTCTCCGTCGCGACGATCGGGGAGAAGCAGGGTTACGTCACGAAGGGCGTCTGGTTCGCCGACGTGCAGGAGATCGGCCCGTTCGGCGCCTCGGGCGCCCCGGCCGGCCACGCCTCCTACACGGCGTCGATGCGCACCGCGGGCTTCGACTCCGCGGTCACGTCGTCCACCGGCGACCCGTACGACCAGTCGGTGGACCCGAACGGCACGGGCGGCTCGCCGCTCATCGTCTCCCCGGGCCAGACGGTGACGGTCACCGTGACCATCACCCCGTCGGGCAAGGGCGGTGCCTCGGTGGCCGGCCACCTCAACCTGGTGACCGTCCCGACCCTCCCGACCGGCGTGACGGGCCTCCCGCAGGTCGGCACCGGCGAGGTGCTGGCGACTCTGCCGTACAGCTACAAGATCGGCTGAGTTTCGCCGCAGAAGTGATGCCGGGCCGTCAGTCCATTCCGGACTGACGGCCCGGTTCGCGCCGCTGCCTCAGTGGTCGCGGTGCGGAATTCGACGAGACGAACCGGCATACCGCACGACTCGCCCTCAGGCATGCCGTTTGCCGTACGTACCCGCGGGCAGTGAAGCCCGAGACTGATCCGGTTTCGTTGTACCCGCAGTACAGAACTCGCGTCGATCGCAAACGTCGTTGCGGCCCGTCGCCGCGCCGGCCACGGGCGCACCCATCGCCAGCAGGGCGATGGTTCTGCCGACCGCCGACGACACCTGGATCAGGCTTGTGGTACGCCGCGACCTCGAACCGTCGCGTCGAGTCCCGGCTCCGGCCGGACGCCGTCCTGCCTGGAAACTCGCTGCCTCAGCGGTCGTAGTACTGCGTCGGCGGCGGGGGTGGCTCGTGCCACTGCCGGGTGGGGGCGTTCGGGTCGGCGTGGCGCGAAGCGCGCTTGCGCCGGTGCAAGGTGCGCGCGTTGGCGGCCATGCTGTTGACCACGATGGCGATCACGAGGCCGATCACGAGGTTGATAGCGGCGGTCGCGATCTTGGCGCTCAGATCGACCGTCAGCGTGAGCGGGAGGACCACCGCGATGAGCGTCACGAGCACCATGATCCAGCCGAAGAACTGGCTGGGCGCCGGCGTCGCGACGCTGAGCAGGTGCATCAGGCCCGTGGCGGCGAGCGCGGCACCCGCCGCGATGAGCGCGTAGGTCGTGGTGCTGGCGGGGACCCACACGCCCTCGCCCTTCGGGGCGAGCACCGGCACGTCGAAGATGCCCCGGGCGATCAGCAGGCCGACGATCGCGACGAGTGCGGCGACCACGGCCGTGGCGACACCGCCCGCCCAGAGCCGGGCCGCGTCGATGCCCGGCCGGACGTCCTGGTCGTAAGGGTTCTGCGCCATCACGGATCCCTCCGGTTTGGAAGCTGTCCCCTCGATTGTCACGCTAAGCGGGCTGGTTCGCCTGCTCGCGTTTCCCCCACCGCCGCAACCGGAAAGCCAGCACGACGAGCATGATCCCGTACACCAGCGCGTAAATGCCGACGAGCAGGGCGATCCCGTACGCCCCCGCGATCGGGTGGAACAGCACCAGCACGCCCGCGATCACGGACACCACACCGGCGAAGACGAGGAACCCCTCGCCCGTGATCTGCTTGCGCAACCGGATCGCGGCGACGATCTCGGCGACGCCCGTGACCACCGCCCACGCGCCGACGACGATCGCCAGCACGAGGATCGTCACGCCCGGCCACACGAGCGCCACCACACCGGCGGCCAGCCCGAGCACACCGAACAACGCGTACGCGGCCCGGTGCATCCCATCGCCGGGCCGGAACGCTTGCATGAACGCGCCCACCGCGTCGACGAGCGCGTAGATGCCGAAGACGAACGCCAGCGCCAGCGCCGTGACCCCGGGCCAGAGCAGCGCGATGATGCCGAACACCACCGCGAACCCCCCGCGCGCGAGAACCCATCCCCACGTCTGCCGCGGATCCAGTACGGCACTGCCCAGAGGAGTGACTACGTATCCGGGCATGACGCCTCCCTGACGCGATGCTGACCAGGGAAAACGTTAGCAGCGCAGGAAGATCGAAGCACGGTCACTTCGTTCACCCGATCGATGAACGAAGCGTCCGAAGAGGACGTCAGAAGCTCACCGGCAGCGCCGCGAGCCGCCACGTGCCGGGGTCCGGTGCGCGCCGGACGTCTCCCAAGCGCAGCGAAGGGAACCTCCGCAGCAGCCCCCGCAACGCGACCTCCGATTCGACCCGGGCGAGCGCCGCGCCGAGGCAGAAGTGCGGCCCGTGCGCGAACCCGAGGTGCCCGCTCGCCGCGCGGCGGACATCGAGGCGCTCGGGGTCGGCGAACACGCGCGGGTCGCGGTTGGCCGCGGCGATGGCGGCCGACACGGGTTCGCCCGCGCGGATCGCGATGCCGTGCAGGTCGAGGTCCTCGGTGGCCTGCCGCGGGATCGTCAGCAGCTGCGGTCCGCACCAGCGCATCAGCTCGTCGATCGCGCCGGGCCACACCTCGGGTTCGGCGGTCAGCACGGCGAGCTCGTCCGGGTGCGTCAGCAGCGCTGCCACGGCGTTGGCGATGAAGTTCGCGGGCGTCTGCCCGGCGAGCACGAGCTGCCAGACCAGCGTGACGAGCTCCGCCTCCGCCAGCCCCTCGGTTCCGGCGAGCAGCTCCAGGAACTCGCTCGCGGGCGGGGAGGTCAGGCCGCGGGCGCCGTCGATGATGCCGGGCACGGCGGCGGAGAACCCCGCGCCCGAGCCGCCGACCACGTTCTGCCCGTACTCGTGCCAGCGTGGCCGGTCGGCCTCCGGCACGCCGACGAGCTCGCAGATCACCTCCATCGGCAACGGCTGTGCGAAGCCGGTGAGCAGGTCTTCCGGCTGGTTGTCGAGCAGGCGCTCGACGATGGGCTCGATCCGGGAGCGGAATTCCGCCGCGCGACGGGCCGTGAACGCGGGTGCGAGGAGCCGGCGCAGCCGCTGGTGTTCGGCGCCCTCCATCTCCTGCATGGTCCGCAGGTACGGGCGGCAGTGCGCGGGTACGTCGAGCCGCTGGTAGCTGCCGGGGCCGAGCGCGAACCGCGGGTCGGTGAGCAGCTCGCGGGCGTCGGCGTGCCGGGTCAGCACCCACAGCGGGCCGAAGCCGGGACCGACGAGCTTGGCGACGGGCCCTTGCTCGCGGGCGGCATTGTAGACCGCGAACGGGTCGCGGTGCACGGCGGGGTCGGTCAGGTCGATCTCGGGGACCATGGGGTCCTCCTCACTCGGATGTTCTTGTCAGATGGTCACATCATATGGGTGCGGGCGCTATCGTGACCGGCACCGAGCACGAGGAGGACGATGGCCCGGCTGAGCAGGGCGGAAGCGCAGGAGCGCAACCGGGCGAAGGTGCTCGGCGCCGCGCGCGACGAGTTCACCGAACGCGGCTTCCGCGACGCGAAGATCGACGTGATCGCCGAACGGGCCGAGCTGACGCGCGGCGCGGTCTACTCGAACTTCCCCGGCAAGCGCGCGCTGTACTTCGCCGTGCTGGCGGAGGAGGCCGAGCGCGTGGCGGCCGGGCCGGCCGGTGACCCGGGGCTCACCCCCGGTGAAGCGCTGGGCGCGCTGGCCCGCGCGTGGGTCGCGCGCCTACCGCTCGCCACCGACCCCGGGTCACGTCTCGGCGTGGACCTGGTGCCGGAGATCCTGGCCGACGAGCTCACCCACCGCCCGTACGCGCAACTGATGCGCTTCGAGGCGATCGTCCTCGGCCTCGCGCTCGAGCGGCTCGCCCCCGCGGCGGGCCGGCTCGTGCGCGTTGCCGAACTGGCGCTCACGACGTTGCACGGCGCGAGCCGGCTCGCGGCCGCCGCGCCGGGATTCGGCGAGCCGTTCAACGTGGTGCGCTCGTGCGAGTCGCTGCCCTCGCTCGGGCTGGCCGACACCTGGCCCGACGTACCGCCGATCGTGGCGCAGCCCCGGCCGGTGGACGAGCCGTGGGTGCCGCCGGCCGCGTTCGACTCGCTGCACGGCAGGCCGGCGCCCTTGACCGGCGACGGCGTGATCGCGGTCCTCGGCCTGCACCGGCTGTCGGCCGTGGAGGAAGCCGTGCGGGCCGCACCGCCGGACGCCACGGTGACCGTCGCCGTCGTCACGGGCTCGGCGCCCGAGCTGGCACCGCTGACGCACCTCGTGCTGGCCGAAGTGCGCGGCCACCTGCGCCAGTCGTTCCCCGCGCCGGCGTGGCCCCGCCTCCAGGTCGTCCGCGACGACGCCGGCGCCCTCGCGTCCGCCGCCGGCGTCTCCGCCGTGAGCGACGCGACGGAAACGGCGGTGCGCGTGAGAACCGGGCGCGTCGTCCTGCGCGCCGAGGGCTTCGGGGCGTGCCACGCCGCTGCGGCGGGCTGAGTTCGGGGCACTCTGCTGCCCGTTCGTACGCGTCTCTTCACGCAACGGCTGAAGGAGCGGACAGCGTGCTCACCCCATTCCTGGCCGGCGCCCTGCTGACCACAGCTCTGTCCGCGCCGGCCTTTGTCCCGACCGGGCGCCGTCGGCTGGTCCCTGGCGCCCTCGGGGCCGCCGCGGGCGGTTGGATCGACGTTGAAAACCATGCCGCGCAAGGCAACGGCCCCTCCGGCCCCGTCACGTACACCGCCACTTTCCCTTGCACCGACGGCCGCGTGGCAACGGCGACATTCACGGTCACCGGGCCCACCTCGCCGCCTTCTTCATCCGCCGCCCTGCGCCGCACCCACCGAAACCCGCACACCGGCGGCGCCCGCGCCCCAGGTGAAGGTCCTGCCGGCGGGTGAACCCCAGACGGGCGCGGGAAATCTGGCGACTTCGTTCGTGAAGCTGGTGTCCACTGAGGACAATTACCTCACCAGGCGGAGTCGGACCGTACGCCGCGGTCGTACCAGTCGTCGTCGGTGGGTGGGGTGGAGGGGGCGGGTGGGGGTGGGGCGTCGGAGGAGCGGTTGCGGACGTACGCGCCGTCCGGGGAGGGCAAGTCGTCGGCAGGCGGTGCATCGGCAGGCGGTGCATCGGCAGGCGCGGCGGTCACCGGCGAGAAGCCGGCCCGCCACCGCAGCCGGTCCATGACGTAGCCGGCCGTACCCAGCGGGGCGAGCAACGCCGCCGTTCGCTGGGCTGATTCGCGTTGCGCCGCCGCGTAGGTCGCCAGCACCGAGGCCGCCAGTTCGGCGGGCGAGAGGCCGGCCACGGCGTCCGAGAGGTGCAAGCGGGTCAGGACGCCGTCCGTGTTGACCGTCGCCGTGACCGTGCCGTCGGGGGAGGTGGCGTCCACCGACAGCGCGGTCAGGGCGGCGACCAGGGAATCGCGGTCGGTCACGTCAGTCGAGCCGGGACGGGGTCATCGGGCGCGACAGGCCGCCGTCCGGGGCGATGTCGACGTTCTCGCGGCGGGCGTTGTCCTCGGTGCGCTTCGAGGTGTGTGTGGTCTCGAACGCATCCGGGTCGAAGGTCGCGCCGGGGCTGACGTCAGGCGGGGTCGGGATTTCGGGCAGTGCGTCGGCCTTTTCGCGGATCTTCGCGACGAGGTCGCCGGTCGAGTCGTGCATGGCCGTGCGCAGCTTGTCGACGTTGTCGAAGAAGCTCTGGTAGATGTCGTTGGCGTTGTCACCCTCGATGCGAGCCGTGCCCTCGGCGACGACTTCGCTGAGGCCCGCGCCGGCACCGGCCACCGCGGCCTGCGTGCCCGCCGCCGCCAGCGTGATCTCCACGCCCGCCGCGGCCGGGGTCGCGACGGCGGCGAGCAAGCCGATCAGCGCGGCGCTGAAGGCGGTGGTCATCACCTTCGACAGCGAGATCTCCCCCTCTTTCGCCTTCGCCTCCTGGTACTTCTGCGCCGTGTCCTTGAACGTCGCTGCGAGGTTCGTCAGGTCACGGCGCGCGCCCCACACCGCGTCGCGCGCGGCGACGACGTCGCTCTCCAGCACGGAGATCTCCGTGGCCATCTGGTCGTAGGTCTCCGACAGCCGGTCGAGGTAAGTTTTCACGTCCTCGGCCGCGTCGCCGCGCCAGCTGGTCATCAGCTCCTTGGCCCGGCGCAGCTCGGTGATCGAGTGCCGGCCGAGGTTCTTCCAGACGAGCTCGTAGTCGTTGATCATCGCCTGCAGCCCGTCGCCCTGGTCGGTCAGATCGGCCGACGAGAAGTCGCGGAACACGTCCACGACCTCCTCCTGGCGCTGCCGGTAGATCTCGTCCGTGAGGGCGAACGAGAAGTACTCCGCGTAGCGCAGGTACTGCAGCCCGTCGAGCGCGTCGTTCGCGCCGTCGAGCAGATCGTCGCTCACGCCGGAGAGCAGCCCCGTCCGGTCGTCGTCGGGCGAAGAGGGCTGCAGCCCGAAGTACCCGTCCACCATCACGCACCCCAGCCGGGCACGCGGCGCAGGCCGGCCTGCGCGTTCTCGTCCGCCGCCTCGTAGATCTCGGCCACGCGCTGCAGCGCCACACTCGACTCGTGCGTCGAGTACGCCAGTTTCTCCAGCGCCTCCTGCACCTTCTGCCGGTGGTACTCATACGCCGCCGCGACCGAGCGCATCCCGAGCGTGCGGCCGAACGCCGTCGTCGGGCCGCCCCCGAACGGCGTCACCGCGCCGAGGATCGCGTCGACGCCCGCGGCTTCCGGCACGTCCTCCTTCTTCACCCCGCCGGCGGCCGCGCTCGCGGCGTCACCGGCGTCGGCGACGAACCCGCTCGCCTTGCGCAGGTCGTCGAGGTCGGTCTCGAAACCGATCACTGGCACATCCCCCAATCCACACCGATCCCCACCCCCAGTGGTGAAAGACATCGACGACGCAGACCCCGGTTTCGTTCAGCCGGACCCGCGTCAAGTGGTCCAGATCACTGTACCGCCACGCGCCGGGGAAGCCACGGGACCACCGGCGACGTGCGCTTCTGGTACTCCGCGTACTCGGGGTACCGGCCGCGCGTGATGCTCTCGGTGAAGATCGTCGAGCCGACGAACAGCAACGTCAACAACACCGCACCCGCGATCGTCCACGGGACACCGCCGAACGCGATCGCGCCGAACCCGAAGACCAGCCACCACTGCGCCTGCTCGAAGAAGAAGTTCGGGTGGCGCGAAAACCGGAACAGCCCCGTCTGCAGGAACCGCGGGTCCGGCACGCGGCCGGCGGCGCTTTCGCGCTTCTTCCACTGGTGGAAGGTCCACTGCTGCTGGTCCGCGACCGTCTCCCCCACCAGGCAAGCGAGGAAGAGCACCGCGACCACGACGTCGCCCGCGCCGAAGGCCGTGCGGTTCTCCAGCGCGGTCCACGCGGGCAGCGTGATCAGGAGCAGGATCGCGTTCTGGTAGATCGTGATGAAGAAGAAGTTGAAGACCTGGAACTGCCAGGGCGCCATCTTCCCGCGCAGCACCACCCAGCGGTAGTCCTCACCGCCGCGCGCGTAACCGCCCTTGCGGGCGAAGTTGAACGTCAGCCGCGCGCCCCAGAGCACCACGAGGACGAACAACACGTCGAGCCGCGCGTCGGCGAAGCCCGCGAAACCGGCGAAGATCCCGACGTACGCCACGGGCACCAGCGACCAGATCCGGTCCACCCACGAGTACTCCCGGGTGAGCACCGAAAGCACCCAGCACAGCGCGCAGACACCGGCGAAGACCCACAGGCAGACCTGGAACGCGTTCACGGGCCCACTCTAACCGGCCACACCGACAGAACCAGGCCTGATCCGTCCGCTTAGGATCGACGGATGACCACCCCGGCGAACCTGCCGCTGCGCCGACGCGGGATCGATGTCTTCTTCGCGATCGTGTTCGCCGCGTTCACCGTCACCTCGCTCATCAGCGACCTCCTGCCCACGGTCGGGGTGGACTTCTCGCGCCCGTCGAGCAACTTCTTCGTCAACTCCAACTACTGGTACGCCCACGACGCCGACGTGCTGTTCATGCACCCGCCGGACTGGATGCGGATCGTCACGGGGCTCTCGGCGTTCGTGTACATGCCCTTCTACGTCGTGCTCGTCGCGTGCTTGCTCGCGGGCAAGAACGGGATCCAGCTCTTCGCCGTGATCTACGCGACGATGATCGTCACGCTCACCGGCGTCGTCGTGTTCGGCGTGGAGTTCTTCGGCGACCCCGCGCTGCGCACGGACAACCCCGCGAAGTTCCTCGCGTTCAACCTCCCGTATGTGCTCGTGCCGCTGCTCCTGCTGATCCGCATGCGCAAGCCGCTGCCGTTCACGCGCCGGTTCTGACCAGCTCGCGCAGCTGGAACTTCTGGATCTACCCGCTCGCCGCGCGCGGCAGCCCGGCCAGCACCCGAGCCGCTCGGGCCAGTTCTGCTTGGCGACGCGCTTGCCCTCGAGGAATTCCCGCGTCGCCTCGAACGTCAGCTCCGCAGCGCCGTCGCGCAGCGTCACGCACGCGCAGGCGCGCTCCTGCAGCGGGTCCGGCGTCGCGACCACGGCGACGCCCGTCACGTCCGGGTGCTCGTACAGCACGTTCTCCACGTAGGCCACGGGAGTGTTCTCGCCGCCGCGGATGATCGCGTCCCTGGTGCGGCCACGGATGTTCAGGTACCCGTCGGCGTCGATCGTGGCCAGGTCGCCGGTGTCGAACCAGTCGCCGGCGAAGCTCGCGCGCGTCAGCTCCGGGCGATCGGCGTAGCCGGCGAACAGGAACGGGCCCGTCAGACCACGACCTCGAACCTGTCGCGCGGCAGGTGCTCGACCAGTGGCCCGTCGTCGCCTTCGATCCCGGCCCCGGGACACGCTGTGACGGCGCAGCAGGGTGGTGATCGCGGGCACCAGGCTCCACAACCCTCAGGCAGGCCATCTCCGCGAGAGCGACTCGCTCAGCTCGGCAGTTCTGGTCCAGGCTTGGGCCAGGATTCTTGCGTTGTGGGGGTGGTGGCAGCCGCGTTCGCGGGCCCGGTGGTAGGAGCCACGGGCACCGGGGTTGGCGCGCATGGTGTTGGGCCCACTCGATGAGCGCGGCTCGGAGCTGTTTGTTCGCGGCCGCGACGGTAGGTGACGTGATGGGCGCGCCAGATCGGCGGGCCCGCAGCGACGCCACCGCCGGGCGGAGATGATCCTCTGGCGCTGCCGGCACGACCACATCCCGGACAACTCCGAACAACTCCGACCGATCCGGCCCACTCGACAGCCTCCAGCAGAACGCCGCTTTGACGCGCTCAGGCCACGACGGCCGGCAGCGTGCCCGGGCACGGGAGGCGCAGCGGGACGGTGTCGGCGTGGTACTCGAAGTGCCACCACTCGTTGTCGTAGCGGCGGTGGAGGCGGTAGGCCGCGCCGTGGCGTTCGAGCCAGGCCGCGCCTTCGGTGGGCCGGACGTCGAGGGCGTAACCGGCGACGTGGCCGGACTCTTCGGGCGGGAGGACGCGCCGGCGCGCCTGTCCGACGGACCCCGTGCGGCGGACCTCCGCGGTGAACATCGCGTGCTGCTCGGCGGCGTCGCGGTGACCGGAGGTGAGACCGATGAGCTGGCCGTCGCGCCAGAAGGCTTCGGTCCGCGCCGCGGTGAAGGCTTCGCGAGCGGCGGGCGTGAGACCGGCGAGGTTCTCCGCCGGGTACCGCAGCGCCAGCGCCCACTGGCACGCGAGGTAATGGGCGCGGCGGGGCGAACACACGAACGCCACCGGCAGCAAGAGCACCGCGAGCAGGCGGGCGGCCGCCGCGTAGGCCGCGGCACGGGAGCGGAGCAGTTCGATCATGCCGACCACCGTCGCGGCCGGATGTCCGCCTCTCGCACACGCCGGGTCCCCGGACCCCGACAGTTGTGTAACAGCTCCGCACGGACGCCGGCTGTTACACAACCATGACGTCACGCGCACGGACCGGTGAGACGGCGCGCGGATCCTCGCCGGAGGTGTCCGCTGTGGACTGTCCGGGATCCGGACGGGCGGGCACGGGAGAGCGCTGCGATAGTGAGAACCATGCCCCGGGTGCTGTTGATCGAAGACGACCAGGCCGTGCGCGACGGCCTGCAGATCGCCCTGACCTACCAGGGCCACACCGTCGAAGCGGTGGAGAGCGGTGAAGAAGGACTCGCCCGGCTGAACTCGGCGGCCGCCGACGTCGTCGTGCTCGACCTGATGCTGCCCGGCATGGACGGGTTCGAGGTGTGCCGGCGCATCCGCGCCACCGGCGACCTGCCGATCATCATGCTCACCGCCCGCAACGACGACATCGACGTGGTCGCCGGCCTCGAAGCCGGCGCCGACGACTACGTGGTGAAACCCGCGCAGCCACGCGTGCTGGAGGCGCGGATCAAGGCAGTGCTGCGGCGCACCGGCGGCAAACCGCGGCAGGCCGGCTCGCCGAAACCGGGCCTCGAGCGCCACGGCGACCTCACCATCGACCGCGACGGCCTCGTGGTCGGCAAACGCGGCGTACCCGTCAGCCTCGCCCCCACGGAGCTGCGGCTGCTACTGGAGCTGTCCGCCTCTCCCGGCCGCGTGCTCAGCCGCCAGCAGCTGCTCGAATCGGTGTGGGACCAGGGTTACCTCGGCGATTCGCGGCTCGTCGACGCCTGCGTGCAGCGCCTGCGCGCGAAGATCGAGGACGACCCCGCGGCGCCGGTGTTCGTGCAGACCCTGCGCGGGTTCGGGTACCGCTTCGGGCCCCTGTGAAGGCGAGCCCGTGAAGCTGTGGCGGGCCTGGGGCCTGCGCACGCGCCTGCTGGCGGCGTTCGTGCTGCTGAGCGTGGTCACGACCATCGCCGTCGCCGGGATCGGCTACCGGTCGGCGCGCACCACGATCCTGCAGAAGGCGCAGGACAGCGCAGTGGTCGAGCTGGAGAACCGCATCCAGCAGGTCTACCCCCTGCGGGTCGGTGGTCTGACCAGCGGCGACCTGGGGACCCTCGCCGGTGAGATCTCGGGGCGCGCGGACTCCGCGGTCGTGATCAGCGGGAACGGCACGGGCGGCAACCCGGATGTGCAGACCTTGATCACGCCCGAGCTGAAGGAGATCGTCGACGGCGGCCGGGTGGGCTGGCAGCGCGTGGACGCCGGCGGGCAGACCGCGCTGCTGATCGGCACCCAGCTGCGGGTCACGACGACCGAGTCGCACCAGACCCGGCCGTCCGGGATCACGGTCTACGTGCTGCAGGGCCTCGCGGCCGAGTCCGCGAGCATCGCCGAGCTCGCGCGGAACGCGTGGCTGACCGGAGCCGGCGCGTTCGTGCTGGCCCTGCTGCTGGCACTCGCGGCCGCGCGCAGCGTGCTCGGCCCGGTGCGGGAGCTGCGCTCGGCCGCGCACCGGCTCGGCGAAGGTGATCTGGACACCCGGCTCACCGTCCGGGGCACCGACGAGCTGGCCGCCGTCGCGAAAACCTTCAACGCCACGGCGGAATCCCTGCAGAACCACGTGGCCGAACTGGAGCGGTTGGAGGCGGACGCGCGGCGGTTCGTCGCCGACGTGTCCCACGAGCTGCGCACTCCGCTGGCGGCCATGACCGCCGTGACCGACGTGCTCGAGTCCGAGGTCGCCGGCCTGCCCGAGATCGCCGGCCGGGCGGTGCGGCTGGTCAGCCAGGAGACGCACAACCTCACGCGGCTCGTCAACGACCTCATCGAGGTGACCCGGTTCGACTCCGGCTCGGCGTCGCTCGCGCTCGACGACGTGGACGTCGCCGACGCCCTCGTCGCCACGCTGCGCGCCCGTGGCTGGGCCGAGGAGATCCAGACCGAGCTGCCGGCGGGCATCCGCGCGCGCCTCGACCCCCGGCGGCTCGACGTGGTCGTCGCGAACCTCGTCGGCAACGCGCTGCGCCACGGCGCTACCCCGGTCCGCCTCGGCTTGAGCGCAGCCGAGGGCTGGGTCAAGATCGAAGTCACCGACGAGGGCCCGGGGCTGAACGAGGAGGTGCTCCCGCACGTGTTCGACCGCTTCTACAAGGCCGACACCGCCCGCACCCGCTCCGAAGGCAGCGGGCTCGGACTCGCGATCTCGTGGGAGAACGCCAAGCTGCACGGCGGCACGCTCACCGCCGCCAACCGCCCCGGCGGCGGCGCCGCGTTCACACTGCGCCTGCCCGTGGCGGGAGGTGCGGGGTGAGCCGGCAGGTGGCGGCGGCGATCTTGCTGGTGGCGCTCACGGCCACGGCCTGCGGCGTACGGCCCAGTGCCGCGATCTCCGGAGGCGACCCGCCGAGCGGGCCGGCGGAGCCGACGGTCGACCAGGCGCACGACACGATCTACCTCGTGGCCGACGGGTCGCTCCGGCTGGCGACGCGCGACGGCGCGAACCTCACCGGCGCGGCCGCGATCAACGCACTGGCGCAGGGCCCGAGCCCGGCCGAGCAGGCGGACGGGCTGACCACGGAGGTGCCGCGGTCCGTGGTGCCGGCCACCGTACTGGCGTCGGCAGGCGGGACCGTCGTTCAGCTGTCCAGCTCGGTGACCGCGCTGTCGGACCTGGCGGTGCGCCAGATCGTGTGCACACTGCGCAACCAGCGCCCGCCGGGGGCTCGGTTCATCCTCACCGGCGGCGGGGAGACCCGCGGTCCGGAAGCGTGCAACTGAGGCGGGTTCAGCCGACCTTCTCCGGCTCCCTGCTGCGCTTCCGGCCGATCACCGGTGCCGCCGCGACGGCGGCCACGCAGAGGGCGAACGGCACCGCGAAGGCGACGTTGAGCGGCATCCAGTGCGTGAGCCCGCCGATCAGCGCGGGCCCCGCCAGCAAGCCGACGTAGCCGAGCCCGACAACCCGTGCCATCAGGGCCCCGGACGCGCGCGTGTCGAGGTTGCCCGCCGCCGTGAACAGCTGCGGGACACCGCCGGAGAGGCCGAGGCCGAACAGCGCCCAGCCGGCGAGCGCCAGTGGCACCCACGGCACCAGCGCGGCCGTCCCGACACCGACCGCGGCCAGGGCCGAGCCGTAGCGCACCACCGCGACGGGACCGGCCAGCGCGGCGACGCGGTCGGTGACGAAGCGCCCGACCGTCATCGCGACGGCGAACGACCCGTACGCCAGCGCGGCGGTGCTCGCCGACGTGCCCAGCACGTCCTGCAGGTGCAGCGCGGCCCAGTCGTTCGCGACGCCCTCCGAGAGCATCAGCGCGAACGCCAGCGCACCGAGGAGCCAGACGACCCGCACCGGCGTCCGGCCTTTCCCGGCCGGGGCGGGGCCGGTATCGGCGGGTTCGGTCCGCCGGCTGTCGAGCAGCAGCCGCCCGGCGCCCAGCGAAGCGGCGACGCAGACCGCGCCCGTGGCGCTCAGCGTGACGGCCGTCGGCACGTTCGCGCCCAGCACGGCGGCCCCGACGGCCGCGGCGAGCGCACCGCCGATCGACCACATCGCGTGGAACGCCGCCATGATCGGGCGGGGGTACGCGCGTTCGACGACCACGGCCTGGGCGTTCATGGCGACGTCGAGGGAGCCGTTGCAGAAGCCGAACAGCACGAGGGAGAGCCCGAGGGTCCACCAGCTGGTCGCGAGCCCGGGCAGGAACAGCGCGAGCCCCAGCAGCACGCCGGCCGCGGGGACGACGCGGCGGTGGCCGAAGCGGTCGGCGAGCGGGCCGGACACCTGCATGCCGGCGAACGCCGCGCCGCCGAGCACGAGCAGCAGCGCGCCGAGCGTGGTGTGCGAGATGCCGGTGGCGCGCTCGACCACGGGGATGTGCACCACCCACATGCCGACCGCGAACCCGTTGAGCGCGAAGAAGCTCCACGTCGCGAACCGGGCAGCGCGAGGCAGCCGGGGAACCTCGGTCATTCGGGCGATTCCTCCCTCGATCGTCGGGCCATGGTTGCACAGCCACCACCGATTCGTGCAAATTCTTTGTTCGAATGATCACGCCGGACGATCGAAACTCGGCTGCGGCATGATGGGCGGGTGCACGCCGCCGAACCGATCGCCGTCCCGTGACCGGGGGCTACCTGAAGGGCCGGATCCGCCGCGAGGACATCATTTCCGCGGCCGCTGTGGTGTACGGCGAGGCGGGCTACCACGGTTCTTCGCTGCGGGAGATCGCCAAGCGCGCGGGCATCAGCCACGCCGGGTTGCTGTACTACTTCCCCACCAAGGAGGCGCTGCTCGCAGCCGTGCTGGAGCGGCGCTACGCCGAGGACTCCGAGCGCGAGCAGCTGACGGTGCCGCCCGGGCTGGCGGTGCTGCGGCACTTCGTCGCGCTGGCCGGGCACAACGTACGCCACCCCCGCATCGTCGACCTGTACTCGCGGCTGGCGGCCGAAGCCGTGGCCCCGGACCACCCGGCGCACGAATACTTCGACCGGCACTACCGGCAGGCCCGCGAAGGCGTGCTCGACTCGTTCCGCGTGCTCGCCGAGACGGGCGAGCTGCGCGAGGGCGTCGACCCCGACTTCGCGGCCCTGACCTTCATCGCGTTGATGGACGGCTTGCAGGTCCAGTGGCTCACCACCCCGGCCGACGTGGACCTCGTGGGATCGCTGCGGTTCTACCTGCAGAACCTGCTCACCGTCCCGCTGGGTTAAAGCGTGCGGGCGAACGGGTCCCAGCCCTCGGGCAACGCGGGCGGCACCTCGACCGTGGAGTTCACCTCCACCGTCCGGCCGCGCGTGAGCGATTCGTCGATGGCCAGCATCGCATCGAGCACGTGGTAGGCCAGCTCGCCCGACGCGCGTTCCGGCACACCGGTGCGGAGCGCCCGCGCGAGTTCCAGCACGCCGGTTCCCCGCGACGCCGGATGTCCTTGCGGCGTCAGCTCTTCCGGTCCGTCCGCGCCGAGCAGGTGCAGTTTCGTGGGGCCGTCGAAGCGGTTCGGATCGGGGAGCACCGCCGTGCCGAGCGTGCCGGTCACCTCGACGAAACCCGTGCGCACCAAGGCGGAGTCGAAGCTCAGCACCACCTGCGCGCTGCCGCCGCGGCTGAACTCGACGAGCGCGGTCACCGTGGTCGGCACCGTCACGGCGAACTCCGTGCCGGCCCGCGGCCCGGAGCCGATCACGCGCGTGTCGCGCGCGCGGCCGCCGGCGCCGGTGACCTTGCGGATCGGGCCGAACAGCTGCACGAGTTCCGTGAGGTAGTACGGGCCCATGTCCAGCAGCGGCCCGCCACCGCCGGCGAAGAGGAACTCCGGTGCCGGGTGCCAGCTCTCGGGCCCCGGCGTCTGGAACAGCGCGAGCCCCGTACGCGGATCACCGACGCGGCCGGCTTCGATCGCGCGCCGGGCCGTCTGCAGGCCGGCGCCGAGCACGGTGTCGGGCGCGCTCGCCACGCGCAGGCCCTTCTCCCGGGCGCGGTCGAGCAGCTTGCGGCCCGTCTGCCGGTCGAGCGCGAGCGGCTTCTCGGCCCACACGCTCTTGCCCGCTTCCAGCGCAGCCAGGCCGATCTCCACGTGGGCAGCCGGGATCGTGAGGTTCACGACCACCTCGATCTCCGGGT
Organism: Amycolatopsis sp. FDAARGOS 1241; assembly: GCF_016889705.1. NCBI lineage: Bacteria > Bacillati > Actinomycetota > Actinomycetes > Pseudonocardiales > Pseudonocardiaceae > Amycolatopsis > Amycolatopsis sp. FDAARGOS 1241. The sequence goes on from NZ_CP069526.1 coordinate 6,044,843, forward strand.
CCGCGAGCAGCTCCGAGACGGTCTGCCCGTGGGGCACCCCGTGTTTCGCCGCCTGTGCCTGCGCGCGCGGCACGTCGAGGTCCGCGACGGACAGCACGCGCACGTCGGGGAAGCTCGTGAGGTTCTCCAGGTAGGTGTCGCTGATGACGCCGGCGCCGATGAGCCCGACGCCGACAGGTCCACCCGTCACTTCGCGGCCTCGGTGAGGTAGGCGAAGCTGGCCGCGATGCCGTCGAAGATGTCGCCGTCGTAGCGGTCGAACTCGACCACGCGCAGCGCTTGCGGTGCGGCGGCGAGGACCTCGGGCAGCGGCACGCTGCCCTGACCCGCCGGAACCTGGCCGGACGCGTCGGTGGCGAGCGCGCCGTCCTTCACGTGGATGGCGTGCACGCGCTGGCCGAGCCGGCGCAGCAGCTCCGGCGCGTTCTCACCGCCCGCGGTGGCCCAGTAGGCGTCGACCTCGAGCGCGATCGCCGGGTCGAGCTGCTCGGCCAACACCTCGAGGGCGCTGCGGCCGTCGACGCGGGACTCCAGCTCCCACCAGTGGTTGTGGTAGCCGACGCGCACGTCGTGCTCCTGCGCGACCTTCGCCGCCGCGTTCAACGCCGTCGCGGTCGCCGCGATGTCGGCCGGGTCCTGCCACTGCTCGGGCTTCACCAGCGGGTCGATGACCACGGCGATGCCCAGCTGCTTCGCGGCGGCGAACACGGCGTGCTGGTCTTCACCGATCAGCTTCGCGTGCGCCGTCGGCGCCGTCAGCCCGAACGCCTGCAGCCCGGAGGACAGCGCCGCCACGTTCTCGACGACGCCGTATGGCTCGACCTGCGTGAACCCGATCGCGGCGAGCCGCCGCAGGGTGTCCGCCGGGTCGGCCGCGAACGCGTCGCGGACCGAGTACAGCTGCACGGAAAGCTTGCCCATTCCAGCTCCTTGGCTTCGCGGGTCGGCGGCGAAGCGCCGCGTCGCCAGAATTTCTACCAGGTGGTCAAAATTGACACCAGGTCTTTCCGGGTGTCGGCGCGGTTTGAGGAGCGCCGGGCGGGGGCAGAAACCAGTAGGGCCCGCGACCACGGAAAGGCACCGCGATGACCGAGCACCTCGGCATGAACGAGCTCATGGTGAAGGGCGAGGAAGAGAGCTTCTCCGCGCTGAAGTCCCGGCTCGTCGACGAGTACGGGAAGGCGCGGGAATCGGAGATCGCCAGCACGATCAGCGCGCAACGGCAGCACTTCGACGACGCCGGCGTGCGCAGCTTCCTGCCCGTGCTCGTCGAGCGCCAGGTGCGCGACCGGCTCGGCGAGCCCTGAGCGCTACGGGAGGATCGAGTCCACGTAGCCGCCGTCGACCCGCACCGCCCCGCCGGTGGTGGCCGACGCGAGCGGCGAACTGAGGTACACCACCAGGTTCGCGATCTCCTCGGGCTCGATCAGCCGCTGCAGCAGTGAGTGCGGGCGGTGGGTCTTCATGAACTCCCGCTGGGCCTCGCCCCACGGCAGGTCCTTGTCGACCAGCTGGTGGACGAAGTCCTCCACACCGCCGGTGTGCGTGGGACCGGCGTGCACGGAGTCGACCGTGACGCCGGTTCGCACCGCTGCCTTGGCGAAGCCGCGCGAGACGCCCAGCAGCGCGGTTTTCGACATGCCGTAGTGGATCATCTCGGCGGGGATCACGACCGCCGAGACGGTCGCGACGTCGAGGACGCGGCCCAGCCGCGCTCGATCATGGCGGGCATCGTCAGGCGCGTGAGGCGCACGGCCGCGAGCACGTTGACCTCGAAGTAGCGGCGCCACTCGCCGTCGCTGATCTCGAGCGGCTCGGCGGCGCCGAAGATGCCGAGGTTGTTGACCAGGATGCCCACCCGTCCGGCTGCGTCCACGACTTGGCGCGCGCCTTCGTCGGTGGTCACGTCGCCGCTGCCGGCCATGAACTCACCGCCGGGCACCAGGCCGGTGAGCTCCTCGAGCGCGTGGGCGACCCGGGCTTCGGTGCGCCCGTTGACGACCACCCAGGCGCCGGTCCGCGCGAGCCCCGCGGCGATCGCCGCGCCGATCCCCTGCGTCGATCCGGTGACGAGCGCCATCTTCCCGTCGAGGTCGAGCTTCGTAGGCTTCGCCTTCGTCGTTCGTGCGGCTGTCGATCTTGCGACCCATCATGCCGCCGATCGCTCAGCTCAGCAGCGCGCCGAGGTGGCCCGTCTCCTGGGCGAGGGTCATCCGGTAGCCGCCTTCGAGGCCGCGCTCCCAGGCGGTGACCGACGCGTTGGGCACGTCGGTGCGGGCGGCCGCGGTGAGGAGTTCCCGCTCGGGCACGGCTTCGAGGACGTACCGCAAAGCGAACACCGTCATCTCGTGGGCGAAGAAGAGCACCCGCTGACCCGGCGTCTCCGCGCTGAGCTCGGCGAGCAGCGATCGCAGCCGAAGCACGACGTCGGCCCACGACTCGCCGCCCGGCGGGCGGTAGTAGAACTTGCCAAGGCGCTCCTTGCGCTGCAGCTCGTCGGGCCAGCGTTCGGCGACCCCGCGGCTGGTGAGCAGGTCGAGGACGCCGAGCTCGCGATCGCGGACGCGTTCGTCCACGCGCAGGCCGCCGGGCACCTCGACGCCGCTGTCCTCCGCGACGCCGAGCGCGAGCCGGGCCGTGTCGAGTGCCCGCAGGTACGGCGAGGCCACGACGAGGTCGGGCGGATTGTCCGCGAGCCACTCCCCCACGGCGCGGGCCTGCCGCTCGCCGAGGTCGTTCAGCGGCACGTCGGCGTCGCGCTCGGCGATGTCGATGACCGCGTGTCCCGCGTCCTCGGCGACCTCGCGGGCGACGTTGCCGGTGCTCTGGCCGTGGCGCACGAGGCCGATCCAGTCCAGCCGCGTCGTCATCGCCGCTCACCGCCGGCGGTCAGGTCCTTGCGGTACACCACGAAGTCGCACGGCGTCGCCAGCAGCGGCGCGAGGTGCGGGTGGGTCGCCTCGACGGTCGCCGTGTGCTCGACCCGGAAGCCCAGCCGCGTGTACCAGGCGGCCAGGAACTGCTTCGACGGGTGCTCGAACTCCCGCGGCACGAGCAGCTCCAGCTGCAGCCGCCGGTAGCCCAGCGCGCGGCAGCGTTCCTCCGCGAACCGCACCAGCAGCCGCCCGATGCCCGCGCCGTGCAGCTCCGGCGCGGCGGCCAGCAGCCCGAACTCGCCCACGCCGTCGGCGACGTGCCGCACCCGCACGCACCCCACTACCCGGCCGCGCCGCCTGGCCACCGCGATCTCCCCGGCCGCGACCAGACCCGCCACCTCCTCCGGTGACGTCCGCTCGGCCTGGCCCAGCCACAGGCCCTTCTCCGCGGTCGCGTAGACCGCGTTCACCACCGCGCTGACCGCGCCGGCCAGCGCCTCGTCCGCCGCTGCCGACTGCGGCAGCAGCTCGATCTCCGGAGCGTCCAGCGCGCACCTCCAAGGTCCGGCCGCCCAGTGTACGAACGCCCTGGCCGCGCCGCCGGGGAAGCGCGTTCCACCTGGGCGCGCGTCGCCGAAGTCCGGGCCGCCTCCTGCGCAGGCCGCACGCGCACCCACAGCTAGAGCACCGCGGGATCGGCCTCCACCGGGCGCGCCTCGCCGAAGCCGCCGTACCGGCCCGCCTTCGCGCGCTTGCGCACCTCGTCGAAGTGGCGGTGCACGGCTTCGGCCGCGGCCTCGGCGTCGCGCGCCACCAGGGCGTCGACGATGGCCTGGTGGCGTTTGGCGGTGCCCGCGGCGGACGACACCGGGCCGCCGAGTTCGGCTTCCGCCGCGCGGTAGACGTCCCAGAACAGGCCGGTGAGCTCGCGGGCCAGGTCGAAGCCGGCTTCGGCGCAGATCAGGTCGTGGAACTCGCGGTCGGCGACCGCGGAGTCGGGGCCCTTGCGGCGCATGCGGGCGACGCAGGCCTCCAGGTCCGCGATCAGCCCGGGGCGGTGCTCCAGCGCGACGCGCCGGGTCAGCTCCGTCTCGATCATCTCGCGGACCTCCAGCAGGTCGCGCAGGCGGCCGGCGTCGCGCGTGCGCGTGCGGAACAGCAGCCACGTCTGCAGCGCTTCGGACCCGGCCGAGCCGACGAACGTGCCGTAGCCGTGCCGGATCTCGACGATGCCGAGGGCCTGCAGCGCCTTGATCGCCTCCCGGATCGAGTTCCGGCTGACGCCGATGTCGTCCATCAGGCTGAGCTCGGTGGGCATCGGCGCGCCGGGCGGCAGGTCGCGGTCGATGATCAGATCGATGATCTGCTTGGTGATCTCTTCGCTGCGTTGCGGGCGCGCCAAAGCTGTCTCCCGAATGGTTCTTCCGTCCACTGGCACGTCGCCATCGGAAGACATCCTACGTCATGCCCCGCCGGCCTCGGCCCGATGCCGAAAACGCCACGTCCCCTTGACCGGTAACCGGCGGGGTTCTAGGGTTCGCCCAGTCATAGGACGTCCCACGTCCCATGACCTCTGGTGGGTGAAACACACAGTCAGGAGACACCGATGTCCCGAACCGCCATGGGGACCGGCCCTTCGTTCGACCGGCGCACGCTGCTGCGCTACGCGGGCCTCGTGGGCGCCACCGCCGCCTTCTCGTCGACCATCGCCGCGTGCGGCGGCCCCGCGTCCACGAACAAGACCGGCAGCTCCACGGACTCCCTCACCGCTGTCATCGGCTACGGCAACAACCAGTCGTGGGACCCGCTGCAGACCGCTTCGGCGTTCTCCATGGCCGCCATCCTGCACAGCTACGAATCGCTGGTCGAAGGCGACCCCATCACCCGCGCGCCGTTCCCCGGGCTCGCGAAGGCCCTGCCGGCCGACGTGAGCGGCACCAGCATCGAGTTCGAGCTGCGCGACGGCGCCAAGTGGCACGACGGGCAGCCCGTGACGGCCGACGACGTGGTCTTCACCTACGCCCGCGCCCTGGACCCGAAGGAGAACGTGCTCATCCACAGCTTCTTCGCCCAGTGGTTGCAGGAGGTGAAGAAGGTCGACGACCGCAAGGTCGAGTTCGTGCTCACGTTCCCGTTCCCCTACGCGCTGCAGCGGATCCAGATCTGCAAGATCGTGCCGAAGCACGTGTTCGAGAACAACTGGCCACTCGCCGCCGGCGGCAAGGTCGTGGGCTCCGGCCCGTACAAGGTCACCGAGCAGGCGCCGCTGTCGCACACGTCGTTCGAGAAGTTCGCGGACTACAACGGCCCGCGCCCGGCGGCGTACCAGAAGATGCTGTGGAAGTCCATCGTGGACTCCGCGCCGCGCGTGGCCGCGATCTCCGGCGTGAAGCCCGACGCGCAGATCGTGGAGAACATTCCCGCCGCCAACGCCGACCAGCTGCGCAAGGCGGGCCGCACCGTCGAGTTCGCCGACGGCGGCAACAACCTGTACCTGATGTTCAACACCGCCCACGCGCCTTTCGGCGACAAGCGTGTGCGCCAGGCGCTGCACTACGCCATCGACAAGAAGAAGATGATCGAAATCGGCCTGCGCGGCACCGGCACGCCGGGCACGTCGTTCATCAACCCGAAGCTGCCGCAGTCGCAGCCGGCGTCGCAGAGCTTCACCTACGACCCGGCGAAGGCCAAGCAGCTGCTGGCCGAAGCCGGCGTCACGAACCTGAAGATCTCCCTGTCCACCACCAACACCTCGCTCGTACTCGACTGCGTGAAGGTGATCAAGGAGGGCTGGGACGCCATCGGCGTGCAGACCACTTTGGACTCCCAGGACACCAAAGCCCTGTTCTCCAAGCTGGACAACGGCAACGACTTCCAGGTCGTGTCCACCACGAACAACCCCATGCAGTTCGGCAACGACCCCGACCTGCTCATCCGCTACTACTACGACGCCGCGTCGCTGATGATGACGAAGTACGCGCGCTGGAACAACGCCGACACCCAGGCGCTGTTGTCGCTGCAGGACAAGGCCGCCGCCGAGCAGGACGAGGCCAAGCGCACCGCGTTGAACAAGCAGCTGCTGGACCTGATCTCGGAGCAGGCCGTGATCTACCCGATCGTGTTCACGCAGCTCGGCACCGCCTGGGACCCGAAGGCGATCACGGGCGTGCACGCCCAGGGCTACCCGGGCATCTACCTCAACCAGGCCAAGCCGGTCTGACGAGAGAGGACCACCGCCCGTGATCGTCGTCGTGCGGATGCTGGCCTCCCGCATCCTCGCCCTGATCCCCCTGCTGCTCGGCGTGATCCTGTTCGTGTTCATCGTCATGCAGTTCTCCCCCGTCGACCCGGCACTGGCCGCGTTCAACGGGGCGAACGCCACCGAGGCGCAGCTGCAGCAGTTCCGCGAGGCCAACGGACTGCTCGACCCGCTGCCCCTGCAGTACGTGCACTTCGTGTGGCACCTGGTGCAAGGTGACTTCGGCACGAGCGTGATCACCAAGGAGCCGGTCGGGCAGACCATCGCGACCGCGCTGCCGCTCACCGTGCAGCTCACGCTGCTCGGCCTGGTGCTCGCGCTCGTGCTGTCGATCGTGCTCGGCGTGACGTCGGCGCTGTTTCGCGGCCGTTGGCCCGACCACCTGATCCGGGTGGTCACGCTGGCGGGCGTCGCGGCGCCGGCGTTCTGGATCGCGCTGCTGCTCGTGCAGTGGCTCGCCGTGGGCAAGGGGCTGTTCCCCACGAGCGGCTACGTGAGCCCGGCCGACTCGGTCTCCGGCTGGCTCAACTCGCTGACGCTGCCGGCGATCTCCCTGTCGCTGCCGGTGGCCGCGCAGCTGACGCGGGTGATCCGCACGTCGATGGTGGAGGAGCTCGACAAGGACTACGTGCGCACCGCCCGCGGCGGTGGCCTGCCGCCCGTGGTCGTGGTGGGCCGCAACGTGCTGCGCAACGCGCTCGTCAACCCGCTCACCGTGCTCGGCCTGCGCGTCGGCTACCTGCTCGGCGGCGCCGTGGTGATCGAGACGATGTTCGCGCTGCCCGGCATGGGCCAGAACATGATCCAGGCCGTGCAGGACGGCGACACGGCGAAGGTCCAGGGGTTCGTGATCACGATCGCCGTGGGCTTCGTGCTCGTGAACCTCATCGTCGACGTGCTCTACCTCATCGCCAACCCCCGACTGCGGAGCCACTCCTGATGCGCCCCGTCCTGCACCCGAACCTCACGGCCCGGCTCGCGCGGCCGGGCGTGCGGTTCCGGCAACTCCCCCCGACGTCGTGGCTCGCCCTCGGCGTGCTCGTGGTGCTCGCGCTCGTCGCGATCTTCGGCACGCTGCTGGCCACCCACAACCCCGACGCGCTCAGCACCGACACCGGCGGCCCGAGCGCCGAGCACTGGTTCGGCACCGACCAGTCGGGCCGCGACATCTTCTCCCGCCTCGTGGCCGGCACGCGCTGGTCGCTCGCGATCGGTCTCGGCGCCACCGTGCTGGCGTTGCTCGCGGGCGTGGTGATCGGCTCGTTCGCCGCCACGTCCGGGCGCCGCACCGATGCGGTGGTCATGCGTGTGATGGACGTGATCATGGCGTTCCCCGGCATCGCGCTGGCCGCGGTGCTGGTGGCGGTGTTCGGGCGCGGCATCCTCGTGCTGATCCTCGCGATCGGGTTCCTCAACATGGCCCCGGTCGCCCGCGTGGTGCGCGCGAACGTGCTGGCGCAGTACGGCGAGGACTACGTGGCCGCCGAGCACGTGATCGGCGCGAAGCGGCTGTTCATCCTGGCCCGGCACGTCGCGGTCAACTGCGCGGCGCCGATCCTCGTGTACTGCACGGTGACGGTGGCCGACGCGATCGTGTTCGAGGCGTCGCTGTCGTTCATCGGCGCGGGCATCCAGCCGCCGAACCCGTCGTGGGGCTCGGTGCTCTCGGACGGCAAGGACCTCGTGCTCACCGGCGGCTGGTGGGCCACGCTGTTCCCCGGCCTGTTGATCCTGATCACGGTGCTGGCGCTCAACATCCTGTCCGAAGGCATCTCCGACGCGTGGGCCGCGCCGTCGGCTCGCACCGCGAAGGCGGGCGAGGTCGCCAGGAAGATCGAGGCGGAAAAGGCGTCGGAGAACACCGCGGCCGTGCTGCCGATCGAGGGGCTGCTCGAGGCCGGGGCACGGCTCGCCGCCAAAGCCCGCGACCTGCCGGACCGGCGGCCGGTACTCGAGGTGAAGGACCTCGCGATCAGTTTCCCCGACCGGCACAACGGCGCGCACGTGCTCGACGGCGTGTCGTTCACCGTGTGCTCGGGCGAGGTGCTGGGCCTGATCGGCGAATCGGGCTGCGGCAAGTCGCTCACCGCGCTGTCGGTCATGGGCCTGCAACCGGGCGCCGCGCGGCTGTCGGGCGAGATCCTGTTCGAGGGCGAGGACCTGCTCACCATGAAGGCGAGCACGCGCCGGCGCCACCTCGGCCACGACCTCTCGATGGTCTACCAGGACGCGCTCAGCTCCCTGAACCCGGCGATGACGATCCGTGCGCAGCTCAAGCAGTTCACCCGCCGCGGCGGCACGCGCACGCCGGAGGAGCTGCTGGAGCTGGTGAACCTCGACCCGGGCCGGACGCTGCGCTCCTACCCGCACGAGCTGTCCGGCGGGCAGCGCCAGCGCGTGCTCATCGCGATGGCGCTGTCGCGCAGCCCGAAGCTGATCGTGGCCGACGAGCCGACCACGGCGCTCGACGTGACCGTGCAGGCCCAGGTCATCAAGCTGCTGCTGCGGCTGCAGGAAGAGCTCGGCTTCGCACTGATCCTCGTGTCGCACGACCTCGCGCTGGTCTCGGACGTCGCCGACCGCGTGGTCGTGATGTACGGCGGGCAGGTGGCGGAGACGGGCACGACGGCCGAGGTCGTCGGCTCGCCGCGGCACCACTACACACGCGGCCTGCTGTCGGCCGTGCTGTCGCTGGAGGAGAACGAGGCCACTCTCACGCAGATCAAGGGGGTCGTGCCCGCACCGGCCGACTTCCCGCCGGGCTGCCGCTTCGCCGATCGCTGTCCGGCCGCGCGCGGCCACTGCTTCGAGGTGACGCCCGAGCCGGAGCCCACCGGAGCCGGGCACCTGGTCGCGTGCCACTACCCCGCCGAGCGCACGACCCCCGCCGTCGTGGAAGGAGCGCAGCTATGACCCTCGTCGAGGTCGACGGCGTGCACGTGGTGCACCGCGTCCGCGCGGCGAGCCTGTTCGGGCGCGACAGCGTCTATGCCCTCACCGACGCCAACCTGCAGATCGCCGCCGGCGAGACGGTGGGCGTGGTCGGTGAGTCCGGCTGCGGCAAGTCCACGCTCGCCAAGGTCCTCGTCGGGCTGCAGAAGCCCACGCGGGGCGCCGTGCGCTACGACGGCAAACCGCTCGCGGGACTGCGTCCGGCCGAGCTGGGCCGGCAGGTCGGGATGGTCTTCCAGGACCCGGCCACGGCGCTCAACCGCCGCCTGCCGGTCGCGAAGATCCTGCGCGATCCGCTCGACGTGCACCACGCCGGCACCGCCGCCGAACGCGCCGAGCGGGTCAAGGAACTCATGGGCCTCGTCGGCCTGCCGGGCAGCGTCGCCGACGCGCTGCCCGCGCAGCTTTCGGGCGGCCAGCGCCAGCGTGTCGCCATCGCGCGGGCGCTGGCCTTGCGGCCAAGGCTGCTCGTGGCCGACGAGCCGACGTCCGCGCTCGACGTGTCGGTGCGGGCGCAGATCCTCAACCTGCTCATCGACCTGCGCGAGCGGCTCGGGCTCGCCATGGTATTCGTGTCACACGACATCCGGACCGTGCGGCGCATGAGCGACCGGATCGTGACGATGTACCTCGGACGGATCGTCGAGGAAGCCGCCGCCGAAGACCTGCCGGGAGACGCCCGGCACCCCTACACGCGGGCGCTGTTCTCGGCGACGCCGAGCCTGCTGCACCCCGTCGAGCCGATCGTCCTCAGTGGACCCGTGCCGTCGGCGACCGCGCCGCCGAGCGGCTGCGCGTTCCACACCCGGTGCCCGAAGGCCACCGACGAGTGCGCGGTGGCCCTGCCGCCGCTCACCGAGTCCGCCGGGCACAGCTACCGCTGCATCCACCCAGAGATCACCACCGGAGTGAACGCCTCATGACCGCGCCGAAGTTCGCCGGCATCATCCCGCCGCTGTGCACGCCGTTCAACGACGACTTCACCGTGGACACCGAATCGCTGCGCCGCCACATCGAGTTCCAGCTCGGCGCCGGCGTGCACGGCATCTTCGTGCTCGGTTCCTCCAGCGAAGTCGCCTTCCTGCCCGACGCGCAGCGCCGCGTCACGATCGAGACGGCCGTGGACCAGGTCGCCGGCCGAGTGCCGGTGCTGGCCGGCTGTATCGACATGACGACCCTGCGCGTGGCCGAGCACGTGAAAGTCGCCGAGGTGGCGGGCGCCGACGCCATCGTGGTGACCGCGCCGTACTACACGCGCACGCACGTGGCCGAGATCGACCGCCACTTCCGGCTGCTGCACGAAAAAACGAACCTGCCGATCTTCGCCTACGACATCCCGGTGGCGGTGCACACGAAGCTCGACCGCGAGCTCGTGCTGAACCTCGCCGCCGACGGCGTGATCGCCGGGCTCAAGGACTCCAGCGGCGACGAAGCCGGCTTCCGTTACGTGCTCAAGGAGCGCCGGGACCGCGGGCTCGACACCTTCGCCGTGTTCACCGGCTCGGAGCTGCTCGTCGACTCCGCGCTCGCGCTCGGCGCCGACGGCGCCGTGCCGGGGCTGGGCAACGTCGACCCCGTCGGCTACGTGCTCATCCACGACCACATCCGCTCCGGCAACCCGCACGCCGCGCGCCGCGAACAGGACCGCCTGCTGTCGCTGTTCACCATCACCGACGTCGCACCGCCGAGCCGGATGGGCCGCGGTTCGGCCGCACTCGGAGCCTTCAAGGCGTCGATGAAGATGCGCGGGTTCATCGACAACGCCGTGATGGCACCGCCGCAGCTGCCGCTCAACGGCGACGAACTGCTGCGGATCGGGGAAAAGCTGACGGAAGCGGGGTTGCTCTAGATGGACCGCGTCTACTTCGGCGGCGACTACAACCCCGAGCACTGGTCGCCGGAGGTCTGGGACGACGACCTCAAGCTGATGGCGGAGGCCTCCGTCTCGATGGTCACGGTCGGGATCTTCTCGTGGGCACAGGTGGAACCGCGGCCCGGTGAGTACGACTTCGGCTGGTTCGACACCGTCATGGACAAGCTCGCGGCGGGCGGGGTCGACGCGTGCCTGGCCACGATGACCGCTTCACCGCCACCCTGGCTCTCGCACCGGCACCCCGAAATCCTGCCGGTGCGCGCGGACGGCACGCGCCTGTCGGCCGGCGCGCGCCAGCAGTTCTGCCCGTCGAGCCCGGTTTACCGCGAGCAGGCCGCGCGGCTCGTCGAACAGGTGGCCACGCGCTACGCCGGGCACCCGGCGCTGAAGATGTGGCACATCGGCAACGAGTTCGGCTGCCACATCCGCGCGTGTTACTGCGATGTGTCCGCCGCGCACTTCCGCGAGTGGCTGCGTGAGCGCTACCAGCGCATCGAAGCGCTCAACGCCGCGTGGAGCACCACGTTCTGGTCGCAGCGCTACGCCGACTGGGCCGAGATCGAGCCGCCGCGCGTGGCGCCGACGTTCCCGAACCCGGCGCAGCAGCTGGACTACCACCGGTTCTCCTCCGACGCGTCGCTCGGCTGTTACCTCACCGAACGCGAAGTCCTGGCGCGGATCACCCCGGACGTCCCCGTGACCACCAACTTCGTCGGCCTGGTGCAGAAAGCGCTCGACTGGCATTCCTGGACACCGCACGAGGACGTGGTGAGCCTCGACTCCTACCCCGATCCGTACGACCCCCGTGGCCACGTCGAAGCCGCCTTCGCGTACGACCTCGTGCGGTCCACGAAGGACGGCCAGCCGTGGCTGCTGCTCGAGCAGGCCCCGAGCGCCGTCAACTGGCGCACGCGCAACGGCCCCAAGCCGCCGGGGACGATGCGCCTCGGCAGCTGGCAGGCCGTGGCGCGCGGCGCCGACGCCGTGCTGTTCTTCCAGTGGCGCCAGACCGCGGGCGGCGCGGAGAAGTTCCACTCCGCGATGGTGCCGCACGGCGGGCGCGATTCGCGGACGTTCCGCGAGGTCGCCGGCCTCGGGCGCGAGCTCGCCGCCGTGCCTCGGCTGGCGGGGACGCGCGTGCGCGCCGACGTGGCGATCCTGCACGACTGGAACAGCTGGTGGGCACTGGAACTGGATTCGCACCCGTCCGACGACCTGCGTCAGCTCGACGCGCACCTCGCGCACTACGCGCCGCTGTTCGACGCGAGCGTGACGTGTGACGTCGTGCGCCCGACCCGGGAGCTGTCGGACTACCAGCTCGTGGTGGTGCCGAATCTGTACCTGATGGACGCCGGAGTCGCGGAGAACCTGCGTTCCTATGTGGCCGGTGGCGGCCACCTCGTCGTGTCGTTCTTCTCCGGCATCGTCGACGAGAACGACCGTGCGTACCTCGGCGGGTACCCGGCGCCGCTGCGCGACGTGCTGGGCCTGAAGATCGACGAGTTCTGGCCGCTGCCCGAGGGTGGTTCGATCGGCCTCGACCTGGCCGGCGTTGACGGCACCACTGCGACCGGCACGATCTGGTCGGAGTGGGTGGAGCCCGAGGGCGCGTCGGTCGTCGCGACGTTCGGCGCCGGCGAGCTCGCGGGTCGCCCGGCCGTCACGCGCAACTCCTTCGGCGACGGCGTCGCCTGGTACCTCGCCACCCGGCCCGACGCGGCGGCGATGCGCCGCCTCGTCGACCGGATCACCGCCGAAGCCGGGGTCTCCCCCGTGCTGCCCGGCCTGCCCGCCTGCGTCCAGGCCGTGGTCCGCCAAGGCTCCGGCGAGTCGTACCTGTTCCTGCTCAACCACGGCGAGGAAGCGGTCGCCGTGCCGCTGCCCTCACCCGCCGCAGACCTGCTCACCGACCCCGGCCGGCCGCGCGACGCCGTGCAGCTGGCGCCGCGCGGGGTGGCCGTCCTACTGGGGAGTTTCACTTAAGGCGAAGGGGAAGAACGGGAATGAGACCGATCATCCGCTGGGCACTGGCGTTCGTGGCGATGGTGTCCGGCGTGCTGGTCCCGGCCGGTGCCTCGGCGGCACCGGCTCCGGCCGGCCGGTTCGACCAGCAGGCGCTCTTCAACCCCCACCAGGAAACGGGCTACGCCTGCTTCCGCATCCCCGCCGTCGTCCGCAGCACGCACGGCACCCTGCTGGCCTTCGCCGAAGGCCGGCGCGACAACTGCGGCGACACCGGCGACATCGACCTCGTGCTCAAACGGTCCACCGACGGTGGGACCACGTGGTCCCCGCTGCAGGTCGTGAACCCCGGCGGCGGTGACACCCACGGCAACCCGGTGCCCATTGTGGACAGCCAAACCGGGCGCATCGTGCTGATCACCACGTACAACAAGGGCCGCGACGACGACAAGGCGTGTGACGTGCCCTGCCCGCGCACTCCGCACGCGCAGTACAGCGACGACGACGGCAGGACGTGGTCGGCGCCGGTCGACATCAGCGCGCAGGCGAAACTGCCCGAGTGGGATTCGTGGTACGCCTCGGGTCCCGTGCACGGCATCCAGCTCACGAAGGGCCGCCACGCGGGCCGGCTGGTGTTCGGGGTCAACGCGGAACGCAGTGACGGCACCAATTCCGTCGAGAACTACGCGGCGCTGATCTACAGCGACGACCACGGCCGCAGCTGGCACGTCGGCGCCGTCGACAGTTACCCGCACCCGGTCGGCGGCACGTACGCCCAGAAGCCGTCGGAGGTCAGCGTCGTCGAACTGCCGGACGGCACGATCTACGCCGGAGGCCGCGAGCAGGGCGGCACCGACGTCGGCAACCGCGACTACGCGCTGAGCCGCGACGGCGGTGAGACGTTCAGCAAGCGCTTCGCCACGATCCCCGACCTCGTGACGCCGATGGTGCAGGGCTCGCTGCTGCGGCTGCAGCGGCCGGGCGGTGACCGGATCCTGTTCGCGTCGCCGTCGGACACCGACCGCCGCCGCTGGATGATGACCCGCTCGTCCTACGACGACGGCCGCACCTGGGAGGACGCGGAGCAGGGCACACGGATCACGAACGATTGGTCGGGCTACTCGGACCTCGTGCAACTGAGCGGACCGCTGCAGCGCGACGCGGAGATCGGCCTGATGTACGAGGGTGGCGCGGTCGACGCGCGCGACGAGATCCGCTTCGCCCGCTTCGACGAGAACTACCTGGGGTGGCGGCGATCCGCGGGCCCGGCGACCCCGGACGTCGCGCAGCCGGGCGGGGTCGCCCACGTGCTCGGTGGCGCGTCCGTCACGCCGGGTGTGTCGGGCGGGGCGCTGACACTCGACGGCGTGGACGACTTCGTGCGCGTGCCGTATTCGCCGGCGCAGCTGCCGGGCTCGGATGACTTCACGTTCACGACGTGGTTCAGCTACGGCGCATCGAAGGACCCGCAAGCGCTGCTGTGGCTGGGCGGGATGAACTCCGCGCCGCAGGTGTGGCTGCGCGGGGAACCCGCGTCGCACCGGCTGATCGCCATGATGACCACGGCAGCGGGCAGCAAGTCGGTGACCACCACGCAGGCGTATGACGACCAGCAGTGGCACCGCCTGGCGCTGGAACGCACCGGCGGTCAGCTGAAGATCCGGGTCGACGGGGTGCTCGCCGCGTCGGGTCCGGACTCACCCGGATCGGTCAGCCAGACCGTCGCGTATCAGCTGCAGCTGGGTGAGCGCCTCGACGGAGCGAACCACTTCAAGGGATCCCTCGACGACGTCCGGTTCTACCGCCGCGCGCTGCAGGAACCCGAACTGACCGCGGTCGGCCAGGACCGGCCCGAGGGCCCGGGCCCGGTGGTGCAGCTGCCGTTCGACCGGGTGCACTGAACCCCTGCGTGGCTGAAGCCGGGGGCAGGCGGCTTCAGCCACGCAGGACCAGGTACGGCGCCACGGCCAGCAGCGCCACCACGAGCACGATCCGCAGCCTTTTCGTGGGCAGGGCCCGCGCGAGCTTCCAGCCCAGCACGACCCCGGCGAGCTCCGGCACGCCGACCACGGCGGCGAGGTGCCAGTCGATCGTGCCGTGCACCAGGTAGCCCAGTGAGCCGGCGCCCGCGATGACCACCGACTGGACCTGCGCCGCCGCCAGTGCTTCGAGCAGCTCCGCGCCGACGACCACCAGCAGCGGCACCGCCAGCATCGGGCCGCCGACGCCGACGAGCCCCGCTGCGACCGCCACCCCGAAGCCGAGCGCCAGGATCGTCGCTGCCGGCGGTTCGTCCCGCGCGACCGGTTTCCGCCACACCACCAGGGCCGCCACGACCACCGCGAACACCCCGAGCACGACACCGAACCAGCGCGCGGACACCAGCGAGTTCAGCACCACGCCGGCCGGGGTGCCGACGGCCGCCGCACCCGCGAGCAGGAGCGCGACCCGCCGGGTGTGCGCCTTCCGCAACTGTCCGGAGTGGACATAAGCGGCACTCCCGGCCACGCCTGTCGCCACGTGCGTGACGATCGCCGTCCCCGCGACCTGCGCCGGCCCGAGCGGCGTCAGCAGGAACAACGCGATGGTCGGCAACACCCCACCCGGGCCGATCGCCGTGATGCCGATGCCCCCGACCAGTCCGAAGAGGGCGAGCAGCAGGTCGGTGCTCACGCGACCTCCCACCCCCGCGGCGCCGAAGCCCGTGCCCCTGCCGACGTACCGCACCTCGCGAGCCGGCACGGCGCGGCTACGCGTCGGCCGCGCAACCGTCGGTGAAGTCGGCGAGGTGGCCGAGGCTGAGGAAAGCCGGGACCGCAAGGGAGACGACATGAGTCCGTCAGCACACCGGCCCTCGCAGCGGGATCGCACGAAAAACCGGCCGGCCGACACAGCCGGGCAGCTACTCGGCACCGGACGGGCAGCCCGCGCCCCGATCGGTAAGGCAACCCAAGGCGGAGACACCTGCAGCCACCACCCGGTGACGACCCGACACCGCGCCGCACACGCACGCCCACCATCACGCCGACCCGCGATGCAACGTCGCGCGGAGGGTGAGCCGGTCGGCGCGGACGTGCAGGGATTCGACGTCCACGGGGCGGCCGTCGTCGAGGTGGGTGAGGCGGTCGAGGGCGAACACGGCCGTGCCGGGTGGGATCTCCAGCAGTGCGGCGGTGTCCGGACCGGCTGAGACGGCGTGGACGACCACTTCGGCGCGGCCGAGCCGGCGCCCGCTCGTTTCCTCGATGAGCGCGAAGAGGTCGCGGCCGGCGAGATCGTGACCGAGCAGCGGTACGCCGATGTCGGCCGTGAGGTAGGTCGTGTCGAGCGACAGCGGGCGGCCGCCGAGGCGGCGCAGGCGTTCCAGGTGCACCACGGGTTCGCCCGGCGCCAGCGCGAGTCGCTCGGCGATCGCGGGCGGTGGCGCGAGGATGCGGGCCGCGCGGACCTCGTTCACGATTTCGCCATGGCCGTCGAGGGCTTCCGCGAGCCCGGCGAGGCGGTCGAGGCCGTGGCCGTACTTCGGCTGCACCACGAGGGTTCCGACACCCTGGCGCCGCTCGACCAGGCCCTCCGCGCGCAGCAGGGCGAGTGCTTCGCGCACTGCGTTGCGCGTCGCGCCGACCTGGGCGACGAGGGTGCGTTCGTCCGGCAGCGGCCCGCTGTCGAACGCGCCGGCGGTGATGCGCTGGCGCAGGACGTCGGCGATCTGGCGGGCGCGTTCGGCGCGCGGGCGGCGATCCGGTGGTTCCACGGGCGCGACGATACCGGTCCGCGCATTACGCCAGGGTTACGCCACCCGCGTTGACCAGCGCAAACGCCGTGACCAGGCAGGCTCGCCGGCCGACACTCGGCTTCCGCCACCGCGGCCGGATCGCAACCGCGGCGATCTTCCGAAAAATTTCTTTTTGTGCTATACTACCGAAAATCCCGGATACAGTTCCGGCCCGTGACCGCACCCAGTTTCACTGCCCTCACCGCAGCAGCCGCGCGCGCCGCGCACCTCATCGTCGATGCCGACCCGAAGATCTTCACCGACGACCTCGCCGCTCCCCTGCTCGGCGAGCGGGCCGGCGAACTTCTCGCGTACCACCGCAACCACGGCGACCAGCCCGTGCTGGCCGGCGCCCGCACCCAGGCGCTCGTGCGCAGCCGGTACACGGAGGCACAGCTCGGCGGCGTCACCCAGTACGTGGTGCTCGGCGCCGGCCTCGACACATACGCCTACCGCGCCCGCGGTTCGGCCGTCCGGGTGTTCGAAGTGGACCGTCCGGAAACGCAGGCGTGGAAACGCGGGCAGCTGGCGCTGAACGGGATCCCGGCAGCGGCATCGGTCGCCTACGTCCCGCTGGACCTCGAATCCGGAGACCTGGTCGCGGCCCTCACCGGGCAGGGCTTCGACGTCTCCCGGCCGGCGCTCGTGAGCTGGCTCGGTGTCACGATGTACCTCACACGAGCCGCGATCGCCCGGACGCTGGCGGTCCTCGGCGGTTTCGCGCCCGGCTCGCAGCTGGTCGCCGACTACCTCCTGCTCCCGCGGCTGCGCGACGAGGCCGGCGCGGCGTACGCCGACCTCGTCGCCCCGGTCGCCGCGCAGCGCGGCGAACCCTGGCTCAGCTGCTTCTCCCCCGAATCGCTGACGGACCTCTTGCGGGACAACGGCTTCGGCCCCGTCCGGCACGTCCGCCAGCACGACCACGACGTCTGGCCGCGCACCGACGCCCTGCGCCCGGCCGGGCTGTCGGTGCTGGCCCACGCCGCGGTCGCGTGACGATCACTGGCAGATGCTGCCCAGGCTCGCGGTCCAGCCCCACCACATGCCGTACTCGGCGAGGTTGCCGGCGTCGTTGAGGTGGATGTTGTCCGACGTCCACGGGCTCGGGTTCGGCAGGTTGGCCGACCCGGCCGGGGGGATGTACTGGCGCAGATCCACCAACGCCGTGCCCTTCGTGACAGCAGTCTGGTAGATGACGGACGCGTACTGGTCCCACGTGTACTTCTGGGTGTTGCCGCCGTATGGGTTGGGCGTCCACTTGAGCTGCGCGTAAATCGACATCAGGATGTCGACACCGGGCCGCGCGGTGCGGATGCCGTCGATGACGTTGTTCAGGTCGGTCTGGAACTTGGCCGGGTCGTTCTGGGCCCACAGGTCGTTGCCGCCGAGGTCGACGAGGACCAGGTCGGGCTGCTTGGCGGCCATGTCGGCGATCGCGCCGGTGGTGCCTGCCCAGCGGCCGCCGGGCAGGTAGTCGGCGGCGAGGGCGCCGTTGTGCGAGTAGTTCTCCACGTTCGTCCCCCACTGGGCGTGCACGTCGTTGGCCAGCTTGGTGGTCCAGCCGTACGTGGTGGGGAAGTAGGTGTCCGTGGTGGACCCGTAGCCGGTGGTCCCGTACCCGGTGTCGGCCGACGTGCCGACGATCGCGATGTTGTTCTTGGCCGTGCACCACGTGCTCTCCTGGCCGGCGTCCGAGGTGGACGCCGTGGACACCGTGGACACCGCGAGGCCGAGCCCCACGAGGGACAGCAACGCGGTGAGTCTGGTGATCGTGGCTCTGCGCATCGAGGGGGACCTTTCGGGGAGTGGGGAGGGTCTGCGCCTCAATCGCTCCACACCGGACAGTTGTTACCCCCTCGAGTGAGCTTCGCGGGGAAGCAGCGGGTTTTCGGGCACGCCGCGAGCCCGCGCGTTACCCCATCGGCGGTGGACAAACTTCCCCTTTCGGGCGTCCCCCACCAGAACACCGGAGAGTTGCCGTGACCAACAGCACGTCCGACGGTGGTGAAGAAGCTGGCGGGATCCCCGAGAAGGAAGGACGTGAGTGACATGGCCGGCACGATCCAGCCGCAACAGCTGATGGGACAGCGCCATGGTCGACCCGGACGGCAACAAGATCGGCAAGGTGGGCAACATCTACCTCGCCGACACCACCCGGCAGCCGGAGTGGATCACCGTGAAGACGGGCATGTTCGGCTCCAAGGAAAGCTTCGTGCCGCTGTCCGGCGCGAACGTCGACGATGACGGCATCCACGTGAACGTCGCCAAGGACCAGGTGTCCGAGGCGCCGCGCATCGAGTCCGACGGGCACCTGTCCTCGGCCGAGAGCGAGCGGCTGTACCGCCACTACGGCCTGCCGATGCCGCGGACGGCGCCGGACGCCGGACGCGGTGGGCAGGATCCCCGGGGGCCGGCGGGGTCCGGCCCGAAGCGCGGCACCCGGCGCCCGGCGGGCTCCGGCACTCACGCCCGGCCGGACAGGCAGGGCGAAGACATGATCCGCGCCGAGGAACGCCTGACCGTCGGCACCAAGCAGGTCGAGACGGGCCACGTGCGGCTGCGCAAGTACGTCGTGACCAAGGAGGAGCAGGTCACGGTACCCGTGAGCCACGAGGAGGTCCGCCTCGAACGCGAGCCGATCGCCGACGCGCGCGGCAGCGGCCGTGCGGAGGTCGGCGAGGCGGAGCAGGACGTGGTGCTGCACGCCGAGAAGCCCGTGGCGCGCAAGGAGACCGTGCCGGTCGAGCGGGCTCGCCTGGACACCGAAACGGTCACCGAGGAGCAGACGGTCACGGGCGAGGTCCGCAAGGAGCAGTTCGACGTGCAGGACGACGCGAAGAAGCGCGACCAGCGCTGACCATGGGAACACCTGCCTTCCGCTCCCGGTCAGTGGGCACCTCGACCGGGAGCGTGAGGCCGTTCGTGCAGTCCGGGATCTTCCCGGTGGGCGACGTCGCGCCCGGGGCGGAAACCCACGGAGCACGAGCCACTCGCGGCTAGATGGCGCACTCCCCCTTGCCCAGCACGACGATCCCGCCCGCGCTCACGTGGTAGTGGCCCCGGTCGCGGGCGAGGTCGACACCGATGTGGGCACCCGGGGGCACCACGACGTTCTTGTCGAGGATCGCGCGGCGCACGACGGCGCCGGGGCCGACGCGGACGCCGTCGAGCAGCACGGAACCCTGCACGACCGCGCCGTTCTCGACCACGACGTCGGGCGAGAGCACCGAGTCGACCACCTGGGCGCCGGAGATGATGCAGCCGTTGCTGATGATCGACTGGGTGGCGCTACCGCCTTCCACGAACTTCGCCGCGGCGCGCTGGCCGGGGTGCGCGAGGATCGGCCACTTGCGGTTGTAGAGGTTGAAGATCGGGTACGTCGAGATCAGGTCGGTGTGCGCTTCGTAGTAGCTGTCGATGGTCCCGACGTCGCGCCAGTAACCGTGGTCGCGCTCGCTCTCGCCGGGCACGACGTTGCCGCTGAAGTCGTACACGGCGGCGTCGCCCGTCTCGACGAGCGCGGGGATGATGTCGCGGCCCATGTCGTGTTTGGACGCGACGTTCTTCGAGTCGGCGTGCAGCGCGTCGAGCATCGTCTGCGTGGTGAACACGTAGTTGCCCATCGACACGTACGCCTCGTCGGGCGAATCGGGCAGGCCCGGCGGGTCCGCCGGTTTCTCCAGGAACGCGTCGATCTTCGTGCCGTCGCCGGTCTGGATCACGCCGAACGCACTGGCCTCGGCCCGCGGCACGCGGATCCCCGCGACCGTCACGCCCGCACCCGACGCGATGTGCGCGTCGATCATCTGGCGCGGGTCCATGCGGTAGATGTTGTCCGCGCCGAACACCGCGATGTACGCGGGCGACTCGTCGTACACGAGGTTGAGGCTCTGGTGGATCGCGTCGGCGCTGCCCTGGAACCAGCGCGGGCCCAGGCGCTGCTGCGCGGGCACCGGTGTCACGTACTCGCCGGTGAGCGACGAGAGCCGCCAGGTCGTGGAGATGTGGCGGTCGAGCGAGTGCGACTTGTACTGCGTGAGCACGCAGATGCGCCGGATCCCGCCGTGCACGAGGTTCGAGAGCACGAAGTCGACGAGGCGGTGCACGCCGCCGAAAGGCACCGCGGGTTTCGCGCGGTCGGTCGTGAGCGGCATCAGGCGTTTGCCCTCGCCACCGGCCAGCACGATCCCCAGCACGTCGGATCCGTCGATCACGAAACCCTCCCGCACGCCTCGTAGATCGCGACCGTCCTCGCGGCGATCGCCGACCAGCCGAACTCTCCCACGGCTCGCTCGCGCCCGGCCAGCCCCATCGCGGCAGCCCGCTCGCGATCGCCGACCAGTTCGTCGATCCGCCGCGCGAGCCCCGCTTCGAACGCGGCCGGGTCGTTCTCGTCGTAGTGCACGAGCAGGCCCGTCACGCCGTCGTCGACCACCTCGGGGATGCCGCCGACGTCGCTCGCGACCACCGCCGTGCCGCACGCCATCGCCTCGAGGTTCACGATGCCGAGCGGCTCGTACACCGACGGGCACACGAACACCGTCGCGTGGGTCAGCAGCTGCACGACCTCGGTGCGCGGCAGCATCTCGGGGATCCAGTGCACCCCTGTGCGTTTCTCCTGCAGCTGTCCGACGAGACCGCGGAACTCCGCGTCGAGTTCGGGGGTGTCGGCGCCGCCGGCGCACAGCACCAGCTGCACGTCGTCGGCGAGCGCAGAACCGGCGCGCACCAGGTGCGGCACGCCCTTCTGCCGCGTGATGCGCCCGACGAACAGCGCGTACGGCCGGTCCGGGTCGATGCCGTGCTTGGCCAGGACGTCGCGGCCCGGATCCGGGCGGTAGAGCGTGGTGTCGATGCCGTTGTGCACCACGTGCACGCGGGCGGGGTCGACGGCCGGGTACGCGGTGAGCACGTCCTCGCGCATACCCGCGCTCACGGCGATGATCGCGTCGGCCGCCTCGTAGGCGTCCTTCTCGATCCACGAAGAGACGCGGTAGCCGCCGCCGAGCTGCTCGGCCTTCCACGGGCGCAGGGGTTCGAGCGAGTGCGCGGTGATGACGTGCGGGATGCCGTGCGCCAGCTTCGCGAGGTGCCCGCCGAGGTTCGCGTACCACGTGTGGCTGTGGGCGAGGTCGTGGTTCTCGAGCGCGTTCGCCATCGACACGGCGATGTCCATGGTGGCGAAGGCGGTCTGGGCGTACCCGTGCGGATCGCGGTGCCCGTGGGCGCCGTCGTCGCGATCGGGTCCCCAGCAGTGCACGTCCAGGTCGACCAGCGACCGCAGTTCGCGGGCGAGGAACTCGACGTGCACCCCCGCTCCTCCGTAGACGTCCGGCGGGTACTCCCGGGTGAGCAGGCCGACCTTCATGCCCTGACCCTAATCGGCGCGGCCCGCCGAGTGCAGTACGAGAAGGGGACGAATCCGTGTCGTGATCGACTCACCCGGATGTCTTCCCGCTGACCGGTTCGCGCGCCGGCAGGCGAAGCCCGTGGTGTGCGAGTTCGCGCTGGGCGAGGTCGGCGAGCACCGCCGGATCGCGCTCGCGCCAGCCCGCCGTGACGACGGCGGCCGAAGCCCGGCGCGGCAGCGGCCGGGTGACCAGCGCCCGCAGTGCCAGCAGGTCCAGGCCGTCGGACCCCTGGCGGCGCAACCGGTCCGCTGCCGTCGCGCCGCGCGTGAACCGCCAGCGCAGCGGCAGCCACGACACGAGCAGGAACACCACCGGCACCGCGATCACGAGCACCGCGAGCCACCACGCCAGATCCTCGACGGCCGTGATCTGCCAGTGCCCCGCGTCGACGAGGTCACCGCCGGCGGCCGAGCCGGAGTGCAGCGCGTCGGCCAGCGGGTGGCCGATCAGCGGCACGCCGGCGGCCTTGTCGGCGGCCGAATCGAAGGTCGACCGCAGCCCGGAACCCGCGTCGACGAGCCCGTCGCCCGGCGCGCGCAGCCGTTCGACCTCGGTGTGCACGCGAACCGCGAGCCACCCCGCGAAGGCGAGCAGGCCGGCCGCGAACGCGTCGCTGAGCACCTGCGCGGTGCGGCGGACCGGCCGGTCGGCGTAGACCTTCATCGGGACGCTCTCCTCTCGCGGTTCCGGTCGGCTACCCGGCCGGCGGACGACCGAACCACTGTTACTCCTTGTGCAGCAACGCCTTCCGCCCGACGACCACCGTCGCACCCAGGTCGTCGGACTCCTCCACCGCCGCCTCGAGACCGGCGCACGATAGCGCCGCCACGGCCGAGTCCGCCTGTCCTTCGCTGGTCTCGAACAACACGCGGCCACCGGGTGCGAGCCACTCCGGCGACTGCGCGACGACGCGGCGCAGCACGTCGAGCCCGTCGGCCCCGCCGTCCAGCGCCTCGCGCGGCTCGTACTCGCGCGCCTCCGGCGGCAGCAACGCGACCTCGCCGGTGGGAACGTACGGCACGTTCGAGATCAGCACGGCCACCCGCCCGCGCAACCGCCGCGGCACCGGGTCGAACAGGTCGCCCTCGTAGACCTCACCCGGCACGTTCCGCCGCGCGCACCGCACCGCGACGGGATCGACGTCGGCCGCGTGCAGTTCGACGCCCGGCACCTCGGCCGCCACCGTCGCGCCCAGGGCACCCGATCCGCAACAGAGGTCCAGCACAACGTCACCGGCGCGCGCGAACCCGGCCGCCAGGGTCACGAGCAGCTCCGTCCGGTGCCGGGGGACGAACACCCCGGGTTCCACCACGAACCGCCGGCCCGCGAATTCCGCCCAGCCCACGACGTACTCGAGCGGCTCCCCCGCGACGCGGCGCGCCACCATCGCCTCGAGCTCGGCCTCGGACGCGGCGGCCTCGGTCAGCACCGCCGCTTCCTCTTCCGCGAACACGCATCCGGCCGCCCTCAACCGCGAGACAACCGACTCATCGCGCGCGACCACGCACCCTCCCCGCACCCCGATCCGGACCCGCAACACTAGCCGCGGTCACATCCCGCGGCCGGGGACCGTCAGAGAATCGAGGAACCACACCCCGGAGGGCACCACCGTGAACGACCTGGCCGAGCAGTTCGAAGCCCACCGCACCCACCTCCGGGCCGTCGCCTACCGGATGCTCGGCTCGCTCAGCGAGGCCGACGACGCCGTGCAGGAAACGTGGTTGCGGCTCAGCCGCTCCGGCACCACGGGGGTGGCCAACCTCGGCGGCTGGCTCACCACCGTCGTGAGCCGCGTCTGCCTCGACTTCCTGCGCTCGCGCCAGTCCCGCCGGGAAGACCCGACCGGCGACGACCTCCCGGAAGCCACCACCACGGTCGACCCCGAAACGGAAGCGGTGATGGCGGACTCGGTCGGCCTGGCGCTGCTCGTCGTCCTCGACACGCTCTCGCCCGCCGAGCGCCTGTCGTTCGTGCTGCACGACATCTTCGGCCTTTCGTTCGACGAGGTCGCGCCGATCGTCGACCGCAATCCCGCGGCCGCGCGGCAGCTGGCGAGCCGCGCCCGCCGCCGCGTCCGGGGCAACCCCGCCGGTTCGGAAGCCGACCTGGCCCGCAAGCGCGAAGTCGTCGACGCGTTCCTCGCGGCGTCGCGCGGCGGGGATTTCGCCGCGCTCGTCGCCCTGCTCGACCCCGACGCGGTCCTGCGCGCCGACGGGGAAATCCCGACGCTCGTGCGCGGCGCCCGCAACATCGCCACCGGCGCGAGCCGCTTCGCGCAGCGCGCCGCGTACTCGCGGCCGGCGCTGGTCGGCGGCCGCCCGGGCATCATCGCGGCGCCGCGGGGCCGGCTGCAGGTCGCGATGGCGTTCACGATCGAGGACGGCCGGATCACCGAGGTCGACCTCGTCACCGAGCCCGAGCGGCTCGCGGACCTGGTCATCGGCGTGCTCTGAGCGGTGGCTCATGGTGACGCCCCGCCGGGCTCCCCCTCGTGCTGACCTGGCCCGACACCAGCCGGAGGAGAGTCAGCGTTCTCCGGCGGGTGCGCGCTGCGTGACCGCCGACCAGGTAATCTGACTGGACGCTTGTCCCAGAGTCCGTGAGAGGCGGTGATGCGCGAGTGGCGGCCACCCGGCCCACCGTGACCCGGCGGCGCGAGCTGGCGCACACCAGCGCGCGGTCGCTCCTGATGACGGTGCTCGGCGAATACGTCCTACCGCGCCAGGAGCCGGTCTGGACGTCTGCCCTGGTCGATGCCCTCGGCTTGTTCAAGGTCGAGGAGAAGTCGGCCCGCCAGGCGCTCGCCCGGGCGTCGGGCGAAGGCTGGCTGAAGTCCGAACGTGCCGGCCGCCGCGTGCGCTGGTCGCTGACACCGCCGGGCCGCCGGCTGCTCACCGAGGGCGCCGAGCGCATCTACGGCTTCGGCCGGCAGGCGGGCGGCTGGGACCGCCGGTGGCTGGTGCTGCTCGTGTCGGTGCCGGAGTCGCAGCGCGACCTGCGCCACCGCATGCGCACGCGGCTGAGCTGGGCGGGCTTCGGCTCGCCGGCACCGGGCGTGTGGATCAGCCCGAACACGGCCGCGGAAGCCGAGGCCGCGCGGCTCGTCGGTGAGCTGACCGACGGCGGGCAGGCGATGTCGTTCGTCGCGAGCTACGCCGAGATCGGCGACGAGCAGCAGATGGTCGCCCGCGCCTGGGACCTGCGCGAGCTCGAACACCACTACGAACGGTTCATCGACGAGTTCACCGGCCTCGCTCCGCGCTCGGGCGAAGCCGTGCTGCTCGCACAGACGCGGCTGGTGCACGAATGGCGCCGCTTTCCGTTCCTCGACCCGGGCCTGCCGCAGGAGCTGCTGCCCGAACGCTGGAGCGGCACCCAGGCCGGCGCGCTGTTCCACGAACGCCACGCCGAGTGGCGCGAAGAAGCCCAGCGCCACTGGGACGCATTCATCGAGGGCGGCGAAGCCGGCTGAGCCTCAGTCCCGCGGGTCAGCTCGGCGAGTTCCGTGTCGGTGCCGGAACAATTGAGGAAGGCCGTCGCCCCGCCGGGTTGGCCGATCGGCCGGGCGGCGCGCCGGTGCTGAAGCGGCGGTCGTCCTCGACGAACGCGGCGTACCCGCCGGGCCCGTGCCGGTCCTGGCTGATGGCTTCGCCCGGACGCGCGGGTTCGCAGTTGCCGCAGTCGACGCACTCGAACGGATTGCGCTCACTCTCGTAGCTGCAGTCGACCGGGCACTGCTCCTCAGGCAAGAGCGGTCGGTGACGGCGATCCGGGGTCCGGCTATCACGTACGCCATGGTTGTTGTCTCCCAACGTGTTTTCGCCTCAGCCAAGAGCCGGGGCGGGCTCGTCGGTGGAGTGACCGGAACACCGGACGGGCCAGTGTGCGGCGTTGTTCACGGCCGTCGAGGCCTCGCCGAAGCCGACGGGATTCGCGGCGCGACAAGGCGTACAGGACGGCACTGCTCCGACCGGGCAAATCCCCTGGCCGGAATCTCACCGACCGCGCTACTTTCACGAGTGATCGCAGTCGAATCTGCGCAACCACGCCGGCCCGGCAAGCGTGCGTCGGGGGACGCCCACGGACGGCCCGTTTCCAGGGGGAAACTCTTGTCCCGCAGATCCTCGCGCGGGGTCTTCCGGCTGCTCGCCGGGCTGACCGCCGCGCTGATACTCGGTGCCCTCACCACGCCCGTCGCTTCCGCCGATCCGGCGAAGCTGGTGATCACCGCTTCGGTGGATGACCAGGTCCACCTCGTGGGAAAGCCGTTCCCGATCACGGTGGCCGTGCACAACGCCTCGCCTGACCCGCTGACCGGGATCACCCTCTACGGCGAGCGCGTCTCGGGCTCGTACCTGTCCCTCGACGGCTGGGGCGAATTCTCTTACCCCGGCGGGACGCTGGCTGCCGGCGAGACTCGGACGTTCGCTCTCACCGCAACGGTTTACAGCTGGCTGGACGGGCCGCCCGACGTCAACTTCACCAGCACCAGCATCCCGTCGTGGGACGTGCAGCCGGCTCAGCTGACGGTCCCGTTCTTGGATCCGACCACCACGACGGGCTCGCTCCACGGCGTGCTCTACGGCGACCGCAACGAGAACAACGCGGTCGACGCCGGCGAAGGGTTGGCCGGGGCGCCCGTGGAGATCCACGGGGACACCACCCTCGACACGGTGACCGGGGCCGACGGCAGCTTCGAGTTCGCCGATCTGCCCGCGCGGTACTACCAGCTGTTCACCCACGACCTGCCCGACGGCTGGGTCCTCCCCGACACCAACATCGGGTTCGACGTTTCCGGCGGCGACCAGAACGCCGAGGTGCGCGCCGTGCGACCGTTGTCAGACCAGCTGAAGGCCACGGTGTCTGCCGACCGCGACAGCTACGCGCCGGGCGACCAGGCGCGCGTGACGTTCACACTGACGAACACCGGGTCTCGGCCGCTGTCGGGCATCAGCGGGGCGTGTAACCGCCTCGGTGGCAGCCAGTACCAGCTCACCGGCTGGCAGTCGTGGACCGATCTCGTCTACCCGGCATCACTGACGTTCGCGCCCGGAGAAACGCGGACCTTCACCGAGATCGGCACGGTTCCGGCGGCCGCGGACCAGTACGGCGGCTTCGCCGTCGACTGCGATTTCGGGCCCGAGATGGGCAATCTCGAAGGCAACCCCGCCGTGAACCTGTGGGCGCGAGTGCCCGGCGAGCCGGGAGTCACCAGCGGGTGGATCTACCACGACGACAACAAGAACTACACCCTGGATCCCGGCGAGGCCATCGCGGACACCGCCGTGAGCTTGGTGGACATCATCTCCGGCCAGACCGCCGCGACCGGCACCACCGACGCCGACGGGCACGTGTCGTTCGGGTCCGTGCCGGCCGGGCGGTACGACCTGGAGGTCGCGGACGGCTGGGTGACGGCTGAGCAGGGCTCGTTCGAAGTCCAGGCCGGGACGTGCCAGAGCTGCGGCTGGGAGTGGTCGCGAACCTTCACCCGCAGCTGAGGCCGAACCGGGCCCGGGTCATCCTTCGCGGTGACCCGGGCCCGGTTCCGGCGTCAGGCTGCACACGGGCGGGCGCTTGCGGTGGCGCCGTGTCAGCGGCGCGTCAGCCCGGTGGCGGTCCCGTGTCAGGGCCGCGGGCGAAAGTGGTTTCAGTGATCAGCTCCTCGATCACACCAGCAGCCAGCACAGGCCCCCGGTCAACGGGGACGCCGAACTCACAGGAGACCACCATGCAGAAGTTCGACACCGCCGGCCCGATCTCCGCCGTCCTGGCCATCCCGGCCGGACGCGTCCGGCTCATCGCCGCCACTCGGACCGACACCACCGTTGAGGTCCTTCCCGCGGACGCTTCGAAGGGACGCGACGTGAAGGCGGCGGAGCAGACCACCGTCAGCTACGCCGACGGCGTCCTGCGGATCCACACCGCCGAGCCCAAGAACCAGCTCTTCGGCCCGTCCGGATCCGTCGAGGTCACCGTCCAGCTGCCCGTCGGCTCCCGGGTCGAAGGCAAGTCCGCCGGTGCCGAGCTCCGCGGTGTCGGGTGCCTGGGCGACGTCGCGTTCGAAGGCGCGTACCGCCGGATCGAAATCGAGGAGGCCGCGAGCGTCGACCTGACGGCGGTCGACGGCGACGTCGAGATCGGCCGGCTGGGCGGCCCGGCCCGGATCAGCACGGCCAGGGGCGACATCCGGATCGCCGCGGCCGTGCGCGGCACGGTCGTGCTCCACACGCAGTCCGGCGGCATCACGGTCGCCGCCGCGGCCGGCGTCTCGGCTGCCCTGGACGCCGGCACCGCGGCCGGCCGCATCAGCAACGCCCTCAAGAACGATGGCGCCACCGAGCTCGACATCCGCGCCACCACCTCCCGTGGCGACATCGTCGCCCGCAGCCTCTGAGGAGGCAGCGCCGGCGGGGGTTCGCCGCTCGAACCGGGGCGGGTCACCCTTCGCGGTAACCCGGGCCCGGTTCCGGTGTCACGTTCGCCGTCGTGATCTCCTCGGAGCAGTGGCGGCACACCAGCCGCGGGGCGACGGGCTCGCCGCACGGGTGGTGACGCAGCACCAACGGCGGTCCCTCGGGTGTGGCCAGGTGGTCGTCGCCCCACCGCATCAGGATCACCAGCGCGGGGAAGATGTCCTTGCCGGCCGCGGTGAGGCGGTACTCGTGGCGGTCCGGCTCGGTCGCGTACACCACGCGGTCGAGCACGCCGAGCTCCACCAGTTGCTTGAGCCGCGTGGACAAAGTGGGCCGCGGGATGCCGAGGTTGCGCGCGAACTGCGCGTACCGCCGGACGCCGAAGAACGACTCGCGCAGGATCAGCAGGGTCCAGCGCTCCCCCAGCACGTCCAGTGCCCGCCCGACGGACTCCGCCGTGAAGCGGTGGCGCAGCTGGTCTTCGCCGGCCATCACGGGGCCAGCTCGCGCAGCAGGGTGCGGCCGCCGCGGTCTTCCGCCGTGGCCGGGATGAGGCCGACGTGGTCGGCGCCCGCCGCGAAGTACTCCGCGATGCGGGAACGGATCCGCGCCGCCGAGCCGATCGCGCCGACGTCGCCCACCAGGGAAGGCGGAACCGCCAGCGAGGCGCGCGGAGTGCCGGATCGCGCCGCGGCCACGAGGTCACCGTAACCGAGTTCGGCGAACATCTCGCCGTAGCCGGGCGGGCTCAAGTACACCGTGACCTGCGCCGCGAGCTGCCGCTGCGTCGCCGCCCCGGGTTCGAGCGCGACCGGCACCCACACCGCGAGCCGCGGCGGGGTGCGGCCCGCTTCGGCGGCCTGGCCGTCGATCTCCTTGCGCACCCGGGAAACGTGCGCCGGCGGCACGAGGTTGAGCACGACCTCGTCGGCCACCTCCGCGGCCACGCGCGTCATCGCCGGCCCGAACGCGGCGACCGTGATCGGCAGCGGCACCGCCTCCCGAAGACGGAAACCCTTGCTGCGCACGTGCTTCCCGTGCACCGCCAGCCGCTGTCCATCGAGGACGGTCCGCACCGCCGCCACCGTCTCGCGCATGCGCGCGGCCGCGTGGTCCCACGGCCGGTCGTGCCAGCCGCTCACGATCGCCGGGCTCGAGCCACCCAGCGCGAGCCCCACGGGCCGCCGCGCCAGCGTCGCGACCGACGCCACGCCCAGCCCGAGCGCGACCGGCGTCCGCACCCCGATCGGCAACGGCCCGAGCCGCAACCCGATCCGCTCCGTCCGCAACCCGACCGCCGTGGCGAGCGAGAAGGCGTCGAACGTCGCCATCTCCCCGATCCACAGCTCACCGAACCCGTTGCGCTCGGCCTCCACCGCGATCTCGACCGCCTCACCCGCGGGCCGATCAAGCCAGAACGGCGTCACAACGCCCAACACGCTCACAGCTGCACCACCTCAGCCAGCAGACCCACCCCGCCGCAGCCACCCTCGGCCGCCAGGCCACCAACTGCACACGCCGACCAACCCAGCCACCACGGCGCCACAACACCCCAACCCCTCATCACCACACCACCCCACCGAACCCGTTGCGCTCGGCCTCCACCGCGATCTCGACCGCCTCACCCGCGGGCCGATCAAGCCAGAACGGCGTCACAACGCCCAACACGCTCACAGCTGCGCCGTCTCGGTCGGCAGGCCGAGGAGGAGCCGGCCGGTCAGCTCGTAGGTGGCGGGGTTGACCTGGAAGTGCGCGGTGGCGGTGTGCGCGTCGCGGAATCGGCGCTGCAGCGGTGAAGTCTCGTAGATTCCCGAGCCGCCACCGAGGTCGTACATGGCGCGCGCGACGTCGGCCGACGTGCGCACGGCGTGGGTGCACGCCAGTCGCAGCGCGAGGCGGGCGTCTTGCGGAACCGCCGAGGACGACGCGGCG
This sequence comes from Amycolatopsis sp. FDAARGOS 1241, assembly GCF_016889705.1. Classification (NCBI taxonomy): domain Bacteria; kingdom Bacillati; phylum Actinomycetota; class Actinomycetes; order Pseudonocardiales; family Pseudonocardiaceae; genus Amycolatopsis; species Amycolatopsis sp. FDAARGOS 1241. Next base: position 6,075,296 of record NZ_CP069526.1, read on the forward strand.
GCCTCCCACGCGTCCTCGATCGCGCGGTAGTAGAACTCGCGCGCCGCGCGCAGCGAAGCTTCGGCCTCGGCGACCGCGCTCTGCGTGGCGGTGCGTTCGGCCAGCGACCGGCGGGACCCGCTGGGGTGCTTGGCCCCGGCCAGCTCCCCGAGCTCGGTGATCGCGCCGCGCGCGTTGCCCAGCGCGGCCGCGGAGATCGACGCCGCGAAGAACCCGAAGAGCGGGAAGCGGTGCAGCTGCCCGGCACCCGCCGGCGGACCGTCCACAACGGACAGCAGCCGGTGGTCGGGCACGAACACGTCGTCGGCGCTGGTGTCGTGGCTGCCGGTGCCGCGCAGGCCCGAGGTGTGCCAGGTGTCGTGGATCTCCAGCTCCGCGGTGGGGATCGCCGCGACGACGAGCTTCGCGTCCCGCACGCAGCCGAGGAAGAGCCAGTCCGCGTGCGTCACCCCGCTGCAGAACGACCACCGGCCGGAGACGCGCACCCCGCCGTCGACCGCGGTCGCCTTGCCGCGCGGCGCCCACACGCCGGCGGCCACCGAAGCGGGGTCGCCGAAGACCTCCTGGGCACCCTTCTCCGGCAGGTACGCGCCGAGCAGGCTGCTCGTGGCCGCGATCGAGACGCACCAGCCCGCCGAAGCGTCGGCCTCGGCCACCCGCTCGGCCGCGCGCAGCACGGCCGCCACCGTCGGCTCCGCGCCGCCGAGGCTCGCGGGCAGGCCGGCGCGGAACAGGCCCGACGTCTTGGCGGCCTCGACGACCTCGGGCGCCAGCGCCCGGCGCCGTTCCGTCTCCACGGCGTGGTCCGCGGCCACCGCAGCCAGCGGTGCCGCCTTGTCGAGCAGGTCGTCGCGAGTACCCACCGTTGCCCTCCGACCGGTTCAGGAAACTTACCGGTTCAGAATTTTTACCGACTCCGAGGCGAGTGTCAACAACACACCGTAAACAGGCAGGTCAGGGCACCACGACCACGGGCCAGATTGCGGCCCGCACCAGGCGGTTGCCCACCGAGCCGACGAGCCGGTGCCCGCCCTGCTCGGACGCGCCCACCACGACCAGGTCGGCGCTGACCTCGTCCGCGGCCTCACGCAGCTCCGGGTACGTCTCGCCGCGCCGGACCATGAACGTCACCGGCACGCCGAGCTCGTCGGCGCGCTCGTGCAGCTGGGAACGCAGCTGCTCGATCTCCTCTTCGAAGGTCTGTTGCTGCACCTCGACGACGGCCGCCGCCGCGAGCCCGGCCCACAGCGACGGCGCCGCGACGTACACGACCACGAGCCGCGCGCGCTGGCGGCGGGCCAAGCCCGCCGCATACGCGGCCGCGCGCAACCCCGTCGGCGATGTGTCCGTGCCGACCAGGATCACGCGCGGTCCGTCGGTTCCCCGCTCGTACGGACCGGGTTCCCACCGCGGGCCGTACTCTTCGACCAGATGTTCCACCCGGCCATCATGTCAGCCGGGTCAGTGCTCCCCGGCCACGCTTTCGACCGAGCGACCGGTGGTGCGCGGGCCGAGGACCGCGATGTCCAGCGCCACCAGCACGAGCGCCGCGGCGATCACCACGAACAGCACTGCCGCGCCCGAGGCGGCGAGCAGCGGCACGAGCACGAACGGCATCAGGCCGCTGGCCAGCCGCGAGATCGAGTAGGTGCCGCTGGAGGCCGTGGACCGCAGGCCCGTCGGGAAGATCTCCGCCTGGTAGATGTGGTAGGCGTTGGAGAACACGTTGCTGATGGCCGTGTAGATGAAGCCGAACGCGATGGCCAGCGCGATGGAGTTCGACAGCCCGAACGCGAGACCGAACACCGCCATCAGCAAAACCGAGCCGATCACGAGGAACTTGCGCTCCACGCGTTCCACGAGCGGCAGCGACAGCGCCGAGCCGACCGGGTAACCCAGGAACGTGAGCGCCGTGAACAGCAGCGACTGCGAAACCGGGTAGCCCTTCGCGGCGAGCACGAGCGGGACCATGGTGCCGAAGCCGTAGTAACCGATCGTCTGCAGGATGTGGAAGATCGTCATCATGATCGTGCGGCGGCGGTACGACGGGCCGAACAGGTCCTTGACCGGCGCGGCCTTGCGCACGGGCTTGCCGGTCGGCGCGTGCTCCTGCTTCAGCGGCGCGGCGGGCGCCTGGCCGGCTTCGGCCTCGAGCGCGCCGATGACAGTGTTCGCTTCCTGCGTGCGGCCCACGGAGTGCAGCCAGCGCGGCGATTCCGGCAGGCCGCGGCGCAGCAGGAACACCACGCCGGCGCCGAGCGCGCCGATGACGAACAGCCAGCGCCAGCCCGCGATGCCCAGGATCGGCTGCTCGGTGAGGCCCTTCGCGAGGAAACCGACGACCGGGACACCGCAGAACGCGAGCGTGTACGCCCACGCGATCATCTTGCCGCGCTTGCGGGCGGGCAGCAGGTCGGTGAGGTAGGTGTCCGCGAGCGGCGGCTCCGCGCCGAGGCCCACGCCGGCGAAGAAGCGGGTGACCAGCAGCATGATCGCGTTGCCGCTGAACGCGCCGAGCAGGGAGAAGAACGAGTACAGCCCCAGGTTCAGCAGGAACGCGCCCCGGCGGCCGAAGCGGTCGGCGAGCCGGCCGAGCAGCAGGGCCCCGAAGAACATGCCGAGGAACGTCGAGGCCAGCAGTGGCGGGAGCGCCGCCTTGCTGAGCTTGAACTCGCTGACCAGCACCGAGCTGATCGTGCCGGTGAGGAAGACCTCGTAGAACTCGAAGAACAACCCGAGTCCCACGGCGACCGTCGCGCGCCGGTGGGTGCGGGTGACCGGCAACCGGTCGAGCCGCGCGGCTACCGCGGCCGTCCCCGGCTCCGCCGTGTCGAGGGGGTTCGCCATCCGTCGTCTCCTTTGACTGTCCATGGCCGCACAGATCGAGCGAACGCTGGATCCACTATGTGATTCGTTCCCTCATCATGTGGCGGTAACCACGCGCCGTCAAGCGTCGCGACGGTCCGACAGGTGCACGATGTGAGCCACAGGGGCGGGTGACAAGCCGCCCACCAGCACGAAAGCTGCCCCGCCGAGGGTCGCGAAGGATCGACAAGAAATCTTCGACGCGTGCCAAGTGCGGCGAATTACGCACCGCTGGCCAATTTGGACAAAATCGACCGATCATTGGCTCGGGGCCGATGTGCGCTGACCAGCGCAAACAGGATAGGTGACCGCTACGGGGACGACGCGGCGGGCCCGGCTCGGCCGCCTTCGCACCGAGCACCGCCGAGCCCGATGCGTTCGGGGCGGCGCAGCGCGCGCCTCGAGCGGCGGCGACCAGGCCGGCTCTGCGGCCGGCTCTCAGGCCGCCGCCGACGGCGGCGGGCCATGCCGCAAACGGTGCCGCCACAGCCGCCACGGCCTGCACCCAGGTCGCTGGCCAGGGCAAATCCGGAACGAACGGAGCCGTGATTCCGACGCATCACAAGCCGTCCCGGCCCGATACCCGAACCGTTCAGCCGCCGCGACGCAATGCAGGGCCACGCGGCCACACAGCCAGCCCAGCCGGCACTCAGATCGGCACTCAGACCAGCAGGGCACCCGCGAACCACGCCGCCAACACTGGACGACCCGTCACCAGCACACTGACCAGTGCAAAGACAGCACGACCAAAGCCCTCAGCCCGACACATCACAAGCCATCCCGGCCCGATACCCGAACCGTTCAGCCGCCGCAACGGCCAACGCACGGCGATGCGGCCACAGAGGCAGCCCGCCGGTGCTCAGACCAGCACAGCGGTGGCGAACCGCAGCCCGAACGCCGCCGCAGACGCCGAGCCCGTCCACTATCAGCTCACTGACCAGCGCAAGAACAAAGCAAACGGAGCCGTCAACCAGCGACGTGACCAGCCACCGGCCCGGTACCCGAACCGCTCAGGCGCCGCAACGCAATCCACGGCATTGCCTCACCAAGCCAGCCCGGCCGGCATTCAGGCCAGCCCAGCGCCGGCGAACCACGGCGCCAACACTGACCGGTCACCAGCCCGCTGACCAGCGCAAAGCAGAACAACCGAAACCGTCAGCCCGACACGTCGCGAGCCATCCCGGCGCGATACCCGAACCGCTCAGACGCCGCGACGCCCGCCTCCACCACCAGCGGCGCCAGCTTCGGCACGTCGGACGGGGACATCCGCTGCGTGGGCGCCCCGATGCCGATCACGGCGCTCAGCTCGCCGTTGAGCCCGAACACCGGCGCGCTCAGCGACGCCGCGCCCAGGTCGCGTTCCTCGAAGGACGCGGCGTAGCCGTCGGAGCGGACTTGGGCGAGCTGCTGGTTCAGCTGGTCGATGTCGACGATCGTGTGCTGGGTGAAGCGGGCCAGGCCGTGGCCGATGGCGTCGCGCAGGGCGAGGCGGTCCCAGGCCAGGAAGACCTTGCCCGCGGAGCCGGCGTGCAGCGGCATGACCATGCCGACCACGAACAGCCGGATCACCGGGTGCCGGGATTCGGCCAGCGACACCACTGTCCGGAAAGCACCGTCGCGGACGTACAGACAGGCGGTTTCCCCTGTGTCGTCGCGGAGTTTGGTGAGCACGGGCCGCACGAGGCGGACCAGGTCGAGCCCGAAGGTCCCCGGCGCGGCCCACCGCACGAGCCCGAGGCCCACGCGGTACGTGTCGTCGTAGCGGTCGAGGAACCCTTCGCGCACGAGGTTGTGCACGAGCCGCTGGCAGGTGCTCGCGGGCAACCCGGTGGCGCGGGTGATCTGCTGCAGGGTCAGCTCCGGCTCCTCGATCGTGAACGACTCGAGGATCTGCTTGAACTTCCGCAGCACCAGCACCGGCGCGGTGCCGCCCCGCTCTTCCGCCATCGAAGCCCCGTTCTGTGACCCACCTGACTGTTCAGCCGAGTGTAGTCAGCCTCGATCGTCTTGACGGCGACACTCGCGCCCGTATTCTGATTAAACAACTCACGATGTGGTGAAGCGAGGACACATGAGTGATCGAGGCCCCCTGACCGGGGTGCGGGTGGTCGAACTGGGCAACTTCATCGCCGCGCCGACCGCCGGCAGACTGCTTGCCGACTTCGGTGCCGACGTCGTCAAGGTCGAACGCCCCGGAAGCGGCGACGAGCTGCGCCGCTGGCGCCTGCACGCGGGCGACACCTCCCTGCTCTTCCGCACGCTCGGCCGCAACAAGCGCTCGATCACGCTCGACCTGCGCTCGGCCGAAGGCCAGGACGTCGCGCGCAAGCTCATCGCCAAGGCCGACGTCGTGCTGGAGAACTTCCGCCCCGGCACGCTCGAGCGCTGGGGTCTCGGCCCGGACGAACTCAAGGAGCTCAACCCCGGCCTCGTGCTGGTGCGCGTCTCCGGCTACGGCCAGACCGGCCCGTACCGCGACCGCCCGGGCTTCGGCGGTGTCGCCGAGGCGGTCGGCGGCCTGCGCGCCCTCACCGGCTACCCCGACCGTCCGCCGACGCGCGTCGGCGTGAGCCTCGCCGACTCCGTCGCCGGGCTCTACGCGGTGATCGGCGCGCTCATGGGCCTGCTGCGCCGCGAACGCGAGCACGACGGCGGCGAGGTCGTCGACGTCGCGCTGTACGAGGCCGTCTACTCCCTGATGGAGTCGCTCGTGCCGGACTACGACGCGTTCGGCGCGACCCGCGAACCCGCCGGCTCCGCACTGCCCGGCATCGCGCCGTCCAACACCTACCGCTGCGGCGACGGCAAGTACATCGTGGTCAGCGGCAACGGCGACGCCATCTTCCGCCGCCTCGCCCACGCCATCGGCCGCCCCGACCTCGCCGAAGATCCGGCGCTGGCCGACAACGCCGGCCGCGTCGCCAACACCGCGCGGCTCGACCAGGTCATCGGCGACTGGGCCGCCGGGCTCTCGCAGGAAGCCGCCGAAGCCACGCTGCGCGCCGCCGACGTGCCCTGCGGCCCGATCCTCACCGCCGAGGACATCACCAAGGACCCGCACTTCGAAGCCCGCGGCATGCACCAGCGCCGCGCCGTGCGCATCGGCGACGACAACGTCGAGGTCACCTTCCCCGGCGTCGTCCCCGCGCTCGGCGAGCATCCCGGCAGCGTCCGGACGCTCGGCCCCGAGCTCGGCGAGCACACCGACGACGTGCTGGCCGAGCTTGGTTTCGACGACGACACCCGCGCGCGCCTGCGCGCCGACCACGTGATCTGACGACAGGAGAACCCATGACCGGCACCGACGAAGTCCTGATCACCGAAGTCGTCCTGCGCGATGGCCTGCAGGACGAGGCCCGCACCGTGCCCACGCCCGACAAGCTCCGCCTCGCCCGCGGCCTGGTCGACGCCGGGCTCCGCGCCCTGGAGGTCGGCTCGTTCGTCTCGAAGCGGCGCGTGCCGCAGATGGCCGACACCGACGAGCTCCTGCGCACCCTCGACCCGGCCACCAGCCCCGCCGCGCTGCACACGCTCGTGTTCACCGAGCGCGGTGCGCAGCAGGCGGTCGACGCCGGCGCCCGATCCGTCCGGCTCGTGGTCTCGGCGAGCGACGGCCACAGCGCCGCCAACGCCGGTGTCCCCACCGAAGGCGCGCTGGCGCGGCTCGAAAGCTGCGCCGAGATCCTGAGCAATGCAGGCGTGACGATCGAGGCGACCATCGCGACCGCGTTCGTGTGCCCGTTCGACGGCGACACCGACCCCGCGCGCACCGCCGCCACCGCGGTCCGGCTGGCGAAGCTCGGCGCGAGCGTGCTGCACCTCGCCGACACGATCGGCGCGGCGAACCCCAGCCTGCTGCGCCGCGGGATCGAAGCCGTGCGCGACGCACTGCCGGAGCTGCCGCTCGGCCTGCACCTGCACGACACCTACGGCTTCGCGGCCGCCAACGCGTGGGAAGGCCTGCGGCTCGGCATCCGCCGCTTCGACTCGTCGCTCGGCGGCATCGGCGGCTGCCCGTTCGCGCCCGGCGCGTCGGGCAACATCGCGACCGACGACCTCGTGCACCTGCTGCACCGCGAGGGCATCGCCACGGGGATCGACGTCGCGAAGCTCGCCGCGCTGCGCGACGAGGTCCGGGTCGCGGTCGGCCACCCGCTCGGTTCGGCGCTCGCCTCGGTTCCGGCCGTCCCCGCAACGCTGGCCTGAGAGTTTGCCGGTAATTTGCACACCGGCCGTATTCCTGGTCATTCTCCAGTTCCGGTGTTACGCCGTTTGCTGGTAGCGTGCCCCGCACCTGAACGCGTGTCCGGTACGTACCGGGGAGCGCAAACACGCGCGGAGGTGAGGCGGATCGCGATGCGAGACGATGTTGTCGAGGCGAGTTCCACCATCGGGCACCCGCCCGACGCGGTGTGGCAGATCATCGGCTCGCCCGAGCTGTACCCGAGATTCGTACCGGCGATCAGCTGGTGCGAGGTGACCGACGCCGCGGAACGCGGCCGGGGTCCGCGCTGCCTCATCCGGCTGGCCCCCGACCGCGACACGCTCGTCGAGGGCAGGATCCACGCGGTGGTGTACCGGCCCGGCGAGCACGTGGTCTGGTGCGGGCTGCCCGACGAGCGCAACTGGGTCTCGTTCGAGCTGCGCCCGCTCCCCCGCGGGGCCACGGAACTCGTGCTCCGCATGATGCTCCCGTCGTTCCCGGCCGAACGCGCCGACCTGCTGTCGCGCTCGTCCGTCAAGGGCATGCTGAGGGAACTGACGCAGCGGATCGACCTGCAGTTGTCCGGCGAAGCCGCCGAGCCGCCCGAGTACGACCGCGCGACCGCGCTGCGCACGGCCAACACGCTCGTGCGCGCGGGCGTGCTCAAGTCCGGCCGGCCCGACCGGGTCGTGAAGCAGCTCAACTCGTTGTCGCAGTGGGGCGCCACGATCGCCGGCGGCTACCTCGCGGCCACCGCGCGCGGGGCCGACGACGTGGCGGTGCACGACGAGCGCAACAGCCGCACGTTCCGCGACGTCGACGAGCGCAGCAACCAGCTCGCCCACTCGCTCGCGAAGCTGGGTGTCCAGCCCGGCCGGCGCGTGGCGCTGATGTGCCGCAACCACGCGGCGATGGTCGAGGCGTTCGTCGGCTGCAGCAAGCTCGGTGTCGACGTGGTGCTGCTCAACACCGGCCTCTCCCCCGCCGCCGTCGAGGACGTGCTCACCGAGCACCAGCCCGCGGCGGTGCTGGCCGACGACGAATTCGCCCAGACCATCGCCAACGTGCGGGGCGACTTCCCGCGCGTGAGCACGTGGGACGACGCTGAGCAGGGCTACCGGACCGTTGACGAGCTGATCCACGACGCCCCGGTCACGCGGCCGAAGCCGGTGAAGCGGCCCGGCCAGATCGTGGTCCTCACGTCCGGCACCACCGGCGCTCCGAAGGGCGCGCGCCGCCCGACGCCGAAGGGCCTGAGCACCGCCGCGACCATGCTCGCGCGGATCCCGTTGCGGGCGCGGGACAAGATTGCGGTCGCCGCGCCGCTGTTCCACAGCTGGGGCCTCGCGGCGCTGCAGATCGGCATGTCGGTGCGGGCGGAGCTGTCCCTGATCCGCCGGTTCGACGCCGAGGCGACGCTGCGCATGATCGCCGAGCACCGCTGCGACGCGCTGTTCGCCGTGCCGATCATGCTGCAGCGCATCCACGACCTGCCCGATCGCGTGCGCGCGCGCTACGACCTGTCTTCGCTGCGGATCGTGGCGAGCAGCGGCTCGGCGATGTCGGGCGCGTTCGTCACGTCCTTCATGGACACCTTCGGCGACATCCTCTACAACTTCTACGGCTCCACCGAGGTTTCGTGGGCGAGCATCGCCGACCCGGTCGACCTGCGCGCCGCGCCGACCACCGCCGGCCGCTGCCCGCCGGGCACGCGCATCGCGATCCTCGACGACGAGCGCAAGCTCGTGCCGCCCGGTGACGAGGGCCAGATCTTCGTCGGCAACGACATGCTCTTCGACGGCTACACCAACGGGTCCAGCGTGCCGCGGTCGAAAGACCTGATGGCCACCGGTGACGTCGGCTTCCAGGACGCGGCGGGCCGGCTGTTCGTCACCGGCCGGGCCGACGAGATGATCGTCTCCGGCGGCGAGAACGTGTTCCCGCGCCCGGTCGAGGAAGCGCTCGTCGCGCTGCCCGGGGTGTCCGAGGCCGCGGTCGTCGGCGTGCCGGACGCCGAGTTCGGCCAGCGGCTCGCGGCCTACGTCGTGCTGCGCCGCGGTGCGCGGATGCACGCGGAGGACGTGCGGCACTACATCCACCAGCGGCTCGCGCGCTTCGCCGTGCCGCGAGACGTCTACTTCGTGCCGGAGCTCCCGCGCAACGCGACGGGCAAGATCCTCAAGCGGATGCTCAACGACGACCTGTGGCCGCTGCCCCAGGCCTGAGTCAGCTTTCGCCCTTGCGGCGGGTCAGCCACGCGGCAACCCATCCCGCCGGGATGAGGAGCAACAGCGCGTAGTAGCCGAGCGCGGGTTTGAAGGCGGCCACCACGAAAGCGTTGAGCATCGCGAGCGTGGCCAGCAACGAGCCGGCGAGCCACCGGTCGGTGACCGAATCGGCGCTCATGGCCACGGTCCGGTCCCGGCGGACGATGAGCACCATCGCCGACTGGGCGGCGCTGCTCGCGAAGATGGTGCCGGTGTAGAACATCGCCGCGAAGCGGTTCGCCCCGAACGAGCCGGTGATCTCGGTGGGAAACGGTAGCACGGCGATGGTGAAGATCCACAAGAAGTTCACGTACACGAGCGGCGTGCTGTAAGCGCGGACCTCTTCGAAGATCCGGTGGTGGCCCCACCACATCCGCGCGATCACCACGAAGCTCAGCACGAAGCTGAAGATCGGGCCGAAGTTCTTTGTGATCGCCTCGACCGGTTCGGCGTGCTTCGCGACCAGCTCCGGCACGATGTCCGCCAGCGGCAGGACGAGCAACGTCAGCGCGATGGCGACCACGGCATCGGTGAAGAAAACGAGGCGTTCGACTGATTTCTTCCGCTCCACACCTCGATCCAACCATCCCGCCGGACTGCGCGGAAGCGGTCCCGGTGGTCCACTCAGGACGGACGGTCACCGGTGCGGCGCGGAACCCCCAGGATCGTGAACGCCTGGGGGTTCCGGCTCGACCGCCACCCGGCGATCGCCGAACCCGGCCGCCGCGCCGCCGCCGGGGTCCGCGGCGCGGCGACCGGGAGTTCAGGGCGCGAGGGGTTGCTCGCGTTCCAGCCGCAGCTGCAGCGTGTAGCCGAAGAAGCGCGCCAGCACCATGACGTTCGTGAACGCGGCGTCCGCGGCCGCCGGGTTGGTCTCCAGCCGCCACAGCGTGATCGGCCGCAGGCCGAGCGCCGCCGCGAACTCATCGCGGCTGTGGCCGGCTTCGCGGCGCAGCCGGTGCAGGTTCCGCTGCAGGCGCCACGCCTCCGTCATGCCGTGCGTGTCCGCGCAGACCTCACCGTGCGGCATGCGGTCACGCCACGGGTGCCGCTGCTCGCCCGGGTCGTCCTCGACGAGCAGCACCCGCACCCGGCATCCGAGCTGCCGCGCGTACGCGTCGAGGAGCGGCAACGTGCTCGTGGTCAACGCCCGTGACGTGTACGCGTGGATGGTCGGCGCCCCCACGCCGAGCACCCGGCCCATCTCCCGGAGGCCCCAGCCCTGCGCCAGCCGGATTTCGGCCAGCCTCTCCGTTGCGGCATGGAGCTGTTCGAGCACCGGCGGTCGCGAGCTCACCGCGCCGCCTGTGAGCTCCGGCTGCCCCGGAAGCACGGACGGCAATCCCGGCCGCGGTCCCGGTTCTCCCCCAGCTCCTGCGAAAGCTCACTGCGGAACGCCCACCGCGTGGGAATGACCGGCCCGCTCGCGGCGCACTCGGGGACCAGGACGTCGCGGTCCGGATCCTGCAGTTGGGCACGAAGGTACCGGTGGTTGCGCGTGTCCTTCGCCCAGAAGTGCACGGCGTACTGCTGCGCTTCTCCCACGTCTGCAGAGGCACCTGGCTCCGAAATCTTCGCCGCCATGCCGATCTTCCTCCCCCACGATCCGTGTCGTATCGCCTACAGTGAGACAACACCACATGATCTGCAAATTATGCAAGATCGCACGTGTATCACTCCCCGAAAGGATCAACCGGCATGCGTGACAAGCCCGGTCTGCGGCGGCGTCGACTGGTCGGCGCGCTTCGCCGACTTCGCGAAGAAGCCGGACTGAACCTCACCCAGGCCGCGCAGGCTGCCGGCTTCAGTGAGGCGAAGCTGTCTCGGGTGGAGGCCTTCAAGAGCTCGATCAACGGCGACGACACCTACGCCCTGGCGATGGCATTGGGCGCAGATGAGGCCACAGCGAACGCGCTCGTGGTGCTCGCGCGGAGCGCCAGGCAACGCCTGTGGTGGGATTCGTATCTGGGCGAAGGACTCGGCAGGTTCGGAGACTTCCTGGAGCTGGAAAGCGATGCGGTCGAGATCCGCCAGTACGTCATCGACTTGATTCCCGGCCGGCTGCAAACGCCGGAGTACACCCGCGCAGTGATGAAACACTTCTTTCCGGACGCCGAAGTCGAAGAGATCGAAGCGCGAGTGCAGCTGCGCCTCGATCGGCAGAGCCGGATCGCGGCTCCAGTGTGGTACATCGTCGATGAAGCGGCATTGATCCGGCCGGTAGGCGGTCCCGAGGTGATGGCGGACCAGCTCGACCGGCTCGCAAACGAGGCGAGCAAGCCGCGCAACACCTTGCAGATCCTTCCGACCGACGTGACCGGGCATTCTGCGATGGGCGCGACTTTCTCCCTCTTCCGCCTATCCGACGATTCGATCTATGCCACGCAAGACACCTTGACCGGCGGGATCTACTTCGAAGATCGCGCAGAAGTTGCGGTGTACGAAGCTGCGTGGAGTCGACTGCAGGCCACCGCTGTGGACTTCGAGCGCAGCGTTAAGCTCGTCCGGGAATCGAGAGATAGGCACCGGAGCGCATCATGAGCGAGGAGTTTGCGGGCAGGTGGCGCAAGGCCTCCGCCAGCAACGCCAGTAGTGATTGCGTCGAGGTCGCAGTGGCAGGCCATGGTGAAGCCTGGGGCATCCGGGACTCGAAGGACCCCCGCGCGGGGTACATCGAACTCGGCGGCGCTGGGTGGCAGGGTCTGCTCGAAGCGATCAAAGCGCAGTAGTCACCACAGGAAGCCCCCGGCGAATCGTGAACGCCGGGGGCTTCCTCGCGTCCGGGGCTGATCCGTCCACTCAGGACGATCATGTGCGCAACCTCTCGCCCGCCGCTTTCGTGACAGCCTCGGCGACCGTCGCGAGGGCGGGTGAGTCGAGTTTCCACTGCTGCCAGTAGAGCGGGACGTCGGCGGGCCGGTCGGGGGCGAGGTCCACGAGCGGGTCGCCGTGGAGCCGGAGTTCGGGCAGCTGCAGTTCCGGGACCATGCCCCAGCCGAGGCCTGCGGCGACCGCGTCGGCGAACGACTCCGAGGACGGGACGAAGTGGCGCACCCCGCCGATGACCGGCCGGCGGGTGACGCTGCGGACGAACCGGTCCTGGAGGTCGTCCTTGGGGTCGAACAGAACCACGGGCGCGTCGGGCAGGGCTTGGCGCAGGGGCCGGTCCGCGAGCCACCGCGAAACGAACGCCGGTGCCGCGACAGCGCGGTAGCGCATCCGGCCCAGACGCGTCGACGTGCAGCCCTGCACCGGGTGCGGCGCCGAGGTGACGGCGGCCATCACCAGGCCCTCGCGCAGGAGCGCGGCGGTGTGGTCCTGGTCGTCGCTGCGCAGGTCGAAGCAGATCGGCGGATCGGGCGGCACGGCAGCGAGCGCGGGCAGGAACCAGGTGGCCAGGGAGTCGGCGTTCACGGCGATCGGCAGGGTCGTCGGGCCGCTGTCCGCGAGCCCGAGTTCGGCGCGCGTGTCGGCTTCCAGCCGCGTGAGCTGGCGCGCGAACCGCACCAGCACCTGACCCGAATCGGTGAGCCGCACGGGTTTCGCCCGCTGGATCAGCACGCGGCCCATGCGCCGCTCCAGCGCCTTCACCCGCTGGCTCACCGCCGACGGAGTCACGTGCAGCACCGCCGCCGCGCGGTCGAACGACTGCTCGTCGACGACCGCGAGCAGCGTCCGCACCTGGTCGAGAGGAAGATCCGACATCACGAGCGCTAATGTTACGTAAGAATCTTTAGCTGGTCTGGTGTCGCGGGCGGACCTTACGGTCGAAGCCGTGGTTCCCGCACTCGCGGCCGGCTTCGGCACCGGCCTCTCGCTCATCGTCGCCATCGGCGCGCAGAACACGTTCGTCCTCCAGCAGGGCCTGCGCGGCGGCTCAGTCGTGCCGCTCATCGCGCTCTGCGCGCTGTCCGACGTCGTCCTCATCGCCGCGGGCGTGAGCGGCGTCGGCGTGGTCCTGCACCGCTGGCCCGCCGCCATCACCACCATCGGCGTCGCCGGCGGCCTGTTCCTGGTGACGTACGGCTTTCTCGCGGCCCGCCGCGCCTTTCGGCCCGGCGCGCTGACCGTCGGGGCCGTAGAACCGGTTTCGCCGGGCCGCACAGTGCTCACGGGACTCGCGTTGACCTGGCTCAACCCCCACGTCTATCTCGACACGGTCCTGCTGCTGGGCTCCGTCGCCGCCGGCCACGGCAGTTCCCGCTGGGTCTTCGGCGCGGGAGCGGCACTCGCGAGCGCGGTGTGGTTCTCCGCGCTGGGTCTCGGCGCCCGGAGGCTCGCTGGCCTCTTCGCGCGACCTGCTGCCTGGCGGGTGCTCGACGCCCTCATCGCGGCGACGATGACCACGCTCGGCGTTTCCCTGCTGGTCACACAGCTGCAGACCTAGGGACAACCGGCGTATTCACCACCAACGGGACATCCAGCGTTGCAATTAGCTCTGAATCAGAGCTACCTTGACGGCATGGCCCTTCCTCCCGATCTCGCCGAGCGGCTGATGTCCGCCGTCCTCGGGGTGCGGCGCGTGGTTCGGCGACGGGTGCGGGCGGAGGTGTCGGGTCCCCACCTGCCCGGCGCGCAGAGCGAGCTGCTGCGGGTCGTCGAGCGGCAGCCGGGGATCGGGGTCGCGGCGGCGGCGCGCGAGCTGAACCTGGCGGGCAACTCCGTGAGCACGCTGGTGAACGTGCTCGTCGAGGCCGGGATGCTGCGCCGCGAGGTCGATCCGGCCGACCGGCGCGCCGCGCGGCTGGAGGTCACCGACGCGGCGCACGAGCGGATGGCGAGCTGGCGCAAGGCGCGCACGGGCCTCGTGTCGGCCGCGCTGGAGAACCTGTCCGAAGCGGACACCGAGTCGATCGCGGCGGCACTGCCCGCGCTGGAAAAGCTGATGGACGTCCTGAAGGAGGAGGCGTGACCGACCTCGAAACCCAGCCGGCACCGGCGGTGCGGATCACGGACCTGACGCACTCGTTCGGCGACAAGAAGGCCGTCGCCGGTGTCGACCTGGAGATCGTGCCCGGCGAGATCTTCGGGCTGCTCGGCCCGAACGGTGCGGGCAAGACGACCACGATCCGCATGATCACCACGCTCCTGCCGATGGATTCGGGATCGATCACCGTGTTCGGGGTGGACGTCGCGAAACGGCGGATGGCCGTGCGGCGGCTGATCGGCTACGTGCCGCAGCAGCTGTCGGCCGACGGAGCGCTGACCGGGCGCGAGAACGTGGCGCTGTTCGCGCGCCTGTTCGACGTGCCACGCGCACGCCGCCCCGAGGAGGTGCGCCGCGCATTGGAGCTCGTGGGCCTGCTCGACGAAGCCGACCGGCCCGTGGGCGGCTACTCCGGCGGCATGATCCGCCGGCTGGAGCTGGCGCAGGCGCTGGTGAGCTCGCCACGGCTGCTGGTGCTCGACGAGCCGACGGTGGGCCTCGACCCGGTGGCCCGCTCGGCCGTGTGGGACCGCATCACCGAGATCCGCGTGCGCACCGGCATGACCGTGCTCGTGACGACGCACTACATGGACGAGGCCGAGCAGTACTGCGACCGCGTGGCGCTCATGCACAGCGGGCGCATCCGCGCGCTCGGCACGCCGGCCGAGCTCGAGGCCGAGCTGGGCCCGGACTCCACATTGGACGACGTGTTCCGGGCGATGACCGGTGACGCGCTGCAGAGTGAAACAGGAGGGATGCGCAATGTCCGCGCCACTCGCCGCACCGCCCGTCGTCTCGGCTGACCCGGGGCCGCTCGAACAGCTGCGGATCCTGCTCTCGCGCATCGGCGCGATGTGCCTGGTGGAGCTGCAGAAGCTGCGCCGCGACCAGTCGGAGCTCATCACGCGCGCGATCCAGCCCGCGCTGTGGCTGCTGATCTTCGGCGAGACGTTCACCCGGATCCACGCCATCCCCACCGGCTCGATCCCCTACCTCGACTACCTCGCGCCCGGGATCCTCGCGCAGTCGGCGCTGTTCATCGCGATCTTCTACGGCATCCAGATCATCTGGGAACGCGACGCGGGCGTGCTCGCCAAGCTGCTCGTGACGCCGACACCGCGCGCCGCGCTCGTGGCGGGCAAAGCGTTCGCGGCGGGTATTCGCGCGCTCGTGCAGGCGCTGATGGTGCTCGTGCTCTCGGCGATCCTCGGCGTCGGGCTCACCGCGAACCCGCTGCGGCTGCTGGGCATGGTCGTGGTCGTGATCCTCGGGTCCGCGTTCTTCTGCTGCTTCTCGATCGTGATCGCCGGCATCGTGCTTTCGCGCGAGCGGCTGATGGGCATCGGACAGGCCATCACGATGCCGCTGTTCTTCGGGTCCAACGCCCTCTACCCGGTGGCCCTGATGCCCGGCTGGCTGAAGGTGCTGAGCCACCTCAACCCGTTGAGCTACCAGGTGGACGCACTGCGCGGACTTTTGATCGGCACCCCGGCCAACCTCGCGCTGGACTTCGGCGTCCTTGTGGGTGCGACGGCGATCGCCATCGGCGTCGCTTCGGCACTGCTCGGAAGGTTGGCCCGATGAAACACTCGTCCTCGCACCCCACAGCTTTTACACGAGTCCCGTCGTAGGTTGGGAACCGTGGCAAAAGGCAAGGGGGTAGCCCCGTTCCTCGGGTTGTGCGTCCTGGCGGGCGTCCTGGTCGCGGGCGTGCTGGCGCCCGTCACGATCGGTGCGGGCGTTCTGTCCAATCAGGTCAGTGACTCCGTCGACGCGATCTCCGCGGACCTGGAGCACGCGGACCCGCCACTCGTGACGACCGTGACGGACCGCAATGGCGGCGCGATCGCGACTTTGTACTCGCAGTACCGCGTTCCGGTCACCGCGGCACAGATCTCCCCCGCGATGAAGGCCGCGATCGTCGACATCGAGGACCGCCGCTTCTACTCCGAAGGCGGCGTGGACCCGCAGGGCATGCTGCGCGCCGCGGTCAACGACAGCTCGGGCGGCAACCTGCAGGGCGCGTCGACGATCACGCAGCAGTACGTGAAGAACTACCTCATCAACGTCGTCGACCGGGGGGACAAGTCGGCACAGGAGAAGGACCGGGAAGATTCGCTGGCGCGCAAGCTGCGTGAGGCCAAGATGGCGGTGCAGCTGAGCCAGAGCGTGTCGAAGGACGACGTGCTCGCCGATTACCTGAACGTGGTCGAGTACACCGGCACCGTGTACGGCGTCGGCGCGGCGGCGCAAGCGTACTTCGAGACCAGCGCGGACAAATTGACCGTGCCGCAAGCCGCATTGCTCGCGGGCATGGTGAACAACCCGAGCGTCTACAACCCGTACACGCATCCGGACAACGCGCTCAAGCGGCGCAACGCCGTCATCGACGCCATGGTGTCGGCGAAGTCGATCCCCGCTTCCTACGGAGCCGAGGCGAAAGCGACCCCGCTCGGCGTGGTCGGCACGGCCCCGCAAGCGCCGTCGAGCACCTGCATGGGCGTGGCGCCGGACGCCGGGTTCTTCTGCCAGTACGCAGTGGACTACCTCGAGCAGGCGGGCTTGACCGCTGACCAGATCGACACCGGCGGCTACGTCGTGAAGACGACGATGGACCCACGCGTGAGCCAGGTCGTCAAGGACGCCGTGGACGCCAACGTCCCGACCACGCAGGACGGCGTGGCCAACACGTTCGCCGTCGTGCAGCCGGGCGCCGGCGGACACCAGGTGCTCGCCATGATCGCCAACCGCAACTACGGCACGGACGCGTCCCAGGGCGAGACGTCGACGAACATCGTCGCGAACGCGAGCAACAAGTTCGGCGCCGGTTCGTCGTTCAAGATCTTCACCACGGCCGCCGCGATGGTGGCGGGCAAGGCGGGGCTGAACACGCCGCTGCCCAACCCGTTCAGCGACTGCTTCATGCCGCCGAACGCGAACAAGTACACCCACTGCTACCCGGTGAGCAACGACGGCACGAGCTACCCGAACCCCATCTCGGTCGCCAACGGGCTGGCGACGTCGCCGAACGTCGCGTTCGTGGGGCTCGAATCGCAGGTCGGCATGCCGGCCGTGCTCGACATGGCCCGGAAGCTGGGGCTGCGCAACACCATGGCGACCAACGACGCGGGCAGCACGCCGATCACCGACCCGTCGGACGCGCGGTCGAAGAACCCGCAGTACGACGAGCCGCAATCGCAGTACTTCCAGAACCTGCTGTCGTTCACGCTCGGCAACAGCCCGGTGAGCCCGCTGGAGATGGCGAACGTGTCGGCGACGTTGATGAGCGGCGGCACGTGGTGCCCACCGAACCCGATCCTGTCGGTCACGGACCGCAACGGCCGGCCGGTGCCGGTGAAGCAGCAAGCGTGCGAGCAGGTCATCCCGACGGGCGTGGCGAACACGCTGGAGGCCGGGCTGTCGCAGGACACCACGATCGGCACCTCCGCCGCCGCGGCGCACGCCGCCGGCTGGACCCGCCCGGACATCGGCAAGACCGGCACCACGCAGGAGTCGGAGTCCGTCGCCTTCGTCGGCGGCGTCGACAACTACGCCGTCTCTTCGATGGTGTTCGCCGATGGCTCGCACCCCACCGAAATCTGTCCCGGCACACCCGTCCACCTCGGCAACTGCGGGCACGGCGCGTTCGGTGGCACGGTGGCGGCACCGCCGTACTTCCATGCGATGAGCACCCTGCTGGCCGGTGTCCCCGACACCCCCATCCCTCCGCCGGACCCGCAATACCTCGGCGGGCACTGAACACCCGCGGCGGGAGCCGGCCACCCGGCCGCCGCCCGCTGCGGGTAATGCTCAGCCGAACAGCGGCGGCGGCAGTTCCTCCGCCAGGACGATCGACTTCAGCTGCGTGTACATGTCCAGCGTTTCCTTGCAGTACTCACGCCCCAGGCCGCTGCCCTTGTAACCGCCGAAGGGTGAGCCGTCGACGAGGTTGAAGTACTGGTTGACCCAGACGGACCCGGCCTGGAGGCGGTCGGCCGTGCGCATCGCGTTCTTCAGGCCCGTGGTGTAGACGCCGGCGGCGAGGCCGTACTCGACGCCGTTCGCCTGGTCGATCATGGCGTCGAAGTCCTTCCAGCGGATCACCGACAGCACGGGGCCGAAGATCTCCTCCTGCGCGATGCGGCTGGAGTTCTCCGTTTCGAACACGGTGGGCTCGATGAACCAACCGTGCTCGCTGCCGGCGACGGAGGCGCGGCCGCCGCCGGTGACGAGCGACGAGTCGGCGCGGCCGGAGTCGATGTAGTCCAGCACGCGCTGCCCCTGCTTCTCCGACACTAGGCAGCCCAGGCGCGTGGCGGGGTCCAGCGGGGACCCCACGCGCACACCCTCGAAACTCGCGCGCAGCTTGCCCAGAAAGTCGTCGTACAGGTCGTCGTGCACGAACAGGCGGGTACCGGCGAGGCACGACTGGCCGTTGCAGTACGTGGCGGCGAATGTCGCGTTGTCGATCACGCGGTCGAGGTCCTCGATGTCCGGGAACACGATGTTCGGGCTCTTGCCGCCCAGCTCCAGCGACACCGGCACGAGCCGGTCGGCGCCGGCGTGGGCGACGAGGCGGCCTACCTCCGCGGAGCCGGTGAACGCGAGCTTGTCGACGTCCGGGTGCGCCGTCAGCGCCGCGCCCGCCTCCTCGCCGAAGCCCGGCACGACGTTCACCACACCGGGCGGGAAGAGCTCGGCCAGCTTCGCACACAGCTCCAATGTGGACAGTGACGCGTTCTCGTCCGGCTTGAGCACCACGGTGTTGCCCGCCGCGAGCGCCGGGGCGAGCTTGAACGCCGTCATGATGGCCGGCACGTTCCACGGGATGATCTGGCCGACCACGCCGATCGGCTCGCGCTTGGCGATCGCCCAACCACCGGTGACGGGGTGGTTCCAGCCGTCGTGCGTCACGGCCGCCGCGGCGAAGAAGCGGTACTGCCCCACGGCGATCCGGTGGTCCAGCGGGGTTTCGAAGATCGTGCGGCCGATGTCTTTCGTGTCGATGGTCGCGAGCCGCTCGGCGTTGGCCTCGATCCAGTCGGCGAGGCGGTGCAGCAGCAGCGCGCGCTCCCCGGGCCGCGTCGCCGACCACTTGGGGAATGCCGCGCGGGCGGCGGCGACCGCGGCGTCGACGTCGGCCTTGCCGCCCCGGGTGATCGTGGCGAGCTGCTCGCCGGTCGCGGCGTCCACCGCCGGGAACGTCTCGGTCGAAAGCGAGCGGAACTCACCGTTGATCAGGGGTTCGTAGTGGGAAGCGAGCGCCGGTTCGACGGTCACGGTGATCCTCCTCCGCGTGCGTGAGTTGCTTGCCCAGCGGAGTATTCGGGACCGTGACGGACAGTCAACGCAGCGTGCGCTCCGCGTCCCCCGGCGTGCGCGAACCGGCCGATCCGCCGCGCAACGTCTCGGCCGGGCTGCACCCGAACAGCCGCCGGTGCTCGACACTGAACCGCCCGGCGTTGCCGAATCCCCAGCGCGCCGCGACGGCCGCCACCGTCGTGTCCTCCGGCGACCGCTCCCGCAGCTCCGCGTGCGCGCGCCGCAGCCGCGTCTCCCTCAGGTACGCCACCGGCGACGGCCGCCCGGCCCGTGCGAACGCCGCCTGCAGGCCGCGCACGCTCAGCCGTGCCGCCGCGGCGATCTCCAGCAACCCGATGTCGTCACCGGCGTTCAGCTCGATGAACGCTTCCGCCCGCCGCACCGCCGCCGGCGACACCTGCCCGGCGGGCGCGGGGTCGTCGGCGCCGAACGTGCTGGGATAGGCCTCCAGCAGCGCCGTCGCCGCGAGCCGGAAGAGCTGCGCGGCCAACAGCGGGCTGCCGGCCATCCCGCCGGCCGCGCGCGATTCGTCGAGCAGGAGCCGCGTCGCGGTGTCCCACCGGCGCGCCGCGGCCGCCGACACCGGCGCGCCGAGCCCGAACCGCACCGGGCGCGGCTCGTCCCAGCCACGCAGCTCGGCGGCGACGCGTTCGAGCCCGTCGCGATCCAGCACGGTGTTGAGCACTTCGGCATCCTCGTACCAGCGCAGCTGGTAGGAGCCGTACGCGTCCATCACCAGCGCGCCGGAGCCCGCGCCGACCAGTCCGTCGGCTGCCGACCGCACCGCGAAACGGCCCTTGAGCGGGCGCGTGACGAGCACGAAGTCGTCGAACGGCACCGGGTCCACGCGCACCTCGGCCCCGCCGTAGACGAGGTCGAACAAGCGCACCTTGGCGAACCCGCGCGAGCTCTGCCGGCAGACGAACCCGCGCGAGCCGCCGACGAGGTCGAGCCGGTGCGGGCAGTAGACATCGCTGAGCCGGGAGCGCGCCTCGTCCGGGTCGTGCGTGTCGACCTCGGGTTTCACCGCAGCACCCATGGCCCGGCCCCCTTCGGCCGCTCTAGCGCCTTCCTGACGATCGTAAATTGTATTACAGTGGCGTTCTCCTGACGGCCGCCACGGGAAATGAGGTCAGCCGTGCAGCTCACGCCCAGTGCCCACGTGGATTCGTTCTGCCGGGACAACTTGCCTCCCTTCGACCAGTGGCCGGAGTTGCACTTCGACCTGCCCGAACTGCACTACCCCGAGCGGCTCAACGCCGCCACCCGGCTGCTCGACGGAGCCGTCGCGAAATGGGGACCCGACCGGCCCGCGGTGCTCTCGCCCACGACCAGCTGGACCTACGGCGAACTGCTCGCCCGTGCCAACCGGATCGCCGGCACGCTGAGGAGCCTGGGCGTCGTGCCCGGCAACCGCGTGCTGCTGCGCGGCCCGAACACCCCGTGGCTCGCCGCGTGCTGGCTCGGCGTGCTCAAAGCCGGTGCGGTCGCCGTGGCCACCATGCCGATGCTGCGCACCCACGAGCTCACGAAGATCGTCGACGCCTCCTGCCCCACCCTGGCACTGGCCGACCACCGCTACACCGAGGACCTGCTGCCGTTCGACCTGCCGCTGATCGCCTACGGCGGCGACGGCCCCGACGACCTCGCCGCGCGCAGCGCCCCGCAGCCCGCGACGTTCGACGACGTCGAGACCGCCGCCGACGACGTCGCGATCCTCGCGTTCACCTCGGGCACCACCGGCCGGCCGAAGGCCACCATGCACTTCCACCGCGACCTGCTCGCCATCGCGGACACGTTCTCGCGGCACGTCGTGAAACCCGAACCGGGCGACGTTTTCACCGGCACGCCGCCGCTCGCGTTCACCTTCGGGCTCGGCGGGCTGCTCGTGTTCCCGCTGCACGCCGGCGCCGCCACGCTGCTCATCGAACGCGCGACCCCGCTCGAGCTCGCCGATCTCGCGGCGGAGCACCACGTCACCGTGCTGTTCACCGCGCCCACCGCGTACCGCGCGATCCTCGCGTCCGACCGCCGCCCGCTGCTCGCCGGTCTGCGCCGCGCGGTCTCGGCGGGCGAGGCGCTGCCCGCGAGCGTCGCCACCGACTTCCACGAGGCGACGGGCCGCCGGCTCATCGACGGCATCGGCAGCACCGAGATGCTGCACGTGTTCATCTCCGCCGCCGACGAGGACACGCGTCCGGGCTGCACCGGCCGCGCCGTGCCGGGCTACCGCGCGCGGATCGTCGACGACGAGGGCAGACCCGTGCCCGACGGCACCCCCGGACGCCTCGCCGTCCAGGGGCCGACGGGCTGCCGCTACCTCGCCGACGACCGCCAGACCGTGTTCGTCGAAGACGGCTGGAACCTCACTGGCGACACGTACGTGCGCGACGAAGACGGCTACTTCCACTACCGTGCCCGCAGCGACGACATGATCGTGTCGTCGGGGTACAACATCGCGGGTCCAGAGGTCGAGGAAGTGCTGATGGGCCACCCCGACGTGCTGGAGTGCGCGGTGGTCGCGGCCCCGGACGAGGCACGCGGCTCGATCGTGGCCGCGTACGTGGTGCTTCGCGAAGGTGCGGACGACGGGCCGGCGAAGGTCAAGGAGCTGCAGGACTACGCGAAATCCGTTGCGGCGCCGTACAAGTACCCGCGGCGCGTGGAGTTCGTGGCCGGGCTGCCCCGCAACCCCAGTGGTAAGGTCCAACGGTTCCTCCTGCGCCGCCGCGCGGCGGGGGAGACCGCCGAACCGCAGCCCGTCAGTGCGAGCGGACCGGGCTCAGGTTCCACCCGAGCGTGACCACGGTGCCGTCCGCGCCGCTCGTGATGTCGGCGTGGTCGGCGCTCGCCCGCAACAGGAGCAAACCGCGGCCCCGCAAGGAAACCGGGTTCGGGTCGTCCACCGGTGCGCGCCAGAGCCCGTGGTCGGTGATCACGACCTCCACGCGGCCCGGGCGCAGCACCGCTTCGAGGTCGACGAGGCCGGGCGTGGTGCCATACGCGTGATCGGCGACGTTCGCGAGCGCTTCGTAGCTCGCGAGCACGATGTCCTGCGCCAGGTCGTCTTCGACGCCCGCGGCGCGCACCCACGCAGTGAGCGCGTGGCGCAGCGTCCGCAGCGCACCCGGCTCGGCCACGACGCCAGGGCAGTTCAGCGGGGTGACCTCCCGCCCGGCGGCGTCCTCGGGCACGGCCACGGTCAGGCCCCCGTTCCCAGGGCGCCGCTGAGAGCCTCGTCGACAGTGGGGAACAGGCCGATCCACGCGTCGAGACCGGTGCTGGTGAGCGGGCGGGACGTCGCGTTCGACGTGGTGACCACGCGCAGGCGCTGCTCCCCCAGCCGCTGGTGCGCGGCGGCCAGCACCTGGAGCCCGGCGGAGCTGAGGAAGGTGACGCCGCGCAGGTCCACCACGAGGACGTCCGGGCTCTCGTCGACCGCACCGGACACGACCTCGTCCAGTTCCGGAGCCGTGACCAGGTCGATCTCGCCCGCCACGGTCACCACCGCGGCGGGCCCGCGCCACCGCACGGAGACCAGCAGATCGCCGCTGTCGCGAGGGCTCGGCACATCCGGCGGAGAAGACGTCACGAGATCCCATCGTGCAGGATCCGCGGCACGTCCGCCACTGCCGGCGCTCAGCGCGGCAGCTTCACGACGGTGACGAAGAAGTCGTCGATCTGGCGCACGACCTCCACGAACCGGTCGAAGTCCACCGGCTTGGTCACGTACGCGTTGGCGTGCAGGTCGTAGCTGCGCAGGATGTCCTCCTCGGCTTCCGACGTGGTGAGCACGACGACCGGGATGCTGCGCAGTTCGGGAGTCGCCTTGACCTCGGCGAGGACCTCGCGGCCGTCTTTGCGGGGCAGGTTGAGGTCGAGCAGGATCAGGCCCGGCCGCGGCGCGTTGGAGTACCGCTCCTCGCGGCGCAGGAACTGCAGCGCCTCGACGCCGTCGGCCACCACGTACAGGGCGTTGCGGATCTTGTGGTGCTCGAACGCTTCCTGCGTCATGAGCACGTCGCCCGGGTCGTCCTCGACGAGGAGGATGTCGATGGGGGCCATGGTGTCGGTCATGCGTCCTCGTTCCCGGTCGCGGTCAGGGTCTCGGTGTGCGCGGGGCCGGCGTCCGTGCCTGGCACCGGCAGGGTGAAGCGGAAGCGGCTGCCCTCGGCCACGTCGGTGTCGAGCCAGATCCGGCCGCCGTGGTACTCGACGATCTTGCGGCACATCGCCAGCCCGATCCCCGTGCCACCGTAGGCCGACTTGCTGTGCAGGCGCTGGAAGATCACGAAGATCCGCTCCGCGTACTGCTCTTCGATACCGATCCCGTTGTCGGACACGGAGAACAGCCACTCGTCGCCATCGCGCTCGGCGCTCACGCGCACCACGGGCGGCTGCTCGCCGTGGAACTTCAGGGCGTTGTTCACCAGGTTCTGCAGCACGGCGGTGAGCAGCGACGCCTCGCCGCGCACCTCGGGCAGCTCACCGCGCTCGACGCGGGCGCCGGTCTCCTCGATCACGGCTTCGAGGTTGCCGAGCGCTTCGTCGAGCAGCTTCCCGGTGTCCAGCACCGTCATCTCGCCGCCGCGGCGGCCGACGCGGGAGAACGACAGCAGGTCGTTGATGAGCGCCTGCATGCGCTTGGCACCGTCGACGGCGAACGCGATGTACTGTTCGCCGCGTTCGTCGAGCTGGCCCCGGTAGCGGCGTTCGAGCAGCTGGCAGAAGCTCGCGACCTTGCGCAGCGGCTCCTGCAGGTCGTGGGAGGCCACGTAGGCGAACTGCTCGAGGTCCGAATTGGACCGTTCGAGGGCCTGCGTGCGGGCGTCGAGCAGGGCGTGGGCGCGCTCCAGCTCGTTGACCTCCTCGACGATCCGCACGCGCATGGCGTCGACGTCGGCGCCGAGCTCCACGAGCTCACGCGGGCCGCTGCCGTGCACCGGCCGGTGGATGTCGCCGGTGTTCGACACCGCGCGGACCTCGGCGGCCAGGCGGGTGATCGGGTCCGTGATCGTGCGGCGCAGCCCGAAGAACAGCAGCACGAACAACACCACGACGAGCCCGGCGATCACGGCCAGGAGCACGGTCAGCTGCGTGGCCGCGCGGTTGAGGTCGCCGCGGCCGTCGTCGCGCGCCGCGGTCAGGTGCGCCGACAGCGTGTCGAGCGTGCCGCGGACGCGGTCGAACAGCGTCTTGCCGGCGTCGGCCGCACCGGTGCTGGGCCGCGACGCGCCGGGCGCGGTCGGCACGGCGACCGCGGTCTGCCAGGTGCCGGCCGCCCGCAGTACGGCACCGAGGTCGTCGCCGGCCCCGGTGCCCGGGGTGGCGCCGAGTCGGCGCAACTCGTTCACGGCCGCGTCCTGCTGCTCTCGGCCGGCCACGTAGGGCTGCAGGAAGTCGCGCTGGCCCGTGAGCAGGAACCCGCGGATGCCGGTCTCCTGGTTCAGCAACGCCTGCGACAGCGCGTTGGCCTGCAACAGCTGCGGATCGGTCTCGTCGAGCAGCCGCGTCCGCGCGTCGTTCAGGTTCCTCACGGCGATGCCACCAGCGATCAGCGCGGCGAGGAGCAGCACGACCTCGACGATCCCGAACACGGTCACCCACCGGCGGATCGGCCAGTGCGACTGCGCGTCGGCGTAGCGGCTCATCGGGCCGGCCCCGGCTCGGGCAGGTGCGTGAGCATCGTGAGCGCGACGTCGTCGTCGAGCGGGCCTGAGTTGAGGTCCTCGACCCGCGTGATGAGCCGGTCGAGCACCGCGGCGTGGTCGGCGCCGCGGCCGGCCTCGCGCAGCAGGTCCACCAGGAGCCGGCCCATCTCCTCGTGGCCGAGGCGCTCGGGACCGGGGCCGACACGGCCTTCGAAGATGCCGTCGGTGTAGAGCACGAGGGACCAGCCGGGCTCGAGCGCGACCTCCAGCGGGTCCCAGCGGGCGTCGGGGACCACGCCGAGTGGCACGCCCAGCTTGTCGCCGGGCAGCAGCCGGCCGGTGCCGTCGCCGGAGATCAGCAGGGGCGGCGGGTGCCCGGCGAGGCTCATCCGCAACGACCGGCGGCCGGGGGCCACGACGACCGTGCACAGCGTCGCGAACAGCGGGCGGATCCGCTCGTGGACGAGCACGCGTTCGACGGTCGCGAGCACCTCGGCCATCGGCATCCCGGCCAGCACGAGCGCACGCCACGCGATGCGCAGGGCGACGCCGAGCGCGGCTTCGTCGGGCCCGTGGCCGCAGACGTCGCCGATGACCAGGTGCACCGTGCCGTCGGTGAGCTCGACGGCGTCGTAGAAGTCGCCGCCCAGCAGCGATCCGTTGCGGCCCGGGCGGTACTTCGACGCGAGGTGCAGGCACGGGTCGGCCAGTAGCGGGGTCGGCAGCAGGCCGCGTTCGAGGCGCGAGTTCTCACTGGCCAGCAGCTGTTGCTGCAGCAGCTGCTGCTCCACCTGCTCGGCGCGCTTGCGCTCCCAGGCGTAGCGCAGCGCCTTGCCCAGCAGCGGCCCGTCGACCTGGTTCTTGCCGAGGTAGTCCTGAGCGCCGGCCGCGACGGCGGCGACGCCGGTGGTCTCGTCGTTCTGGCCGGTCAGCACCACCACGGCCGTGGCGGGCGCGTGCCGGCGCAGCCGGGTCAGGCCGGTGAGGCCCATCGCGTCGGGCAGCTGCAGGTCGAGCAGGACGCAATCGGCCGAAACCGGGCCGTCGAGCGCTTCGGTGAGCGTGCGCGCCCGGGCGAGCGTGGCCCGCACCCCGGCGTCGGCGAGCATCTCTTCGACCAGCAGCGCGTCGCCGTCGTCGTCTTCGATGAGGAGCACACGCAGTCGCGCGCCGGGCGCCACCGGGCCGTTTCCGGGGACCACCGGGGTGGTGTCCCGCTCCAGTGCGTTCGACAGAGCAACCAGCCTTTCGGGATACGCGCCGGCCCCGCCACGCGGTGCCGGGGCGGCACGAAGGAGAGCCCTGGTGCGGAGGAGATCCGCTCCCGGGCTCGAAGGCTGCCTTTTCAACCTCCGCACACCCTAGCCCGGCCTGCCCGTGGGACCTATGCCGGACATGCCGGAGTGCCGGCTACACGGTGAACCGGTCGGGGCCGGCGGCCTGCCAGTCGGCCGCCCACTCGGGCGGCGGCTCGGCGAGCAGCCGCCCGGGCTCGAGCCAGTCGTAGAGCTGTTCGGAGGAGCGGATCGTGTGCGGGTCGATCCGGCGGCGGGCATGTGCGGGCGGAGCTCGGCCGGGTCGGACACGCCCATCGCGGCCATGATCTGCAACGCACCGGCGACCGTCGAGCGCTGGTAGCGGTGCACGCGCTCGGACTTGTCGGCGACGTCGAGCGCGCGCCCGCGCCGCGGGTCCTGCGTCGCGACACCGACGGGGCACTTGTTGGTGTGGCAGCGCTGCGACTGGATGCAGCCGACGGCGAACATCATCGCGCGCGCCGCATTGGTGTAGTCCGCGCCCTGCGCGAGCCGCTTCACGAGGTCGGCGCCCGTGGCGACCTTTCCACTGGCGCCCAGGCGGATCCGGTCGCGCAGGCCCGTGCCGACGAGTGCGTTGTGGACGGTGATCAGCCCTTCGGTGAGCGGCGTGCCGAGGTGGTCGGCGAACTCCAGCGGCGCGGCACCGGTCCCGCCCTCGGACCCGTCCACGACGATGAAGTCGGGCGTGACGCCTTCGTCGACCATCGCCTTGCACGGCGCCAGCACCTGCCGCCGCGACCCGACGCACAGCTTGAAGCCGGCCGGTTTGCCGCCGGCCAGCTCCCGCATGCGTGCGATGAACTGCACGAGCTCGCGCGGCGTCTTGAAGACCCGGTGGTACGGCGGGGAAATCACCGTCTGTCCGATGGGGACTTCGCGCACGCGCGCGATCTCGGCGTTGACTTTCGATCCCGGCAGTGCTCCCCCGATGCCGGGTTAGGCGCCTTGGGAAAGCTTGAGCGACACGCACTTCACCGCGTCGTGGGCGGATTTCTCGGCGAACTCGCCGGGATCGAAGTCACCATCCTCGGTGCGACAGCCGAAGTACGCGGTGCCGAGCTCCCAGATGAGGTCACCGCCGCCGCGCAGGTGGTGCTCCGAGACGCCGCCCTCGCCCGTGTCGTGGGCGAACCCGCCGCGCCGCACCCCGGTTGAGCGCCAGGATCGCGTTGGCGGACAAGGAACCGAAGCTCATCGCCGATACGTTCAGCAGCGCCATGTCGTACGGCTTGGCGCAGTCCGGGCCACCGATCCGCACGCGCGGCGGCGTCTCGGGCTGCGGCACCGGCGCCATCGACGGCACCAGGTACTCGTGCCTGCTCTCGTACACGTCGCGCTCGGTCCCGAATGGCTCCTCCGCGTCCGTGCCCTTCGCGCGCTGGTAGACGATGCTGCGCACGTCGCGGTCGAACGGGCGGGCCGTCGAAGTTGCGCTCGACGAAGTACTGCTGCAACTCCGGACGGATCGCCTCCAGCAGGAAGCGCGCGTGGCCGAGCACCGGGTAGTTCCGCAGCACCGAATGGCGCCGCTGGCACACGCCGTACACCCCCGTGAGCGCGAGCCCCAGCAGCGCTGCCGCGAGGAACCACCATCACGGGCTCACGGCCACCGCCGGCACCGCAGCGGTGCCGCGAGGAACCACCACCACGAGCAGCACGACCGCGCCGAACCTGATCGTACTGAATCCACGCACGGAGGAGAAGGTAGCCGTCGCGGTGCTGCGGCGCAGGTCGGTGTGGCTGCGGTCGTGGCGAGCCGGCCCCGTTCGCGCGCTGTGTCCGGATTTCCCCGCACCACAACGGCGCCGGGCCGGCGCGGAATCGGTCCGCACCGGCCCGGCGCCGTCAGTCAGGGGAAACCCCTCGTCAGTAGGCCAGGTTCGGCCGCAGCCACCGCTCCACTTCTTCGAGGTCGAGACGCCGGCGGCGGGCGTAGTCCTCGACCTGGTCGCGGCCGAGGCGGCCGACGGTGAAGTAGCGCGACTGCGGGTGCGCGAAGATCAGGCCGCTGACGGCGGCGGCCGGGGTCATCGCGTAGGACTCCGTGAGGCCGATGCCGAGCTCACGGGCACCGAGCAGGTCGAAGAGGTCCTTCTTCTCGCTGTGGTCGGGGCTCGCGGGGTAGCCCAGCGCCGGGCGGATGCCGCGGAAGCGCTCCGCGTGCAGGTCCTCCAGCTTCGGCTGCGCGTCCGGCTCGAACCAGCGCCGGCGGGCCTCCAGGTGGAGGTGCTCGGCGAACGCTTCGGCCAGGCGGTCGGCCAGGGCCTTGACCATGATCGCGCGGTAGTCGTCGTGCTCGGCTTCGAAGCGGGCGGCCAAGTCTTCGGCGCCGTGGATCGCGACGGCAAAACCGCCGAGGTGGTCGCCGGCCGGGGCGAGGTAGTCGGCGAGGCAGCGGTTCGCGCGGCCTTCGGGCTTCTGCGTCTGCTGGCGAAGCATCGGGAAGCCGCGGCCGGCGTACTCGCCGTCGAGCAGGATGTCGTCGCCCTCGGAGTGCGCGGGCCAGTAGCCGTACACGCCACGGGCGGTGAACGAGCCGTCGGCGATGATCTGGTCCAGCAGCGTGTTCGCGTCGTCGAAGAGCTCACGCGCGACGGGCTGCTCGAGGATCGCCGGGTACTTGCCCTTGAGCTCCCAGGCCAGGAACAGGAACTGCCAGTCGACCATCTCGCGCAGCTCGGCGATCGACGGCTCGGCCACCCGCAGCCCGGTGAACTCCGGCACGGGCAGGTCGTCGAACGGCACCCGCTCGCGGTTGGCGCGGGCCTGCTCAAGCGTGAGCAACGGTGTGGCGTGGCGGTTCTCGTGCTGCTCGCGCAACCGCTGCTGCTCCGCGCGGTTGGCGGTGTCGAGCGCGTCGGAGCGGTCCGTGTCGAGCAGGTCGGACACGACCCCCACCACGCGCGACGCGTCGAGCACGTGCACGGTCGTGTGGTCGTACACCGGCGCGATCTTCACCGCGGTGTGCTGCTTCGACGTGGTGGCACCACCGATCAGCAGCGGCAGCTTCAGCCCGCGCCGCTGCATCTCCGTGGCCACGGAGACCATCTCGTCGAGCGACGGCGTGATCAGCCCGGACAACCCGACCACGTCGGCGCTCTCGGCCACGGCCGTGTCGAGGATCTGCGCGGCGGGGACCATCACACCGAGGTCGATCACCTCGTAGTTGTTGCAGCCCAGCACCACGCCGACGATGTTCTTGCCGATGTCGTGCACGTCGCCCTTCACCGTGGCGAGCACGACCTTGCCCTGGCCGCGCGAGGTGTCGATGCGGCCCTCGGCGCGCATCTTCTCCTTCTCCGCCTCCATGAACGGCTCGAGGTAGGCCACCGACCGCTTCATCACGCGGGCGCTCTTGACCACCTGGGGCAGGAACATCTTGCCGGAACCGAACAGGTCGCCGACGATCTTCATGCCGTCCATCAGCGGGCCCTCGATCACCTCGAGCGGCCGGTCGAACTGCAGGCGCGCCTCTTCGGTGTCGGCCTCGATGAAGTCGACGATGCCGTGCACCAGCGCGTGCGACAGCCGCGCCGCGACGGGGCCGTCGCGCCAGGACAGGTCCACCGTCCGCTTGGTCCCGCTGCCCTTGACCGTCTCGGCGAACTCGACGAGCCGGTCGGTGGCGTCTTCGCGGCGGTCGAAGAGCACGTCCTCGACCAGCTCCAGCAGGTCCTTCGGGATGTCCTCGTACACGGCCAGCTGCCCGGCGTTGACGATGCCCATGTCGAGCCCGGCGCGCACGGCGTGGAACAGGAACGCCGAGTGCATCGCCTCGCGCACCACGTCGTTGCCGCGGAAGGAGAACGACAGGTTCGAGATGCCACCGGAGGTGTGCGCGCCCGGGCAGCGCTCCTTGATCAGCGGCAGCGCTTCGATGAACGCCTTGGCGTACCCGTTGTGCTCGCTGATGCCGGTGGCGACGGCCAGCACGTTGGGGTCGAAGATGATGTCCTCGCCCGCGAATCCGGCCTCGCGCGTGAGCAGGTCGTAGGCGCGGGCGCAGATCTCCACCTTGCGTTCGGTGGTGTCGGCCTGGCCCTTCTCGTCGAAGGCCATCACGACCACGCCGGCGCCGTAATCGCGGATGCGGCGGGCCTGCTCGAGGAACGGGCCCTCGCCCTCCTTGAGGCTGATGGAGTTGACCACGCCCTTGCCCTGCACGCACCGCAGGCCGGCTTCGAGCACGGGCCAGCGCGAGCTGTCGATCATCACGGGGATGCGGGCGACCTCGGGCTCGGTGGCGATGAGGTTGAGGAACTTGGTCATCGCCTCCTCGGACTCGAGCAGGTCGGCGTCCATGTTCACGTCGAGCAGGTTGGCGCCGCCGCGCACCTGCTCGAGCGCGACGTCGACCGCCTCCTGGTACTTGTCGCCCTCGATGAGGCGGCGGAACTTCGCCGAGCCCGTGACGTTGGTGCGTTCGCCGATCATCACGAACCCGGTGTCCTCGCCGATCGAGAACGGCTCGAGCCCGCTGAAGCGGGTGCGGTGCGGCTGCTCGGGCACTGGGCGCGGTGCCAGGCCCCGTACGGCTTCGGCGATCTTCGCGATGTGCGCGGGTGTGGTGCCGCAGCAGCCACCGACGATGTTCACCATGCCCTCGCCCGCGAACTCGCCGAGCATGTGGCCGGTCTCGCCGGGCGTCTGGTCGTAGCCGCCGAACGCGTTGGGCAGCCCGGCGTTGGGGTGGCACGCGGTGTAGGTGCCGGCGATCTTCGCCAGCTCCTCCACGTGCGGGCGCATCTCGGCGGCACCCAGCGAGCAGTTCACGCCCACGACCAGCGGTTCGGCGTGCGCGATGGAGCTCCAGAACGCCTCGACGGTCTGGCCCGACAGCGTGCGGCCGGACAGGTCCACGATCGTCACCGAGATCCACAGCGGCAGGTGCGGCGCGACCTCGCGGGCCGCGGTGACCGCGGCCTTGGCGTTGAGCGTGTCGAAGATCGTCTCGATGAGCAGCAAGTCGACCCCGCCGTCGGCGAGAGCCTTGATCTGCTCGGCGTAGGCGGCCTTGACCTCGTCGAACGTCACGGCGCGAAACGCCGGGTCCTCCACGCGCGGCGAGAGCGACAGCGTGACGTTCAGCGGGCCGATCGAGCCGGCCACGAAGCGGCCGCCGAACTCGTCGGCGGCCTGGCGCGCCAGGGCGACGGCGCGCAGGTTCATCTCCCGCACGTGGTCTTGCAGGCCGTAGTCGGCCTGGCCGATGCTCGTGGCGGTGAACGTGTTCGTCGTCGTGATGTCGGCGCCCGCGGCCAGGTACTGGCGGTGCACGTCGAGGACCACGTCGGGCTTGGTGAGGTTCAGCAGGTCCGGGTCGCCGGTGACGTCCTTGGGGTGGCCTTCGAGCCATGGTGCGCGGTAGTCCTCGGGGGTCAGGCCGGCACTCTGCAGCATCGTGCCCCACGCGCCATCGAGCACGGCGATGCGCTGGTCGAGCAGGTCCCGCACGTCTTGAGTCCTGCGCTGCTGAGTCTTGCGCTGCTGGGTCATGCCACCTCCGTAGTCGTCACGGAGGCGCCCTTGCGGTTCGACGTCGGGCCGAGCGTGGCGGACCGCCGTGGTCCGTTGCAGCGCCTCTCGACCTCAGTGACCGAGACTACCGGACGTGGCCGGCACGGGTCAGCCGCGTTCACACTGCGGGACGTTCAGGCCCCCAGCGGTGCGCCCCGCCAGCGCCACTCCGTGCGGCGTGACCTGCCGGGCAGCGCGATCCGGCCGGTGCACCACCGCAGCGCGTCCCACGGATCGGACGCCCACTCCGTGCCGGGGAACAGCCGCGCGACCACCCGCGCGCACACTTCCCGCGGCGGATCGATGGTGGTTTCCTGGCCCAGCGCCAGGTCTTCCCCGTGCAGGAGCAGCTCGGCGCATCCCATCGCGGCGAACCCGGCCGGATCGGCGTACCCGGTCGGGTGGTAGGCGCGCGTTCCGGGCGGGCTCACGAGGGCGGCCGCCGCCAGCAGCCGCGCCCCGGTGCGCACGAACTCAAGCAGCTCGGCGGCCGACGCGTCCTCGTCGGCCTTCGCCAGGAACCGCACGTAGTGGTCCTCCGGGCGGGCCACCAGCTGGGCCGCGTACGACAACAGCGTGTCACCCAGGTGTTCCGCGGTCTGGCGGCAATCCCAATCGAGCTCGCCGGCGTGCCGCGTCCAATCCGCATCGACGGTGGGGCTCAGCGCGGTTTCCACGGCGGCGAGCGCGTGGCCGACGTCCTCGGCGGTGACGGTCATGGGCGCCATGCTGCCGCACTCAGCCGCCGGCCGGGTGCAGTTCCGCCCGCAAGCGAGTCAGGGCGCGGTCCTGCTGCACGAGCACGACGGCTGAGGTGGCACCCAGCGCTTCGGCCGTCTCCTCCGCCGACAGCCCGACGACGACCCGCAGCACCAGTATCTCGCGCTGGCGCTCGGGCAGGGACCGCATCAGCTCGGTCATCCGGCCGCCGACCGCGTGCCGCCCGCCGGCCCGCTCGGCGCCGACCGGGATGCTCGCGATGGTCCGCCGCGCGATGTCGTAGACGAATGCCAGGAACGGCCGGCGGGACGCGCGGTAGCCGGGCAACGCGGCCAGCACCTCGAGACAGATCTCCTGTGCGACGTCGTCCGCGTTGCGGAACTCGTCCTCCTGGCGGCCCAGGCGCGCGCGGCAATACCGCACCACGAACGGCTTGATCGCCGGAAGCACGCGCCCGACCGCCGCACCCTCGCCCGCGGCGGCCTTTTCGAGGACGTCGTCGGGCTGAGCGCGCAGGAGCTGCGCGGGCGCGGCACCCCGTTCCCGACCCGGCATCGGCCCTCCCTCCCCTTCCCAGAGCCGACATTAGGAGCGGCTGACGGCGCTGAACTCGCCCGGCGCGGGCGAAACACCCGCGTGGGGCAGAGCAACTGCGTCAGTGAGTCACTTGCTGTTCTGCTGCCAGAACGGGCAGTGGTGGTCCGCGGCGAAGCCGGGGGCCGGGTGGACGCCGTCGGCGGCGAAGGACTGCACGGTGCCGGCGGGCCAGTCCGGCAGCGGTTTCCCGGCGGTGAACGCGGACCAGGTGTCGACCATGCGGTCGGCGAGGGACTGCTGGG
Organism: Amycolatopsis sp. FDAARGOS 1241; assembly: GCF_016889705.1. Lineage (NCBI taxonomy): Bacteria > Bacillati > Actinomycetota > Actinomycetes > Pseudonocardiales > Pseudonocardiaceae > Amycolatopsis > Amycolatopsis sp. FDAARGOS 1241. The sequence continues at coordinate 6,108,927 of NZ_CP069526.1, forward strand.
CCGGGGTGAACGAGGCGGGCGGGCCGTCGAGGTCGAACAGGTACGGGAGTTCGGACGTGTGGGCCGCGCCGAGCGGGAATGGTGCGGCGAGGCCGGCAGCGGCCGGGGAGGTCGCGTCGGCGAATTCGTAGTGCCGGGTGGACGGCAGGCCCGCCGCGAGACGGTCGGCGACGCACGAGAACGTCGAATCCGTGACCGCTGCGGCGTATGCGCGGGTGGCGTCGCCGTCGAAGGCGGACGGTGGGTACTGCGCCGCGACCGCCGGGCCGTCCTTGAAGACACGTCCGAGCGCCGCGGCGTACCCGCTCGGGGAGACGGGTTCGGCGCCGGCCGCGAGCTGCTGGGCGAGGAAGTACGTGAACTCGTCGTGGGTCGTGCCGATGAGCACCGGGACGGGGGCGGCGTTCTCCACTCCCGCCACCGGGTCGACCGGCAGCGTCGTCCCGCCGGTGACCGGACCGGGGAACTCGACGCCGGAGATCGACGCGTACACCGGCGCGGGCAGCAGTTTCGCCACGGGCAGCGCGCGCAGGCAGGCTGCCGCCTTCGCGCGGTCGGCGCAGCCGTGTGCGCCCGAATAGTCCACACTGGACTTCTCGGCGGCCGCGAGCGTCGCCTGCGCCTGGCACGGCGCGCTCTGGATCACCGCTGCCCGGAACAACCCGCGCGAGCCGGGCGCGACGAGGTGGTCGCACACCGACATGCCACCCGCCGATTCGCCGGCGATCGTGACCGCGCCCGGGTCGCCGCCGAAGGCCGCGATGTTGTCGTGGACCCAGCGCAGGGCCTGCTGCTGGTCGAGGAACCCGTAGTTGCCCGGCTGCGCGCCGAGCGACGGGTCGGCGAGGAAGCCGAGCGTGCCGAGGCGGTAGTTGATCGTCACCACGACCACGTCGCCGCGGGCGGCGAGCCGGCGGGCGTCGTAGCGGTCGCCGCTGCCGTCGAGGAAAGCGCCACCGTGGATCCACACGAGCACCGGCTTCTTCGCGGCCGGCGCCGGTGGTGTCCAGACGTTGAGGTAGAGGCAGTCTTCGCTGGTGCCCGCACCGGTGCCTTGGGGGCAGCGCGGGCCGGGCTTGGTCGCGTCGCGTTCCCCGGTCCAGGACGCGGGCGGCGCCGGCGGCTGCCAGCGCCGCTCCCCCACCGGCGGCGCGGCGTACGGGATTCCTTCGAACAGGCGGTGATCGGGCTCCGCGATCCCGTGCACGGCACCCGAGGCCGTCTCCACGACCTCACCGAGCCGTCCGACGGCTGCGACCGAAGCCGCGCACGCCGGCGCGACCACCACGCACACGAGCAGCACCGCGGCGAGCGCGTGCCGCCGAGCCGCCCCGAACGCCTCAGCCACGTGCCGGACCCTACCGGGTTCGGTTACTTTTTCACGGCCCGGGATCTTGGTCGGCCCCATCGCCGCAGGTCGGCGGTCCGGGGCGGCCAAACGGAGCAACCACTCACCCGGATTCGCCGGCATTGAGACGGCCGTAGGCTGGCGCCATGGCCGATCACGTGGACACCGTGCTCGCGCAGTGGGCTGAGCAGCGCCCGGACCTCGACGTGTCGCCGATGGCCGTGCTCGGCCGGCTCAAGCGCGTGTCCCGGATCGTCGACTCGGAACTGTCCCGCACGTTCGCCCGGCACGGCCTCGACGCGCCTTCCTACGACGTCCTCGCCACCCTGCGCCGCAGGGACCCGCCCCACCACCTGACCCCGACGGAGCTCATGCGCTCGGCGATGGTCACGTCCGGCGCGGTCACCCAGCGGCTCGATCGCCTCGAAGACCGCGGCCTCATCACGCGCAGCCGCAGCGCCACCGACGGCCGCGGCATCGTCGTGTCGCTGACGGACGACGGCCGCGCCTTGATCGACCGCGTGCTGCCCGACCACTTCGCCACCGGGCGCCGCGTCCTCGACGCACTCGATCCCCTGGAGCGCGCCGCGCTGGCCGACGCGCTGCGCACCCTGCTCGAATCCTTCGGCGACCGCACCGCCTGACCACTCACCCCAGGCCGTAGCGCCGCAGCTTGCGGTAGAGCGTCGCCCGGCTGATGCCGAGCAGGGCGGCGGCCCGCACGCGGTTTCCGGTGGCCGTGCGCAACGCGTCGGCAATGGCCTGGCGCTCGGCCTTCTCCAGTTCCGTCAGCCGCGGCGGCGCCGGCGAGGAGCGCAGCCGGCCCGGCAGGTGGCCCGCGCTCATCGTCAGGCCCGCGGCCTCCTCCCGCGCCGCGGCGACGGCGGCCTTGAACTCCACGAGGTTGCCGGGCCAGTCGTGGCGCTGCAGGGTCGCGCGCGCGTCCTGCGTGAAGTGCGCGCCCTCGCCGAAGCGCTGGGGCATGCGCCGGGATGTCGGCCGTGCGCTCACGCAGGCTCGGCACGAGGATCTCGACCGGCGACCAGCCGATGCGCAACACCTCGGCACAGCCGGTGCCGGTCGTGAACGTCGCGACCACCCGCGCCTGGTGGCCGCCGGTCAGGAGCGCGGCGAGCCGGGTGGCGCGTGCGGGGTGCAGGCGTTCGACGTGACGCAGCAGCACCGCGGGAGCCGACAGGGCGGGCTCGACCTCGCCGAGCCACCCGTCGTCGTCGCCGCCGTCGCGCAACTGTCCGCGGCCGCGGCGCGCGACGGTGTCGACGTGCGGACGGGCCACCGGGTTCAGCGGCTCATCGTCGATGGCGGAGTCGACAGCCGGCGCGTCGCCGGCGTCGAGGCCACGACTGCTTCGGGACAGACTGTGCGCGTTCTCGCACGGAAAGGTGTCGTGTTCGCAACGGGCGGTTTCTCCCACGACGACGATCTGCGGCGCAACCACCTCGGCGTGCCGGCGTACCCGGGATGTGCGGTTCCGACCAACGAAGGAGACTTTCTGCGCATCGCCTCGTCGATCGGCGCTCAGCTGGGCACGATGAACCACGCGTGGATGTGCCCGGTGCCGCTGGCGGGCGCGGGGCGCGCCGACCTGGTCGGCATGTTCTCCGTGGCGGGCGACTCGATGATCCTGGTCGACCGCCACGGCCGGCGCGTGGCCAATGAGAAGCTGCCCGACAACGAGTCGGCGCGCACCTTCTTCCGCTGGGACCCGGCGACGGGCGCCTACCCGAACCTCGTGCTCGTGCAGCTGTGGGACCAGCGCAGCCAGGACCACTCCGCCAGCACGGAGTACGGCCGCCTCATCGTGCCGCCCGGCAGCGACGACAGCCACGTCCTCAAGGCCGCGACGCTCGGCGAACTCACCGCGAAGATCCGTGAACGCCTCGCCGGCCTGCACGCGGAGACCGGCGGCTTCACCCTCGCCGACGACTTCGCTGCCAACCTGCCCTCGACGATCTCGCGGTTCAACCGCTTCGCCGCCAACGGCCGCGACGAGGACTTCGCCCGCGGCGAGACGGCCATCCAGCTCGTGTTCAACGGCCCGGTGAAGGACGAACCCGGCCGCACCAACCCCACGATGTGGCCGCTGAGCCCCACCGGCCCCTACTACGCGGCCCTCGTCACCGGTGGTGTCCTCGACACCAAGGGTGGCCCCCGCACCGGCCCCGACGGCCACGTCCTCGACGACCTCGGCGTCCCCATCCCGGGCCGCTACGGGGTCGGCAACTGCGTCGCCTCGGCCTCCGGCCGCGCCTACTGGGCCGGCGGCGCCACCCTGGGGCCGATCATCGCTTTCGCTTACCGGACAGCCAATGCGGTGGGTTCTTGACCACCCGCCTGGGTCCACAGTGGCTGTCCGGCCAAGTTGAGCCGAGCTGTCCGCCCACGCGGTCGAGGGGAGCCACGGCACCGGGGCAGCCCTTCGAGCCCGCCCCGCGGCGGCCACTGTGGACACCTCGGCCGGACGCCGAGCTGCCCGCCACCGGGCATCAGCCCATGCTCTTCGCGCCGTCGAGGGATTCGCGGATGATGTCGGCGTGTCCGGAGTGCTGGGCGGTCTCCGCGATGATGTGCATGAACACGCGGCGGGCCGACCAGGCGCCACCGGGCTCGAACCAAGGGGCCTTCGGCAACGGCTGGGTGGCGGACAGGTCGGGGAGGGTCGCGACGAGCTCGTCCGTGCGGCGGGCGACGGCGTCGTAGTCGGCGAGCACGCCCGCCAGCGTCTCGCCCGGGAGCATGCGGAACTCGTTCTCGCGCTGGGCGAAGTCGGCCTCGGTCATGGAGTCGAAGTCGCCCATGGCGGAGGGGCCCTCGACGATGAAGTCGGCCCAGCCGCGCTCCACCGAGGTCACGTGCTTGATCAGGCCGCCGAGGCACAGCTCGCTCGCGGTGGTCCTCAGACCGACCTGCTCGTCGGTCAAGTCGCGCGTGGTGAACCGCAGGAAGTGCCGGTGCTTCCCGAGCATCGCCAGCAGGTCCGCGCGCTCGCCGGTGGTCACGTCGGCGGTGAGGGTCTCGTTCACGGCTTCGTCCTTTCGTGTTCGGCTGGTAAAACCCAAGGTAAACCCCATTCAGGCCACTTTCTGGCCGCTATGGGGAAGACTCTGGGTCCATGGCCAACACGAGTTCGCGGACGCTGCGTCTGCTGTCGCTGCTGCAGACCCACCGCTACTGGCCCGGCGCCGAACTCGCCGAGAAGCTGGGCGTGTCGATCCGCACGCTGCGCCGCGACGTCGACCGCCTGCGCGAGCTGGGCTACCCGGTGGACGCGCAGCGCGGCGTCGACGGCGGTTACCAGCTCGCGCCGGGCGCGGCCCTGCCGCCGCTGGTCGTCGACGACGAAGAGGCCGTCGCGCTCGCGGTGGGGCTGCAGGCCGCCGCGCAGAGCTCGGTCGAGGGCCTCGCGGAGTCGTCGCTGCGGGTCCTGGCGAAACTCGTGCAGGTGATGCCGGCCCGGCTGCGCCGCCGGGTCGACGCGCTGCGCGCCATGACCGTGCCGTTCAGCTGGAACGGCAGCACCGGCGCCGACGTCGATCCGGGCGTGCTCACCGCGGTGGCCCTCGCCTGCCGGGACAGCGAACGGCTGCGGTTCGCCTACGTCGCCGCCGGTGGCGCGGCCACGCGACGGCACGTCGAACCGCTGCGGCTCGTGCCGGTGGGCCGCCGCTGGTACCTCGTCGCCTACGACCTCCAGCGGCACGGCTGGCGCAGCTTCCGCGTCGACCGGATCACCGGGCCGGAGGGCACGGGCGCCCGCTTCCGCCCGCGCCGGCTGCCCGCGGACGACGCCGCCGAGTTCGTGCGCGCCCGCCTGGTCACCGTGCCGCGGCCCTATCGGGTCGAGGCCGTCGTCGAGGCCCCGGCCGCCGTCGTACGGCAGCGGATCGGGCAGTGGACCGCGGTCGAAGAGCTCGAACCGGGCCGCTGCCGGGTGCTGATGACCGCCGATGCCCTGGAGTGGCCCACGTTCGCGCTCGGCGCCGTCGCCGCCGACTTCCACATCGTCGAGCCTGCCGAGCTGCGCGACCGGGTGCGGGAATGGGGTGCGAGATTCGGCCGTGCGTGACCCTTCGCGGCGTAAGGTGGCAGGCCGGGAGGCGGCCATGGCCACAGTCAGCGTCCGCTACATCGTCGACGACGTCGACGCCGCGATCGCGTTCTACCGCGACCACCTCGGGTTCACCGAGGTGATGCACCCCGCCCCGGCCTTCGCGATGCTCGCCCGCGGCGACCTGCGCCTCGTGCTCAGCGCCCCGGGCGGCGGGCCCGGCGGCGGCCAGGCGATGCCCGACGGCCGCGTCCCCGAACCCGGCGGCTGGAACCGCTTCGCCCTCCAGGTCGACGACCTGAACACCGTGGTGGCCCGCCTGCGCGCCGACGGCGTGCCCTTCCGCAGCGACGTCATCGAAGGCATCGGCGGACGCCAGGCCCTCGTCGACGACCCGGCGGGCAACCCGGTCGAGCTCTTCCAGCCGACCCGCGCCGAAGCCCGGCTCGGCTGAACCGGGCTGCGCGCCGCCCGGGCGGAAACAGCCTGGCCGGACCAACCCGCGTCGGTAGCCGGCCGGGAGCCGGCTGTCTGCGCACGGAGGCGACCGCACACCGGGCTCCACCGGGGCACCCTCAGACCGTCAGCATCGGACGAACGCCGGGGCTTGCCCGCAGCGCGGAAGCGCCGCGGACAAGCCCACGCCGGGCTCGCTCACACCGGCGAGCAAGCCCGGCCACGAAAGGCTTCCCGGCCCCGCTCAGCAACACGCCGAGGCCGCCACCGAAGTCGGCTCCCAACCCCACGGATGCGGGGGCTCGCCCGGTTCCACCACGGCACCCGCGCGCACCGTCAGCACCGGCACGAACGCCCGGTCCAGCCGCAGCGCGGCACCCGTCGAGTCGGACACCGACCAGTCGCCGGAGGCAAGGGAGAGGACCGACAGGTCCGCGGGGCGGCCGACGGCCAGGCGGCCGGCGCGGTCCGCGATGCCGGCGGCCGCCGCGGGGCCGGCGGTGGCCATCGTGAGCACCTCCGGCACGTCGAACCCCAAGGCGAGGTAACGGCTCATCACCTCGGTGAGGCTGAAGACGATCTCCCCGTGCCCGGTCAGTGTCAGGTCGGTGCTCACGGCGTGCAGCGGCAGGCCCTGGTCGAGCACACGGCGGGCGACGTCGAACGACAGGTTCTTGCAGCCGTGCGCGGAATCGAACAGCACGCCGCGCTCGGCGGCCGCCCGGGCTTCGGGCAGGAGCTTGCCGTCGGCGTCCAGCACTCCGCCCGGGTTGGCGGTGAAGACGTGCGTGACGATGTCGCCCGCGTCCAGCAGCTCCAGCGTCTCCGGGCCGACGCTCGGGCCGGCCAGCCCGCCGATGTCACCGACGTGCACCATCAGCGGCACGCCCGCCTCACGCGCCACCGTGCGCGCGGTCCGCAGCATCGCCAGACCCGGCCCCTGCAACGCCGGAGAAACCACGCGCACCTTGATCCCGCGCACGAGCCCCGCGGACGAGCTCAGCACGCGCCGGACACCGTCCGGATCAAGGTCGTCCGCTGTGGTCACATCGGGCTTGACCGCGAGCCCGCGTCGTCCGATGTGGACGAAGGGGACGACCTCGGTGCGGGCTCCGGGCAGCAGCGCGGCGAACTCCGCGAAGTTCTCCGGGCCGGAGCTGCCCGCGTCGACCACGGTCGTCACCCCGGACAGGACACCGGCGACGTCCGGGTCGATGCTCAGCGCCGAACCGGGCGCGAACACGTGCGTGTGCAGGTCGACGAGACCGGCGGCGACGAGACTGCCGGTCACGTCCACCACCCGGCCCGCACCGGCGCGGTCCAGGTCGCGCCCGATCGCCGTGATGACCGACCCGGTCACCGCGACGTCGAGCCGCCCCGACAGCCCGGCGCCCGCGTCGACGACCTCACCACCGGCGAGCAGCAAGTCCGTCACCGAGGCACCTCCGCGGCGTCACTCACGACCACCAGCCCGTCGAGGGGCACCGCGCGCTGCGCCGTCACCGAGACCGGGTTGAGCTCCAGCACGAACCCCGTCCACGGCAGCCGTTCGACGAACCGCGCGAACCGCACCAGGAACGCCACCGCCCGCGCGCCCGCGTCCGAAAGGGACAAGCCCTTCGCCTTGCCGGTGGTCCGCAGTCGGCGCAGCAACGCCAGCGCCGCGGCTTCGTCGAGCGGGGCCAGCGCGAAGCTGACATCGTCGATCAGCTCGGTCGCCACGCCCCCGGCGCCGCATGAAACCACCGGGCCGAACACCGGGTCGCGGAACCCGGACACGAGCAGTTCCGTGCCACCCACGGCGGACTGCTGCACGAGCACGCCGATCAGGTCCGCGCCGAGCGCATCCGTGCGCGCCGCGAACTCCCGGAACACCTGTTCCGCCGTCGCGCGGTCGGCGACGCCCAGCCGCACCAGCCCCGCCGCCGCGCGGTGCGTGATCTGCGGCGACAACGCTTTCAGCACCACCGGGAAGCCCAGTTTCTCCGCCAGCGCCCCGGCTTCCTCGGCGGACTTCGCGGTTTCGCCGCGCAGCACGTCGAAGCCCGCCTCCGCCAGCAACCGGTGCACGTCGTGCTCGGCGATCACGTCACCGCTCGCCACCGCGGGCAGCGCCGTGTCCTGCACAGGGGTCACCAGGCCCGGCGCGTCGGCCAGCACCGCGCGCGAAACGGCGTCGTCCACCTGGAGCGGCCGCGTCAGCAGGCCCAGGGTCTCCACGGCCGCGCGCTGGTCGGTGAACACGTGGATCCCCGCGTCGGCGTACAGCTTCGCCGCGTCCGGAGTGGTCGCGCGCGAGTACACCGCGACCGCCAGATCCCCGCGCCGGTGCAGGTCGATCACGGGACCGGCGATGTCGCGGGGATGCACACTCTCCCCCACGCTGAACTGCGTGAGCAGCACGTCCGCCTCCCCCGAGCGGCCCAGTGCGTCCAAAGTGGATGGCAGCTGCAGCCGCCACTTGTCCTGGACATACGCCTCCGGCGTGAGGTCCACCGGATTCTTCGTCGACGCGATCTCCGGCATGGTCGGCGCGATCGCCGCCCGCGTCTCCTCCGACAGGGCCGGCACCTCCAGCCCGGCCAGCGCGCACTGGTCCGACGCCAGCACCCCGGCGCCACCGCCGTGGCCCATGATCACGACGCGGCGCCCGCGCAGCGGCGGCAGGCCGGCCCGGCCGTGCAGGTAACCCGCGGTTTCGAGCAGTTGCTCCACGGAGCGCACCTGCACGGCGCCCTCCGCTTCCAGCAAGGCGTCCCACACGCGCGTCTCGCCCGCCAGCGCGCCGGTGTGCGCGGCGATGGCCGCCGCGCTCGCGGCCGAGTGACCGACCTTCAGCACGAGCACCGGCTTGCCGAGTTCCCGCGCGCGGCGCAGCATCGCCGCGAACCGGGCGCCGTCGCGCACACCTTCCAGGTACGCCAGCACGATCTCCGTGCCGGGATCCTCGACCACGGTCTCGAGCAGGTCCACGACCCCGAGGTCGACCTCGTTACCGGTGCTGATCATGTACCGGAAACCGATGCCGGACTCCTGCGACCACGCGTGCGCGTTCGCCGCGAGCCCTCCGCTCTGGCTGACCATGGCGATGCCGCTCGTGAGCAGCCGGTCGGTGCCGCGCAGCCAGGTGGCGAACGTGCCGGTGAAGCCGACGGCCGTGTTCACCACGCCGAGGCAGTTCGGCCCGATCATCCGCACGCCGGTCGACCGCACGACCTCGGCGAGTTCCGCTTGCAGCCGTTCGCCTTCGGCCCCGTTTTCGCTGAACCCGCCGGCCCACGCGATCGCGCCGGGGACGCCGGCGTCGTGCAGCTCACGCACCACGCCGGCGACGTTCGCCGCGCCGAGGCCGATGATCGCGACGTCCACATCGGACGGGAGCTCGGCCACGGATCGCACGGCCGGGTAGCCGGCCACCGTCTCCGCCGTGGGGTGCACGGGGTGCACCTCGCCGGCGAAGCCGAACTTCCGCATGAGCGCGGCGGCCGCGCCGCCGCGGTTGCCCGGCCGGTCGCTCGCGCCGACGACCGCGACCGAGCGCGGCGCAAGCAGTCGCTGCAGCGGGGTCACTTGCCCTGCCACACAGGTGAACGGCGCTCGACGAACGCGCGGCTGCCTTCCTTCGAGTCGTCGGTGGCGGCGACGTCGCGGTCGAGCTGGCGTGTGTACTCGTCCAGCGCCGGGTTGAGCGAAGCGATGCGGTACACGCGCGTCGCGGCCTGCACGGCGCTCGGCGAACCGGCGACGACCATCGCCGCGAGCTCCTCGGCCTTCGCCATGATCTCGTTCTGCGGGGCGACCTTGTTCACGATGCCCTGGCTGTAGCAGTCCTCGGCGGTCAGCCGGCCGTTGCACAGCGTCAGGTACGCGGCGGTCGCGCGCGGCAGCGCGAGGAACTTGGCCTGCGGTGAGCCGAGCCGTCCGACGTTGGTGTGCTGGTCGCCGAGCCACGCGTCGTCGGCCATCACCCGCAGCTGGCACTGCATCACCAGCGTCAGGCCCACACCGACGGCGAATCCGTTGACCGCGGCGATGAGCGGCTTGTCGAGGTTGGCGTCGTACGGCATCCCGCCGCCGCCCCAGAAGTATTCGGGGTTCGACGGGTCCTCGTGCGGCGTCTGCTCACCGCGCGCCTGGTAGCCGGCCAGGAACTTGATGTCGCGTCCGGCGCAGAACGCCTTGCCGGCGCCGGTGAGGATGCCGACGCGCACGTCCGGGTCGCGCTGCATGTCGAGCCACACGCGGCGCAGTTCGCGGTAGGCGTAGGTGTGCAGGGCGTTGCGCACCTCGGGCCGGTTGATCGTGATGTACGCGACGTGGCCCTTCTTCTCGTAGAGCACGTGCTCGAGGTCGCGCGGTGCGGTGGACGGGTCGTACGTGCCGGACATCGGTCTCCAGTCGTCGGGCGGATCGGGAATTCGGGGGGTCAGAGCTGGCTGAGGAAGGCGCGGGCCCGTTCGGTGCGCGGGTTCTCGAAGAACCGGGCGGGCGGGCCGGCTTCGACGACCTTGCCTTCGGCCAGGAACACGACCTGGTCGGACACCTCACGCGCGAAGCGCATCTCGTGGGTGACCACGACCATCGTCATGCCGTCGGCGGCGAGCTCGCGCATCACGCGCAGCACCTCGCCGACGAGCTCGGGGTCGAGCGCGGAAGTGGGTTCGTCGAACAGCATCACATCGGGGCGCTGCATCAGTGCGCGGGCGATCGCCACGCGCTGCTGCTGCCCGCCCGAAAGCTGCACGGGGTGGGCGTGCGCGCGGTGCTTCAGGCCGACGCGCTCGAGGATCGCCAGCGCGCGCTCCTCGGCTTCCTCCCATTCGAGCTCGCCGTGCAGCAGCGGCGCGAGCGTGAGGTTGCCCAGTGCGGTGAGGTGCGGGAACAGCTCGAAGTGCTGGAACACCACGCCGAAGCGGCGCCGCTGGGCGAGCAGCCGCTTGCGCGGCATGTCGTGCAGCTTGCCGCCGCGCACCACGCGGCCGACGATCTCGCCGTCGAGCAGCACGTGGCCGGTGTCGGGCGTGAGCAACCCGTTGACACACCGCAGGAGCGTGCTCTTGCCGGAGCCGGACGGCCCGATCAGGCACGCGACCTGACCTTCGCCGAGCGTGATGTCGACCCCGTCGAGGATCTTCGCGTCGCCGTAGCTCTTGCCGACCCCGACGACCTCCAGCAGGTCCGGGCGGGCCGGCTTCGCGGGCGCCTCGCCCGCGGTGTTCTCATGCGCTGCGAGCACCGGCGTCTCCTTCCGTGGCGGCTTCGGCGGTGACGGCCGCGTCCGTGGTGCGGACGCGCCGGCGGTAGGCGCTGGTCCGCCGCTCGAGGTACCGCTGGCCGAGGCTCGCCAGGCTCGTGAGCACGAGGTACCAGATCGACGCGACGAACAGCATCTCCATCGTGGCGAGGTTCTGAGACGCGATCTGCTCGGCGACGCCCAGCACCTCGGTGCCGGCGATGGCGTACACGAGCGAGGTGGACTTCAGCAGCAGCACGAACGTGCTCCCGGCGGGCGGGATCATCACGGGGATCGCCTGCGGCAGCACGACTTTGCGTTCGATCTGCCACGGGCTCAGGCCCATTGCCGCGGCCGCTTCGCGCTGCGACTCCGACACCGACTGCGTGCCGGCCCGCACGATCTCCGCGAGGTACGCGCCCTGCTCCAGCGACAGCGCCACGCCTCCGGCGACCATCGGCACGAGCACGGAGTTCGTGGACACCGACCAGAAGCTGAGGTCCGTGAACGGGATGCCGATGCCCAGCTTCGGCAGGAACAACGCGAAGTTGCCGAAGATCAGGATGAACACGATCAGCGGCACGCTGCGGAAGAACCACACGTAGAGCCAGCTCGCCGTGCGCGCCACCGGGTTGCGGCTGACCCGCGCGTACCCGACGACCACACCGATCACCGAGGCGAACACGAACGACACCACGGCGAGCGCGATCGCGCCGAGCACGCCTTCGAGGATGCGCCAGTCGAACAGGTACCGGGCGATCACGTCGAGGTGGATGTTGTCGTTGTGCAGCAGCGTGTTCAGGATGATCAGCAGCACGATCGCCAGCGCGAGCCACGAGACGATCCGGCCCACGGGCGAGCGCACCGCGTGGTGCTGCGGGATCGGGTCGGCCCGCGTGAACCGCGGCCCGGGGTGGGTTTCCGTGGTCATTCCGGCACTCACTTCGTGGGCTGGTTGAGCGTGGCTTCGGGGACGAGCTGGTTCTGCGGCAGGCCGAACCCGGTGAGGATCTTGGCGTAGCTGCCGTCCTTGATCATCGCGTTGACGGCGGCCTGGAACGCGGCGGCCAGCTTCGGCAGGTCCTTGGCGATGGTGAACCCTTCATCGCCTTCGTCGATCTCCGCGGCGATGGCGTCGTTGGCTTTGGTGGCCACGAGCTTCCCCTGCGACTGCTGCGCGGTGTAGACCACGGTCGGGGTGGGGATCATGCCGCCGTCGACGCGCCCGGACTGAACGGCCAGCACGATGTCCGCGGTCGCCGACAGCCCGATCATCTGCGGGGCCGGCTTGCCGCCCTGGGTGCAGTGCTTGGCGATGTCGTTGAAGATCGCGACGGTCGCGGCGGCGGCCTTGCCGAGCCCGATCTTCTTGCCGCACACGGCGTCGAGCGTTTCGAACTGCACGGCATTGTCGGCCGTGGCCAGGATGCCCTGCAGGTTCTTGAACGCGCCGACGACGTTGGCCTTGGCGATGATGTCGGCGTTGGCCGCGCTGGCCGAGCCGCTGACCACGATCTTGCCCGCCTGCATCGCGGGCAGCTGGTCGGGGTAGAGCACCTGCTGCCACGCGACCTTCAGGCCCATCATCCCGGCGGCGTGCTCCACGAGTTTCACCACGGCGCCGGTCGGGGTCTTCGTGCCGGTTTCGTACATGGCCATCGGGGCGGCCTGGAAGTTCGCGCCGCCGTTGATCGTGCCCGTCGCGGCGATGTCCGCGGGGACCAGCGCCTTGACGGCCGGGTCCACCGCGGCGGGGGCGATCGACGCCGCGGCCGGCTGCGGCGCGGCGGATCCGGCGGGCGAGCCGACCGGGGTGTCTGTGTTCGAGCAGCCGCTCAGTGCGGTCGCCACGGCGACACCTGCGGCCAGCGAGAGCACCAGCTTCTTCATGGGGACTCCTCAGTCCAACGGCGCTGTTGAGCTGCCTTTCGAGCAGCGCTCACAGTGCCCCACCGGATTCGGTCGAGTCAAGTACTTGACTGACCAATTTTGTCTGACAAGTATTTCTGCAGAGCCGGACTTGTCGTACCTCGTCCGACCGGAGCAGCAGCGTCTCCGCTACCCTGGAGGGGCTGTCGTTCCCCGGCCTCACCCTGGCCGGGACGTGGGGTTGCGGCACCGGTCCAGGGGGCGGCGAACACACGAGGAGACCAACCACAGGAGGTGCCAGCGGTGTCGTCGGTACTCGGATCACCGTCTTTGACCGAGTCGCTCGCCGAGGCGCTCCGCGCGCAGATCATCCGCGGCGAAGTCGCTCCGGGACTCCGGCTCACGGAGGCGTGGGTGGCGAGCCGCTTCGACGTCGCGCGCCCGACGGCCAAGGCTGGTCTCGACCGGCTCTGCGCCGAAGGACTGCTGCGCCGGGGGCCGCGCCGGAGTTCCATCGTGCCGCAGCTGTCCACTGAGGACATCCGGGACATCTACTTCAGCCGCGAACCCGTGGAGACGCTGGCGGTGCGCACGCTCGCCGAGTCGAAGTCGGTGCCCGGCGACGCGCAGCAAGCGCTGAACATGATGCGCGTCGCCGCCGAGCAGGCGCTGCACTCCGACCACACCGAGGCCGATGTGGCCTTCCACCGCGCGCTCGTCGCCGCGGCCGGCAGCCCGCGCCTGCAGCGGATGCACAGCACCGTGATGGGCGAAGCTCAGCTGTGCATCGCACAGGTGCGCCGCACCGCCTCCACGGACCTGGTGGAGCTGACCGCCCGGCACGCCGCGATCATCGACGCGATCCGCGAGGGCGACAGCTCCGTGGCCGAAGAGGCGATGCGCGCGGACCTGCACGGCTGCCGCGACATGCTGCTCGCGGACGCCGCGAAGCGGGCCGGCGTGGCGGTCTGAACCTCGTCACCAGCCCAGCCGCGGCACGCCGGAGAGCCACGCGAGCGACTCCTCCGTCGGGACCGTCGGCTTGTACTCGCACGCCACCCTGCCCCGGTAACCCGACTGCCACAGGCGTTCCACGACCCCGGCCACGTCGACCTGGCCCGTGCCGGGTTCGCCACGGCCAGGGGCGTCGGCGATCTGCACGTGGGCCACGAAGTCCGCGTACTCGTCGACGACCTTCGTGAGGTCCTCACCGCTCGTGGTGAGGTGGAAGGTGTCGAAGAGCAGGCCGATGTTTCGCGCGCCGGTATCGGCGCGGACCTGTTCGACGACCCGCACGCCGTCGCGCGCGGTTTCCAGCGGGTAGGCGCCGTTGAGGCCGCGCCCCAGTGGTTCGACGAGCACGGTGCCCGTGAGCTTTCCGACGGCCGCGGCGAGCTGTTCACGTGCGACGGCGTCCTCCCGCGCCGGATCGCCGCCGGGCGAGCGCTGGCCGTAGAGCGCGTTGAACGCCGGGCAGCCGGTGCGTTCGGCGATGGCGGCGACGAGATCGAGGTTGGCCTCGAACTCCTTGCGCCGCGCGGGGTTCGACACGATCCCGCGTTCGCCGCCGGGCATGTCGCCGGCGAACAGGTTCAACCCGGCCAGGGCGACGCCCGCTTCGTCGAGCGCGCGCACGAAGGCGTCGACCTCCGCGGCGGCGGGCACGGCTTCGGGCCAGGGCCACCACGTTTCGACGGCGGTGAAGCCGGCTTCCGCGGCGCGCGCGATCCGTTCCAGGTACGGCACTTCCGCGAAGAGCAGGGAAACGTTGGCGACCAGCTTCAGCTTTCCCTCGTCCGTCACCGGGCGCTCCACTTCTCGACGCCGGACAACGCGGCCACCTGGGCGAGCAGTGCCGAGTGGTCCAGCCCACCCGAACCGGTCGCGCGCAGCGACGCCATGAGCTCGGCGACGAGCGCGCCGGCCGGGGAGAAAACGCCGTTCTGCCGGGCCGCCGACCGGTAGATCTCGAGGTCCTTGTGGTGCAGGTCCACGCGGAAGCCGGGCTGGAAGTTGCCCGCCAGCATCGCTTCGCCCTTGCGCGCGAGCACAGTGCTGCCCGCGAGCCCGCCGCCGAGCACGTCGACGGCGGGCTTGAGGTCCACCCCGTGCGTGTCGAGGAAGACCAGCGCTTCGGAAACGAGCTGGAGCGTGCCCGCGACGAGCAACTGGTTGGCGGCCTTGACCGTCTGGCCACTGCCGGGCCCGCCGACGAGCACGATCGTGGTGCCCATGGCCGCCAGGGCCGGCCGCACGCGCTCGAGGGTCTTGGCGGCGCCGCCGACCATGATCGACAGTTTGCCTTCCTTCGCCCCCGCTTCCCCGCCGCTGACCGGCGCGTCGAGCATCGGCATCGACACCTCGGCGGCGCGCTCGTGCAGCTCCCGCGCGGCGTCGGGCCGGATGGTGCTCATGTCGACGAGCACCGTGCCCGCCTTCGCGTGCTCGAAGATCTCGGCACAGACGGCCTGCACGTCGGGCGTGTCCGGCAGCACCGTGACGACCACGTCCGCGTCGGCGACGGCTTCGGCCAGCGACGCGGCGAGCGCACCACCCCCGTCTGCGAGCGGCCGGCCTCTCTCGGCGGTGCGCGTGTACCCCACGACGTCGAAACCGGCATTCACGAGGTTCAGCGACATGGGGAGCCCCATGACCCCCAAGCCGACGACCGCGATCCGCACTCTGTCTCCCTCCATTGGGCGCCCGAGGGCGTGGTTGGACGAGGACAGCTTCCCGAGCCACGGGTAGCCGGTCAAGTACTTTTGTCAGGTGAATTTTGTCAGGCAAGATTACCTGTGATGAGGGACACGGCTGACCCACGGAGGGGCTGAGCGGAGAGTTTCGTCAGGTTGCTCGGACCGGAACGAGCGTGTAGCCGCGAACGGGACGACGCTCACGTGGCCGACGGACAGCCGGCCTGGCTGCGGCATCGCCGCGACTCGGATCGGCGCCCCGGCTGACACGGCAGGCCACCGGTGGAAAGGCGGGCACCGCCGCGGCGCCAACCGGTAACGGCGTCGCGGGGACGGGCGGCGCGAGAACCGCAGCCACCGTGGCAAACGGACAAGAACCCCGGCGAGACCACCCATCCCGCAGCCGCGACGGCAGCCAAGCGGTGACTTCGCCACCCGAAGTCACCGGCGTTCTGGCGGCCGGACGCTAGGCCGCCGCTGCGGCGACGACCACGACCGAAGCCGGCGCCGGGGCTGGCAGCGCGCGAGCCGGCCCCACGTCGACGACAGGCAGGGAGGGCGCAGCGGCGGCCGTGACCGGACGGCAGCGGAAGGACCGCAGCCACTGGGTGAGCAGCACCGCACCGCCGGGCAGCGTGGAGACCAGGCCGAGCAAGCCGTACACCACGGCGACCGTCACGCCCTGCTGCGCGCCGAGCCCGGCGGCGGCGAAGGCCAACGCGGCGACGCCCTCGCGCGGGCCGAAGCCGCCGATGTTGATCGGCAGGCCCATGGCCAGCAGGGCGAGCACGAGCAGCGGCAGGAGCGTCGCCGGGGAGGCCGTCGCGCCGGCCGCTCGGGCGGCCACCACGAAGAGCGTGAGGTGACCCGCGAGGGCCACCAGCGACAGCGCCGAAACCTGCGGCCACGTGCGCCGGCCGAGCAGCCCCGCCCGCACGTCGGCCATGGACACCGCGAAGGCGCGCCGCCACTTCGACGGACTCACCAGCCAGCGGTCCCCCGTCACCGAGGCCGTGGTCAGGACCGCGACGGCCACCACCAGCACGGCGGCGCCGGCCACCGTCAGCACGTCGTGCGCGAAGCCCGGGACGACCGTGGGCCGGAAGATCAGCACGGCCAGCCCCGCGGCCACCACGACGACCTGCCCGGCCGTGCGTTCCAGCACGACCGCTCGCACGCCACGGGCGACGTCACCGGACTGGCGGCCGTGCTCGACCGCGCGGTGGACGTCGCCGAGGATGCCGGCGGGCAGGACGCCGTTGAGGAACTGGGCGCGGTAGTAGTCGGCCACTGCGCGACGCAGCCGCAGGCGCAGGCCGAGCCGCGAGGCGACCACGCGCCAGCGCCAGGCGCTCACGACGGTGGTCAGCACGCCGATCGCCAGCGCGGCGAGCACCGGCGCGAGGCCGAGCACCCGCAGGCCGTCGAGGAAGGCACCGCTGCCGAGGCGCCACACGAGCACCCCGATGATCGCGAATCCACCGAGGATCCGGAACCACACCCAGAACGTACGCATCAAGCCACCTTGATCGGGACGGAACGCCAGCGGGCGACGACTTCCGTGAGCCGGCGCGCGGCGCCGTCCCACTCTTCGAGGGCATTGCCGCGGCCGAGCGCGGCGGTGCGCAGGTCCCGGCGCAGCTCGGCATCGGTCGCCCAGCGCCGCAGTGCGGAGGCGAGCGCGCCGGCGTCGCCGGACGGGACGAGCAGGCCGGGCACGGTGCCGTCGGCCGAGCGGCCCAGCGCATCAGGCACACCGCCGACGTCACTGGCCACCACGGGGATGCCCCGGGCCAGCGCTTCGGTCACGACCATGCCGTAGGTCTCGGCGTGGGAAGGCAGCAGCACCAGGTCCGCGCCGTCATACGCCGCGTCGAGCTCGCCGCCGGCCTTCGGACCGCTGAAGGTCACGCGGTCACCGAGCCCGAGCCGCCGGACGGACCAGCGCAGTTCGTCGACGTACTCCGGTGCGCGCGTCAGCGACCCGACGAAGTCCACGGTCAGCGGCAGGTCGCGCAGCTGTGCCAGCGCTTCGACGAGCACGTCCTGGCCCTTGCGCGGCGTCACCGCGGCCACGCACAACAGCCGCGACACCCCGTCGGTCCCCGACGCCAGTGGAGCCAGGTCCACGCCCGGCTCCACCACCTCGACCGTCGACGGCGCAAGCCGGTGACGCCGGACCAGGACGCGCGCCGCCGTCGGGCTCGTGGCCACGACCTGGCGCACCGCCCGCAGCGTCGCGCGCTCGCACGCGTCCAGCTCCGCGGCGTGCACCGGATCGAGCCCCGTCTCGTCGGCCAGCGGCAGGTGCACGAGCACGCCGAGCCGCAGCCGCCGCGCGTGCGGCACCACCACGTCCGGCACACCGCACGCGACCAGGCCGTCGACCAGCACGGTCGTGTGGTCCGGCAGCGCCGCGAGCGCGCGCGCCAGCCGCGCGCGGCCCGTCGGGCCCGGTTCGGGCCACGACCCGTGCACGGCCACCTGCAGCACGGGCACCCCGACGCCCGGCAGGCTCTCGCACATCCGGCGGTCGTAGGTGTTGCCACCGCTGGGCTCGGTGACGTCGTCGACGTTGCCGGGCAGCACGAACGCCACCACGTCCCCCGTCTGCTGACTCCGCACGGTGCCTCCTCAAGCCACTCTCACCCAGCAACACGGACGAGAGCGGCCGTCGGTTCAATCGGCTCCGAGAACTACAGCCAGCGCGGCCGACTTCCCTTCGCCAGCTTGCCCCACCGGGCCGCGAACTCCTCGCGCTTCGTCGACAGGATCGCCTCAGCCGAGCCGTAGACCACGCCGAAGGAGAACCCGACTCCTTCGTCACGCCCGTCGACGCCGAGCCGGAGGACCACCGGACGCGCGACCACCCAGTCCTGGTGCTCGCCCAGCGCCTGCTGAACGCGCTTCACTCCCTTGCGCCACTTGCGCAGCCTCGTCCCGTACACCGGCCGGACCACGTCCGCCGCGTACCGGGCACGCTTGGCCTTCTTCCGCACGTCGTGCAACGCGCGTTCCAGCTCCGCTCCCGACTTCCCCTCAGCCGCCCGATGTGCCTTCCGCAGCTTCTTCTCCGCCTTCCGCACCGGCTTGCGCAACACCTTCCGCGCGGCTCCCGGCACGCTCGACACCTCGGCCACGACGGCGTCCAGCTCGCGCAGCAAGGCCAGATACCGCTCTCCCTCCAGCGCCGCCATCGCCCGCTCACGCAGTTCGACGGCGTCGCGGGAGAACCGCCGCGTGAGGTATTGCTCGACCGGCCCGGCGACCAGGGCGTCGGGCGCGTCGAGGAACCAGTCCCGCAGCAGCGCCTCGGTGACCTCGTTGTCGCGCGCCGGCCCCAGCTCCCCGCCGAGCCACTTCAGCTCCTCCGCGACCGACGCCACGCGCTCGTCGTCCACAATGGACGAAAAGGTTCGCAGGGCACTCCGCAGCTTCCGGGACGCCACGCGCATCCGGTGCACGGAGTCGTCGACGTCGCGGCGCACCCCCACGTCGGCCCGCCGCAGCGCCGCGAGCTGGCCACGCAGGTAGGCGCCCACGACCTCACCCGCGTCCGGCCGCTTCCCCGGCGACGGCGAGGCCGGCATGCGGTCCCCGAGGAGCCGGCGCAGCTTCGACGGCCAGGCCGACGCCCGCGCGCCCGCGTCCGCGAGCGTTGATTCCAGTTCGTCGAGCAGCTCGGCCGGCGCGCCGGTCGCGAGCTCGACCTCGAGCTCGCGCCACCTGTCCAGCCGGGCCGTCTCGCCGCCGACCTCACCCGTCACGTGGTCGTCGGTCACCGTGGCCACGACCTTGCCCGCCGCGTCACTCAGCTCGTGTGAGAACCGATCCGTTTTCAGGTGCGCCATCGGCAGCAGCTTGCCTTCCAGCGTGTACGCCCGCAGCAGCTGCCGGAGCTCGCGGGGCACCTGCCCGTCCTGGGGGCCGAGCGGCTCGCGCAGCTCTTCACGCGTGTCCTGCGCCACCGGCAGCTTGAGGTGCCAGCCTGCATCCCTGCCGCCGAGGCGCCGCCGCAGGGTGATCCCCGCGGCGGCCAGCGCGAACCCCTCGGTGTCGTAGTACGTCGCGTCGAGTTGCTGCTCGACCGGCGCGTCCTGTCCTCGCACTGTCCCGTCGCCGCTGAACCGCGGCACCGCGGTGCCCGGCGCGATCTCGTACTTCCGCTCGCGTTCGAGCTCGGTCACCGGTTTCCCCATGCCACCCACTCCTCAGTCACTCCTCAGCCACCCTGACGAAAGTCTGAGGCAGGAAAGGCGGTCACGGCGCGCGGTGTTCCAGCGGCGGGCTCACGTCCGGGTAGCTCGCTTCCTGCGCCGGCACCGCCGTGGTGGTCACGTTCACAGCTCGTCGCTCGGCTTCCCGGCGCGAGAGCCTGCGGTTCACCACGGCCTCGCCCACCTGCTCGCCGCGGATGCGGCCCAGCACGGCGAGCGTGACCGCGTGCACGATCGCCAGCACCAGCAGGAGCACGCCGATCCGGCCGACGACACCCGGCAGATCGCTGGCCCCCAAGGGAATCGTGGAAAGCAATGCCAGCAGGCCCAGCGTCACCAGGTGGAACAGCACCGTGACGAGCCTGGTCATGGACGCGCTCGCAGCCGCGTCGCCGTACGAACTTTCGAGATACCCGCGTCCGCTGCGGTAGATGATCTGCCCGTCGATGAGAACGAGCACCACTCCGATGGCGAGGAACGACACGTACGCTTCCGTGCTCATCCCGGCACCCTCCTTCCGGCCTCTTCCCGAGGATTACCCGCCTGGTCGAGGGCGGAAACGGCGCTTGAGGTTCAGCCGCGGAAGGTGTCGGGGTCAGGCCCGATGCGGTGGTCCGCGTCGAGCTTGCCGATGGCGTCGGCGTCCGCGTCGTCGAGTTCGAAGTCGAACACGTCGATGTTTTCGCGGATGCGCGCAGGCGTCGCCGACTTCGGGAAGACGATGTTGCCGAGCTGGAGGTGCCAGCGCAGCACCACCTGGGCGGCGGACTTGCCGTACTTTTCCGCCAGCCCGGTCAGCACCGGGTCCGACAGCACTTCGGCCTGCGCGAGCGGGCTCCACGCCTCGGTCGCGATGCCGTGCGCGCGGTGGTAGGCGCGCAATTCCGTCTGCTGCAACGCCGGGTGCAGTTCGACCTGGTTCACCGCCGGCACCGTGCCGGTGGTGCGGGCGAGCTCTTCGAGGTGCTCGAGCTGGAAGTTCGACACACCGATCGACCGCGCCTTGCCGGCGCGCGCGAGTTCTTCGAAGCCTTCCCAGGTCTTCACGTACTTGTCCTGGTGGGGCAATGGCCAGTGGATGAGGTAGAGGTCCACGTAGTCGAGTCCCAGCCGGCGCAGGCTACCCTCCAGCGCGTTGATCGCGTTGTCGTGGCCGTGCGCGTCGTTCGCGAGCTTGGTCGTGACGAAGACCTCTTCCCGCGGTACGCCGGAACTCCTGATGCCCTCGCCGACGCCTTCCTCGTTGCGGTACATCTGCGCCGTGTCGAAGTGGCGGTAACCCGCGTCGAGCGCCGTCCGCACCGCTTCGGCGGTCTCCTCCGGCGGGATCTGGAAAACGCCGAAGCCGAACTGCGGGATGGTGACGCCGTTGTTCAGCTCGATTCCGGGAACGTTCGTCGTGTGAGCGGTCATGGTCCCGGCCTACCCGAGGCCCCCAGGGGCGAAACGCGATCAAGAGGCGGCCGCGGCCGCGAGCGCGCCGGAGAGGGTGGAGTGCACGGTGAGCAGGGTGTCGGCGCCGGTCACTTCGAGGCAGCGGCGGACGCTGCGCACCCCGTCGCACACCACGGTGAACGACGTGGCTCGCTCGCGCGCGGCGAACAAGGCGCGGATCCCGGCGCAGCTGAGGAATTCGACGCGGGAGAGGTCCGCCACCAGGGGCGCGCCGGCCTCGGCGGCCTCAAGGAGGGCCTCGGTGAAACCGGTTGCGGTGGCGGCGTCGACATCGCCCACGGGGGTGAGTACGCGGACCCCGCGTCGTTCGGTCGTGGTCACTGTCAGGTCCGCCGGTACCGAGACCGCGGAGAACGGGTTATTCATGGTGCGCTCCTCTCGCAGGAACCTGCTTTGGGGCGCTGACCGGAGCACGTGTCTGAACAACAGCCAACGCCTCCGACCGTACGCGACTGCGCCGTCAGGTCAACCCGCGTCGAACGCCCGCTTCAGCATGGCGAGTCCGGGCTCGATCTTCTCCGGCGCGATCGAGCCGTAGCCGAGGGCAAGCCCGCGCGGTGCCGGCTCCCCGCAGAGCCCGGCCAGGGTCTGCACGCCGGCTCCGGCCCGGTTCGCTCGCGCCGCAACGGATTCCACGTCCACTTCGGACAACGCACACAGGTGCAGCCCGGCCGCCGACGGCACCAGGGTGAGCAGCCCCGCGAACCGCTCGTGCAGCAGTTCGGTGATGCGCTCGTGGCGGGCCGCGTATTCGCGGGTCGCTTTGCGGATGTGCCGCGCGAACAGGCCTTCGTCCAGGAATCGCGCCAAGGCAGCTTGCGCGGCCGGGTCGCCGTGCCAGTCGGCCAGCTGCCGGGCGTGGTGCAGCGCGTCGCGCAACGACCGGGGCGCGATGAGAAACCCCACGCGCAGCGCGGGCACCAGTGTTTTGGAGAACGACCCGACGTAGGCGACCCGCCCGGCGCGGTCGAGGCTCTGCAGCGGTTCGAGCGGCCGGTCGGAGAAGCGGAACTCGCTGTCGTAGTCGTCTTCGACCACGACGGCGCCGGCGCGCTCGGCCCAGTCGAGCAGGGCCGAGCGGCGCGCGAGCGACATCGGCGAGCCGAGCGGAAACTGGTGTGACGGCGTCACGTACACCAGCCGCGTCTGCGCAGGCAGCTCGTCGACCCGGAGGCCTTCGCGGTCGACGGGCACGCCGGTGACTTCCGCGCCGTGCGAACGGAACAACAGGCGCGCGATGCGGTAGCCGGGTTCTTCCACGGCCACGCGGTCGCCGGGTGCGAGGAGCACGCGGCACAGCAGGTGGAGAGCTTGCTGCGCGCCCTGCGTCACGAGCACGTCCTCGGCATCGGCGCGCACGGACCGCGAGAGGCCGACGTGCCGGGCGATGGCCGCGCGCAGGCCGGGGTGCCCTGCGGGGTGGCTGTACTGCGCGGAACCGGTGACCCGGAGTTCCGCGGACAGCAGGCGGCGCCACGTCTGCAGCGGGAAGAGACGCGCGTCGGGGATGCCGACCCGGAAGTCGTATTCGGGCGGTTCGCCGGCGGTCTCCAGTGGCGGCAGCGTTCGCCAGACCTCGCGGGGCCGGATCGCGGCACCGGCCGGCGCCGCCCGGCGGCGCCGCGACGGCAGATCCGCGGCCACGAACGTGCCGGAGCCGACGCGGCCGGTGAGGAACCCGTCAGCGGTGAGCCGGTCGTAGGCGACGGCGACGGTGTTGCGGGACACGGACAGGCGCGTCGCCAGCTCGCGGGTGGGCGGGAGGCGGTCGCCGGAGCGCAGCCGGCCGTCGAGGATCGCGTCGCGCAACTCGCGGTAGATGCGCGTGCCGAGGTCGCCGCGGCCGGCAAGCGTCACGTGGAAGTCCACTCGGCCGACGTTATATTGGCCCAATAGATTTGTCGATAATTGGCTCTGGTGCAGGGCCAAAAGCTCTATTAGCGTCAGGTCATGACGACGATCGAGCGGCCGGTGACCGGCGCCGGGTCCACCGCGCGGCCCGGCCGCCTGCTCGCGGCCGCACAGCTGGCCGCCTCACTGGGCGACGGCGCGTTCCTCACGTGCTCGGTGCTGTACTTCACGCGTGTCGTGGGGCTCACTGCCGGCCAGGTCGGGCTCGCCCTCACGCTGGGGTGGGCCGTCGGGTCCGTCGCCGGCGTGCCCCTCGGGCACCTCGCCGACCGGCGCGGCGCCCGGGGCGCGGGCGTGCTGCTGTCCGTCGCCACCGCGCTGGCGGTCGGGTCCTTCCTCGTCGTGGGTTCGGCGTGGACGTTCGCGCCGGCCGCGTGCTGCTACGCCACCGGCCAGTGCGGCCTGACCGCGGTGCGCCCGGCGTTGCTGGCCGCACACGCCGAGCCGCGGCAGCGCACGCGGATCCGGGCGCACCTGCAATCGGCGGGCAACGCGGGGCTGGCGATCGGCGCGGGGCTCGGTGGTCTGGCCCTCCTGGCCGGTACGTCCGGCGCCTACGTCGCGGCCTTTTCGCTCGACGCCGTGACATTCCTGGTGTCCGCCGTGCTGCTGCGCCTGTTGCCGGTCGTGGCGCCGGCGCCGGCGGCACGCGGGAAGGGCTCGGCCACCGCCGTGCTGCGCGACCGGCCGTACGTGCTCGTGACACTGCTCAACGCGATCCTGTTGCTGCGCATGCCCTTGCTCAGCGTGGCGATTCCACTGTGGATCGTCTCGCGGACGGCGGCTCCCGAGTGGACGGTGTCGGCACTGTTCGTGCTCAACACCGTCGTGGTCGTGCTCGGTCAGGTGCGCGTGGCAACGCGCGTGACGGGGCTTCACTCGGCTTCCCGCCTGGTCCGGCAGTCCGGGGTGCTGCTGGCGGCGTCATGCGGAGCGTTCGCGCTGTCGGCCGCGGGTTCGTCGGCTTGGGTGGCCGTCGCGGTGCTCGTGGCCGGGGCGCTGCTGCAGGTGCTCGGCGAGATGCTGCAGTCGGCCGGCACGTGGGAGATCGGGTTCGGCCTCGCGCCCGCCTCGAGACAGGGCCAGTACCAGGGCTTCTTCGGCACCGGCACTTCGGTGGCCCGCATGGCGGGCCCGGCGCTGCTCAGCACTGTGGTAGTGCAGTGGGGCACACCCGGCTGGCTGCTCGTGGGAGCGGTGTTCGTGGCTGCCGGGTGGGCGATGGGTCCCGCCGTCCGGTGGGCCGGGCGGCGGAGCTGACAGGCGGGCTCAGCCTTGTCGCGCTAGGCCAGGCGCTTCGGTTGCACGCGTCCGGGCGGGTCAGTCGCGCAGGGCGAGCTTCTCGAGTTCCAGATCGAAGTCGAACCAGAGAGCCTCGTCACCGGCCGGGACCTCGTCGTAGGTGCGGTCCAGGAAGTCGGCCAGCTCGTCGGCCGGGGCTTCCAGCACGGCGGAGCCGTCCGGGGCGTTCAACTCGACGACCACGCGGGCGTCGTCGGCGGCCGGGCGCACTCGCACGTCGCCGTCTCCGGCGGGCGCGATGAGGCCGTCGGCGAGCAGGTCGCGGCCGAAGAGCCAGCGGACCACGCCGGTGCCGGCGTGGTAGCCGACGGAGATGGCGTACGGGTCCGACGGGTCGTACTCGAGGTCAGCACGCACCGGCAGCGGAACGCTCCCGAACGTGCGCAGCCCGAAGACGATCGTCGCGCGAACGACGGGGGGCTCGGTGCCCATGGCGGTACCTCCTCGATGGTCATCGTGGTGCGTAAGGACTCACGGCTCAACGTGAATGTTCCTCTATGAGTAACGCCCCGTAAGACTACGAGCTGCCCGACAAGCGATCTTTCACCCCTTTGGTGGAGACGGACGTCTCATCTGCTCACTCATCGGTATGAGTCGCCACTCAATCGATGAGGGCCGCCTGCCGTATCCCTCAGGCCGCGCCCACCCTCGCCGAACACCCGCCGCCCCGGCTGCCCCACTCGCGGCGCCGGCCGCTGCGCACTCGCCGCTTCCGCGGGCCGGGCGGCTACGGGCATCGCACCGTCCAGAACTTCGACGCGCCGGCCTCGGGCGTCGCTGCCGGCGGTGTGCTCGGTCACCCCCGTCAGCCCGGCCCGCTACTCCCTCGTGGCGGCCGCGCACTGTCCGTACCGATTGCAGCCCGGCCAATTCGCACCGTCCACCCAGCCCGGCCTCGCGCCGGCCGGCGCCAGTCGATCGCCACCACGCCAGTCCGCGCCACCGGTGCAGACCTCCACCGCGCCCAACACCACCCGCACCGATCAACGCCAGCCGAACCGCCACCACACCCACCCGCCACCGACACAAAAGTCCCCCAAAAACCCCACACCACCGGCACCGACCGCCATGTCGGCGCTGCCGGCCGTGAGAGACGCGGTGCCTGTCGACATGGTCGGGCCACTTGGGCCGGTACAGACCGCGCCACATCCCGCACTGCGCACGATGACCGCGGGCCGGCTCGCGCCGCTCACGATGACCACTCTCGTGCCGGCCGGCACTGGAACAGACCACCGCCGCGTCCAGGCTCGCCGCCGGTCCAGACCCCGCTGGGGGGAGGTGGCCGAGGCGGAGCCGTGGGTGACCGTGAAGCGTCGGACAGCCGTGGTGATCAGCGGCTCGGCGCCGGCTCCCGCGTCCACTCCTCCACGCGCACGTCCAGCGACTCAGCTGCCACCCGCAGTTCGCGGCGGCGGTCCCCCGGTACTGGGTGGATGTGGTTCGCGCCGAACTTCACGAGGAAAGTCGCGGCCGGCACGTCGAGGCGGGCGAACGCGTGCGGCCATTCGGGGGTGGACCAGGCGGCGAGCGCGGCGTTCGTCGCGTCGTCGTAGCACTCGAAGTCGCCGAGCACCGGCTGGAGGCGGTAGGCGCCGTCGCGGCGGGTGAGGCGGGCCAGTGTCATGTGGCCGGGTGCGGCGAAATGCGCGACGGAAGCCCCGCCGGCCGGGAAGAAGAACACCTCCGGGTGCAGGTGGACTTTGGCGAGGTTGTCGGCTGGGTCGTCGCTGCGGGCGACGAACCACGTGGCGTGCTGGCCGGAGTTGCACAGATCCCACACGTCGCGGTCGGGATGGTGGTGGCGGACGTCCGCGAAGAGCACCGGCGTGCCCGTGATGCGGTGCATGAGCTGCATGGTCAGCGCGCCGTCCATGTCCGCCTCGGTGGCGGTGACGTGCACGGCCTTCGGCCCGGTCCAGTCGTAGGGGTCGTTGAGCAGCGCCTCCGCCACGTCCATGGTCGCGAAGTTCTCCGTGAGCTCCGGCTGGGCCTTGATGCCGGAGAAGTGCAGGTGCCGCTCGGCGGCGAGGTCGCGAACCGCGAGGTACGCGCGGATCTGCCGCTCCAGCAGTTCGGGCGTGAGTTTCACCCCGTCGTAGTGCACGGTCGCGTGCCGTTCGAACCACTCGCGCCCGGCGGCCGCTTCCCCCGGATCGGCCTTCTCGGCGCGCAGCACGAGCTCGTACTGGTCGATCTCCTCGACGTCCACCCCGAACTTCCGCATCCACTGGTCCGTGTTGGCGACGGCCGTGTTCATCCCCATCGGGCGTCCGCCGAACCGCCCGAACGTCGAGCCCCGCAGCGAGCCGACGGTGGCGCCCGCGCGGGCGTGCACCCCGACATCCTCGATCAGCGCGGCGTCGTCCGGCGCGCCCCACAGCCGCGTGTGGCGGTGGCCGATCTGGTCGAGCGCGCCGCCCGCGGCGAGCATCCCGACGAGCCCCGGCTCCGTCGGATCCGTCGACGCGACGAGCAGCAGCGGCGAGGTCGTCGCGTCGGCCGCGAGCATCGTGAAGTGGGGGAAACTCCACCCGGCGTAGGAGAAAACCGTCACGTCCACCGACGCGGCGGCCACGGACCGCGCGGCCGCTGTGGCCGTGGTGTTGGTGGCGACGAGCCCGCCACTGATCACGTCGTGGCCCGCGGCCGTGAGCGCGGCGGCGAAATCATCCACTTTGGACCTGATGAACCCGGTGTTGCGCCGGTGCACGTGGTCGCGTCCGTCGGAGATGGCGATGACCCCGATGCGTGTCATGAACGCCCCCTTCACCCCTGGGAGCTCGGCCTAGACCTGCGTCGCGTTGTCCTTCGTGATCCGGCGCGTCCGGAGCGTCTGCGTCTTCGGCAAAGTCCCGCAGTCGATCAGCAGCTTCTTCGCCGCCGCAACGGCTTCCGCGCCGCCCGTCGGGTAGATCAACGTGGCGGACAGCCGCTCCGCCTCCACGGCTTTGATGCCGCCCTCCGGCACGGGCCGCCCCTCGATGCCGACGATCGGCAGCGTCGCCTTGCCCGCGTTCTGCGCGGCGAGCCGCGCGCCTTCTGCCATCGGGGCGTTCTCGGAGAAGATCGCCTGCGCGTCCGGTGCGCCTTGAGCAGCGCGTCGGCCTGCTGCTGGGCCTCGTCGCGCAGCCAGTCGGCGTCGGCCGAACCGACGATCGTGATGCCCGACCCGGCGATGCCCTCGGCGAACCCGTCGGCGCGCTCCTTCGCCGGTGTCGAGCCGGCCAGGCCCTTCAGCTGCACGATCTTGCCGCCCTGGGGCAGCAGGTGCGCCTTGAAGAACTGCCCCGCCTGGCGGCCGATGTCCACGTTGTCGGCACCGATGAACGACGTGTCCCCGTCGCCGTCGACCTTGCGGTCGAGCACCAGCACGGGGATGCCCTGGCCGTAGGCCTTCTTCACGACACCGGTGAGCGGCGTAGCGTCGTTGGGGCTGATGATCAGCAGGTCGATCTTCTGCGTGAGAAACGTGCTGACCTGCTCCACCTGCTTCGAGTGCCGGGTCGGCGAAGTGGACGGTGAACTGCGGCACCGCCGCGGCCGCCTTGCGGATGTCGTCGTCCATCCGCACGCGGTAGGGCTCGCCGAGGTTCGCCTGGCTCATGCCGATCGTGTACTTCCCGCCCGGTCCTTGCACGCCGTCTGTGTGGCGGGTGCGGCGCCGGCCGATCCGCCGGGCGCGTTCTCGTGCGTGGTGCCGCAGGCCGTCGCGACGAGGGCGACGCCCGCGGCCGCGAGCACCAGCCCGCGGCGAGTGGTGGTGGACATGAGCTCCCCTTTCCCTGCCGACGCTCAGGTCGCGGTCGGCGTCCGGCCCGGGCGCAGGCGCTGCGAACCGCGGCGAACACGATCACCACGCCGACCACGATCAGTTGCACGTTCGAGTCGATGTTGTCGAGCTGGAGGATGTTGTCGAGCACGCCGACGAGCAGAGCGCCCGCGACCGTGCCGAGCACGGAACCGCGGCCGCCCGAGAGGCTCGTGCCGCCGATGACCACGGCGGCGATCGCGTTGAGCTCGTAGCCGTTGCCGTCGTTGGGGTCGCCGAAGTTGAGCTGTCCCGCGTGGACGATGCCCGCGAGTGCGGCGAGCAGCCCGCAGATGCCGAACACCAGTACTTTCACCCGAACCACCGGCACACCGGACAGGCGCGCGGCCTTTTCGTTGCCGCCGATCGCATAGATGTGCCGGGAGAACGCGCTCACGCGCAACAGCACCATGGCGAGCGCGGCGACCACGACGAGGACCAGCGTGGGGATCGGCACGGTGCCGTTGAACGTCCGCCCCCCCAGCAGCGAGAACGGCACGGGTGCCTGGCCGGGACCATCGCCGTAGGTGATGGACACGCCCTCGCCGCCGGACCGCATGCGCGCGAGGCCGCGCGCGATCTGCATGCCGGCGAGCGTGACGATGAACGACTGGATCCGGAACCGTGCGCTCGCGATCCCTTGCACCAGGCCGAAACCGAGGCCGAGGCCGAGAATCGCGACGACGGCGGGCACGAGCGCCCAGTCGTTCGTGGTGAGCAGTTCGGCGATGCCGACGCTCGCGAGACCGACGACGGACCCGACGGACAGGTCGATGCCGCCGATGAGGATCACCAGCGTAATGCCGACGGCGATGATGCCGATCTCGGAGATCGCGCGCACGACGTTGAACAGGTTCTCGCTGTTGAGGAACATGAGCTCGCCGTTGGTCGAGGGCGAGAACACGATCGCCGCGGCGAACACCACGACCAGTCCGAATACGCTCTGGAACCGGAACAGCGCGGCACGCACCGTGCGCCCGCTCACGGGACATCTCCCATCGATGCGGTCAGCAACTCCCCTTCTCCGGCGAGCGCGGTGTCCAGTTCGTGCACCATCTGCCCACCCCGCGGCACGACGACGCGGTCGTACACGCCGACCAGCTCCGCGGGTTCGGACGACGCCAGCAAGATTCCGACACCGGTGCGTGCGATTTCTCCCAGAAGCCGGTAGATCTCGGCCTTCGCGCCGACGTCCACTCCCCGCGTCGGTTCGTCGAGCAGCAACAAGTGGGGTTTGGTGAGCAATGCGCGTCCGAGAACCACCTTTTGCTGATTGCCACCGGACAGCGCGCCGACGGGGTCGGCCAATGCGTGCAGCTTGACGCCCAGCCGTTCGGCCGAGCCGCGCGCGGTGTCGCGTTCCCGGGCGGCGGGGACGATGCCGAAGCGAGCCAGCGCGACCACCACGGACAGGACGGTGTTGGCGAGGATCGAGTGGTCCGGCGCGAGCCCGGAGATCCGGCGGTCCTCGGGGACGAACGCGACGCCGTTGCGGAGCGCGTCGCGCGGGGACCGGGGCCGGTACTCCTGCCCGTTGAGCCGGATCGTGCCGGCGGTGATGGTCGGTGCGGATGCGCCGTAAAGGGCTTCGAGCAGTTCCGTGCGTCCGGAGCCGAGCAACCCGGCGACGCCGACGATCTCGCCCGCCCCGACCCGGAGGCTGATCCCGGCGGGCTCGCGCCGGCCCGCACTGGGCGCGAGGACGAGTTGTTCGGCTTCCAACACGTGATCGTCATCGGACGGTTTAGTGTCGGTCTTGAACGTCTGCTGTACCGGCCGACCCACCATCGCATCGGCGGCTTGCGCGGCCGTCAGCTCACACGCCGCGAACGGCCACGACTTCGCCGTTGCGCAGCACCGTAGCCCGGTCCGCGACGCGTCCGATTTCCTCCATGCGGTGGGAGATGTAGACCACCGCCACCCCAGCGGCGCGCAGCTGATCGATCACACCGAACAGCCGCTGAACCTCCCGTGGTGAAAGCGCCGATGTCGGTTCGTCCATGATCAGGATGCGTGCGTTCAGGGACAACGCTTTGGCGATGGACACCAGTTGTTGTTCGCCGGTACGCAATCGCTCGGCGGGTGCGGTGGCGTCGAGGTCCACACCGGACCGTTCGAGGAGCTCTCGTGTTCTCCTGACCATGTGCTTGCGGTCCAGCACCCCGTACGGCGTTGCGGTTCGCGCCCCAGGAACACGTTCTCCGCCACCGAAAGCGCCGGCACGAGGTCCAGCTCCTGGTGGATCATGGCGATCCCCGCGCGCTGCGCGTCGGCCGGGCGGGCGAACCGGACCGGCTCCCCACCGATCCGGATCGCCCCCTCCTCGGCGGCGACCTCTCCGGAGAGAACCTTCATCAGGGTGGGCTTGCCCGCCCCGTTCTCCCCGAGCAGGGCATGCACCTCCCCCGCCCACACGGTGAAATCCACCGAGCGAACCGCACGCACCCCGCCGTAGGACTTGCTGACGCCGGCCAGCTCGACCAGCGCGACGCCGTCGTCGCCCATCCCCTCGTTCCCGACGTATGAGAAATCGATTACCAGCGAAGGTAAGGGCAGGTCGCAGCGGGTGTCAAGGGTCGCTGGACAAGTGGCGGAAACTGCTCAAAATCGGATTATCGCAGCGGTCCGACCCGCTATTGCGGGGTATCCCGGTGGGCTGAGTGGAGCAGGACTCGCGGCCTGTCTCGAGATCACCGAGCCGACAGTGGTGCGAAGTGGACAACATCAGGTGCCGGGCTGTCGTCACACGCACCCGGGCGCTGTGCACCGGCCCCGCACAACGACAGACAAGCTCGAACTTGAACAACAGATGACACCCCGCCACCACTCTCCGCACTCTCGCCCTCACCTCGCCGTTGACCCCGTACCGTCAGCACGTGCTTTGTGGCAGTCCTCGCGCAATCACCGGCCCAGCGGGTGTGGCCTGGGCCGCTTTTTGGCGGGTTCCCACAATGCAGCGGGTCCGGCATGCGCCATGCACGACATTGGTGTACCCGCCGGTAAGGGAGCAGGGTGTAAGCGAAAACAGGCGACGATCCGGGGGCCGGACGTCGCCTGCTGCGCGTGGGTAGCTTTGGGAGGCTCAGTCGGTGTTCAGTCGTGTCGCCATCGTGAACCGCGGGGAAGCCGCTATGCGGTTGATCCACGCTGTCCGAGACCTTTCCGCGGAGACCGGTACGCGGATCGAGACGGTCGCCCTCTACACCGACGCGGACCGGTCCGCGACGTTCGTGCGCGAGGCCGACGTGGCCTACTCGCTGGGGCCCGCGTCGGCGCGGCCGTACCTGGACCTCGCCAAGCTGGAGAAGGCGCTGGTCGAGACCGGTGCGGACGCGGCGTGGGTCGGCTGGGGCTTCGTCGCCGAAGACCCGGCGTTCGCGGAACTGTGCGAGAAGATCGGGATCACGTTTGTCGGGCCCAGCGCGGACGCCATGCGCAAGCTCGGCGACAAGATCGGCGCGAAGCTGATCGCCGAGGAGGTCGGGGTCCCCGTCGCGCCGTGGAGCCGGGGTGAGGTCGCGACGCTCGAGGACGCGCTGGCAGCCGGCGACAAGATCGGCTATCCGCTGATGCTCAAGGCCACCGCGGGCGGCGGCGGGCGCGGGATCCGCAAGGTGGCGTCGGGCGACGAGCTCGCGGAGGCGTACGAGCGCACGAGCCAGGAAGCGCTGCGCGCGTTCGGCTCGGGTGTCGTGTTCCTGGAGCGACTCGTCACGGGCGCGCGCCACGTCGAGGTCCAGGTGATCTCCGACGGCGAAACCGCGTGGGCGCTGGGGGTGCGCGACTGTTCGGTGCAGCGGCGCAACCAGAAGATCATCGAGGAGTCGGCGTCGCCGGTCCTCGCGCCGGAGCAGACGGCGGAGCTGAAGGCGTCGGCCGAGCGGCTCGCGGTCAAGGTGGGCTACCGCGGCGCCTGCACCGTCGAGTTCCTCTACCACCCGGGCGAGAAGCTGTTCGCCTTCCTCGAAGTGAACACGCGCCTGCAGGTGGAGCACCCGATCACCGAGATCACCACGAGCACGGACCTCGTGCGGCTGCAGCTGCACGTCGCGTCGGGCGGCAAGCTCGAGGGCGAGCAGCCCGCCGAGCTCGGCCACGCCGTCGAAGCGCGGCTCAACGCCGAAGATCCCGACCGCGACTTCGCCCCCTCCCCCGGGCACATCACGCGGCTGCTGCTGCCGGCGGGCCCCGGGATCCGCGTCGACACCGGCGTGAGCGAGGGCGACACGATCCCCGCCGACTTCGACTCGATGATCGCGAAGATCATCGCCTACGGCCGCGACCGCGACCAGGCGCTCGCCCGCCTGCGCCGTGCCATGGCCGAGACGACCGTGATCATCGAGGGCGGCGCCACCAACAAGAGCTTCGTGCTCGATCTGCTCGACCAGCCCGAGGTGATCGACGCCAGTGCCGACACCGGCTGGATCGACCGCGTGCGCGCCGAAGGCCGCCTGGTCACCAGCAAGCACTCCGCGATCGCGCTCGCCGCCGCGGCCATCGAGGCGTACGAGGACGAGGAGGAGATCGCCCGCGTCCGGCTGCTCTCGACCGCGCACGGCGGCCGCCCGCAGGTGCAGCACGAGAGCGGCCGTCCGCTCGACCTGAAGCTGCGCGGCGTCTCCTACCGCGTGAGCGTGGCCCGCGTCGGGCAGAAGCGCTTCCGCGTCGGCATCAGCGGTGGCGGCGACGTGCACCCGGCCGACGTCGAGATCGAGCGCTTCGACGAGCACAGCGGCCAGATCACGGTCAACGGCACCCGCTTCCGCCTCGTCGCCGCGACGCACGGCCCGATCCACCTGGTCGAGGTCGACGGCATCACCCACCGCGTGAGCCGCGACGAAGGCGGGGTCGTCCGCTCCCCCGCGCCCGCGCTGGTGGTCGCGACGCCGCTGTCGCTCGGCGACGAGGTCGACGCCGGCGCCCCGATCCTCGTGCTGGAGAGCATGAAGATGGAGACGGTGCTGCGCGCGCCGTTCCGCGCGCGGGTGCGCGAGCTGCCCGTGTCCGTCGGCAGCCAGGTCGAGACCGGCGCCGCGCTGCTGCGCCTCGAACCGCTGGCCGACGACGCGGAGGCGGACGAAGCCGCCGAGGCGACCGAGGCCGCTGAGATCGAGCTGCCCGCCGAGCCCACGGGCACGGCTCCGGCCGACCGCGCCGAGCGCGGCCTGCAGGACCTGCGCAGCCTCGTGCTCGGCTTCGACGTCGACCCGCACGACCAGCGCCGCACGCTCGCCGGCTACCTCGCCGCGCGCGCCGAGCTGGGCGAAAACCGGCCGCTCACGGGCGAAATCAGCCTGCTGAGCGTGTTCGCGGACCTGTCGGAGCTGATGCGCAACAAACCCTCGGGTGAGGACGTCAGCGCGGCGAGCCCGGTGCACAGCGCCCGCGAGTACTTCCACACGTACCTGCAGAGCCTCGACGTCGAGCGCGCCGGCCTGCCCGAGTCGTACCAGGCGCGGCTGCGCCGCGTGCTCGGTCACTACGGCGTGGCCGACCACGAGCGCACGCCGGAGCTGGAGGAAGCGGTCTTCCGCATCTTCCTGGCGCAGCAACGTGCTTCGTCCGACGTCGCGATCGTGACGGCCCTGCTGCGGCAGTGGCTCACCGAGGCGCCGCCGACGGGCGACCTGCGTGAGGAGGCCGGCCTGGCGCTGGAACACCTCGTGGCCGCCACGCAGCTGCGGCACCCGGCCGTGAGCGACCTCGCGCGCGGCGTCGTGTTCCGCTGGTTCGCGCAGCCGCTGCTGCGGCGGGCGCGCGCGGAGGTCTACGCCGAGGTGCGCCAGAGCCTGCGCTACCTCGACCAGCACCCGGACGCGGCCGACCGCGCCGAGCGCATCGCGCACATGGTGTCGAGCTCAGAGCCGCTCGTGCGGCTGCTCGGCCAGCGCATCGGCCGCCCGGGCACGGACCCGGCGCCGCTGCTGGAGGTGCTGACCCGGCGTTACTACGGCAACAAGAGCCTGTCCGGAATCGAACGGCGCGAGGTCGCGGAGTGTGTGTTCGTGACCGCGGAGCACGCCGAGCCCGCTCGCGTGGTCACCACGGCCGTCGACTTCGCGCGGCTGCCGGACGCGATGGGCGCCGCGGGTGCGCTGGCGAACGGCGCGAGCACGTACGCCGTCGCCGACATTTACGTGACGTGGGCCGACCAGCCGGACATCGACACGATGGCCGCGCGCCTGGGCGAGGTGATCGCCGCGCAGCCGCTGCCGGAGGCGATCACGCGCATCACCACCACTGTCGCCGGTGGGGGCGGTGCCGTGATGCACCACCACTTCACGTTCCGCCGTGGTTCGGCCGGCTTCGCGGAGGACCGGCTGATCCGCGGCCTGCACCCGCGCGTCGCCGAGCGCATGCAGCTGGAGCGGCTGCAGGAGTTCGACCTCACGCGCCTGCCTTCGGCCGACGAAGAGGTCTACCTGTTCAAGTGCGTCGCGCAGGCCAACCCGGCCGACGAGCGCCTGGTCGCGATGGCGCAGGTGCGCGACCTGACGCCGCTGCGCGAGGCCGACGGCCGGCTCGTGTCGCTGCCCGCGGCGGAGGACACGCTGGCCGCGTGCCTCGACGCGATCCGCAACGTGCAGGCGCAGCGTCCGGCGCGCAAACGCTTCGACACCAACCGGATCGTCGTCTACGTGTGGCCGCCGAGCGACCTCACGATGGACGAGCTGAACCTGCTCGCCCAGCGCGTGCTGCCGTCGACGGCGGGCGCGGGCCTGGAGGAGATCCAGTTCCTGGCGCGGCGGCGCAACCCGGAGACCGGGGAGCTGACCGACCTCGCTG
Organism: Amycolatopsis sp. FDAARGOS 1241; assembly: GCF_016889705.1. Classification (NCBI taxonomy): domain Bacteria; kingdom Bacillati; phylum Actinomycetota; class Actinomycetes; order Pseudonocardiales; family Pseudonocardiaceae; genus Amycolatopsis; species Amycolatopsis sp. FDAARGOS 1241. The sequence goes on from NZ_CP069526.1 coordinate 6,144,074, forward strand.
TGACGATCCGCGACGTCGCCGGCACGGGCGTGCGCCTGTCCGTCGGCGAGCCGTCGCGGGAGCCGGTGCAGCCGCTGGACGACTACCGCCAGAAGGTGCTGCGCGCGGCGCGCCGCGACACTGTCTACCCGTACGAGCTCACCGACCTGCTCGCCGGCGAGGGCACGTTCGCCGAGCACGACCTCGACGACACGGGCGCGCTGGTGCCGGTCGACCGGCCGAAGGGCCGCAACAAGGCCGCGATCGTCGCCGGTGTCGTGAGCACGCCGACCGAGCGCGTGCCCGAGGGCGTGCGGCGGGTGGTGCTGCTGGGCGACCCGACGAAGGCGCTCGGCGCGCTGTCCGAGCCGGAGTGCGCGCGGGTGATCGCGGCGCTGGACCTCGCGGAGCGGATGCAGGTACCGCTCGAATGGTTCGCGCTGTCGGCCGGCGCCCGCATCTCGATGGATTCCGGCACGGAGAACATGGACTGGGTGGCGGCCGCGCTCAAGCGGATCGTCGAGTTCACGCAGACGGGCGGGGAGATCAACATCGTCGTCGCCGGCATCACCGTGGGCGCGCAGCCGTACTGGAACGCCGAAGCCACGATGCTGATGCACACCAAGGGCATCCTGGTCATGACGCCGGACTCGGCGATGGTGCTCACCGGCAAGCAGTCGCTCGACTTCTCCGGCGGCGTGTCAGCCGAGGACAACTTCGGCATCGGCGGTTACGACCGCGTGATGGGTCCCAACGGGCAGGCGCAGTACTGGGCGCCGAACCTGGCGGGGGCGCGTGATGTGCTGATGGCGCACTACGACCACACCTACGTGGTGCCGGGCGAAGCCGGCCCGCGCGCCGCGGCCACCGCGGACCCGGTGAACCGCGACGTGTCGGACTACCCGCACGCGATCGTCGGCAGCGATTTCACGACGGTGGGACAGATCTTCTCGGCCGAGCACAACCCGGACCGCAAGAAGCCGTTCGACATCCGCACGGTGATGCGGGCACTGTCCGATCAGGACCACCCGGTGCTGGAACGCTGGGCCGGCATGGCGGACGCCGACACGGCGGCGGTGCAGGACGCGCACATCGGCGGGCACCCGGTGTGCCTGCTGGGCATCGAGTCGCGGTCGGTGCCGCGCCGCGGCTTCCCGCCCACCGACGGTCCGGACACCTACACCGCGGGCACGCTGTTCCCGCGGTCGTCGAAGAAGGCCGCGCGCGCCATCAACTCCGCCAGCGGCAACCGGCCGCTGGTCGTGCTCGCGAACCTGTCCGGCTTCGACGGCTCCCCGGAGTCGATGCGCAAACTGCAGCTGGAGTACGGCGCCGAGATCGGCCGTGCGATTGTGAACTTCGACGGTCCGATCGTGTTCACCGTGATCTCGCGCTACCACGGCGGTGCGTTCGTGGTGTTCTCGAAGGCGCTGAACCCGAACATGACGGTGCTCGCCCTCGAAGGCTCCTTCGCCTCCGTGCTGGGCGGCGCCCCGGCCGCGGCCGTCGTGTTCTCCGGCGAGGTCAACACCCGCACGGCGAACGACCCGCGCGTCGCCACGCTCCAAGCCCGTCTGGGCGAGCTGACCGGCGCCGAACGGGCCGCCTGCGCCGCCGAACTGGCGGAGGTGCAGGCGTCCGTGCGCGCCGAGAAGCTGGGCGAGGTGGCCGCCGAGTTCGACCGCGTGCACAGCATCCAGCGGGCCGTCGAGGTCGGTTCGGTGGACGCGATCGTTTCGGTCGCCGAGCTGCGGCCGCGGATCGTCGAGGCGATCGAGCACGGCCTGAAGCGCTGAGGTAGGTCGCGGAGAGCGCCGGGTCCGGTTTTCGGGCCCGGCGTTTTTCCTCAGCAGACAGAGGCCAGCAGTTCTTCGACGTCGGCTTCCCGCGGTGCTCGGGGCGCGTTCTCGGTGACGGCGTCGGCCAAGGCCGCTCGGGCGACGGCGGGTGGGTCTTCACGGGTCAGGCCCAGGTCGCGCAGCGGGCGTTTGATGCCGATGACTGCGGAGATCGCGCCGACGGCGTCCGCTGCGGACCGTGCATGCAGAGCGTCGGCCACCTGCGCGTACGGGTCCGCTACGGCTTCCGCGCTGAACGTCATCACCTCCTCCAACACGGCCGCCAGCACGACACCGTGGGGCGTGCCGGTGCGGGCGGTGATGGCGTAGCCGAGGCCGTGGACCAGGCCGAGACCCGAGCGCGTCAGCGCGTGGCCCGCGAGGTGCGCGCCGAGCATCAGCTGGGCGCGAGCTTCGAGGTTGGCGCCGTCGCGGAAGGCGACGGGGAGCCACTCGCCAACGAGGGCGACCGCACGGGTCGCGTCGGCGGCCGAACCGCTGTCCGCGCCGTGGGAGGCGACGGATTCGGTGCCGTGGACGAGTGCGGTGGCGGCGGTGATCGCGGCGGGCAGGCCGAGCGTGGGCCGGCGGTTGTTCTCGCTGGTCGCCCGCACGGCCGAGGACCGCCTGGTGCGCGCCGCCGAGCCGGCGATGCACGCCCTGTCGGAGGACCTCGAGGAAACCAGACACCTCTGCGTCCTGCGCGACCGCGAGGTGCTGACCCTGCTTTCGTCTCCGGGCACTCGTTCCGGGTCCACGAGTGGGAAGGCCGCGGCGTCCCCGCAACCCGCACCTCAGCCGACCGCGTGCTCCTCCTGGACGCGACACCGGACGAGCTGTACGTGCGCTTCCCCCGGCTTCGCGGAGCTGCCCACCCTGTGGGCCAAGTTCCGGCGCGCGCGAGCGGACGGTTTCGCTTGCGTGGCCGAAGAATTCGAACCGGGTAGTTCGTGCGTCTCCGCCCCCGCGCGCGACTACCGCGGCCGCGTGGTGGCCGCGTTGAACATCTCGGCGCCCCACACCCGCATCCGCGACCGGCTCACCACGGCCGGCCACCGCACCGTCACCGCGGCGGCCTCGGTGTCGGCCCTCCTGGGCTGGGACACCACACCCGCGCCCGGCCGCCCGGTGTGAGCACTGCGGCGGAAACGACGCCGACAGCAGACGGCCCGGCGGGTGCCGGGTCCGGTGTGGACCCGGCGCCCGTCGTGGGTCAGTCTTCGTCGTCCGGGTCTTCGGCGAGGAGGGCGTAGAGGCGGCGGCGCGCTTCGGTGAGGATCTTGCGCATTTCGGCGGCCTGGCCGTCGGTGCCGGTGTACGCGACCTGACCCGCGGCGGCCCAGAGGTCGCCGAGTTGCTTGTGGAGGGCGGTGAAGCGGTCGGCGGTGGGGTCGTCGTCCGGGGTGTGCGATTCCCACAGCGCCGCGAACTCCTCCTCCCGGCCCGCGACGTGCTCGCGGCCCGCGTCGGTCAGCTGCGCCACGCGACGGCCGCCTTCCTCGACGGTGCGCACGAGGCCCTCGTCCTCCAGCTGCTGCAGGATCGGGTAGATCGACCCCGGGCTCGGCCGCCACTCCTCGTTCGAGCGGCGGCGGATTTCCTGCATGAGCTGGTAACCGTGCATCGGGCTCTCGGACAGCAGCGCGAGCACTGCCGGCCGCACGGGCCGAGCCGGGCCGCGCGAGCCCCGGCCGCTCCACTGCCGGCCGCCGCCGAACCAGCCGCGGGGATCGCCGGGGAAGCCGCCGAAGCCTGGAAAGCCCGGACCGCTGGGGAAACCCGGACCCGGCGGGGTGGGCGGGCCCGGCGGAACGGGAGGCGGCGGCGGGAACCCGCCCGGCACCCGCGCCGCGTCCGGCGCGAAGCCGAACGGGGCCGCGTGGCCGCCGAAGTGGTGGGCGGCGTGGTGGAAGTGGCCGTGGTGCTCGCCGAATCCGCCGCGGTCGTCAGAGCCGCCGAAGTCACCGTGGCCACCAGAATCCTGGTGACCGCCGAAATTGTGCGGACCACCGAAGCCGAAGCGACTGTCGAAGCCACGAGCGTCGCCGGAGTCACCGTGGCCACCGAACGCGCTGTGGCCGCCGCCACCGTGGTGGCCGCGGAAGCCGTGCGGACCACCGAAGCCGAAGTGACTCTCGAAGCCACGAGCGTCGCCGAAGTCACCGTAGCCACCGAACACGCTGTGGCCACCGCCACCGTGGTGGCCGCCGAACCCGCGCGGGTCACCGAAACCCTGGTGCGAGCCGACGCCGCGAGGGCCGCCGAAATCGCGCGGGTCACCGAAACCGTGGTGCGAACCGCACTCGCTCGGGTCGCCGGGGCCGTGGTGCACACCGTGCTGACCTGGGCCGTGGGCTTCGGCGGCTGGACCGCCTGGACCGTGGTGGCCGCCGAACTCGCCCCGTTCGCCTGGGCCGTGGTGGTCGTCGTCCGCGCCGGGACGGTGGTGGGCGAAGCCGAAGCGGTCGGTGCGCGCGGGCGGGGTCCGGTGGGGAAAGCCGGCGGCGGCGAAGGGGACGGAGTGGTGTGGGCCGCCGAAGCCGGCGGAGAGGTGGGCGTGGCCTGCTGTCTCGGTCATGGGTGTTCCCTTCTCGTGGTTCTATCGTCGACATAGCAACGATATATCGCCACCCTATCGAGCGCAAACACCAAGGTCAGAGCCGTAGAACAACAGCGGCACGAGCTGAAGCTCGTGCCGCTGTCGAAGGGAAAACCGAACGGGCGCTAGGTGCCCGAACTCGCCGGAGCCGTCGTCGCGGCCGTGCTGCCGAACTTGATCGACTTCGCCTCCTTGCCGATCGCGGTCAGGACGGCGACGCCGACCAGCGCCGGGATGACTGTCCACAAGAGAGCCGCCGAGTAGCCCTGCGACTGGGCGATGCTCTGCTGGATCGGCAGGTTGAGCGCGGCCAGCAGGTTGCCCAGCTGGTAGGTCACGCCCGGGTAGAAACCGCGGATGGCGTCGGGCGACATTTCGGTGAGGTGGGCGGGGATGACGCCCCACGAGCCTTGGACCATGATCTGCATGAGGAACGACCCGAGAGCCAGCATGCCGGCCCCGTGGTCGAACGCGAAGATCGGGATGATCGGCAACCCGAGTACCGCGCCGGCGACGATGGTGATGCGGCGGCCGAACCGTTCGGACAACGCGCCGAACACCAGGCCGCCGATGATGGCACCGATGTTGTACAGCACGGCGATCCACGTGCTCGTCGTGGCGCTCAACCCGGCGCCGCCGTGCTCGGTGGACTTGAGGAACGTCGGGTAGACGTCTTGGGTGCCGTGGCTCAGCCAGTTGAACGCCGTCATCAGCACGATCAGGTAGGCGAACCGGCGGATCACCTTCGGGTTCAGCACCACGTCCTTCACGGACGTCCGCGTCACCCGCATCTTCTCCTGCGCCGCCTCCCAGACCTCGGATTCGCGCACCCTCGCCCGGATCAGCAGGCTGATGAGCGCCGGGAAGATGCTGAGGACGAAGATCCACCGCCACTCCAGACCGAGCGCCGAGTGGAACAGCAGGTACGCCAGCGCCGCCAGCAGGTACCCCATCGAGTAACCGGCTTGCAGCAGCCCGGAGAAGAACCCGCGGCGCTCCACGGGGATCTTCTCCATGGCCAGCGCCGCACCCAGCCCCCATTCACCGCCCATGCCGATGCCGTAGACGAACCGCAGGATCAGCAGCACGGTGAAGTTCGGCGCGACCGCGCACAGGATTCCGGCGAGGGAGTACAACAGCACGTCGACCATCAACGGGATGCGTCTGCCGACGCGGTCCGCCCACAACCCGAACACAAGCGCGCCCACCGGCCGCATCACGAGGGTCGCCGTGGTGATGAACGCGAGCTGGGTCGCCGTCGCACCGAAGGATTTGTCCTTGGCGATGTCCGCGAGCACGAACACCACCAGGAAGTAATCGAACGCGTCCATGGTCCAGCCGAGCGACGCGGCGATGAACGAGTTGCGCTGATCCGAGGTGAGCTTGCGTTTCGTTCCCGCACGAGCGTCGGTCACCGGTGATCCCCCGATTTCGTTGGTGTGTTACCGGATGGGGCCGGTGTTGGTTTACACCCGAGACCGGGGCCAGGCAACCGAAGTGCTTTGCGCGTTTTCGAACAATATTTGGTGGGATTTCCGTTTTGGTGCGGCCGTTCGGCAGAACGGAAACAGCGCCTGATCGATCCCGAAAGTCAGCCGAACGGCAGGTCGAACGTCAGCTGTTCCACGCCCTCACCCGCGGCGGACGCGCCGGAGAGCGTCGCCGCGCAGGAGGGACACGGGGTGATGTGCCCGGTGCCCGACGCGGTGAGGTCGACGGGCGTCCAGGTCCGGGACTCGCGGTCGCCGCAGGCGGAGCGGCGGTAGCGCAGGTCGCCGGAGCGGGTCATGAGGTGAGCGACGGGCGCGTCGTCGGGCAGGGCGCCGACGAGGTACCAGCGCGTCGCGCCGGGGACGGGGTGGGTGGTCGCCATGGAACTGTCCTCCTGGGAGGCCCGTTCAGCTTCAACTCCTTCGCCACCTCCATCGTGCGCCGCAAATCGGCGGAAAGGGAGCGTTTGGGAGTCTTCGGCGTGGCGCGCTCAGTCCCCGGGCGGCCGTTCTTCCTGGTCAGCGACGGGTTCGTCGAGATAACGGAGAATCCGCAGCAGTCCTCGTTCGTCGACGGTGTCGTCGTCGGAGACGCATTCGGTGAGCCGCCGGGTGACGTCGTCGGCGCCGAGACCGGCGCCGATGAGCACCAGCTGCGTCCCGCGCGGCTGCCCCGCAGGCCAGGAAGACCGCTCGAGCTGCACGAACGAGCCCACGGTGTGCAACCCGAAGCGCGAGCGCGGTCCGTTCGCGCCCAGGTCGACATGCCCCTTCACCCGGTAGAGCCCGGCCGGGCGTTGTTCGAGGAACGCCAGGAGTTTCCGAGGTGACAACGGACGTTCGGAAGTGAACGTGATGCTCTGGTACGCCGCGTGCAGGTGGTGCGAGTGGTCGTCTTCGCGCAGGTCGTCGAACGACAGCTGGCCGTACGCCTCACGAGGCTTCGGATCGAAGAACAGCTCCGGATCCACCCGGCCGTGGTCGGTGACCAGCACCGGTACGCCGGGCGCCAGCTCCTCTACGGTCGCCGTCACCTTGGACACCTCGCCGGCGGCGACGCGGTCGGCCTTGTTGACCACCACGAGGTCGGCGATCCGCAGGTGGTCGGCCAATTCCGGGTGGCGTTCGCGCGTGGCCGCGAACTCGGCGACGTCGACGACCTCGGCGAGCCCGCCGTAGCGGATGTCGGGGTTCTCGCTGGCGATCATGAGCCGCAGCAGGTCGCGCGGCTCGGCGATGCCGCTGGCCTCGACCACGATCACGTCGATGCCGGCCTCGGCGCCGGCCAGCTTGCCGAGCATCGCGTCGAGCCCGCTCGCGTCGACAGCGCAGCACAGGCAGCCGTTGCCGAGCGAGACCATGGTGTCGACCTGGCCGGACACCGCGAGCGCGTCGATGTTCACGCTGCCGAAGTCGTTGACCACCACGCCGACGCGAGCGCCCTGGCGGTTGGCCAGCAAGTGGTTGAGCATCGTGGTCTTGCCCGAGCCGAGGAACCCCGCGACGAGGACCACCGGGATCCGCTGCCTGGCCAACCGTCCACCCCTCCTGCCGTCGCCGGGACCCTACCGCCCGCGGGCGCGATACCTCCGTGGGACCCATGGGAGGAGGCCGTTGCGCGAATGCGCTCGAAAAGACGCATGAGTCGCGCCGGGCAGGCGTTCACGGTACCACTTCCAGGTCGTGATCAATTTTCCGAGCACTTTGTGCAAAGTCGTCGTAACGCATTTTTTCCACCACCACCCACCCGCACTTATCGAATTCCACGGAGGCACCGGACACATTCGGCGGTTGCGTCGGCAGCCACTTCGGGTACTCTTCCCCGCTTGGCGAAACCCCTGGGGCTACGGGGTTTTCGCACACCTCGGGACCTCACCGAATGACGGAGGAACAGTGGTTCACCTGCGTGTCGTGGGTTGCGCCGGCCACGAGCGGAGCAGCCCGGCGACCGTGGCGTCCATGCGAGTGAAGGTCAACGAATCGATACGCGAGGATCCGGGGACGACCGTCGAATACGCGGAAGCCGAGGAATTCGTCCGGCTCTGCGCCGCCGAAGGCGCGTTGCCGGGCTTGCGCGTCGACGAGCGCTTGGCGCAGATCAAGGAGGAGATCGCCGAAACCGGTTCCTACCGGCACACGCAGGCCGAACTCGCGTACGGCGCGCGCGTGGCGTGGCGCAATTCCGCGCGCTGCATCGGCCGGCTCTACGGGCGCAGCCTGCGCGTACGCGATCGCCGGCACGTGGACGACGCCGCCGGCATCGCGGGCGAATGCGTGACGCACCTGCGCGAAGCCACGCGGGAAGGCCGGATCCGGCCCACGCTCACGGTGTTCGCGCGGGACGGCCCGGCGGCACCCGGTCCGCGCATCCACAACGACCAGCTCATCCGCTACGCCGGCTACCGCCTCGAAGACGGCCCCGTGCTGGGCGATCCGCAGTACGCCGGCTTCACAGAAGCCGTGCAGGGGCTGGGCTGGCGCGGGCCGGAGCGGCGGGTTCGTTCGACGTGCTGCCGCTGCTGATCGAGGCCGAGCCGGGCTCGCCGCAACTGTTCGACCTGCCCGCCGACGCCGTGCTCGAGGTACCGCTCACGCACCCCCGAGCACCGCTGGTTCGCCGGGCTGGGCCTGCGCTGGCGCGCCGTGCCCGCGATCAGCAACATGCCGCTGGAGATCGGCCGCGTGCGTTATCCGGCGGCGCCGTTCAGCGGCTGGTACATGGCGACGGAGATCGGCGCGCGCAACCTCGCCGACGTCGGCCGCTACAACCTGCTGCCCGTGATCGCCGATCTGATGGGGCTGAAGACGGACGACGACAGAACGATGTGGCGCGATCGCGCGCTGGTCGAGCTGACGCTCGCCGTGCAGCACTCGTTCGACGAGGCGGGCGTCACCGTCGCCGACCACCACTCGGAGTCGCGGTCGTTCCCCACGCACGTCGCGCGTGAGGAACGAGCGGGCCGCTCGTGCCCGGCCGACTGGAGCTGGGTCGTGCCCCCGTTGGCGGGTGCGCAGACCGCTGTGTTCCACGGCTACTACGACGAGCCGGACCCCGGCGCCAGGCCGGCGTTCCTGCCGCCTGGTTAAGGGGAACGCCCGTTCGGCGGATCGTGGGCGAGCCGGGGCGCCACACGCCCGGCGAGGGCGGAGAATGGTGGACATGACCGCAGTGCTCGTCGCCCACGCGGGCAAGAACGGCGGCACCCGCGAGATCGCCGAGGTGATCTCGGAGGAGCTGCGCGCCCTCGGGCACCACGTCGACACCCGCGACGCCGCCGACGTCGCTGACGTCACCCCGTACTCGGCCGTGGTCGTCGGCAGCGCCCTGTACTACTCCCGCTGGCGCCCCTCCGCGGTCCGCCTGCTCCAGCTCCACGCCGACGCCCTGCTGGAGCGCCACGTCTGGCTCTTCCACAGCGGCCCGTGCGGACCCGGCGCGGGGCTCGCGCACGTCAGCCTGCCCGCCAACGTGGCCCTCCTCGCCGCCCGCATCGACGCCGAACGCACCACCACCTTCGGCGGCCGCCTCGACCCCGCGACCGCCCACGGCCTCCTCGCCCGCCTCATGGCCCGCGGCCCCCGCGCCGGCGACTTCCGCGACTGGGACCTCATCCGCAAGTGGGCCCGCGACATCGGCCGCCGCGTCACCACCGAGGTTTCGTTGTGACGCAACACTTGCCGGCAACTGCGCACCCACGCAGCAACGCAAGCCAGCCGTCCAGTCACCCCACCCACGCCACCGCCGCCCCACAACGCAAAGCATCCTGCACCCAGCCCCCGCCCGGCACCCCGAACGGCAACGCACCCCACCCACGCCACCGCCAGCCAACAACGCGACCAGGATGCACCCAGCCCCCGCCCGGCACCTCTATCCGAAGCCAAAACACGGCCGCCGACCCCGTGTCAAGGCACGCTTGTCGGACCTTCTTTTGTTGACATACGGTGGTGGGCATGGTCAACAAGCGCGAGGTTAGCGCTGGTGGGGAGCCTCGGCGGCTGGTCCTGGACTCCTATGGGCGACTGTCGCAGGTGCCGGAGACCGGCGGGCATGCTTGCCGAGATGTGCGAAGTGCCTGACGCCGCCTTCACCGAAACATCAGCGGCGCGCCTGCCGAACACGCCCGGCCACACCGGCGGCTCGTCGAAGCGATCGTAGCCGAAGGCGAGCTGGGCACCTGCCCGCGCGCCAGCGAGATCGTTAAACTCGCCGAGACGGAACTGATCAGAATCGCGGCCTGCTGTCGAATCAGGACCCGTCCCCGATCGCGCGGCGCAGCATCGCAACCCGGTTCCTCAGGTCTGCGGCCTCGTCGTGGCTGGGGCCGAGCTGACCTTCCACTCGTTCGAGCAGAGCTTCGAGCTCGAGCAAAGCTCCTCGGTAATCGCCCGTCGCAGCAAGAAGGCCGGCCACCTGTTTCCGGGTATCCCGTGCCAGCTCGCCGTCGCCGGCGCCGCGGTTCTCTTCTGTGGTGACGACACTTCGCAGCCCGCGCAGCGCCTCGGTCAACTCGCCTAGTTCCGCAAGGCAATTCGCGGCTTGGAACCGGCAGTACACGGCGTCGTCGGTCGGGCCGCCCGCGCTGCGCGCGAGATCCTCCGCCAGACGGTCGTAGACGGGCAGCGCGGTTCGGTAGTCGCCGCCCAAGAACAGCGTGTTGGCGTACTGGAACCGAACGCCTCGGTCATCCGGGTTGTCGCGAAGGTAGCCGCCGAGCAGGCCTGCCGCCTGGGTCAGCCGGCCCTCCTCGGCCAGCTCAGCTGCGCGTTCCCGGATCTCCGCGGCGTTCTGCTCGGCAGCCGCCTGCGGCACGGCCACCGAGGTCCTTCGCGCCGTCGGACGGGGAGCCAGCGGAAATCGATAGGGCCGGGTCGGGTCGACGGGGTCCGATTGCTCCGCAGGATCCAAGCCCTCGGTCGGCCGGGGAACGAACGGCAGCAGCGCGGTGTAGACGTCGACGGCACTCTCCGGGCGGTTCTCCGGGTCCTTCGCCAGCAGGTCGAGGATGAGCCGTTCGAGCGGTTCCGGCACGTCCGGCCGGCAATCCCGGAGCGGCCGCGGGGTCTCCTGCAGGTGGGCATACATCAGCGCAGCGGGCGTGTTCGCTTTGAAGACCGGCTCGCCCGAGATCAGTTCGTGCAGCACACAGCCGAGGGAGTAGAGATCACTCCGCGGGCTGATGTTCGCAGAGGTCAGCTGCTCAGGGGCCAAGTACGCCGGACTGCCGACTGCCTCGCCCACCATCGTGACCCGGGTGATGTCCGGATCGAGCAACGCGGCGACACCGAAATCGAGCACGACGACGGTCCCGCCGTTTGCCACCATGATGTTGCGCGGCTTGAGGTCCCGGTGCACGAGGGAAACAGCGTGCGCGGCCGCCAGCACCGCTGCGATCTGTGCGCCGATCGCCGCCGACCATTCGACGGGGAAAGGACCCTTCGTGGCAATGAAGTCAGCCAGGTCGAGCCCGTTCACCAGCTGCATGACGAGGAAAAGTTGCCCCTCGTGCGCACCGACGTCGAACACCGCGGGCACTCCCGGGTGCTCGAGGCGTGCCGTGAGCCGCGCTTCCCGCCGAAACCGTGCGATCAGCCCCCGCCCGGAGGTGTCGTCCGCGGAGATCTCCGGGCGGAGGATCTTCAGCGCGACGGTCCGGTCGAGGCGGGTGTCATAGGCGGCCCAGACTTCGCCCATTCCCCCGCGCCCGATCGGCATCGTCAGTTCGTAGCGCTCTGCAATGATCCGCGGTTGCTGGCTCACGACATCCCCTCGCCGACCGGCTACGCGACCTCTCGCCGTAGTGCCTCGTAAGCATACCGGCGCGCGATCTTCGTCATGTCGTTCTTGAAGACCTCGTCGTCGGTGAACTTCTGCAGCACCTTGGTGTCGTTCTCGATGCGTTCGATGAGCTTGTCTTCGAAAACGTTGTCGAAGACGTGCCCGAAGTCCTCCTCGTTGTTGGCGAATGCCGCGGCCTTCACCTTGGGGTCCGCCATCGCGTCCCGCGCGGAACCGCCGACCAGGTCGTCGTCGCCGAGGTTGACCCCGAACTTCTCGTTGAGGCCGGCGATCAGCTCGGACAGGGAGACCCGGTCGGGCTCGTCCGCCGAACTGCCGCCACTGCCGCTGAAACCGGGCAGCATCTGGGCGCCCTCCGGCTCCAGGCTGACGTCGTAGTCGCCGGTTTTGGTGATCCGGAGGTGGGTCAGGTCGACCTGGCCGAGGTCGACTCCCGGGTCTTCCCGGCGAGGCAACCGGTTCAGCAGGTGCCGACCGTAAACGTAGAGCCGTTCGAGTTCCGCGTCGGTGTAGGGCACGACCTGAGACAGGAACCCGTACTTGCGGACGTAATCGCGAAGCGCGGAGCGGAATTCCTCCGCGGTTTCCGGGTCGTCCGCGTTGAGCTGGACGAACCGGTCCCGGGCCGGGTCGGTGAAGCGATAGAGGTCGCCGTGGGCGCGCTGCCATTGCGCGTCTGTCTTGGCGACTTGCTCCGCGCGGAGATAGGCGACCGCGAAAGCATCCATTTCGGACTCGACAAGCAAGGCGAAGTCCGTGACCGCTCGCTGCGCCGTGTACAGCAGGTTCGGGTCGGTGGGCGCGGCGATGGTGCTTTCGAAGAACGGCTTGAACTCTTTTTTGATGTCCTCGGCCTCGTTCGCGAGGTCGAGAACGAACAGGTCGTCCTGGCTCTTCAACGGATGGGTGCGGTTGAGCCGGGACAATGTCTGCACCGCGGCCACCGCTTGCAGTTTCTTGTCCACGTACATCGTGGTGAGCAGCGGCTGGTCGAATCCGGTCTGGTACTTGTCGGCGACCACGAGGATCCGGTACTCCGGCTTGGGGTTCACAGCCGCGTGCGGATCGTCGGCCCGGGTGTAGCCGAACTTCTCGGGCAGCGCGGCCTCGCTGAAGCCGTTGATGCCCGGTTCGGTGACCTTGTCCTCCGGGTTCTTGTCGACTTCGAGTTCGCCGGAGAACGCGACCAGCGCGCCGCAGTCGGTGTAGCCGCGGACGTCGATGTACGCCTCGATCTTGCGGAACAGCTTCACGGCGTGCTCGCGGGAGCGGGTCACGACCATCGCTTTGGCCCGGCCTTCGAGCCGGGACGCGACCATCTGGTGGAAGTGCTCGACGATGATCTCGGCGCGTTGTTCGAGACTGGCCGGGCTGAGCACCGCGAACCGGGCGAGCTGGGCGCTGGCCTTGCGCTCGTCGACTTCCCGGTCGTCCGGGTTGGCGTTGGCCAGCCGCCAGTAGGTCTTGTAGGTCAGGTAGTTCCGCAGGACGTCGAGGATGAACCCTTCGTCGATCGCCTGCCGCATCGAGTACACGTGGAAGGCCTCGTGCTTCTCGGTCACGGGATTCAGCGTTCCGAACAGTTCGAGCGTTTTCGGTTTCGGCGTTGCGGTGAACGCGAAGTACGACAGCGTCTCATGCCGGCCGCGGGCGAGTGCGGACGCGGTCAACGGGTCGCCTTCCTCGTCGACGTCGTCGCTGCCGAGCCTGAGCAGGACCTTCTTCAGCGCGGTTGACGACTCGCCGGACTGCGATGAGTGGGCCTCATCGACGACGATGGCGAACTTCTTGCCGCGCAGGCCGCTGACTTTCTCGAGTACGTGCGGGAAAGTCTGGAGCGTGACGATGAGAATCTTCGTCGTCTCGCCCGCGAGCGCATCGGAAACCTGCTGGGACTTCGATCCTTCCGATTTGTCGCTGATCTTGGTGACGACGCCCGAACGATGTTCGAACTGGTAGATCGTGTCCTGCAACTGCCGGTCCAGCACTGATCGGTCCGTGATCACGATGATCTTGTCGAAGACCGGTTCGTTGGCCTCGCTGTGCAGGTTCGAAAGCCGGTGTGCGAGCCAGGCGATCGTGTTCGATTTCCCCGAACCGGCGGAATGCTGGACGAGGTAGTTGTGCCCGGACCCGTGCTTCGCGACGTGGTCAGTCAGGCTCCGCACCGCGTGCCATTGATGGAACCGCGGAAAGATCATCGGCAGATCGTTCGGGTTCTTCCGGCCGGCCCCGTTCGATACCTTCTTCGGCTTCTCGACATGCATGAACCTCCGGATGATATCGAGCCATGCCTCCCGCTCCCAGACCTGTTCCCACAGGTAGGAGGTGCGGTAGCCGCCCGCTTTCGCCGGCGGGTTCCCGGCTCCGCCGGTCTCCCCCGGCCCTTCGGAACCGGTGTTGAACGGCAGGAACCTGGTCTTCTCCCCGGCGAGCTTCGTCGTGACGAAAACCAGATCGGGATCGACAGCGAAGTGCACCAGCGCGCGACGCGCGAACAGCAGTTCCTTCGGGTCTCGGTCCCGACGGTACTGGTTTTTGGCGTCGTCGACGGTCTGTCCGGTCAGCGGATTCTTCAATTCCGCTGTGGCGACAGGGATCCCGTTGACGAACAGCGCCAGATCGAGCGACTTTTCCGGAGTGGTGACCGAGTAGTGTAGCTGGCGGATCACCGTGAGGATGTTTCCGTCGTACTCAGCCAACGCGTCGTCGGCGAGTGTGTGCGCCGGGCGGAAATACGCGAGCCGGATCAGGACGCCGCGGTCTTTGACCCCGTGCCGCAGCACGTCGAGTACACCCCGAGCGTCGATCTCTCGTGCCAGATGCTTCTTGAAGCGCACCTGTGCTTCATCGGGCCCGCCGTCGAATTCGATCAGGCGTGCCCACTGGTCGGCTTGGGTGCGCCCGAGGAAGGTCCACAGATCGGTCGGTACCAAGCCCAACTCGGGGTCGTAGTCGGCCGGTTGGCCGCGGTGCCATCCTCCGTCGATCAACGATCGCTCGATCGCATCCTCGAAGGCGACCTCTTTGTGCACGCTCATCGTCTCCCCTCCCGCCTCGGTCAGTTCTCGTCGAAGAAGTCTTCGTCGATGCGCTTGAGGACGAACGTGCTCTCGTCCTGCACTCCGACGTTGTGCAGAATCATCAACTCCGCCAGTCGACGGCCGTCGATCAAGACGATTCGGTTCGGAATGCGTTCCACGTAATCACCAGCGTCAGCGCTGAATCGGCTCGTCGTGATGAACACGCCGCGGTCCGCTTGCCGACCGTGCAGAGCACCGACGAACGCCTGGATGTCGGGCCGGCCGACCGTGCGCTCCGGCGCGTAGCGCTTCGCCTGCACGTAGACCCGATCCAGGCCGAGCACATCCTGCCGCACCACACCGTCGATCCCGCCGTCACCGCTCTTGCCCCAGTGCTCGATCGCTCCGGCCCGACCGCCGTATCCCATCGCGGTCAGCAGGTGCAGAACCAACTGCTCCAGGAACACCGGCGATTGGTCCAGCACCCGCTGAAGCACTTCCTCCGCAAGCGCTTCGTTGCTTTCCCGCACGGCTTCCGCGATCGCGTCGCGCGGAGTCTCCGCGTGGCTTCCCGCGGCTGATCCGCTTGCCGCCGTTCCGGAGGGGGCCTTCGTCCGGTTCAGGAAATCTCGGTACTCGGCGAACCGCGACAGCACTTTCCTGTCGATCCGATCGGAGTGTTCTGCGAGCGTTTCGCGGCCGCGGGCGGTGATGCTGACGTGCCCGCGGCTCGGCCGAGCGAGCAGGCCCGCCTGGCAGAGGTGCGTGATCGCCCACTGGACCCGGTCGTTGATCCGCGTCTTGCCGCTCGGGAAGGCATCGCGGAAGTCCTCGGCGGTCAACCCGAGTTTCTCGGCGGCGGGCACCTCGACCTCCCGCCGATGCCGGACCTGCCCGTCCGACAGGATCGTCAGCACGGGCACCATGAACGTCTGGAATTCCGGAACCGTCACAGCAACCCCAACCGATGTTGTTCCGCCAAGACCACGCGGTGTCCCTTCGGCACGGAGTCGTCGTCCAGCACCGCCGGCCGATGCAGTCCGGTGTCGGTCGACCGAGCGTCGGACTCCTTCGCGTCGCTTTTGCGCGCGAACTCGTCGAACAGCAATCTCTTGTTCTCCTGGATCTCGCGGATTCTTTCGTCCACACTGCCTTTTGCCAGCACCCGGTGGACCTGCACGGTGTGGATCTGGCCCATCCGGTAGGCGCGGGCAATGGCCTGTTCCTCGATGCTGGGCTTCCACTGCGGCTCGGTGATCACCACGACCGAAGCAGCCTGCACGTTCAGCCCGACCCCGCCAGCCTCGATCTGGGCCAGCAGTACCGCACCACCCTCACGCCGAGTGAGATCCTCGACCATTTGCTGCCGCACCGGAGCCGGCACCGATCCGATCAACGGACCCATCGCCAATTCCCCCAGCGCGCGGTTGATCGTGCGCAAAACCTCAAGGAAATACGAGAAAACAATCACCTTGCGCCCGTCCGCGACCGCCTCCTCGACGATCTCCCGGATACGCTCCAGCTTCGCCGAATCCGAAGATTCGAAGGCCGCGCGACGCATGTGCATGAGGTTCCGCTCTTGCACTGCGGCGCGGTAGGCGGCTTCGTCCTGGTGGGTGAGCTGCACCCAGTCCTCGACCTCGATCTTGTCCGGAAGCTCGGTCAGCACGTCTTCCTGGTTGCGCCGCAGGTAGACTGGCGAGACCGCACGACGGAACGCCTTGGCCCCGACGACGGCGTCCGCGGTGCTGACCCGACTGGCAACCCTCGGCTGGAGGTAGCCGACCAGGTTGCGAAACTCCTCCACTCGGTTCTCCATCGGCGTCCCGGTGAGGAACAAGGCGCGCTGAGCACGCTTCAGCACCTTCGCGATCGCTTGGGAACGCTTTGCGTCGGGGTTCTTGACGTAGTGGGCTTCATCGACGACCAACATCGCGATGTCGGCGCCGTCGAGGAAATCCAGCGTGCTGACCGTGCCGAACGTCGTGACTGCTACACCGCCCCGACGAAGCCATTCGCCGCCGTTGAGCTCCCTATCGCGGCCGTGTACCAGGTGCGAGGCCAGATCGGTGTGCCGCTCGATCTCCTTCATCCAGTTGATCTGCACGCTCGCGGGGCAGATCACCATGAAGCGGTGCTGCCCCTTGGCAGCCATGTGCGCGAACACGGCCAGCGCCTCGACCGTCTCGCCGAGGCCCATCTCGTCGCCCAGGATCGAACGCTGCTGATGAACGGCGTACTTCGCGCCGAACGCCTGGTACTCCCGGAGAGTCGTGTTGAGCAGGCTGGTGTCGAGCGGCTCGGCGGAGATCTTCTGGCGAAGTTCCGGCCCGATGAAGCCTGCGGCCGCCTCGCGGTCGTCGACTTGCCCGGCACCGCCCACTGTCGACAGCAGCGCGTTGAACGCCGCAGCGTCGACTTCGTAGTCCCGCCAGAGTTGTTCGGGCTGGTAGTTGCGTGATTCGGTAGACTGTTCGGCGCTGTAGACCGTGTGCTGCAGCGCGACGACGGCCGGATCGGCCATGATCGCCTGCAGCTGCGCGAGCGCTGCCCTGGCCGCTTCCTTCTTCTGCCGGCCCGCGAACGTCATCCGCCATCCGCTGGTGATGCGCTCGGCCTGCGCCACCAGCGGCGTCGTCTGTTGCTGAAGCTGCGCGATCGGACTGCGCAGCGCCGATGCCGCACTGTCCGCGTGCCGCGCTGCGGCCAACGTAGCCAGAAGCTGGGTGTGGCCGACGGGTTTGTCTCCCGGGTCCAGGCGGACACGGGACTCCTTACGGAGTTGATCGGCGAGTTTCCCGGCGGCGGAAACGACTTCTTGCACTGTGTGACTGCCGACACTGGGAACCCGCTCCAACTGCGCAGGGTGCGCCTGGAGGACGTCCGCGACGGCTCGGTAACCGCCGGCCTCCAGGCTCCCCAGCCGGGCGCCTCGGCTCATCAGGTCACGGAGGTCGGCAACCGGGCGCTTGCGCAGCAGGTTGAGCAGTTGCTCGTTGGCGAGCATGTCGGTTTGCTGGCGTGCGCTCGCCCGTAGTGCCTGTGGGAGCTGCTGCAGTTGGCCGCCGCGGTGGATCAGGTCGGCCAGCGTCTCGATGAGCTGCCGTGCTTGGACCGCCGGCTTGACCCGGATGAATGGTGCACCGGGTTGCGGTGGTGACGGGTCTCCGTCGGTCATCGCGATCCCCCCTCTGCGGCCATGGTGTTATGCTCCGACTCCGGATCGGGCGGTCGTTACGTCCAGTTGGCCGGTGACGGCTGCGGTGATCAGTGCTTGACGACGCTCGGCGAGAAGGCCCAGTTGACGATTGATTCGATCGTGCAGCTCGTCAATCTTCGCATTGGAGTCGCGGATCGCTTCGACAATTGCCAACTGCTCCGGCATCGGCGGAAGCGGGATACGAAGCCCCTGGAGGTCAGGGAAGTAGATCGTCTTGTGCGTCGAGCCCATTGCTAGGCGCCCAAGAAGGTCGGCGCGCATAGCACGCAAGCACCAGAGCAGGTAGTACGGGTCAAGCCTTGGACCACATGTCCAGGTCGCATAGTCCTGGCTCGTCGCCATGTCATAACCCATGACCGCAGAGAATCCGGCGGAGGCTGTACGGCTCAGTACCACGGTACCGGCAGGGTGCAGTTCCGCCGCACTATTCGCGAGCCCAAGCTTGCTGATCTTCTCACGAGTCTCGTAGATCGTCTCCCGACGGTCGTCCCGAATCTGGGCAACCTCGCCGGTCGTGATCCAGGGAATGTCGCAGTCGAACCACCAATCCGCACGTGACCTGCTTGGTGTATGACCACTCCCCATCTTCGCGACAAGGCTCAGACCAACGGAGTCCCAGCGCACAGGAAGCGAATCGGTCCATGCAAGGCGCGAGGGACCGCGGTTCACCTCGTCGGCACCAGTCACAAGGTGCGCTAATACAGCCCTGCGACGTTCAGCAAGCAGGTTGAGTGTCGTCCGCTGCAGTGCAGACATGTCGTCAATGCGAGAGGTTTCGGCGTCGAGGAAGTCGGCGATGCGCCGCTGCTCCTCTGCAGGTGGAACATGGACTGGAATTTCCGCAAGGGCACCACCCGAAAGCTCCTGAAATGTGGATCCCAAGCCGCGACTTTGGAGTTCCTGAGTTATCGCGGACAGCTGGTACACGAAAAACCGCACATCGACGCTCCGCCACGGAACTAGCGCCCTACATCCCTGATTGAAGGCCATGGGTTCAGCAGTACGGGCCACATAACCGATCGGCGCACGAGTCGAGATTAGTATCGAGTCGCGCCTAACAATTGATGATCCCGTCCTGACACCCAGCGGCGTCAACGTCCGCTGCGTGCGCTCGATAACTCCGTCCGCTGCATTTAGGTCGACCGGAGTCGCCCAAGCGATACCACCGCCCCAATTGCCCTCATCCGCAGTGGGAGTACCGCCGTTAACGACACGGAAAACTCGACGCAGCGGCACAATGTCCAAGCTCACTGCGTCACCTCATTCAGGAGGCGCTGGATTTCGGACTCCAGCTGCTTCAACTCAGCATCGATCTCCGCAAGCGGGCGCGGCGGCGTATACACATAGAAGTGTCGCGTGAACGGGATCTCATACCCGATCTTCGTCTTGCTCTCATCGATCCACGCGTCCGGCACGTGCGGAAGCACTTCCCGCTCAAGATATGAGTGAATATCCTCCAGCAAGGGCACGTTCTCATTGTCCCGCAGATCCGGGTCAGGCAACGGCGAGCCATGCTTGTCGAGCTGCACCTCGCCCTCAGGGTCCGACACCGAAACCGCCGCCCACACTGCCTTCTTCACCGGAGCCGGCAACGCCGAAAGACCAGCGGAAAGCGCCTCGGACAACAGCTTCGTGAAATCCTGCTTCCGCCATACGACCGGCTGGCCGACCAACGTCCGCAAGTCGGCAAGCAACGCGGCACGACCCTCGTACTTCGCGAGCGGCTTGGCCACTTCCAGCTCCGCCAGCGCATCCTCCGTGACCTCGAAGCACAGCTTCAACGGCCGTTCGACGGTGATGCGCTGGTAACCGAAGTCCGTGGTCGGGAAGACCTTCACCTTGCCATGCAACGGATGTGCCGAGTCCTCGGCTGCCACGAGCGCCTCTCCATACAGAGAGGTCAGCTCGGCGATCTTGTCGTCCGGCACGAACTTCCGTTTGTCTCCCAACGACTTCCGCATCTTGGACCAGTACTCACGGGCGTCGAGCAGGATGACCTTGCCCTTGTGTGCCGCATCCTTACGGTTGCTGAGAATCCAGAAGTACGTCGAAATCCCGGTGTTGTAGAACAGCTGATCCGGCAACGCGACGATCGCCTCGAGAAGATCGTTCTCGAGGATCCACCGTCGGATCTCCGACTCACCGGAACCAGCCGCACCAGTGAACAACGGACTGCCGTTGAACACGATCGCGATCCGGCTGCCGCCCTCGTCCGGGCGCTTCATGTGGTGGATCATGTGCTGCAGGAACAGCAGCGAACCGTCGTTGATCCGCGGCAGGCCGGCACCGAACCGGCCGGCGAAGCCGATCTCGGCTTCCTTCTCGACGTCGTCCTTGACCTTCTTCCACTCCACCCCGAACGGCGGGTTCGCGAGCAGGTAGTTGAACCGCCGGCCGTAGTGCTTGTCGTGGCTGAAGGAGTTGCCGAACTTGATGTTGTCCGCGTCCTCGCCCTTGATCATCATGTCGGAGCGGCAAATCGCGTAGGACTCGGCGTTGAGCTCCTGGCCGTAGACCTTCACGGTGGCGTCCGGGTTGTGGTCGAGGATGAACTCCTCTGCCGCGGTGAGCATCCCGCCGGTACCACAAGCCGGGTCGAGCACCGTCTTGACGACGCCGGGCGTGACGAGATCACCGGTGTCCGGCGCGAGGAGCAGGTTCACCATCAGCTTGATGACCTCGCGCGGGGTGAAGTGCTCACCGGCCGTCTCGTTGGAGATTTCCGAGAACCGCCGGATGAGTTCCTCGAACAGGTAACCCATCTGATGGTTGTCCACCGCGTCCGGGCTGAGGTCGATCTCCGCGAACTTGCTGGCGACCTGGTAGATGAGGCCCGCGTTGTCGAGACGCGTGAGCTGGACGTCGAACTCGTAGGAGTCGAAGATCTCCTGCGCGTTGGCGGTGAACCCGCGGATGTACGAGCGGAGGTTCTTCGCGACGTTGTCCTGGTCGCGCACGGAAGCCGCGAAGTCGAGCTTGCTGGTGTTGACGAAGCTCAGGCCACCAGCGGCACGCTTGAGCATGCCGTCCATGTTCTGGATGCCCTGCTGCTTCCGCTTGTCCTGCTCGGCCAGGACAGCCTCGCGGGTCGGCGCGAGCACACAGTCCAAGCGGCGCAGGACGGTGAACGGCAGGATCACCTTCCCGTACTCGGACTGCTTGTAGTCGCCGCGCAACAAGTCGGCCACCGACCAGATGAACCCGGCCAGCTCGGTGTGTTTGCTGCTCACTTACGTCCCCTCGGGGTGGTGCTCGTCGTCCTGGACATGTCTGTATACCTGTCGTCGCGCATCGTCATCATGTTGCAGGTTTCCGGGCCGATCGTTCGGCCGGGGTCAGTGCGCCGGCCGCCAGGCCGTCGGTCAAGGACTGGGTCAGCTCGTGGCCCAGGTTCGAGGCCCGAGCCAGGGTCGCGTCGAAGCGAGCGAGCAGCTCGAACGCGGCGGCGTATTTTCGCTGCTCAGCGATAGGTGTGCGAGGTACCTCGACCCGGCGGACGTCGATGCGGCGCGTCCCGGACATCGTCGACGCGAACCGCAGCGAGCCTCTGCTCCTGAGAAATCCGGCGAGGAACCACGAGTCGATCTGGTTCGGATCCGGCCGCAACAACTGGACGTGCGGCCCCAGGGCTGCGCCCGCCTCGGTGACGACGACCGCGGCCGCACTCGTCAAGACCGTCGGGACAAGGACGTCACCGGGGAGGACCGCGATGCACGCCGCCTCAGCTGCGATACGGCCGGCGGGCGGTTCACCCGAAATGATGTCGCGCGCGGTGTAGACAGGTAGCCCCTCACCGCCGGGCTGAACCTCCATACGCGCCGTCTGCTGCCGGAGGCTCACCGCCCCGGAGCGTTGCAGCTCGCCGATCGAGACCGTGGCCTTCGGACTGGCATCCGCAAGCGTCGGTTGCACATCCGGCAGAAGCTCGGCAAGCTCGGCGAGAAGTTTGGCAAACGAACGCTGAGTGGTGCGCAAAGCCGTGACATCCAGATCCGCAGCCGCGCGCAGGTAGCGCGCAGGGGTTAGGTCCACCTCGTCGTCCAGAAGATCGATCACCGACCGCACGGTGTGTCGGCCCGGTGCTTCAGCGACCGTTCCAGGGCCGGCCACGAAGTTCGCCCACACCGGATCGACGCGTTCCCGCAGAGCCGGCCAACCGACCTCATCGATTCTCTGAGCCAATCCAGCCGTGCCGTCGATGAACAACACGCGGGCGTCGGGCGTCTGCTCTGCGGGCTGCTCCAGGATCCACAGCTGCAGCGAAAGTCCCAGCGGTGGTGCCGCGCCCGCCGGAAGTTGGACGATCGCCCGCACGGCACCTCGACGGAGCAGCTCGGCACGAATGGGCCGACCCGATCGCCGCGACGCGGCAGCAGGCGGCATCAACAGCACGGCCCGACCGCCGCGACGCAGATGAGCGAGGCAGTGCTGCACCCAGGCCAACTCCGATTCGCCCTTCGGCGGGAGGCCGAAAGCCCAGCGTTGGTCGTAGGCCAGCTCCTCCGCGCCCCAGTTGCGGTCGTTGAAGGGAGGGTTGCAGACCACGGCGTCGGCGCGCAGCTCGGGGAAGGCGTCGCGGCGGAGTGAGTCACCGGTTTCAATCGTGGAATCTGCGCCGCTGAACGCGAGCCGCACGGTGGCGAGGCGCGCGAGCGGCGCGTCGAACTCCTGGCCCAAGACTGCGATATCGGGTTTCGCCTGCGCCGCGGCCCGCAACACCGAGCCCAGGCCGCACGCGGGGTCGAACAGCGAGCCGCCGAGCGGAGCGGCCAGGCCGACCATGAACTCGGCAAGTTCCGGCGTGGTCACAGCCATCGTTCGCCAGTTCGCGGTGACGAACCGTCCGCACAGTTCGTCGAACGCAGACTCGGCTCCCCCGTCGGCGGCGAGCGCGTCCAGCGCCTCACGGGTGCGTTTGTCCAGGTCCGTGGCCGGTTGCCGGCCGGCCAGGTACTCACCCGCCGCCGCGACGCGGTCGACGACCGAGTCGGAGCCGGAGTCGGCAAGTCGTTGCCAGACCAGCTCCCGGGCCGACTCAGCGCCAAGTTTCCCCTGGTCCTCGAGCCAAGTCAGAATCTCCGCCGACCGGAAGCGCGGACTGGTGTCCGTCCCGTCGATCGGCTGGGGGAAGTCGGTGAACCGCTTCCGCCAGTTGCTCACGGCGGCGCGGCCCACACCGGCGAGCCGGGCGATCTCGGCCGCCGTCACCTCAGACTCGTCAGCCACGTATCCCTCCTCAGTCGATTTGCCGGTGAACTTACCATACCTCGCAACCAGCTGTTGACATCGTTCACAGCCAATGCTCTCATTGACTGCGTCACCGAACGCAGGGCCGATGGCACTGCCGAAGACTTCTGAGCCGCGGCGGGCCCAGCATCCGGCCGACGCACAGAACCAAGGAGGTAGCCATGTGTTCCCCGCCGCGCGACGTGTTCTCCGCGAACTTGCTCGGCCCTCAGTCCGCGGGCCGTCCACGCAACGAACAAGCGCTGACGACATGCCCGTGATGACCGAGGCCAGCACCGACCTGGAACCGGTCGCCAAAGCCGCGGGTGCGGGCGATCAAGAAGCGATCGCGACGCTGCTGGCTTGCATCCAGCCCAAGGTCATCCGCTACTGCCGGGCCCGGATCAACTCTGCCCGCCAGGGCTACGCCTCAGCCGACGACGTGGCACAGGACGTACTGCTCGCGGTGTTCACCGCGCTCCCCTCCTACCGCGACACCGGCGGAACCTTCCTCGCCTTCGTCTTCGGTATCGCGGCCCACAAGGTCGCGGATTTCCACCGGAAGCGGCAACGCGACCGCGCCACCACAACCGCGGAGATCCCCGAGCGGACGGACGACGGCGACAGCCCGGAGCAGGCGGTGCTGCAAGCCGAAATGCGGCACATGGCGCAGGAACTGCTCAGCACCTTGCCGGACGCGCACCAGGAAATCCTCGTCCACCGCGTGATCGGCGAAATGAGCTCCGAGCAAGTCGCCGAACTCCTGTCCTCCACGCCCGGCGCCGTCCGGGTCGCGCAGCACCGTGCCCTCGCCAAGCTCCGACGCCGGCTGTCCACCCGGCGATGACCCCACGGACCAAGGAGGCAACCATGCGTTTCCTGCACACCGCCGACTGGCAGCTGGGCATGACCCGGCATTTCCTTTCCGCGGAAGCACAAGCCCGGTTCTCCGACGCCCGCCTCGCGGCCATTCGGGAGATCGGAAAGATCGCCGCCGAGCAGGGGTGCGAATTCGTCGTCGTCTGCGGCGACGTATTCGACGCGAACCTGCTCAGCCCGCAGGTCGTCGGGCGCGCGCTCGAGGCGATGCGGTCGATTCCGGTCCCGGTCTACCTGCTGCCGGGCAACCACGACACGATCGACGCCGGGTCCGTGTACCGCTCGGCGCCGTTCACCCGCGGCTGCCCGCCGAACGTGCACGTGCTGGCGGAGCCCGGCGTGCACGAGGTCGCGTCGGGCGTCGAGCTGGTCGCGGCGCCGTTGAAGGTCAAGCATCCGCTCACCGACCTTCCCGGCAACCAGTGCGCGACGTTGACCGCGCGGACCGGCGTCCGACGGATCCTCGTCGGGCACGGCGCGGTCGACTCCCTCAGCCCGGACCCGGGAAACCCGGCGACTATCCGCGTCGGAGCCTTGGCCGATGCGTTGTCCGACGGGCGGGTTCACTACGTCGCACTCGGCGACCGGCACTCCACAACGCAGGTCGACGGCCTGGCGATCTGGTATTCCGGCGCGCCCGAGCCGACCGATTTCACCGAGACAGATCCGGGCAACGTTCTCGTCGTCGACCTCGATCGCGACCTCGAAGCCAAGGTGACGAGCCACCGGATCGGCACGTGGTCCTTCCTCGCGGCGGAACGGCATCTCAACAGCGCGGCCGAGGTCGAGGAGTTCGGCCGCTGGCTGGCCGGGTTCCCGGACAAGGACCGCACGGTCCTGAAGCTCGGACTGGTGGGAACCCTCAGCGTCGGCGCACACGCACAGCTCGAGGACCTGATCGAGAAGCACCGCGAGGTCTTCGCGTCGCTCGAGGTGCCCGGGCGACGCTCCGATCTTGCCGTGCTCGCCGGCGACCAGGACTTCGCCGAACTCGGCCTGTCCGGATTCGCGGCGACCGCCATGACGGAACTCGTCGGCGCAGCCGCCGGCGATCCCACCGCGCAAGACGCACTCAGCCTGCTCTACCGACTCGTCAGGAGCGAAGCATGAAGATCCACTACGTCCACCTGCGAAACTTCCGCGGTGTCACCGACCGGCGGGTGGACTTCGCCGAGTCCGGCGTCACCGTTGTCGAAGGCGTCAACGAAGCCGGCAAGTCCAGCATGATCGAGGCGATCGACCTGCTGCTCAAGCACCCGGACGGGTCCAAGAGCAGCCAGGTGCTCGCGGTCCGGCCGAGAAGCGTCGATGCCGCACCGGAAGTCGAAGCCGAGATCACCGCTGGTAAATACCGCTTCGTCTTCGGCAAGCGCTGGTGCAAACACCCGCGAACCACGTTGCGCATGATCGAGCCCGCACCGGCCGACCTGGTCGGCCGCGAGGCGCACGACCGGGTGCAGGAGATGGTCAAGGAAACGCTCGACGACGGCTTGTGGGCCGCGTTGCGGGTCGCGCAGAACGAGCCGATCAGCCAGAGCGCGCTGGGCGGCAACGATGCCTTGATGCGCGCACTGGACGCGGCGGCCGGCGGCGCCCGGGAGACCGGCCGCGAGTCCTCGCTCTTCGAGCGGGTCGAACGGGAGTACCTGAAGTACTACACGCCGGGCGGCAAGGCGAAGGCCGAGTTGAAGGCCGCCGCTGAGCAACGCGAGGAGGCCAAGCGAGTGGCGGCAGCCGAAGAAGAATCCCTGCGCGAGGTCGAGCGCGACGTGGAACGGCACGCCGAACTGACCCGTGAGCTGACCAGCCTCAGTGCCGAGTTGGTTGAGCAGAAGGAAGAACTGGCCGAGTGGGTCGGACGGAAGAGTGCACTGGACGAGCGGCGCGCGCTCGTCGAAACGTTGTCCAGCCGACTCGCCGTCGTGTCGGCAGAGACCGACGCAGCCGAAGTGGCCGTAGCGACGCGGCACGAACTCGTGGCGGCCATCGCCGCTCAAGAGCATTCGGCGGCAGAAATCCTTGAAGAAGCCGCGCAGGCGCAAGTCACCGCGGATGCGGCGCAGGCGCTGGCCCGAGACGCCGAGCTCACGTTGAACGCCGCCACCCAGGCTGCGGAGCGCGCCGAAAGCGAGGAACGTCGAGCTGCCGAGCACGTCCGCTACCTCCATGACAAGGCGGAACTCGACGACCTCACGCGGCGCGCATCACGAGCCGAGGAGGCGATTGAGCAGCGCAACGCCGCGGAAGCCTTCCTCGCCATCTGCACCCTGGACGAACCCGGCTTCGCAGCCCTCGAAGCCGCATACGCCGCGAGCCGGGAAGCGCTCGCGGTTCTCGAAGCCGGCGCACCGACACTCGAACTCGAAGCGCTCGCCCGGCTCGAAGTATCCCTCAACGGGGAGCCGGCCACATTCGAAGTCGGCGACGTGCGGTCCGAACCAGTCACCGACACGCTCGAACTCGTCTTCCCCGAGCAAGCACTGCTCCGCATCGGGCTGGGCAATGGTCAGGATCTCAAACTCGCGGCCGACGAAGCCGAGGCCGATTTTCGGCGCTGTTGTGCCGATGCGGCTGTCGAGGGAATCGCCGAAGCGCGCAACGTGATCGCCAAGCGCCGTGCCGTGGAAAGCGACCGGCTCACGGCCCAGCAGGCGTTGAAACTGGCTTTGGACGACAGGCTGCTCGACGACATCCGCAGCGACCGCGTTCGCCTTTCCGCCCGTATCAACAGCTATACCACCTCCGACGAGCGACCAGGCGATCTCGCAACTGCCGTGGCGACCGAACTCGACGCCCGCAAGCAGACCGAGTCCGCTCGCCGGAAGGCTTCCGACGCAGCGACCCGCCACCAGGACCTTCTCGCAGCCGGGACAGAAGCGAACAACAACGCCATCGCACTGCGCACGCAGTCCGGTTCCGCGCAGGAGCAGCTGCTGCTGATGCGCGACCGACTGGCAACCGCCCGCGCCGACGCGCCCGACGATTCGTTGACCGAACGCCTGACCAACTGCGAAGACACCCGCTCCGCTGCCCGTCTGGCGCTCGCGGCTGCGGAGGCCGACCTCGCCTCGCAAGATCCGGAAACCGTCGAGGCGAGGTTGACGGCGACGCAAGCCTGGGGCGAGCGACTCGAAGAAGACCACCGGTCGCGGACGTCCGACCTGACCAAACTCCAGGGACGGCTCGAACTGGCCGGGACGGAGGGTCGCCAAGATCGATTCGACAGGGCGCAGGCAGCCTGGAGCGAGGCGGAAAGGCGGTATGACAGCGCGCACCGCCGCAGCAGTGCGGCCAGTTGCCTGTTCACGACGCTGCGCACCGCGCGCGAAACAGCCAAGCAGACTTACGTCCAGCCGTTCCGCGACCAGCTGGAACGGCTCGGCCGCATCGTTTTCGGGCCGACGCTCAAGCTGGGCATCGACAGCGACCTCCGGATCGCCAACCGGACGCTCGAAAACATCACCGTCGGCTACGACGATCTGTCCACCGGCACCCGCGAACAGCTCTGCATCATCACGCGGCTCGCCTGTGCCGCGATGATCGATCCGGCCGACGGTGCGCCGGTGATCATCGACGACGCCTTGGGCCACACCGATCCGGAACGGCTTGCACGGATGGGCGCGGTGTTCACCGCGGCGAACACCCAGTCGCAAGTCATCGTGCTGACGTGCACCCCGGAGCGTTACCGCCGAGTAGGCAACGCCAAGGTTGTGCCCGTCCGGCCCTGCCGGAGCACCGCCGTCGAGGCTCCTTCCGGGCACGCGCTTCCTGACGGTCCGGAGGACGCGATTCTGGCGTGTCTCGACCGGGCAACCGGGCCGCTCGGAAAAGCCGATCTCATTCGACTCTCCGGAATCGACGAAACGCAGTGGACGCCGACCATTCGAGCACTCGTCGACCAGGAGAAGATCGTCAAAACGGGCGACCGCCGCGGAACGCTTTACCACCCGAAGTGGCAAGCGCCGGGTGCGGAACTTGCGTCGTGAGGCTCTTCGGCCGGGTTTGCCGCACGGCGGGCCTCTTGGCCACCCGCCGCGCGGCAAGCCCTGACCGCGACGTGCTGATCGCGCGGGACCGCGGGCGCTTACGCCGGGCACGGGGCTCGCGACCGCGCTTGAGGACCGGGCCATGTGTTCACGTGTTCCTCGGGTTGTGTCTCGCCACGAAGGCGGCGGCTAAGTCGACCCGCAGGCCGGTTTCGGCTTCTGCGAACGTGGGGTCTGGGCTGTTTAGGGCTGCTTCGAGCACGTGTACGGCTTGTGGTTCGCCGATCCGAGTGAGGGCATGCCCTCGCCACCGTGCGAGGTGGACGGCATCGAGAGCGACATCGGGTCCGTGTTCGGTCGGACGCGTTTCGAAGAAGGCGTTTGAGCGGCTGATGAGGACGGCTGGGACGTGCGTGGGTGACCCGTCCCGCCTGTCCCAATCAATGTTTTCGCAGCTAGAGCGCGAGCGTGAGGTGTCATGCTGCTGGGACGGATCGGGACGGCTGGGCCGGGTTCTCCCAGGTCACATGTAGGTAAACAAAAGAGTGTCCGCCTTTCCCGCCTTGACACGGGGTCAGCGGCCGTAGTCACACTCGCGCTTCGGGGTGCAAACGCCCCGCAACACGCCCCTGCGCAGGACCGCACCGGCACCCAAGACCAAGCCCCTGCGCAGCACCGCGCCAGCACCCAAGACCAAGCCCCCGCACAGAACCGCACCACCACCGCAGACCAACCGCACCCCGTGACAGCCCAAAACCTCAACCCTTCCGAGCCCGGCTGGGCGCCACCCGAGGCGGCTCCCCCGGCATCTTCGGGTAAACCGGCGGCCAAGGCGCGTCCATCAGCCCCTCCGCCAAATCCTTCCGCGACATCTCCAGCAACACCTCGATCGACTGCGGCCGCTCATTCACCCCACCCCAGGGATCCCCGCGCTCCGCGACCAGCCCGGGCACCGTCGACAACGTCAGCGCATCCGGCTCGACCGAATCCAATTCCTCCCACGCAATCGGCGTCGAAACCTGCCCGCCGACCCGCGGCCGCACGCACCAGGCGCCGAAAACCGTCTTGTGCGGCGCATTCTGGTTGAAGTCCACGAACACCCGCGATCCGCGTTCTTCCTTCCACCACTGCGCCGTGATCAGCTCCGGATGCCGCCGTTCCACTTCCCGCGCCAACGCCACCGCCGCGGCCCGCACCTGATATCCGTCCCACCGCGGCTCGAGAATCGCGTACAGGTGCAATCCGCGAGACCCCGAGGTCTTCACGTGCACTTCGATCCCCAGTTCTTCGAGGAACGCCCGCACCAGCCAAGCCGCCTCCCGCAGCTGGGGAAACCCGACTCCCGGTGACGGATCCAGATCGATCCGCAGTTCGTCCGCGATCTCCAGTGCCGCCGCCCGGTTCGGCCACACGTGGAACCCCAGGCACCCCTGGTTCACCGCCCACAGCACGTGTGCCAGATCCGCCGCCACGAGTGCGTCGCTGGTCGTCCCGTTGGGTGTGGACACCACGGTCGTCGTCAGCCACGAGGGCGCGGTCTTGGGCACCCGCTTCTGGAACCAGCTCTTGCCACCCGCACCGTCCGGGTACCGCTCCAGCAGCAACGGCCGCCCACCCAGCCGATCGAGCAGCGGCCCCGCCACGGCCTGGTAGTAGCGCACGAGATCGAGCTTCGTCTCGCCGCGCTCCGGGAAATAGACCTTGCCGGGGCTGGAGATCGTCAGCTCCACCCCGTCGACGTCCAGCGTCACCGCACCGCTCATCCGGCCTCCCCGAACAGCGTCGCCAGCTCCGCGGGCGGCGCTTCCTCCAGCTGCGCGTACGTGCACGACGCCGGATCACGGTCCGGCCGGAAGCGCACGAGCCGCCCGCCGTGGCGGAAGCGCCCGCCCTGCAGGTGTTCGTAACGCACCTCCGCGACCCACTCCGGTCGCACCGCCTCCCACGACAGGTCCTTCTGCGGCGCCCACCGGCTGTTCGCCCCCGGCCGGCGGCCCGGCTCCGGTTCGTACTCCGCCCACGTGCGCCACGGGTGACCCTCGAGAGCGTTCTCCCGCAGCGGCGCCAGCTCGTCCACCAGCTCCCGGCGCCGCGCGGCCGTGAAGCTGCTGGCGACGCCGACGTGGTGCAGCGCCCCCGCGTCGTCGAACAGACCGAGCAGCAGTGAGCCGACGCCGTGGCCGTCCTTGTGCCACCGGAACCCGGCGACGACGCAGTCGGCCGTGCGCTCGTGCTTGACCTTCCACATCACGCGCTTGTCCTGCTCGTACGGCTGGTCGGAGGGCTTGGCCATCACGCCGTCGAAACCGGCGCCCTCGAACCGCGTGAACCAGTCCTCGGCCAGGTCCGGGTCCGTGGTGAGCGGGGTCAGGTGGACCCGCTGCAGGCCGCCACCCGGGTTCTCGCCGAGCGCTTCCTCCAGCAGGTGCCGCCGCGAACGGAACGGCTCGGCCGTGAGGTCCCGCTCCCCCAGCGCCAGCAGATCGAACGCGACGAAGCTCGCCGGCGTCTCCTCGGCCAGCTTGCGCACCCGGCTCGCGGCGGGGTGCAGCCGCAACTGCAGCGCCTCGAAGTCGAGGCCATGCGGCGTGACCAGTACGATCTCGCCGTCGACCACACACCGGTCCGGCAGCGCGTCCTTCAGCAGGTCCACAAGTTCGGGGAAATAGCGCGTGAGCGGGCGGTCGTTGCGCGAGCCCAGCTCCACTTCGTCGCCGTCGCGGAACACGACGCACCGGAACCCGTCCCACTTGGGCTCGTACCAAAACCCCTCGGTCCTCGGCACCTCGTGCACGGCCTTGGCTAGCATCGGCCGCACCGGCGGCATCACAGGCAGCTCCACCCGCCCGATCCTAGGCGGCCACGACGCTGACCTGCAGCGTTTTGACCTCGCTCGCCCGATCGGGAAGAAGTTTCCCGCTGCGGCGAAGTGGTGGTGGAAGCTGCCGGCGACGCGGGGAGGGCCGACCGCCGCAGCAGGAGGTCATCTGCGCCGGCCGGCCGGGAACACCCGCGGCGACCCGCCCGCCAGCGTCCGGCAGATCCCGCGCGCCGCCGCCATCACCAACGGGGCGAGGGCGCCCGGCTGCGCGCTGTCGGCCCGGACCACGAGCGAAACCGCCGCCGCGACCGAACCGTCGGCGGCGAACACGGGGGCACCGACGGAGAGGGCGTCGACGGTGACCTGGCCGTCGCTCACCGAGTAGCCGAGCTTGCGGACGTCCGCGAGCACGCGGCGCAGGTGCGCGGGGTCGGAGACGGTCTTCGCGGTGTAGCTGTGCAGGGGCCCGCCGAGCACCTCCTCCTGTACGGCCGCGGGCGCGTGCGCCAGCAGCACGAGCCCGACTCCGGTGGCGTGCAAGGCGAACCGGCCACCGACCCGGGTCCAGACCGGTACGGCGTCGCGCCCGGCGATGCGTTCGACGAACACGACTTCGAGGCCTTCGCGCACGGCGAGCTGCACGTTCTCGTGCGTCACCTCGTACAGGTCCTCGAGGAACGGCATCGCGGCGTCCCGCAGGCCGAGCCCGCGCGGCGCGAGCGACGCGACTTCCCACAGCCGCAGCCCGATGCGGTAGCGGCCGGTGGCGTCGCGTTCCAGCGCACCCCACTCGACGAGCTCGGCCGCGCGCCGATGCGCGGTGGCGAGGGAGACGCCGGAGCGCCGGGCCAGCTCGCTCAGGCTGAGGTCGGCGGCGTCCGGGGTGAACGCCTCAAGCAGCGCCAGCACCTTGCTCGTCACCGAGGTGCCGGCGCCGTTCGGGGCTCGCCGGATCATCGCCTCACGCTACCCGGGGAATCACAGATCCAATACCAGTCGCGCGCCCGCGCAGCGCGACACGCAGATCATCATCACGTCGCCGGCTTCCCGCTCCGCGGCGGTGAGCACGGCGTCGCGGTGGTCGGGCGTGCCTTCGAGGACACCGGTCTCACACGTGCCGCACGTGCCTTCATGGCACGAGGACAAGACGGGCACTCCGGACTCTTCGACCACCGAAAGGATCGACCGGTCCGCCGGGACCTCCAGCGTGCGACCCGACTGGGCTAGCTGCACCTCGAACGCCGCTTTCGGCTCGGTGTCGGGCTTCGCCGTGAACCGCTCCACGTGCAGCGAGCCTGGTGCGCACCGCTGTTCCATCGCGGCCAGCAGCGGTTCGGGGCCGCAGCAGTACACGGCGGCGTCCGGCGCGGCGGCCAGCGCGGCGTCGAGATCGAGGAGCCCGCGCTCGTCCTGCGGCACGAGCTCGACGCGGTCGCCGTAGGTCTCCCGCAGTTCCTCGGCGAAGGCCATCGACGCCCGCGTGCGCCCGCCGTAGAGCAGCCGCCACTCGGCGCCCGCCGCCTCGGCCGCGGCGATCATGGGGACGAGTGGCGTGATGCCGATGCCGCCCGCCACGAACAGGTACCGCGGCGCCGGCTCCAGCGCGAAGTGGTTCCGGGGCCCGCGCACGCGCAGGGTTTCGCCGCCGGCCAGCTTCTCGTGGACGTGCGCCGAGCCTCCGCGCCCGGCCGGCTCCCGCAGCACGGCCACCTGCAGCACCGATCGGTCGGCCGGATCCCCGCACAGCGAGTACTGGCGCACGAGATCCGGCCCCAGCACCAGGTCCAGGTGCGCGCCCGGTGCCCACGCCGGCAGCGCCGCGCCGGCCGGATCGCGCAGGGTCAGCCTGACGACGCCGTCGGCGAGGTGCTCCTTCGCCGCCAGCACCACGTCGAGCTCCAGGTCGGTGGCCACGCTCATTCGTTCCTCCTCAGCCCTGCGCCGCGGACAGCACCGGTTCGCGCGGAGCCGACGGCTCCGGCCGGTCGTGCCCGTCGGGGTGCGCCAGCAGCCAGTCCCACAGCTCGACCGGATCCTCGGACTCGTGTTCGGCTCCGCAGTGGCACACGCCGACCAGCACGTCGGTCCCGAGCTTCCAGTGGATGCGCACGACGTTGTCGCCGTGCAGCATCGCCACGCGCTCGCTCACGACGGCACGACCTGCGTGCTCTCGCCGGCGGCCAGCTTCTTGAGGATGCGCCGCGCGGCCAGCCCGCCGGTGTCGATGTTGACCGAAAGCTCCTGGTAACCCTCGGGTTCCGCGGCGATCACGCCTTCGAGGATGTCGAGCGCGCGCACGTCCTGCAGCACGACCGTGCGGTTGCTCTCGGCGAGGAAGTCGGACACGCCCTGGTCCTCGAGCGCGAAGTCCCTCGCCACGGCCCAGAAATCGTGCGTGCTGTGCTCGGTCTCGGGCGTGATGGCGTAGACGACCTCGACGTGGAAGCCGTCCGGGTCCGTCCCGTCCTCGTTCGGCAGCACGCCGACGGGCGCGATCCGGCTGTGCAGCAGGTACAGGCACGGCGGGTGGTACTCGATGTCCTGCCAGCGCGTGATCCGGCCTTCGATGCCGGTGGACTTCGCGTAGAACGACGGGCATTCGGCGTCAGCCATGTGCCTGCTGACGTAGATGATGCCGCGGTCCTCGTCGACCTCCGTGGTGATGGGTGTGTTCGCCACCTCCGGCGTGCCGATGTACCCGCCGTGCAGGTACGTCTCGTGCGAGAGGTCGAGCAGGTTGTCCACGAGCAGTTCGTAGCGCGCGGCGAGCGGTTCCATACCGCACACGGTGGTGTAGGCCGGGTCGGCGAGCCACGGCGCGCGCGGGATCGCGGCCGGGTCGGCCAGCTCGCGCTCGCCGATCCAGACCCACACGAACGAGTCCTGCTCCACCACGGGGTACGACGCCACCCTCGCGGTGCGCGGAATCCGGGCCTGGCCCGGGACGAACACGCACGAGCCGGCGCTGTCGTAGGTGAAGCCGTGGTAGCCGCAGACGATCTTGTCGCCGTCGAGCCGGCTCTCCGACAGTGGATAGCGGCGGTGCACGCAGCGGTCGGCGAGCGCGGTGACCTCGCCGGATTCGGTGCGGTAGAAGACGATCGGCTCGCCGAGCACCGTGCGGGCGAACAGCTCGCGTCCCACCTCGCGGCCGTAAGCGGCGACGTACCACTGGTTTCGGGCGAACGCTGCCATCACGCCTCAGAGCTCCTTCGGTCGGGGTTCGGCACCCGAAGCTCTCACCCCGGCCGCGACGGCGGCCATGGGTGTTTTCACTGGCTGAAAGACTCCGTCGGTCACGAAATCACCCCTTCCCAGCGGGCGGTCGACGGACGTACAGTCGGCCCCGACGTTATTTCGGGTACCGGAACGTACGGGGACCAAAATGACCACTCGCGACACCGAGACCTTCGACGAGCTGGGGCCGCAGGCCTCCCTGGGCGAGGTCCTGCTCGCCCTCGGCGGGCGGCTGACCCGGCTCCAGACGGAACTGCTGGCTGGCATCGAGCAGCCGCTCACCATCCGGCAGTACCGGATCCTGTCGAGGGTCGGCAGCGGCCACACGTCGCTCACGGCGCTGTGCAAACTCGCGCACCGCAACCCCTCGACCATGTCCGAGAGCGTCGACAAGCTCGTCAACCAGGGATTCCTGTCTCGCCGCCCGTCGGCCACGAGCCGGCGCACGATGCAGCTCGAGCTCACCGCCAAGGGGGTGAACGCCCGCGACACCGCGCGGCGCACGCTCGACAAGTTCGCGGCCGAACTCACGGCCGGCCTCACCCCCGAGATGCGCGAGCAACTGCTGCCCGCGCTCTCCCAGCTGTACTTCGACGTCCAGGGGAACCTGGACGACCGGTAACGGAGGAGGAAGGAGGAAACCGACCCGAGGGTGGTCCGCCGAGCGCACCGCGCTCACGCGGGCCAAGGGTTTCACCGGTTCGACTCGCGCGGCCGGCTCACCCCGGCCCCGCGACACGGCTCGCCACGGTGGTCCTCCACCGCGTTCCCCACGACGCGGTCCGGCCGCCGTCCGCACCTGAGCGTTCCGGTGCTCGGCCACGTCACCGCGTCCGGGTCACCGGCTGCACACAAGCCACTGGGTTGCACAAAGCCGCTGGGTTGTACACAAGCCACTGGGTTGCACTGCCACAAGGAGGTGGCCTCGCCATGCCCCCGTCCCCCGCTACCGCGTCCCGCTCACTGCTCGGCCGGCTCGACGAGTCGGAGTTCACCGCACGGCACCTCAGGATTTACGTCACCGTCCTGATCGGACACTTCCTGTGCGGGTTCGTGATCAACCTGACCGGCGTGATCCTGCCGGGTGTCATCAAGACGTTCCACCTCACCAGCGAGGCCGCCGGCGCGTTCTCCTCGGCGCTGTTCGCGGGCATGCTCGTCGGTGCGGCCGTCGCGGGCACCGTGTCCGACCGGTTCGGCCGGAAGGTCCCGCTGGCCATCACGGTGATGGTTTACGCCGTGTTCTCCCTCGCCGCGGTGTTCGCGCCCAGCTTCGGCACTCTCGTCACGTTCCGGGCCCTGCAGGGCATCGGGCTCGGTGCCGAGATCGCCGTCGTTCTCCCGTACATCGCGGAGTTCGTGCCGTCGCGCCACCGCGGGCCGCTGGTCACGGCGGCGACGGCGGCGTGGCTGATCGGGCTGCCGACGGCGGCCGCGGTCGGCACGGCCGTGGTGCCGGCGTTCGGCTGGCGCGCGATGTTCGTCATCGCCACCGTGCCGGTGGTCGTCGGCGTGTTCATGCTGGCCACGCTGCCGGAGTCGGTCCGCTACCTGCTGCGCCGCGGGCGCACGCAGGCCGCGGAGGTCGTCGTCGGCGCGCTGTGCCGGGGCACCACGGCACCGGCCCAGCACGCCGGACCCGAACCGCTGGCCGAAAGCGGCACGCTGCGCACGCTGGTGGCCCGCAACTACGTGCGCTACACGATCGCGATCTGGTTCATGGAGGTGTGCGCCGGCGCGTTCCTCTACGGCCTGTCCAGCTGGCTGCCTTCGGTGCTCGAAAAGCAGGGCGTGGATCTGCTCAAGAGCTTCGGCTACACGGCGATCATCACCGCCGCCGGCGTGGTCGGTGCGCTGCTGGCCGGTCAGCTGATCAACCGGATCGGCCGCCGGGTGGTGCTCGGCGGAGCATTCGTCCTCAGTGGACTGTTCTGCCTGGCCTGGGGCACCACGGCGGCGACGGCCGCGGTGGTCATCCTCGGTTCGCTCGCCACGTTCTTCGGCAGCGGGCTCGCCGGCAGCACGCTGTTCGCCTACGCCAGCGAGCTCTACCCCACCGCGAGCCGCGCCACCGGGCTCGGGTGGGCGGCCGCCTGGCAGAAGGTCGGCGGCCTCATCATGCCCGTGCTGGTCGGCTTCGTGCTGGCCCTGCACGCCTCTCAGTTCCTGTTCTTCCTGCTCTTCGGCGTCATCTCGATCCTCGCGGGGATCGCGGCGCTCGTGGCGACCTTCGAGACCCGCGGGCGCACCGTCGAGCAGATCACCCGGGAGATCGCCGGGGAAGAGGCTGCCTCGGCCCTGACCCCGGCTCGTTCCTGACCGTCCGATCACCACCCGCCACAACACAGTGGAGGAACCCATGACGATCGACCACGCCCCGGCACCCGCCGGAGCGGGCCTGTCCCCCGAGGACCTCGCGGAGCTGCAGCTGCGGCACCGCAAGATCCGCGACGCGATGGCCGACCAGGGCCTCGACGTCGTGCTGGCCTACGGGCCGGCTTGGCGGCGGGAGAACATCCGCTACTTCACCGACGTGACCCCGGCCGGCAGCGCCGCGCTCGTCGTCTTCCCGGCCGAGGGCGACGCGGTCGCCTTCTCGACCCGGCCGTCGGACCTCACGGCGTTCAGGGCGCAGGGCTGGGTCGGCGAAGCCCGCCGGCTCGACCCGGCGAACCCGGCGGAGCTCGGCGTGGTCCTCAAGGAGCTGGCGCCGCGGCGCATCGGGATCGCCCACCACGAGCTCGTGCCGCTCGTGCTCATGGAGACGATCCGCGCCGCGGCGCCGGGCGCCGAAGTCGGCTCGGCGACGAAGCTGCTCGACACCGCCCGGCTCGTGAAGAGCGAGTGGGAGCTGGCCCGCATGCGCCGCAGCGCCGTGGTGTGCGCCGCGGGCTGGGAAGCGTTCGTGGACGTGCTCGAACCCGGGTTGCCGGAGTACCGGATCGTCGCCGAGGTCGAGGCGCGGCTGAAGAACCTCGGTGCCGAGGACAACTTCATGCTCATCGCCTCGGGCCGCGACGAGGTCCGCGGCATGACCCCGCCCGGCGACCGCCTGCTGGAAGCCGGCGACATGGTGCGCACCGAGCTCACCCCCAAGATGGACGGCTACTGGCTGCAGATCTGCCGCTCCGCGGTGGTGGGCAAGGCCGACGACGGGCAGCGCAAGTCGTTCGACCTGTTCAACGAAGCCGTCGAGGCCGGCATTTCCGTGGTGCGGCCGGGCATCACCGCCCACGAGGTCGCGGTGGCGGAGAACGACGTGTTCCGCAAGTACGGCTACGGCGAATACTGCACCAGCAACTACACCCGCGTGCGCGGTCACGGGCACGGCCTGCACCTCGACGAGACGCCGATCATCGAAGGCAACCACACGGTGCTGCCCGAGAACTCCGTGTTCATCATCCACCCCAACACCTACACGCCGCTGGCCGGCTACCACGTGCTCGGCGATCCGGTGCGCGTGACCGCCGACGGCTGTGAAGTGCTGATCACGACCGAACGCAAGCTGTTCGAGACAGGAGACGTGGCGTGAAACGAGGTTTGCACGTACTCGACCCCGCGGAGATCCCCGAGCAGGAGTGGCAGGACCGCGTCGCCGCGCTTCAGCGGGCCATGGCGGCCCAGGGCGTCGACGTCGCCCTCGTCTACGCCGACGTGTCGCGCTCCGACGACCTCGCCTACCTGACCAACCTGTGCCTCTACTGGAACGAAGGCGTGCTGGCGATCCCCGCCGAGGGACCGGTCACCTTCCTGACGAAGCTCTCCCTGCGCGTGCAGAACTGGATGAAGCGCTCGTCGACCGTCACTGAGTTCAGCGGCGGCAAGAACTTCGCCGATCTCGTCGCGAAGTACCTGCTGAGCAAGAAGAACGGCACGCTCGGCCTGATCGACGCCGCGCTGTGGCCCGCTGACGTCGCCGAAGAGATCGTCGACGCGGTACCCGGCTGGCAGGTCCGCCGCCTCGGCGGGCTGGTGCGCGAGCAGCGCCTCATCCCGTCGGCCGCCGAGACCGAGCTGCTGCGCGCGGCCGGCCGGATCCTCGACGACGCCGCGGCGAAGGCGACGGTCGAGGGCAGCACCGCGGGCAGCCGCGTCGAGACCGTGGAACGCGCGTTGCGGGGCGGGGGGTTCCTCGACCTGTACCCGAGCTCACTGTCCACTTCGGACGCCGTGACGTCGTTCGGCGTCACCGGCCAGTACCGCATGAACTGGGTGCACTCGAGCCGCGTGCTGGGCGACGGCGAGGGCTGGCCCGCCGCGCTGAAGGACGCACTCGCGAAGGCGATCGCCGCGGCGAAGGCCGGCGCGACCGTCGGTTCCCTCGCCGAGGCGGCGGCCCCCGCGCTGGCCAAGCTGCCCGAAGGCGCGAAGGCCGAGGTCCGCTGGGTCAACCAGGCTGACCTCTCCACCGGCGGCGAGTTCCGCAACCAGGACGCCGCCACCGTCCTGGCCGACGGCGAAGCGGGCGCGGTGTCCGTGGAAGTCGCGTTCGCCGACGGCGGCAACGCGGCCGTGGCGGAGACCGTGCGCGTCACCCACGGCGAACCCGAACACCTGACAGGAGCACAACGGTGAGGATCCTTTCCAACGGCGACATCGAGCTGGTGCTCACCGCCGGCGAAACGCTCGACGCGCTGGAGACCGCGTACAAGGA
The DNA here is from genome assembly GCF_016889705.1 of Amycolatopsis sp. FDAARGOS 1241. Classification (NCBI taxonomy): domain Bacteria; kingdom Bacillati; phylum Actinomycetota; class Actinomycetes; order Pseudonocardiales; family Pseudonocardiaceae; genus Amycolatopsis; species Amycolatopsis sp. FDAARGOS 1241. Next base: position 6,182,823 of record NZ_CP069526.1, read on the forward strand.
GCTCAACTCCGGCCAGGGTGCCAACCGACCGCGCAACCACACGTACTTCCCGGTCGAGGACAGCCGCCACCCCGGCTTCCGCTACCGGTTCAAGTCGCAGGAAGGCGGCAACGTCTCCAGCGGCGTGTGGGCGCTGCGGATCACCTCCGACATCGCCGGTGTCGAGACGCTGCCCAGCGGGGTGCAGCGGCGGCGGCTGATCCCCGCCGCACCGGGTGGCAAGTACGTCGGGCTGGTCACGCTCTACAGCCTGACCACGCTCGAACCGCTCGCCATCATGCACGACAGCTTCATCCAGAAGATGCGCGTGGGCGCGACGTCCGCGCTCGGCATCCGGGAACTGTCCAATCCGGACGCCACGGTCGCGGGCATGTTCGGCTCCGGCTGGCAGGCCGAGGCGCACCTCGAGTGCCTGCTGATGGTGCGGCCGAACATCGAAGAAGTGCGGGTGTACAGCCCCACGCCCGAGCACCGCGAACAGTTCGCAAAGGTGTGGAGCGAGAAGACCGGGCGCAAGATCGTGGCCGTGGACGAGCGGCGCGACGCCGTGGCGGGCTGCCAGATCGTCACCTGCGCCACCGCGGCCATGGAAGCGTGCTTCGACGGTGCCTGGCTCGACCCCGGCACCCACGTCACGGCCATCACCTCGCCCGACGGCACGGCCACCCGGCGCGAGCTGGACGACACGACGTTCGACCGCGCCGCGCGCATCACCGTGCTCTCGCGAGAGCAGGTGCACCACGACAAGCAGTACGACATCCTCGGCCCGGTCGACCGCGGCCTCATGGAGTGGGACGACATCCGCGAGCTGGGTGACCTGCTGCTGGGCGAAGCGCCGGGCCGCACGAGCCCCGAGGACATCACCGTGTTCGCCAACAACACGGGCATGGGTGTGCAGTTCGCGGCCGTGTGCGCGCGGGCGCTCGCACTGGCCGAGGAGCGCGAGCTCGGGCACACCGTGCCGACCGACTGGTTCCTGGAGGAGACCAGCCCCTGAGCCGGGGCTCGTCCACCACCCGGAACTTCGAGCGGAGACTCATCCATGGGCAACGAACATCGCGTCGGGGGCAAGGTCATCACCTTCGGCGAGAACGTGAACACCGACGTCATCATCCCCGGCCGCTACCTCGTGAGCATCGACCCGGTGGAACTCGCCGAGCACGCTTTCGAGCCGCTGGGGCCGGAAACGCAGGAACGGCTGCGGGCGAGCGACGTGGTCGTCGCCGGCCGCAACTTCGGCTGCGGCAGCGCGCGGGAACAGGCGGCCACGTGCCTGATCGGCGCCGGGATCAAGGCGGTCGTCGCGGCCTCCTTCTCCCGCGTGTTCTTCCGCAACGCGATCAACACCGGGCTCGTCGCGGTCGAGTCACCCGCCGCGGCGGAAGCGGCCGCCGACGGCGGCGAGATGTGGGTCGACTACGACGCGGGCACGGTCGAGACGGGTGGGCAGACCTTCCCGTTCAGCCCGTACCCGCAGGTGCTGCGGGAGATCATGGCCGACGGCGGCCTGATCCCGCACCTGATGGCGAGTTTCGCGGCAGGAGGGAAGAAGTGACCGGCAAGACCTTCGCGCAGAAGGCGATCGAACGGGCGTCCGGGGTCGCGGACCTCGCACCGGGGCAGATCGTCGACGCGTACCCGGACCTGTACATGAGCCACACGGCGAGCTGGCGGTGCATCCGGACGCTGGAGAAGATGGGCGTGGAGCGGCTCTACGACGTCGACCGCGTGGCGATGGTGATGGACCACCTCTCCCCCGCCATGAACGCGAAGACGGCGGCGGACCACGCGCTGTGCCGCGAGTTCGCGCAGAAGATGGGTGTAAAGAACTTCTTCGACGTCAACAGCGGCATCGCGCACATCGTGCTCATGGAGCACGGGCTCGTGCGGCCCGGCCAGTTCATCATCGGCACCGACTCGCACTCGACGATCTACGGCGCGCTGGGCGCGTTCGGCACCGGCGTCGGGTTCAGCGAGATCACCGCCGCGTGGGTCACGGGCAAGCTGTGGGTCAAGGTGCCCGAGTCGGTCAAGGTCGTGATCGACGGTGACCTCGCCCCGGGCGTCTACGCCAAGGACGTGATGCTCAAGCTCATCGGCGACCTCGGCGCCGACGGGCTCACCTACGACTCGGTCGAGTTCTCCGGGTCCTACGTCGAGGGCATGTCCGTGTCGGAGCGCATGACGTTCTGCAACCTGGCCATGGAGATGGGTGCGAAGAACGCCTACGTCGCCCCGGACGACACCACGCTCGCGTACCTCGACGAGGCCGGTGTGCCGCGCGACGAGCTGGACATCCTGCTGCCGGACGAGGACGCGACCTACCGCGCCACGGTGAACCTCCACGGGCCGGCGCTCGCGCCGCAGATCGCGGTGCCGCACACAGTGGACAACGTGGTGGGGGTCGGCGATGTCGCCGGCACCAAGCTCGACCAGGTCTTCATCGGCTCGTGCGCCAACGCCAAGTACGACGACCTCGTGATCGCGGCCGACGTGCTCGACGGCCACCGCGTGGCCCCGGGCCTGCGGCTCATCGTCACGCCCGCGTCGGCGAAGATCATGGCGCAGGCGTCGGACAGCGGGGTGCTCACGAAGCTGATCCAGGCCGGCGCGATGATCACCAACCCGGGCTGCGGCGCGTGCGCGGGCAACGGCGGCGCGATGGCCGACGGCGAAACCACGCTCTCCACCGCCAACCGCAACTTCCAGGGCCGGATGGGCAGCTACGACTCGAAGATCTTCCTCTCCAGCCCGGCGACGGCCGCGGCCTCGGCGATCCGCGGGGTCATCACCGACCCGCGCGAGATCGTGGCGGGAATGGTGGTCGCGTGAACCTCGTCGAAAAGATCCTCGCCCGCGCGAGCGGCCGGGAGTCCGTGGAGCCGGGCGAGATCGTGATCGCGAAGGTCGACCGGCTGATCATGCACGACCTGTCGGGTTACCTCACCTCGCAGGTGTACGAGAAGCGCGTGAACGTACCCATCCCCGACCCCGAGCGGGCCGTGATGGTGTTCGACCACCACTTCGCGCCGCCGACCGAACAACAGGCGAACGTGCTGCGGCACAACCGTGAGTGGGCGCGCAAACACGGCCTCACGCTGTACGACTGCGGCAACGGCAACCTGCACCACGCGGTGGTCCGCAACGGGCACATCAAGCCGGGCATGATCGTCGTCGGCTCCGACAGCCACACCCCCGTGCACGGCACGCTGGGCGCGCTGGCCGTGGCGCTGGGCAACGACTCGCACGCCGGAACCGTGCTGCCGTATGGCAAAGCGTGGTTCAAGGTGCCGGAGACCACACGGGTGCACCTCGAAGGCACGCCGAAGCCGGGCGTCACGCCGCGCGACATCGCGCTGTGGCTCGTCGGCCGCATCGGCGAGGGCGAGCTGAACTACCGGGCCGTCGAGTTCGGCGGGCCGTACGTGCGCGGACTGTCCTTCTGGGACCGCTGGCTGTTCCCGCTGCTGTGCGTGGACCTCGGCGCCAAGTGCAGCTTCGTCGAACCGGACGAGGTGACCGAGGCGTTCGTGCGCACGCTGCCCGGCGGCGACGCCGGCCTGCTGGTGCGCGGCGACGGCGAAGAGGCGGCGCAGGTGCTGCGCTTCGACGTCGGCGAGGTGGACCCGACGGTCGCCTGCCCGCCGACCGTCGGCAACGTCAAGCCGGTGACCGCGGTCGCCGGTACGCCGATCCAGTACGCCGAACTGGGCGGCCACGGCGGCGGCCGGCTCGAGGACTTCCGCGCGGCGGCCGCGGTGCTGGCCGGGCACCGGGTGCACCCCGGTGTGCGGTTCCACCTGGTGCCCTCCAGCCGCGAGGTGTTCACCGAGGCGGCTCGGGAAGGCCTGGTGCTCGCGCTGCACGAGGCGGGCGCGACGTGGTTCCCGCCCAGCACCGGCTCGAACCAGGCGTACAACATGGGCGCGCTGGCTTCGGACGAGACGATGATCTCCACGCACGCCCGCAACTTCCCCGGCCGCAACGGCAGCCCCGACGCGTCGATGTACCTGGCGTCGTCGGAGACCGTCGCCGCGTCGGCCGTGGCAGGCGTCATCGCCGGGAACGTCCACACAGGAGGGACCGCGTGAAGTTCGAGGGCCGCTGCTGGCGGTTCGGGGACAACATCCCGACCGACCGGCTCGTGAAGACGCAGTACGTGTTCGAACCCATGGACGTGCTCGTGCAGCACGTGCTGGAGGACCTGAACCCAGAGTTCCCGAAGAAGGTGCAACCGGGCGACATCGTGTTCGCCGGCAAGCACTTCGGGCAGTCCTCGGGCCGCGCGATCGCCACCAAGGCGCTGCAGGCGACCGGGATCGGGTGTGTGGTCGCGGAGACGTTCGCGCGGACGTTCTACCGCAACTGCTTCGAAATCGGTCTTCCCGCGTTGGAAATCGGACTCAACCCCGACCTCGCGGCCGACGGCGACCGGGTGCGGGTCGACCTCACCTCGGGTGAGTTCACCAACCTCACCACCGGCGTGATGGTGCGCGGCGCCGGCGCCGACCCGTTCCTCGTCGACATGCTCGACGCCGGAGGTCTGATCAACCTCGCGAAGAACCGGCCGGAGGTGTTCCGCTAGGACAGACGGCGACCACGGAATCCCCTGGCGGGCAAGGGCTTCGGCCTGCCGGGGGTTTCGTCGTGCCCACATCCGGGTGTCGGAGAACCGGCCGGGATGATGTTTCTCAACTTCTTGACGCGCGTCGAGATCCGGAGTCACACTGACCGGAGCACAAAGAGGTGCACCTCCTGACGCTTCTCATGGTCGACACCTCGCCCGATTTCAGCCCGGGACTCCTTCCAGCTCTCCCCGCGTCCCGGTCTCCCCTCCGGACATGATCGAGGTTCCCCACCGTGCCATGGAAACCACTGCGCCGCCGGATCCGGCTCGCGTTATCGCTGCTCGCCCTCGCCCTCGCCGCCACCGCGTGTGGTTCGGGCGGTGCTTCCTCGGGTGGCGACACGATCACCCTCGGCCTGCCGGTGCAGGCCACCACCCTCGCGCCGGTCTACCTGGCCGACGACCTGAACCTCTGGAAGCAGCACGGCCTCACCGTCAAAGCCGTCACGTTCAAGGGCGACGCCGAGCTCGCCAAGGCCGTGCTCTCGGGTGACGTCGACGTCGCGGTCGGCTCGCTGACCGGACCGCTCACCGCCGAGGAAGCCGGCCAGGACGTGAAGGTCATCTACGGCGGCTTCGACATGACGGCGTTCTCCTGGTACGCCGTGCCCGAGATCCACACCGTGGCCCAGGGCAAGGGAAAGAACTGGGGCGTGACGACCATCGGCTCGTCCACCGACCTGCTCACGCGCTTCGCGGCGGCGAAGGCGGGCCTGGACCCCAACAAGGACATCAAGGTCGTGCAGGGCGGCGCTTCGGCGGCGCGGCTCGCGGCCATGAAGGCGGGTCAGCTGCAGGCCAACATCTTCACCGAGCCGCAGACGGTGTACGCGCAGAAGGCGGGCTACAACAAGATCCTGGACCTCAAGGACCTCGTCGACAGCTACCCGATGCACGTCACGTGGAGCAAGCCGGGCTTCGTCGACGACAACCCCGACCGGGCCAAGAAGTTCGTCGACACGCTGGCGCAGGCCATGAAGATGACCAAGGACCAGCCCGACGACGCGGTGAAGTCGATCGCCAAGAACCTCAAGATCAGCACCGCCGACGCGAAGGCCAGCATGGCGGAGTGGATCGACCAGCTCTACCCGGACGGCCGCATGCCGTCGGCGAAGGCGATGGACGACTTCTGGCAGATGGGCTTGCAGGGCAAGGTGTTCGCGAAACGGCTGCCCGACTCGCAGTGGCTCGACACCCGCTTCCTGCCCAAGACCAGCTGAGCGGAGGTATCCGATGGCAGACATCACCTTCTCCGACCTCCAGATCTCCTACGCCGGCAAGGCGGGACCGTTCGTCGCGGTCGACGGCTTCGACGCGCGCGTAGAGGACGGCGAGTTCGTGACGATCGTCGGCGCCAGCGGCTGCGGCAAGAGCAGCGTGCTGCTCGCCGCCGACGGCCTGCTGCGCCCATCCGGCGGGGAGATCCGCATCGGCGAGCAGGTTGTGACCAAACCCGGCCCCGACCGCGGTGTGGTGTTCCAGGACGCGTCGCTGATGCCGTGGCGCACGATCCTCGCGAACGTCGCGTTCGGACTCGAGATGCAGGGGGTCGACAAGACCATCCGGCTCGACCGGGCGCGGCACTTCATCGAGCTGGTCGGCCTGGCCGGCCGCGAGGAGGCCCACCCGCACCAGCTCTCCGGCGGCATGCGCCAGCGCGTCGGTATCGCCCGCGCGCTGGCCACCGATCCCGAGGTACTGCTGATGGACGAGCCGTTCGGCGCCCTCGACGCGCAGACGCGCGAGCTGATGGCGGGTGAGCTGCTGCGGATCTGGGACCTGGACCGGAAAACGGTGCTGTTCGTGACCCACGGCATCGACGAGGCCGTGTTCCTCGCCGACCGCGTGCTCGTGATGGGTGGCAGCCCGAGCCGCGTGGTCGAGGTGATCGAGATCGACCTGCCCCGCCCACGCGACGCCGCCGTGCGTGCGAGCGAGGCGTTCGGCAAGTACCGCACGCACCTGGCCGACCTGCTGCTCGGTGCGCAGGCCAAGGCAGCGGTGACGTCATGACGCAGGGTCTGCGGACGCGGCCGCCGCGCCCGGTCGTCGCGGCGGCGCCACACCGCGCCGTGGGCCTGCGCCGGCTGCCGCCGATCCGCGCCCGGTACGTGCTCGGCAGCGTCGTCGTGGTGCTCGCGCTGTGGCAGCTGACCGGCCAGACGGGCCTGGTGGATGTGCAGTTCACCAGCACCCCGGCGGCGATCGTGCGCGCCGGCGGCGAGCTGCTGCGCTCGGGTGAGCTGTGGGAGAACGCGCAGGCCACCCTCGTGGAGTTCTTCACGGGCTTCGCGCTGGCCGTGGTCGTCGGCGTGCCGGTGGGCATGCTGATGGGCTGGAAGCTGCGGATCCGCCAGACGCTCGAGCCCGCGCTGGTCGCGCTCTACGTGACTCCGTCGCTGGCGTTGCTGCCGCTCGTGGTGCTGGCGCTCGGCATCGGTGAGGCGTCGAAGATCGCGATGGTGTTCATCGAAGCGGTGATCACGATCGCGGTGAACGCGATGGCCGGCATCCGCGAGACGGACCCCAAGCTGGTGCAGGCGGCCCGGGCGTTCTGCGCGGGCGGCGGCGCGATGTTCGGCAAGATCCTGCTGCCGAGTGCGCTGCCGACGATCATGGCCGGGCTACGCCTCGGCGCGGGGCGCGGCGTGATCGCCGTGATCGTCGCCGAGCTCTACGGCGGCACCGACGGCGTCGGCCAGCTGATCGCCACCTACGGCCAGAACTTCGACGTCGCCACGCTGATGTTCCTGACCCTCGTGGTCGCCGTGTTCGGGTACATCGTCACGCAGCTGCTGCGCATGCTCGGTGCCGCCGCCACGTCGTGGGAGAGGTAAACCGATGACCACCACCACACCGCGCCGCCAGGCCACCGGCCGGCGCGTGCCGGAGAAGGCGATGCCGGTCCTGCTCGGCGGCGGGTTCCTCGTGCTCGTCGCGCTGCTGTGGCAGATCGCCGCGTGGGCCGGCCTCGTGAACCCGTTCCTCACGTCCTCGCCCGCGCTCATCGCCGCCGCGCTGGGCAACCAGATCAGCTCCGGTCTGCTGCTGAGCAGCCTCGGCCGCAGCGCGCTCGAGCTGGTCATCGGGTTCGGCATCGCCGCCGTCGCCGGGGTCGCGGTGGGCCTGCTGATGGGCCGCTACCGCTACGTCGACTACGTGGTCGAGCCGTACGTGTGGCTGCTGTACTCGGCGCCGATCATCGCGATGTTCCCCTTGCTGGTGCTCGTGTTCGGTCTCGGCAGCCCGACCGTCATCGCGATCGCGTTCCTGATGTCCGTGGTGCCGGTGATCGTGAACTCGGCCCAGGGCGTGCGCAACGTCGACAAAAAGCTGATCCGCACGGCCGTGTCGTTCGGTGCGGGCGAGGCTTCCCTGCTGCGCAAGGTGATCCTGCCCGCTTCGGTGCCGACGGTGATGGCCGGGTTGCGCCTCGGCGTCGGCCGCGGGCTCGTCGGCGTCGTCGTCGGTGAGTTCTTCGCGGGCGACGGCGGGATCGGCTACAACATCAGCTTCTTTGCCGGCCACCTCGGCACCACGGACGTGCTCGCGTCGGTGTTCGTGGTGATCGTCGTCGGCGTGCTGCTCAACGTGCTGGCCCGCAAACTCGAATCCCTCGCCGACTCCTGGCGCACCGAACTCCCCTGAACCCCCTGCGAAGAAGAGGTATCCCGTGAAGCAGATCGCCGCCGATATCGGCGGGACGTTCACCGACCTGACCGCCGTGGACTCCCGCGGCGTGTTCAGCACCGCAAAGACCCTGACCACGCCGCACGACCACGCCGAGGGCGTACTGGACGGGCTCGACAAGCTCGGCGCGCACCTGCCCGACACCGAACTGTTCCTGCACGGCTCCACCATCGCCATCAACACTGTGCTGCAGCGCGCGGGTGCCGCCACCGCGCTGATCACCACGGAGGGCTTCCGCGACGTCTACGAGATCGGGCGCGGCAACCGGTCCGAGCCGTACAACCTGTTCTTCGGCAAGCCCGACCCGCTCGTGCCGCGGCGGCTGCGGCGCGAGGTGCGCGAGCGCGTGCTGGTGGACGGCAGCGTGCGCACTCCGCTCGACGTCGCCGCCGCACGGCAGCTGATCTCGGAGCTGAAGGAGTCCGGCGTTCAGTCGGTGGCGGTCTGCCTGCTGCACGCGTACGCCAATCCGGAGCACGAACTGGAGCTGGGCCGGCTGTTCACCGAGCTGTGGCCCGAGGCGTACGTGACGCTTTCCCACCAGATCATGCGCGAGTACCGCGAGTACGAGCGCACGTCGACGACGGTGCTCAACGCCTACGTCGGCCCGGTCGTGTCGCGGTACCTCGATTCGCTCACCAACCGGCTGACCGACCGCGGCTTCCGCGGGCGGCTGCTCATCATGCAGTCCAACGGCGGCATCATGTCCGTCGAAACCGCGCGCCAGAGCCCGGTGCGGATGATGGAGTCGGGCCCGGTCGCCGGCGTGATCGGCGCGTCGGCGCTCGCCGCCGGACTCGACCTGCCGCGGCTGATCTCGTTCGACATGGGCGGCACCACGGCCAAGACGAGCCTCGTGAAGGACGGCGAGGTCGACATCAGCCCGGGGTACTTCATCGGCGGTTACGCGACCGGCCACCCGATGGCGCTGCCGGTGGTCAACATCGTCGAGGTCGGTTCCGGCGGCGGCAGCATCGCGTGGGTCGACCCGGCGGGCGCGCTCAAGGTGGGCCCGGTCAGCGCCGGTGCCGCCCCCGGGCCCGCGTGTTACGGCCGCGGCGGCGAACGGCCGACGGTGACCGACGCCAACCTCGTGCTCGGCCGCCTCGGCGCGAGCCGGTTCCTCGGCGGGGAGATGCCGCTCGACCGCGCGGCCGCCGAACAAGCGATCCGCACGCACGTCGCCGAACCGCTCGGGCTGGACCTGATGGCGGCCGCGCGCGGGATCGTGACGATCGCCGACGCGCAGATGTCGCTGGCCGTGCGCGCCGTGTCGGTGGAGAAGGGCGAGGACCCGCGCACGTTCGCGCTCGTGGCGACCGGCGGCGCCGGGCCGCTGCACGCGGTGTCGATCGCGCGCGAACTGACCATCGGCACGGTCGTGGTGCCCGTGCTGCCGGGCCAGTTCTCCGCCAAGGGCATGCTCTACTCCGAGGTCCGCCACGATCTCACACGCACGGCACTGGCGAAGTTCGAACCGTCCACTGTGGAGCAGTACGCGATCACGATCAAGGCGCTCGGCGCGGAGGCGTGGGCGCGGCTGCGGGCCGACGTCGGCGAGCCGGCGCACCCGCCCGTGCTGCAGCACTTCCTCGAACTGCGCTACCAGGGCCAGGAGTTCACGATCCCGGTGCCGGTCCCGGACGAGGGACTGTCCACCGCGAACCACTCCGCGGTGCGCGCGCTGTTCGACGAACTGCACGACCGGCTCTACGGGCACCACGCGGCCGACGAGACCGTGGAAGCCGTCGGCGTCCGCACGGTGATCACGCTGCCGCTCGAAACCGCTGCGGGCACCGCCACGGAGGCCGAAGCCGCGACCGGCGAGCCCGAGCCGGTCGAGCACCGGCCCGTCGTGCTGCACGGCGGTGGCCCCGAGCCCGTGTCCTGTCCCGTCTACGACCGGGAGACGCTGCGGCCCGGCCACCGGATCACCGGCCCGGCCGTGGTGCAGGAAGCCACGTCGTCGGTCGTCTTCTACTCCGGCGACGCGCTGACCGTCGCCCCCGACCTCTCGCTCGTCGTCTCCGTGGGGAGCCCCGCATGACCGAAACCATCGACCCCATCACGCTCGAAGTGGTGCGCTGCGCGCTCGTGGCGTACTCCGACGAGATGGCCACCGCGCTGCGCCGCGCCGCCTACAACCCGATGATCTTCGAGGTCCAGGACTACTGCGTGGGCCTCGTGGACACCGCGGGCGAGCTCATCGCGCAGAACCTCGGCGGCCTGCCGATCTTCCTCGCCGACCTCGGCGTGTCGGTGGCCGACGGCATCGAACGCCACGGCCTCGACGGCTTCGAACCCGGCGACGCGCTGGTGATGAACTACCCGTACGTCGCGGGCCAGCACCTCAACAACGTCGTGGTGTACACGCCGATCTTCGTCGACGGCAAGGTCGTCGCGTTCCCCGCCGTGCGCGCCCACTGGGTCGACATCGGCGGTTCGCGCATCGGGTTCGGCTCCACCGCCACCACCGACATCTACTCCGAGGGCCTGCAGCTGCGCTCGATCAAGGTGCTGAAGGCCGGCGAGTGGGACGCCGACGTGCTGCAGATCCTCAAGGACAACATCCGCATCCCGGAGTCCTCGCTGGGTGACCTGCGCGCCGCGATCGCGGCCTGCCGCCTCGGCGAGCGCCGCATCGCCGAGCTGTGCGAGCGCTACGGCCTCGACACGGTCATGGCGTGCATCACCGAGATGCGCAACCAGTCCGAACGCCTCTCGCGCCACGCGGTCGCGCAGATGGCCGACGGCGAGTACACCGCGTCGGCCTGGATGGACAACGACGGGCAGGTGCTCGACAAGCGCATCACGCTCGACATCAAGGTGGTCGTGAAGGGCGAGGAGCTCACGATCGACTTCTCCGACATCAACGAACAGGTCAAGGGCCCGCTGAACTCCGGGAAGTCGGGCGGGATCGCGGCCGCGCGCGTCGCGTTCAAGATGCTGACCCTCCCGACGCACCCGGTCGACGAGGGGTCGTTCCGCAACCTCCACGTGGTGCTGCCGGAAGGAAAACTGCTCAACGCGAAGTCCCCGGCCGCGCTGGGCCAATGGAGCATCTCGCTGCCCACGGTCGTCGACACGATCATCCGCGCGCTCGCCGACGCGCTGCCCGACCAGGTCCCCGCGGCGCACAAGGGCGACATGTCGGGCTTCACCTTCCACGGCATCGACGAGAAGACCGGATCGCGCTTCGTGTGCCTCAACATCAACGGCGGCGGCTGGGGCGGACGTCCCGTGGGCGACGGGCCGAGCGCGTGCGTGTCGGTGTGCCAGGGCGACGTGCGCAACATCCCCATCGAGATCCAGGAAGCCCGCTACCCCTTGGTGTTCACGCGGCACGAGCTGCGCGCCGACAGCGGCGGCGCGGGCCGCCACCGCGGTGGGCTGGGGCTCGAAATCGACGTGGAGCCGCAGCAGGCGATGTTCACCAACATCGCCAACGAGCGCACGACCTGCCCGCCGTGGGGCCTGCGCGGCGGGCAGCCGGGCGCGGTCAACGACACCATCGTCACGCAGCCCGGCGGACAGCCCGAGCACGTGAAGAAGCACACCGGACTGGCGCTGCAGGCGGGGTCGAAGGTCACCTTCCGCACCGCCGGCGGCGGGGGCTGGGGCGACCCGCGGGAGCGGCCCGCCGCCGACGTCGCCGAGGACGTGGCCGACGGGTTCGTGACCGCCGCGGCCGCGCGTGAGCACTACGGCGTCGCGCTCACGGCCGACGGGCGCGTCGACGAGCCGGAGACCGGGCGGCTCCGGACCACGCAGGCCGATGTCGCTCGTCGGTGAGCTCGCCGCCCGGGCGCACTCGGTCGCCGCGGCGGCGGTGCCGCCCGCGGTCCGGGCCGCCGTCCGGGCCCATCTCACCGACGCCGTCGGTGCCCTGGTCGCCGGCCGCACCACCCTGGGCGGCTCGGTGGCCGGGCTCGCGCGCACCCTGTCACCTGAGTTCGGCGCCGCGCGGCGCACGGCGTTCGTCGGCGGGGTGTACGCGCACGCGTGGGAAGCCGGCGACATCCACCGCGGTTCGGTGCTGTGCCCGGGCTGCGTGGTGCTGCCGGCGACGCTCGCCGTGCTGCCCGCGCGGCCCGGCGCGTCGGCCGATGAGTTCGAACGCGCCTACCTCGCGGGCTATGAGGTGGCGCTCGCCGCGGCGGCGGCGATCGGGGGCGACCGGCAGATCCGGCGCGGCTGGTGGCCGACGGCGCTGCTGGCGCCGCTCGGCGGCGCCGCCGCGGCCTCCGTGCTCCTCGACCGGCCGCCGGAGGTCACCGCGTCGGCGATCGCGCTCGCCGCGCAGCACGCGGGCGGCTCGATCGCGGGCGCGACCGACCGCGCCGACGGCAAGTACCTGCTGGCCGGGTTCGCCGCCGAGCGTGCGATCACCGCGTTCCTCGCCGCCGACTCCGGCTGGACCGGCCCGCTCGACATCCTCGACGACCCGCGCTCCCCGCTGCGCCGCGAACACCCCGGGCTGCCCGAGCCGTACCTGACGCCCGAAACGAGCTTGAAACCCCACGCGGGCGCGAAACACCTGCAGGGCGCGATCGACGCCGTGCTGGAACTGCGCCGGGCCGGCGGCTGGCGGCCGGGTGAGGTGCGGCGGCTCACCTGCCTGCTGCCGGCGCAGCTGGCCGGGATCGTGGACCGCCCACCGCCGTTCGGATCACCGCTGAGCGCGCTCGGCAGCGCTCAGTTCGTGCTCGCGATCGCGGCCATCCGGGGACATTGCACACCGTGGGACTTCGAGGAAGCGGCGCTGCGCGACGACGCCGTGCTGGAGCTGGCGCGGGTCGTGCGCGTCGCGCCGGCCGACGACCTCACGGCGGCGTACCCGGCGAAGTGGGGGGCCCGCGTCGAGCTCACCACCGCGTCGGGCGTCGTGGCCGCGGACCGGCTCGACGCGCGGGGCGACCCGGGGAACCGCTTGGCGCACCACGAGATCGTCGCGAAGTTCACCACGCTCGCGCGCCGCGAGCTCGGTCCGGTGCGGGCCCGGGCGGTCGCCGAGTCGTTGCTGCGCCCCGGTTCGGGGGTCTCGGCGCTGCGCGAGCACGTGCTGCCGCTGCTCGGCGGTAGTTTCGTGAGGTGGGAAGAGAACGCGGCGGCGGGCGCGAGAACAGGGGGTTCGTCCTGACCACCGAGCAACCGGAACCCGATCTGAGCCGGGCGCCGACCCCGCAGACCGTGCTGATGACCATGATCGGCCGCTACTGCCTCGACGAGAACCCCGAGATCTCGACGACGGGGTACATCGACGTGCTGGCGCGGATCGGCGTGTCCGCGCACGCGGCGCGGCTCACCGTGTCGCGGATGACCGAGCGCGGGCTGCTGGAGCGTTCGCGCCGGGGCCGGGTGGCGTTCTTCCGCGCTTCGGAGGTGGGGCTGGACGTGGTGCGGCGACAGCAGCAGCGCACGTTCCACGACACCGTCGAGAAACCGGAACCCGAAGGCGCGTGGACGATCCTGTCGTTCACGCTGCCCGAGACGCACCGCAAGGAACGCCACCTGCTGCGGCGGCGGCTGGCGTGGGAGAGCTTCGGGCTGCTGCGCGACGGGGTGTGGATCGCGCCGGGCGAGCGGGACGTCTCGGCGATCCTCGCGCAGCTGCCCGGCGCCGGCGTCGACCAGCACGTCGAGGTCTTCACCGCCTACCCGAAGTTCGACGACGTCGAGGGCATGATCTCCCGCACCTGGCACCTCGACGAGCTGGCCGGGCGCTACCACCGGTTCCTGCGCGCGTGGGACGTCGCGGACCCCGTGCCCGAAGCCACCGACGACCTCGGCCGCGACCTCGTCCTCGAGTCGGCGTGGCGGCAGCTGCTGCGCGAGACGCCGCGGCTGCCCGCCGTGCACCTGCCACGCGATTGGCCGGCCGCGCGCTGCCACGAACTGTTCCGCACCCTGCACGAGACCTACCGAGGAGATGCCGACCGGATCTTCGCCGGCATCCTGGCCGAACACCGGATGAGCTGAGGAGACTCGAACATGCGCGTGGTGGACTCGCACTTCCACTGGTTCCCCCGGTCCCACTTCGAGACGATGGCGGCGCGGAGTTCCTACCCGCGCACCGAACGCGTCGGCGACGGCTACAAGTACCGCTACCACGACGGCCGCGGCTTCATCCCGCTCCCGGCCATCTGGTTCGACCTCGACCTCGGGCTCGAGACCGCGGCGACCGCGACCGGCCCGGACACCGTCGTCGTCTGCACCACGGGCGTGCTGGCCGGGATGCTCGACCAGATGCCCGCGGAAGAAGCGCTCGACGAGGCGTACGCGTACAACGAGGAAATCGCGAAGGCGCAGCGGTCGCACACGGGCCGCTTCTTCGGCACGGCCGCGGTGCCGTTGCAGGACACCGATTCTGCTTTGGCGGTGCTCGACCACGCCGTGCGCTCACTGGACCTGCGCGGCGTCAACCTGCCGTCGATGATCGGCGACGAAACCGTCGACCAGGAGCGGCTGGAACCGTTCTTCGCGCGCGTCGCGGAGCTCGGCGTGCCGCTCGTGATCCACCCGACGGACCTCGCGTTCAACGAGGTCCTCACCGGTTACGCCGACGGCCTGCAACGCTCGCTCGGCCGCCTGCTCGACTCCAGCGTCACCGTCCTGCGGCTCATCTTCAGCGGCGTGCTGGAGCGCCACCCGTCCCTGCGCGTGGTCCAGACCCACGGCGGCGGCCTGCTCCCCTACCAGGCGGGGCGCATCGACAAGAACGCCCGCATCGAGGGCCTGCCTTCCCTGCCGTCGCACTACCTCCGGCGCACCTTCGTCGACACCGTAGCCCCCCAGGCGCTGACCATCCGCACCGCCCTGGAGTACTACGGTGCCGACCACATCCTGTACGGCACGGACCACCCGTGCTGGAGCCCGCGGGCCGCCGTGTCGGTCCTCGACGAGGCCGGCCTGAGCGACGAGGTGCGGGTGAAGATCTACTCCAACGCCGCGTCGGTGTTCCCGTTGGACTGACCGTCCCGTGTAGACGGTCGGTGACGACGGCCGCCGCTTCCGCCCGTCCTGCGGTGGACGGATCCACCACACCCGCGCGCGGCAGGCTCGAGGCGGTGCGACTGTGCGCGGCACAGCCCCGACGGCCGGGACTAACCCCCGCCATCGGTAGTTTCTCGTGATCGTTGCAACTGTGCTCAGGAGTTGTTGGGGACGCAGGGCATCGTGATCGAGCCGCGCCAGCTTCGCCCAGCGTGGCAGGCATCTTGTGGCTGAGCGTGGCACCTACTTTGCGTTGTGGGAAAGCGGCTCGGCGGGTCGGGATCAATCGTCGGACGGCGAAACGCCGGCGCGCCGAGGCTGCCGCGGCGCTGGCCGAGCCCGTCGCCGCAGCGGTCGCCGGCCTGGGCTCAGCGCAGGGAAATGTTCCTGCACAGCCCAGTTCACCGACGCCACCGGGATACCCGGCTACTTCTGCACCCGCATTCCCCATGGCAGCGCGGCGGCAACGAAACCACCGACGACCTGCTCCGCGAGCATCTCCCGAAAGGTACCGACCTCTCGATCCACACCACCCACGACCTCGACACAGCCGCAGCCGCAGCCGCAGCCGAACTCAACGATTGAATCCGCACGACCCTCAACCGGGCAGACCCGCCGAACGCAGGACACAGGCACTCACACCTCCACCGTCGAGCAACTGTGTGCGGCACAGCCCCGACGGCCGGGACAAACCCCCGCCCTCCCTGAGGGGGCGTCCCACGTCCAGTCTATCGGCCACCACCGACAAGAATCGGCCGAAGCGGCCCCGGGGCCAAAGCTATCCACATCCCGATCGGGTGGTGACAACCCGAAAACCAGGAGAGAGCTGCGCGAAACAGCCCGATGCGGCGCCCAGGTGGGCGGAGACGAGCGCTGGACAGTGGACCGTCAGGTCTCGGCCGGCACCAACCCAGAGCGACGCGTCGAATGGCCGGTTCAACGGCCAGATCTCGGCCGGCACCAACCCACAACCGCGCCAGACAGGTAAGTCGAACCGCCAGACCTCCGCCACCACCAACCCACGCCCCCGCCGTCAGACAGCCCGGTCAAACCGCCAGCACCAACCCACACCCCCGCCAGACAGCCAGGTCGAACCGCCAAACCTCGGACACCACCAACCCACAGTCCAGCGCTGGGCGGTGAACCGTCAGATCTCCGCCAGCACCAACCCACCCCGGGGCTTGGGCGTGAAGTACGTCGCCTTCCGTGGCATGCGCAGGCCCGCCGCGTGGACCTTCAGGACCGTTTCGAAGCCCACCGGCGCGAGTTGCACCACCGCGTCCGCGCCGGGTGGGGCCGGGCGGCCGGCGGGCAGCGGGTGGACGTGCGGGCCGTCGAGGTCGACGCCCAGTGCGCGGGCGAACAGGAGGTGCTCGACCACGGCGTGGTCGATGGTCAGCTCGTCGGCCGGGGGCAGGGTGACGCGCAGGTTCGCCGGGTGCGCCAGCACCACCGCGGAGCCCGGCCGATCCGGTGGGGTACTGGAGGTCGTCGGGGCGACGTCCAGACCGACCCCGCGCCAGGCGTGCGCCAGAGCAGACGACGACAGGCCTGTGCCGGTCAGCACGCGGTGGATCGCGCCGATCCGCAGCTGCGGGCCGGCGGTCACGAGGGCGAGCAAGGAGCCCGTCTGCCCGGCCGCGGCGACGCGGTGGTTACCGTCTGCGACGAGGAGGTCGGCGGCGGACGCGGCGTGCAGCAGCCGTTCCTGCAGCGTGCCCGAGGGCACCACCCACAGCTCGTGGCGACGGCCCGATTGATCCACAGTGGACACGTCCGGCAGGCCGAGGCCCGCGCTCGCCTCGGAGACCGCCTCCGTCAAGGCCTCACCACCGCTCGAAGGCACCAGCAGCGCGGCACTCGTGGCGCACCCGAGGCCGCTGAGCACGGCGGCACGCTCGGCGACCACGTGCGGGTACACGTCCTCCGTGTGCCGCACGTGCGAGCCACCCGCGGTGAGTTCGCGGACGTCGACCAGGCACAACACCCCGACGGCGGTGCCGTCCATGCCTTCGATGCGGTAGGGCGCCACGAACCCCGCCATCGACCGGTAGTGGCGCGATCGGATGCGGGCGAGCGCGGCCCGCGCCGACGGCAGCGCCGCCTGGAGGTCGAGACCGCGCGCGAGCGCCGCCGGCGTGCGCGCCGGGTGCTGCACGGCCAGCAGGGTGTCCCCCGCCGCACCGGGGGCGGCCAGGGCGGCGACGACGGCGTCGGGCTCGGCGAACTCGTCGACGTCGGGCCCCGGCACCTCGTCGCGCACGACCCACCCGCGGCGGATCGGCCGCACCCACGTGTCCATCCCCTCATCATGGCCGGTCGGGTGAAGCCTGTCCGGCAGTCACTCGTTCGTGGAATGCTTACCGTTGCGAAACAGTTGTCCCCCGCCATGGGCACCCCGAGGAGCGCCACGCGATGAGCACCCCCGCCGCCGAGAAGCCGGCGACCACGAAAACGGCTGTCGGCCTGCGCTCCGAGCGCGGGCCGGTGCTCGCCGCGGTGATGCTGAGCACCGGGCTCGTCGCACTCGACAGCACGATCATCGCCACCGCGGTGCCCTCGGTCGTCGGCGATCTGGGCGGGTTCTCCCAGTTCCCGTGGCTGTTCTCGGTCTACCTGCTGACCCAGGCCGTCACCGTGCCGCTCTACGGCAAGTTCGCCGACGTCCTCGGTCGCCGCCCGGTGATGTTCTTCGGCATCGCCGCGTTCCTGCTCGGCTCGGTGCTGTGCGGAGCCGCTTGGAGCATGCCGGTGCTCATCGCCGCGCGCGCCGTGCAGGGCATCGGCGCCGGCGCGGTCCAGCCGATCAGCATGACGATGGTGGGTGACCTTTACACCGTCGAGGAACGCGCCCGCGTGCAGGGTTACGTCGCCGGCGTGTGGGCCGTCGCGTCGGTGATCGGCCCGACGCTCGGCGGCGTGTTCTCCGAGTACCTGAGCTGGCGGTGGATCTTCTTCGTCAACCTGCCGCTGGGCGCGGTCGCCGCGTGGATGCTGTACCGGAAGTTCACCGAACGCGTGGAGCGCAGCCGCCACCGCATCGACTACTCGGGCGCCGCCCTGCTCACCGGGGGCTGCACGCTGCTGATCCTCGCACTGCTGGAGGGCGGGGTTGCCTGGGGCTGGGCCTCGGTGCCCAGCATCGTCATCTTCGCCGCGGCCGTCCTGGCGCTGGCCGGGTTCGTGCTGGCCGAGCGCCGCGCTCCCGAACCGGTGCTGCCGCTGTGGGTGTTCACCCGGCGCACGCTCGTCGGCGGCACGCTCGTGGCCCTCGTCGTCGGCGCGACGCTGATGGGGATGAGCTCCTTCCTGCCGACGTACGCGCAGGGCGTGCTCGGGGAGGACGCGCTGACAGCCGGGTTCGCCCTGGCCGCGATGTCGGTGGGCTGGCCGCTCGCCGCGTCGTTCTCCGGCCGGTTCTACATGCGCATCGGCTTCCGCGACACGGCGCTGATCGGCGCCGTGTTCATCCTCGGTGGCGGCGCGCTCACCACGCTGCTCGGCGAGGGCACCTCGATCTGGTTCGTCGCCGGCGCCGCGTTCCTGCTCGGGCTCGGGCTCGGTCTCGCGTCGAGCCCCACCGTGGTCGCCGTGCAGTCCAGCGTCGGCTGGGAACGCCGCGGTGTCGTCACGGCCACGAACATGTTCGGCCGGTCCCTGGGCAGCGCGGTCGGCGCGGCGGTGTTCGGTGCCATCGCCAACGCCACCCTCGCCGGCCGCTTCGCCCACCCGCCCACCGGCGTCGCCGGCCTGCCCGACAGCTCCGACGCGACGAGCCTCGTCCTCGGCGGCGACGACCACTCGCCCACCGCGAACTTCGTGCGCGACTCGCTCACCGGCGCGACGCACAACGTGTTCGTCGGCGTCGTCGTGGTCGGTGTGCTCAGCCTCGTCGCGCTGGCCCTGATGCCGCGCAAGACGGAGCAGCTGGAGTTCTAGTTCTGCAGCGGCAGCAGCTCGCGGTGCAAGCCGTCGAGGAACCGCTGGTAGTCCCCCGAATGGCCGGGCCGGATCACGAACTTCGACAGCCCCGCGTCGATGTGCTGCTCCAGCAACCGCCGCGCCTCGGCCCAGCTCGTGGCGACCAGGTCCGTCACCGGCGTTCCGGGCCGGCGCTTCGCCGCGACAGCGAGCAGCTGGTCGGCAACACCTTCGCTCGCCACGACGAGGCTCAGGCCGAAGTGGTCGGGCTCGATCTCGCGGCCCGCTTCGGCGGCCGCCTCCTGGATCGCCAGCCGCGCGGCGCGGGCCTGCTCGGGCGAGTGGAAGCTGCCGAGCCAGCCGTCGGACAACCGTCCGGCGCGGCGCAACGCGGCGGGCGCGCTGCCGCCGAGCCACACGTCGAGCCGCTTCGCCGGCCGTGGCCCGATCGTCACGCCGTCGACGTGGTAGAACTCGCCGGCGAAGTGCACGTCGTCCTGCTCCAGCAGGAGTCGCAGCAGCGTGAGCGCTTCGTCGAACACCGCCGCGCGCTTGCCGGGCACGGGGAACAGGTCGTGCTCCGCCGCGTTGGCGGGCCGCAGCCCGAACACCGGCAGCACGCGTTTCGGCGCCAGCCCGGCCAGCGTCACCAGCTGCTTGGCGACGAGCACCGGATTGCGGCCCGGCAGGATCGCGACCCCCGTGCCCACCTTCAGCTTCGACGTGCGCGCCAGCGCGTGGGCCATCCCGACCACCGGGTCCACCTCCGGCGCGTACACCAGCTCCGACAGCCACAGCGAGTCGATCCCGGCCGCCTCCAGCGTTTCCGCCAGACCCGCGAACTCCGCGGCCCCGGTCCCCGGCGCCGGCGCGACCCCCAGCCGGATCTTCACTTCCTCGCCCAACGCGTGCTCCTTCCGGTTCGGGTCGTCCTGCTCAAGGGTGCCACCATCTCGACGACGAATTCTTTGACGATCATTCCAGATACCGCTAGCGTGTGCTCATGGCACGCACCCGGGAGTTCGACACCGGCCAAGCCGTGGCCGCGGCGATGGAGGCGTTTCGCCGCAAGGGCTACGAGGGCACGTCGATGCGCGATCTCACGGAGGCGACGGGCGTCGGCAGCGGGTCGCTGTACGCCGCCTTCGGCAGCAAGGACGGGCTGTACCTGGCGGCGCTGGACCTCTACCGCCAGCGCTACGCCGTGCCGTTGATCGATCTGTTGCGAACACACGGCGACGCCCGCGCGGTGATCCGCGAGGTCTTCCTGTCGACGGTCGGCGACATCGCGGCCGACGGCCGGCGCCTGGCCTGCCTCATCGTCGCCGGGGCGATGGAGCGAGCCCGCGACGACAAGCGCGTCGCCGAACGGCTCAAGGCCACCACTCGCGCGCTGGAGCTGGCGCTGTTCGACGTTCTCGCCGAAGGTCAGCTGCGCGGGCGGATCCCCGGCGACCGCGGTCCAGCCGACCTCGCCGCATTCCTGGTGACGAGCCTGCAGGGGCTTCGCGTGATGGGCGCGATCGACCCCGACCGCGACGCGCTCACGAGGTCGGCGGAGGTCGCGCTGACCTGTCTGGGCTGACCCGGTTTCGACCGCCCGGCTCGACTGACCAGGCGCCTTGTCGTCCCGAAATTCTGTAACAGTCAACCAAGAAATAGGCGAGTCATGGACCCGATCGGAGTGGGCGTGATCGGCGGCAGCACCAGCGGCTGGGCGTCGTTGTCGCACCTGCCGGCCGTCGCTGCGGCGCCGGCGTTCGGGCTGCGCGCGATCAGCACGTCGCGGCGCAGCTCGGCGGAGGAAGCCTCGCCGAAGTTCGGCGTGCCCGGCTACCCCGGCCACCAGGACCTCATCGCCCACCCCGGTGTGAACCTGATCGTCGGGTCGGTGAAGGTCACCGACACCACGAGCTGATCTCGGCCGCTCTCGCGGCGGGGAAGATGGTCTGCAGCGAATGGCCGCTGGGCGCCGGCCTCGCCGAGGCCGAAGACCTCGCCACCCGGCCGGCCGCGCTGGGGTCCGCACTGTGATCGGGTTGCAGGGCCGGTACGCACCCGAAGTCCGCTACGCCCGCGATCTCGTCCGCGACGGGTTCGTCGGCGAGGTGCTGGGGACCACGATGGTCGGGTCCGGAATGGTCTGGGGCGGCGAGGTTCCCACGCGCAGCCAGGCTTACTGGTCCGACAACACGAACGGCGCGTCCCCGCTCACCTCGCCGACGCTGCACGCGCTGGACCCGCTGCACTTCGTGCTCGGCGAGTGCGAAGCGGTCGCCGCCAATCTCGTCGTCGTCGGCGGCAAGGAAGCGCGGGTGAGCGAGGACGGCACGATCGTCCCGGTGACCGTGGCCGACCAGGTGTCGGTGATCGGCACGCCGGCCGGCGGCGCCGCCGCATCGGTGTTCTACCACGGCGGCACGTCCCGCGGCGAGAACTTCCGGTGGGACATCAACGGAACCGACGGCGACCTGGTCATCACCTCGGCCTGGGGCAACATGCAGGTGGCTTGTCTGACGCCGGCCGGCGGCTGCGGTGGTGAGACGAGCGCGTCGCCGCTCGCGGTGCCCGCGTCCTGCACCGGCGACGCACCGGCCGAGCCGGCGGGCACAGCCGCAGCGAACGTGGCACACCTGTACGCCGCCGTTGCCGGCGACCTGGCCGGGAACACCCGCACCGTGCCGGACTTCGCACACGCCCTCGAGCGGCACCGGCTCATCGACGCCGTCGAACGCGCCTCGGCCACCGGGATCAGCCGGGACCGGCGCACGGGGGTGGTCGCGTGAGGGCGATCGGCCTGACGAGGTTCAGCGGGCCGAGGTGCTCTCGGTCGCCGTGCTGCCCGAAGCCCACGCCGGACCGGGCGAAGTCCGCGTCCGGGTGCGCGCCGCCGGCCGACACCCTGATCAGGGTGGGCGCTTCCCCCCGTCCGGCCCCGCGACGACCGGCCGATCATCCGCGGACTGGACATCGCCGGCACGGTCGACGAGCTCGGCCCTGGCACGGAGACCGGCCTCGTCGTCGGCGACCGCGTGATGGCGATGGTGAACCCGACCCGGCCCGCGGGCGGCGGATACGCGGAACGGGTCGTCCTGCCCGCCGCGTCGGTCGTGCGCGCGCCGGCCGGGACCGGCCACGCCGAGACCGCCACGCTGCCCATGAACGGGCTGACCACACTGCACGCCCTCGACGAACTGCGGCTTGCGCCGGGCAGCACGCCGGCCGTGACGGGTGCAGCCGGAGCGGTCGGCGGATACGCCGTGCAGCTGGCGAAAGCCGCGGCCACCGCGTGCTTGCCGACGCATCTCCTGGCGACACCGAATTGGTGCGGCGGCTCGGTGCGGACGAAGTCGTCGCGCGGGGCGCCGACGTCGCCGAGCGCATCCGCGAGTTCGCCCCTGGCGGCGCCGACGCGACTGTGGACGCGGCGCTGCTCGGCGCGCCCTTGCTCGACGACGTACGGCCCCATTGGCTCCCTGGCGCTGGTCCGCACCTCGCCTGAACAAGAGACGCTGAGGCAGGCGGCTGCGGAGCGTGGCGTCGGCCTGGTGATCGCCTTCGTTCACGCGTCCGACGAGCGCCCGGACAAGCTCGACCTGCTGCGGCACCTGGCGGAAGCGGGCGCGTTGACCCTGCGCGTGGCGGATCGGTTCCCGCCGGAGCAGGCGGCCGAGGCTCACCGCAGGCTCGAGGCCGGCGGTGAGCGGACGCCTGATCATCGAGTTCTGAGCCTCGCGCGGTATGCCCGCCCGTGGCGAAGGCCCCCTCCCGGATGGGGGCCGGAAGGAGGCCTTCGGCTCGGGAGACCGGTGTCCACTCCGGTCCCGGGCCGAGCTGCTCCATCGTGGAACGCGGCTGTACAAGAGCCGTACACGAACGTTTGTGCCCGTTGCCCCCGGTCCGGTCCGTGGGTTGGTTACCCACCACCGCCGCGGTGGGTCCAGGCGGCGATCTCCGTGCGATTCGCCAGGCCGAGCTTGGCGAGGATGCTGCGGACGTGGCTCTCCACCGTGCGCTCCGAGAGCACGAGCTGCCCGGCGATCGCGCGGTTGGCGAGCCCGTCGGCCACCAGGGCGGCGATCTCGCGTTCCCGCGGGGTCAGCGGGCCGGCGTCGGTCAGCTTCGCCAGCAGCGACTCGGCGGCACCCGCGGGGCCCGGCATCACGAGCCTGCGGGCTTCTTCGAGGGCTTGCCGCGCGAGCGACCGCGCCCGGCCCGGCTCGCCCAGCTGTGCGAGCACCTGCGCCAGCCGCAGCCGGTTCTGCACGACGAACGGCCGCGCGCCGACCCGCACGTCCGTCGCGATGGCCTCTCCGAACAGCCGCGCGGCGTCGTCAAGCTCGCCGAGGAGCACGGCGAGCCGGGCCTGCCAGCTCGTGCCGCAGTCGGAGCAGAAGATGCCGGCGCCGCCGGACATGGCGAGTGAGTCGTCGCGCACCGCCGGCTCGAGCCAGCGCGCGGTCTCGACGTCGCCGAACGCCTCGGCCAGCACCACCAGGGTGGGCGGGCCCCACGCCGCCCGCCCGGAGCGCTGAGCCGTCCTGCCGCACCACGTGCAGCGCGGCTTCGTAGGTCGAACGCGCGGCGTCGCGCTCCCCGCGCGCCAGGTGGATGAGCGGGCGCGACACCACGGCGATGGCCACCATCGGCACCATCGCCAGCTGCGCGTCGTACGAGGCGTCGAGGTCGCTCGCGTCGCCGGTCACGAGCGCGAGCTGAAGGGTGAACGCGGACGACATCCCGGCGGCCGAGCGGTCGTCGGCCAGGTCCGTCCGCGCGACCCGGGCCGCCTGCCGGTTGAGCTCACGCGCTTCGGCGAAGGCGCCGCGGAACGCGAGCACCGACGTTCGCAGCCGCAGGTCGTGCCAGCGCACCAACGGCAGCCGGGTCGTCGCCGCGAGCGCCGTGACGGCCGCGACCTCCTGGTCGACCACCGCCATCGCCCCGGTTCGAGCGCGGCGTCGATGCGCCACTTGTGGCCCCGCAGCGCGGAAAGCGGCTGCCGCTCGCCGAGCCGCACGGCCAGCGAGCCCAGCCGCAGCCGTTCTTCGAGCGGCAGCTCGATCGGCAGGATCTTGAACCGCGCGCGGACGGCGTCGAGCAGCACCTCGTCGTCACCCGTGCGCCCGGCCAGCGCGAGGGCCTCGTCGGCTCGCTCGGGGGCATCGCCGGTGTTGCCGCCGTCTGCGGCTACGGAGGCCGCCTGCGCGAGCAGCCGGACGCGCACGGCGTCCGGCACGTCGCCCGCGAGCGCGGTTCGGGCGAGCTTTCCCAGGCGCGGCAGAAACTCGGGCGCCGAGAGGTCCTGCACGACGAGCGCGGCCTCCGCGTCCGTCCCGGGGCCGGACGCGCGCCTGGCCGCCAGCTCGGCGTGGTCGAGCGCGAGGGCGAAGCTGCCCGAGCGGTACTCGGCCCTCGCCAGGTCCAGGAGCAACCCGGCGAGCCCGTCGGTGCGGCCGGCGCGCCGCACCGCGTCGACGGCGAACGTCAGGAAGCGCGCGGCTTCGGCGAACGCGAGCGTCCGCGTCGCTTCCCGCGCGGCGCTCACCGCCCAGTCGGCCGCGCGCGCGAGGGACTCCGGATCGGCCGCCGCGCGCAGCCAGTGGGAGACGACCACGCCGGCGTGCGCCGCGTCGCACTCGGCGCGCGGGGTGAGGGCCGCGGCGGCCTTGGCGTGCCAGGCTTCCCGCACGCCCTGGTCCAGGTCTTCGTACGCACCGTCGCGCACCACCGCGTGCGCGAAGCGGCGACGGCCGGGCGCGACCGGCACGAGCACGCCGGCCCGCACCACATCGTCCAGCAGCGGCACGACCTCGGCGACCGGCCGGCCCGTGACGTCGGCGACCACCGCCGCGTCCACCTCCTCCCCCCGCACCGCCGCGACCTCGACCAGCTGCCGGGTCTGCGGCGCAAGCCCGGCCAGGGACGTGCGCACGAGGTGGCGCAGCTCGGCCTGCCCGCCGCCGGACCCGGCCGAGCGGGCGACCGCGCGCAGGTACAGCGGGTTGCCGCCGGAGCGGTGCAGCACATCGCGCACTTCGCGGTCGCCGACGGCCGCGCCCGCCACCTCGGTGAGGTACCGGCGCACGTCGGGTTCGGCCAGCGGCGTGACGGTCACGGCGTGGGTGGCGGGGCCGCCGAGCAGGCCGGGCAGCGCAGCGTCGAGGGCCGCGCCGGTGTCGCGGTAGGTCGCGAGCACCACGAGCCGCGAGCGGCGCAGCTCGCCTGCGAGGTGGCGCAGCAGCCGCAGCGACGCTTCGTCGGCCCAGTGCAGGTCCTCGAGCACCACGACGAGCCCGGCGGGTTCGGCGGCCGCGACGAGGGCGTCGGCCGCCGTGGCGACGAACCGGAACCGCGCGGCGACGAGGTCGGTACCGGCGTGTTCGTCCAGCTCACCGAGGGCCCGCGTGACCTCGGCGGCCACCTCGGGCAGCGCGGCGAGCACGCGGCGCCACGGCCACAACGGCGGCGCGCCGGGGTCGTCGACGCAGCGGCCCCAGACCGTGGACAGACCTTCGGTCGCGGCTCCGGCGAGCGTCGTCTTGCCGATACCGGCGGGCCCGCCGAGCAGCACGAGCGCGCCCGTGCCCGCGGCGCCGGCCGCGAACCGGCCGCGCAGGTCGGCGAGCGCCCCGGCCCGGCCGACGAACGGCTCCGTGCCACTCACGCTCCGAAGTATGCGCGTCGGTGCCCGGTTTCAGTGGTCCGGCTGCGTACTGGCACTGATGTCCGGATCGCCCGTGAGCCGGAAGGTGAACGGCGTCCCGATTTTTGGAGGAACAGCATGTACGCCACCGTCCACCAGTTCCGGCGCGCCACCGCCGGCGAAAGCGACGGCTGGGGCCCGGCCCTCGCCGCCGACCTGCACCACGATCCGGCACCCCTCGGCGGATGCGTGCTCGGCCAGGTGGCCGGCGTGCACGGCGCCGCCGTGGCGTTCTGGCCCGACGCCGCCGCGGCGGCCGAGGCTTCGGCGCACACCGCGACCGGCCCGACATGGCTCGACACCGACGTGTTCGACGTCGTCCAAGCCGAGTTCGCACCCGGCGCGCCGCGCTACGCCCAGGCAACCTGGTTCGCCGGCCCGCGCGACGCGGCGCGGGTGCGTGCCGAGTCCTTCGCGGGCACCCAACGCGTCTGGCCGGCGGCCCGGCAGGTGCCCGGTGCCGGCCCCGTGTTCGTCCTGCGCGGCGCCGACGGCGCGGCGCTCGTGCTCGGGTTCGCCGAGTCCGTCACCGCGATCGAAGCGATCCAGCGCGCGGTGCTGGCCACCGAGCTGCTGCCGGGCGAGGACCTGGCGCTGCTGACCGGACCCGACCGGATCGACCTGCACCGCGTTTTCCACGACGCCCTGCCCGCCGACGTCACCCTCGGAGGTACCCGATGAGCACGCCCACCACCACCCGCCTGCGTCCCGGCACCTGGACCGTCCGCACCGGATGGACATCGGCCGCGTTCACCGTGCGCAAGCTCGGTTTCCACCTCGTGCACGGTACGATCCCCGTTCGGGCCGCGACGGTGCACGTGAACTCCGCCGGCACGCCGGCCACCGTGCGGGCCGAACTCGACCTGACGGCCATCCGCACCGGCATCACCCGCCGCGACCGCGACCTGCAGAGCGCCACCTGGCTCGGCTGCTCCGCGAACCGTCTGATGACCTTCACCGCCGCCGACATCCGGACCACGCCCGACGGCTGGGAGGCCCACGGCCTCGTGGCCCTTCGCGGCACCTCGTGCCCGCTCACGCTCACCGTCACTCGCCCCGGCGCCCCCACCCGCGCCTCCGTTCGCGTCCAGGCTCACGCCACGCTCGACCGGGCGCCGCTCGGCATGCGCGCACCACGCGCAGTGGTGGGCCGCTACGTGGAGATCACCATCGACGCGGTGCTCGTCGCACCCCCTGCCGGCTGACCGCGCTCGGACCGGTGGGCCTGCCCGGTGCGCAGCGCCCGCGGCCGGGCAAGCCGCCGCCCTCCTCGAGCGGGCGTTTTCCGCAAAGTCGTCGTGTGTGGTGTTCAGCGGTGGATGCCGAGCAGGGTGCCAGGTGATTTCGCTGCCTCCGACCGAGCCCGGGCATCGACTGAGGACCGATGGCCCGCTCATGAGTCATCGCCGCAAGCAGGCGCACTCCCGTCGCGCGGTTGTGCAGCACACCCCGGGGGCGTCCCGACTCCATTCTATCGGCCACCACCGACGAAAACGGCCCGCAAGCCGATCCGGGGCCGACCTGTCCACAACTCGGCCGAGGTGTGGACAATCCGGCAGAAGCGCTTGACCGCGCGCCCGCTCAGCAGTGGAGATCTGCGCTCAGCGCGGCCCCGCGCCGGCACGACCGCGAGCACCAGCCCGGCGAGGGCGATCGTGATCCGCCAGGGCGTTCGCGGGAGGCCCTCGGAGCCCCAGGCGGACTCGGCCGGACTCAGGCGGTCGCCTCGATCACGCGGCCCAGGGCGGCGTGGAGGGACTCCAGTTCGGACACCTCCATACCCAGCGTTTCGACCACGCGGTACGGGATCTTCTCGGCTTCGGCGCGCAGCTCACGGCCCTTTTCGGTCAGCTCGACGGTCAGCACCCGCTCGTCGGAACGGCTGCGGCCGCGTGTGACGTAACCGATGGCTTCCAGCCGCTTCAGCAGCGGGGACAGCGTGGCGGGTTCGTGGCGCAGCGCTGCCCCAAGGTCCTTCACCGACCTCGGGGCCTTCTCCCACAGGGCGAGCATCACGAGGTACTGCGGGTGAGTCAGCCCGTACGGCTCGAGCAGCGGGCGGTAGACCGCGATGACGCTGCGCGAGGCGACCGACAGCGCGAAGCACACCTGGCGGTCGAGCTTGAGCGGGTCCTCACCCAGGTCGATCTCTGCCACGGGTCCTCCTCCTGGTCCGGGCCACCCTATCGGATGCTGTGGCCTCGGTAACGCCATCGATTAGCGTGCTAATCGTTAGTGTACCCTATCGGTAGCCGAAGAGGAGGCGTGATGGATCGTCCCGGGGTGTTCCGCTGGTTCTGGTACGCGGTGGGCGGCCGGCTGCCCGAGCGTTACCACGACTGGATCCTGCACGACACGACGTCGAAGCACTGGAAAGCGCGGCACGTGGTCCGCAGCTCGGTGGGCCTGATCCCGCTGTGCCTGGTGTGGCTGCTGCTGCCGGGGCCGATCGCGCTGCGCCTGGCGATCGTCCTGATGGCGGCGCTCGTCGCGTACTTCTACTCGAGCGTGTACATGGAGGAGAGCATCGAGCACCGGCTCGCGCGCAACGGCTTCCCGCCCGGCACCGGCAAGCGCATCCGCCGCGAGGCCGCCGAAGCCGCCGATGCCGAGGCGAAGGCCCGCTACATCGCAATCTACCGCCAGAACACGGGCGAGCAGAGCACGACCACTTCCGAAACCACGCCGCCCCACGGCTCGAACTGACCCTCGCGGTTAGACTCGGCGTCCGATGAGACGCAAGCTTCGCGGTCCGCTGCCGCAGCGGCACGGCCTGGACCCGGCGCGGCTGAGGCTGCCCGACGAGGGATGGTGGGGAACGCTGCTCGAGCACCTCGTCGAGCGGCTCCCCCGGCTGGACCCCTCGCGCATCGAGGAGATGCTGCGCGAGGAGCGCATCCACAACCTGAACGGACCGCTGGCCGTGGACGCCGCGTTCGAGCCCGGCACGTTCATCTGGTTCCACCGCGACCTGCCCGACGAGGTGCCGGTGCCGTTCGACGTCACCGTCGTGCACCGCGACGAGCACCTCCTGGTGGTCGACAAACCCCATTTTCTGGCAACAATCCCACGCGGCCGGCACGTGCTGGAAACAGCGCTTGTTCGGCTGCGCCGCGACCTCGACCTCCCACAGCTGTCCCCCGCGCACCGGCTCGACCGCGTCACCGCGGGGCTGGTGATGTTCGTGATCACACCCGACGTGCGCGGGAAGTACCAGACGATGTTCCGCGATCGACGCGTGCAGAAAGAATACGAAGCGATCGCACCGCACGATCCCTCCCTCCAACTGCCAAGAACGGTCCGAAGCCGGATCGTCAAGGAACGCGGAGTCCTTGCCGCACAAGAAGTCGACGGACCACCGAACGCGGAAACCCGCGTCGAGCTCGTGGAGCACCGCGACGGTCTCGGCCGCTACCGCCTGGTGCCCGCCACCGGCCGAACGCACCAGCTGCGCGTGCACCTGAGCGGCCTGGGCGTCCCTATTCTCGGCGACGACTTCTACCCGGTGCTCAACGAAAAACCGCTCGACGACTTCACGAAACCTTTGCAGCTGCTGGCGAAGGAGCTCGAGTTCGACGACCCGGTCACCGGCGAACACCGAAAGTTCACGAGCGGACGACGCCTCACCGCGTGGGATTCCCTCGACGAGTGGGCGACGCCCCGCAGTACAGTGCCGTTCGTCACCAATCCGACCACAGTGACGGCGAAAACCGTTGGCACTTAAAGTAGTTTGCGGTTGGGTGCCGCCTACTTTTGATCGGATTGGCAACGGGCGAGGGCGCCGCGCGAACTCACTTCGTCCAGAATTTCACACCGCTCCACTGCACGGTGATCGGACCCGCACCACTTGAGGTGCGGTACGAACCGAATTTGTCGTAATAAGAACCGCTCGGGCTGTCGATGGTCTGCTTCAGCGAACCGTTGACGTAGACCTTGTGCGTGCTGCCGACCTGGTTGATGGTGTTCACCCGCACCGATGTGCCCACGGTGGCGCCGCTGGCGAGCGTCTGCCCGCCTTCCACCGCGTACATGCGGCCGCCCTTTTCGACCGCCAGCAGGAAGTACGGGCCGGCGTTCGCCCCGTCGCGGAACGTCTGCTTCACGCTGAGGCGCGAGCCGCTCATGCTGGTGATCTTGAAGGAACCCTCGAACTGGTGCGTGCCGCCGGTGTAGGTGTCGTACCGGCGTTCGGCCCGCTGGTCACCGCTGCCCGTGGAGCAGGTGAGCTGGAACGTGAGCCCGTTGATCTGCCCGCATCCGCGCTCCTGCTCGGAGTACCCCGGCGACCACGATTTCCACGGACCCGTGCCCACCTGCGCGCTCGCGACGGGTGCGACCACCGCCAGCCCGCACACGACCCCGGCGAGCACCCCACCGATGCGTAGTCTTCCGCGCACTTGCCAACCTCCGTGCAACTCAGGGCGGCGGTAGTGGGACAGGTTCAGACCACTGGGGTCGAACCTGGGTGATCACTGTACGAGAGCGGGCGAAAACAGACAAGAGCCGAATTCCCGACCCTTGACGACAAACTTTGTCAATGCTTGGCTCGACGGATGCGGGACGTCGAAGTGATCGAGGACCCGGCCGCCGCGGCGGTCGCGCTGGAGCCGGTTCGCGCGCGCCTGCTGGCGGAGCTGGCCGAACCGGCGTCGGCGGCCGCGCTCGCCACGCGCCTCGGGCTCACCCGGCAGAAGATCAACTACCACTTGCGCGCCCTCGAGTCGCACGGCCTCGTCGAGCCCGCGGGCGAACGCCGCTGGGGCGGGCTGACCGAGCGCCTGTTCACCGCGACGGCCGCGTCGTACCAGGTCTCCCCCGCCGCACTCGGCGAAGCCGGCACGCCGGCGGTCGAGCCCGATCGCCTGTCGTCCGGGTACCTGCTCGCGATCGCGGGCCGGACCGTGCGCGAGGTCGCCGGGCTGATACGCCGCGCCACCGACGCCGGGAAACCGTTGCCGACGCTGGCTCTGGACACCGAGATCGCGTTCCGCTCGGCGCGCGAGCGGGCGGCGTTCACCGACGAACTCACCACGGCGGTGACCGACCTCGTGTCCCGCTACCACGACGAAACGGCACCGGGTGCGCGAACCCACCGGCTGGTGGTGTCCGCACACCCGAAACCCGCGGCTCCGCCTGCTACGCGGGCTGGATGATCACCTTCAGCGCCTGGTGGTCGGCGGCGTTGCCGAACACGTCGTAGGCCTGGTCGAGCTGGCCGAAGGTGAACGTGTGCGTGCCCATCTTCTCCGCGGGGATGCGCCCGCTCGCCACCATCTTCAGCAGCGTCGGGATCGAGACGGTGTCCACGAGCCCCATGGTGATGGTGATGTTGCGGATCCACAGGTCCTGCATCGGGAGCTCGACGCCCGCGCCGTGCACGCCGATGTTGGCGACGTGCCCGCCGGGCCGCACGAGCGCCGCGGTCGTCTGCAGGGTTTCCGGGAAGCCGACGGCTTCGATGGCGACGTCGACGCCGAGGCCGTCGGTGTGCCCGAGGACCTCCGCGACGGTGTCGGGTCCGGCGGCGACCGTGTCCGTCGCGCCGAACTCGAGGGCCTTCTCGAGGCGGAACTTGTTGGCGTCGACGGCGATCACCTTCGACGCACCCCACAGGCCGGTGGTGAGGATCGCGGCGAGGCCGACCGCGCCGGCCCCCACGACGGCGACGGTGTCGCCGGGGCGGACCTGGCCGGCGAGCACGCCGACCTCGTAGCCGGTGGGCAGGGAGTCGGCGAGGAAGATGGCCTGCTCGTCGGTGACCTCGGCCGGCACGTGGTAGAGCGAGGTATCGGCGAAGGGCACGCGGACGTACTCGGCCTGCGTGCCGTCGATGAGGTGCCCGAAGATCCAGCCCACACCGCCGACCGTGCGGCAGTGCGAAGGCATGCCGCGCTGGCAGTAGTCGCAGCGCCCGCACCGCGTGACGGCCGGGACGAGCACGCGGTCGCCGACCTTGAAGCTGCCCACCGCGTCGCCGACCGCCGTGACGGTGCCGACGGCTTCGTGCCCGAGGATGCGGCCGTCGGTGACCGCGGGGACGTCGCCGTGGAGGATGTGCAGGTCGGTGCCGCAGATCGTGGTTGTGTCGACCTTCACCACGACGTCGGTCACCTCTTTGACGGTTGCGTCGGGAACGTCTTCCCACGCCTTGCTTCCGGGACCGTGATAGACCAGCGCCTTCATCGCCACCTCCGGGTTCGGGCCGGCCCTCGACGCTACGACGGCTCCGGCCGGACGCCGGTCTCAAATTCAGACACCCGAACAGGTGTTCGATCATCGTGTACGGTGGAGTGCATGAGTCACGCACTGCAGGGATCACTCTTCGGCTCCGGGTCGACGGGGGTTTCGCTGACCTCCCTCGACGGCCTCAGGCGCACGGAGCTGGGCCGCGGAGCGTGGATCGACGTGCTGCCGGGCTGGCTGTCGGGCTCCGACGAGCTGTTCACGCAGCTCGCTTCGGACGTGCCGTGGCACGCCGAGCGGCGGCAGATGTACGACCGGGTGGTCGCCGTGCCCCGGCTGCTGTGCTTCTACCGCGAGGACGAGCCGTTGCCACACCCGGTGCTCGCCGAAGCGCGCTCGGGGCTGTCCGAGCACTACGCCGCCGAGCTCGGCGAACCCTTCCGCACCGCAGGCCTCTGCTACTACCGCGACGGGCGCGACAGCGTCGCCTGGCACGGCGACACCATCGGCCGCGGCAGCGCCGAGGACACCATGGTCGCGATCGTCTCGGTGGGCACCGCGCGCCACCTCGCACTCCGCCCCCGCGGCGGCGGCGAGTCCCTCCGCTACCCGCTGGGCCACGGCGACCTGATCGTCATGGGCGGCTCGTGCCAGCGCACGTGGGAACACGCCATTCCCAAGACCGGTAAGGGGGTGGGGCCGAGGATCAGCATCCAGTTCCGGCCGCGAGGAGTCCGGTGAGGCCGTGACCGGTCCCGGCCGTCAGCGCACCAGGACCGGCAGTGAATCCAGCCCGTAGACGATCGACACCTTGCGGAACTCCAGCTCGTCCGGCGCCACCGCCAGACGCAGGTCCGGGAAGCGCTTGACAAGGGCCGGGTAGGCGGTGCGGAGTTCCATGCGGGCGAGTTCGGCGCCGATGCAGCGGTGGATGCCGTAGCCGAACGCGAGGTGCGACGTGGGCTCACGGGTGGGGTCGAAGTGGTCCATGCCGGCGCCCAGGACGGGGTCGCGGTCGGCGACCGAGAGGGACACCAGCACGATGTCGCCCTTGGCGATGGAGACGCCGGCGACCTCCATGTCCTCCTTGGCGAAGCGCGGGAACGCCATCTGCACCACCGTGAGGTAGCGCAGCAGCTCCTCCACGAACCGGTGCACGGAGTCCTCGTCGCCGCGGACAGCTTCGAAGGCGGCGTGGTCGCGCAGCAGGACGATGGCGCCGAGAGCGAGCATGCTGGCCGTGGTCTCGAGTCCGCCCGTGAGCACACCGTCGGCGAGGCCGGCGAGCTCGCGGTCGTCGATCTCGTCGCCGTGTTCCTTGATGAGCATGCCGAGCAGGCCGTCGCCCGGTTGTTCGCGTTGCTTCTTGACGATCTCGAGCAGGTAGGTCAGCGATTCCGAGATCGCGCCCAGCGACGCGCCCGCGCCGCCGAACAGGTCGAAACGCGCGGTGCTCAGGCGCTGGAAGTCGGCGCGGTCCTCATAGGACACACCGAGCAGCTCGCAGATCGTGAGCGACGGGATCGGCAGCGCGAACGACTCCCACAGGTCCACCGGCCCCTCGGCGGCGGCCATCGCGTCGAGTTGCTCGGACACGATCTCGTCGATCCGCGGCGTCAGCCGGGAAAGCCGGCGCATCGTGAACTCCGGCGTGAGCAGTTTGCGCAGCCGCGAGTGCACGGGGGGATCGGCGAAGCCCAGCCCGCCCGGGTTCTGGTCCTCAGTTACGCCGGCATTGCCGACGAGGTTGGTGAAGTCGTTGCTGAACTCGGTCACCTTGCCCAGGACGGCCTTGGCCTCCTCGTACCCGGTCACGAGCCAGGCGTTCATGCCGAACGGCAGGTCGAGCTTACTGATGGGCTCCTCGGCCTGGCGCTCGCCCAGCGACGGCACCGGGTCCAGCCCCACACGCCGCAGCGGCTCCAGCGCGGAATCGGGCAGAAACGCCATTTTTTCGAGGTCGAAGCCCTTTTTCTGCTGCCGGGCGATGTACCGGCGGCCTGCCCAGGCGAGGACACGCGAGCGGAGACTCCCCATGTCGGCGACACTACCCCACGCGGCATTCGGGTGATCCGCGCGGCGACGCCTGTCACCTGCGGTTGGGGAGCACGACATGTGCCGTGACCAGGCCGTGATCACCGGCGCTGGAAACGCGGCCGGCCGCCGACGGCGCCGGGCTCGGCGACGACCGGACGCGCCACCGCTCGTCCCTCCGTGCGGCGGGTCACGCGCGGTTGTTCACCCAGCCCTTGATCGCACCGGCGCACTGGTAGCGGACGACCACGTGGGACTTGTTCGCGTAGTCCGCGCTGGCCCCGGCCAGATCCCACGGCCCCGGCCGGTCCGCGTCGACCTTCCCGCCGGCCTGGACGGTCACCACGTCGCGGCCCGCGAGTCCCGGGGTGTCCCCCACGAGCGAGATGCCGTCGAGGGTGATCGGCTGGTCGTAGCTCGACGCCAGCCTGAGGTACCGGCCCCCGTTCACCGGGATGTGCAGCTTGCCCCACTCGCCGGGTTCGGTCGCTTCTCCGCGGTCACTGCTCATGTCTTCGTCCTCCTCGTCTCCCGGTATTTTGAACGCGCCGAGGTGCGCGCCGGTGTAGGACTCGTCGAGGTCCACCCCGGCGGCGGTGATACCGGGGATCGAGCCTGACGAGCTGTACTGGTGGATGTCGTAGCGGCCGGCCGCCGCTGCGGGCCGCGCGCCGTAGCGGGCGATCCAGATCACGAGCCCCGGGATGCCCCAGTTGTCCGGGCGCAGCAGGGTCGCGAGCGCGTTGTTCATGTACACGCCGGGCCGGAACCCACGAGCGTCGAGCCGCCGGCAGAACGCCTTGCCGAACGCGGCTTTCTGACTGTCGGGGATGTTCGGCATCGCCGAACCGGCCGGGTTGTCCTCCAGGTCCAGCATCGGGACGCAGCCGGTGGCGCCGAGCCGGGTCACCTCGCCGAGCAGGATGTCGGCCTGCGCTTCCGCGCCGGGATTGGCCTGGACGAAGTGGTAACCGCCGACGGGGATGCCGACCGATCGAGCGCCGTTCACCTCGTTGTCCCCGGTGCCGCCGGCGGGCGTGCCCCCACCGTCGGTCAGCTTGACGTAGACGAACGTGACGCCGGCCTGTTTGACCCTGGGCCAGCTGGTGACGGTCTGGAACCTGCGGTAGATGTCGATGCCGAGCGCCATCAGCAACCGCCTTCCGTGAAGGAGGGGGCCGTTGCGCCTGCGCCCGGCTCGCGAATGGTGTGCACCACGCGCCGATCCCCCCAGTTCATCCGACAGCCTTGTGAGAGCCGGAGCCACTTCGCAATGTGCCACGCTCGCCACCCGGACGAAACCGCCAGTGTGAGTAGTAACCCACCCGAACGTCGGATTGTCGGGGGACCCTCGCATGCCCGAGGACGCCCACCGGTTCGTGCGACGGCGCTACGCGCGCGCCCGGATTGTCGGTGTCGCCCGTCAGACTGGGACCGGCCGAGGCCTGCCCGGCACACAGGCCGTCGGACGGGAAAGGCGGGAGAAAGGGCGCGACGAACCACGCCACGGCGTGAGACTCCGCCCTCAGAAAGGGAGGAAACGGACATGACGGCGGCGCTCATCGGGCGCGAGCACCCCGCCTCGGTGCTGCGCGCCGAGCTGGCGCGCGCGATGGCGAGCCACGGCGGCCTCGTGCTGGTCACGGGCGAGGCGGGCATCGGCAAGACCACGCTCGTGACCGGGCTGGCCGACGAGGCACGCGAACACGGCGCGCTGGTGCTCGCCGGCACGTGCGGGGAATCCGGCAGCGGCGCGAGCCCGGCTACTGGCCGTGGGTGCAGGTCGTGCGGGCGCTGCGCCGGGCCGCCGAGCCGCACGAGTGGGCCGCCGCCGATTCCGGGACGCTGTCGGCTCTGCTGGGCGAGTCCCCCGAGCCCGGTGACGTCTTCCGGCTGCACGACGCCGTCACAAGCGCCCTCGTCACGCTGGCGCACGACCGGCCCGTGGTGGTCGTGCTCGACGACCTGCACTGGGCCGACCCGTCGTCGCTGCGGCTGCTGGACTTCGCGGCCCGTCACACGTGGTTCGAGCAGCTGCTGCTCATCGGGACCTACCGCGACGTCGAGGTCGATGCTTCGGACCACCCGCTGCACCCGCTGGTGCTGCCGCTGGTCGCGAAGGCCACCACCGTCACGCTCACCGGCCTGGCACCGGCGGAGGTCGCCGAACTCATGGTCCGCACCGCGGGTACGGATCCCGGCGTGGAGCTGGCCGCGGACGTCCACCGGCGCACCGGAGGCAACCCCTTCTTCGTCGAACAGACCGCGCGGCTGTGGCGCAGCAGCAGTCCGGTGTCGGCCGTGGCGCCGGGCGTCGCCGACGCGTTGCGGCGCCGCCTTTCGCTGCTCCCCAGCACGGCGGCCAGGTCCTCCGTCTTCAGCGCCGCGAGCTCGACGTCCGCTTCCCGAACCGTGGTCACGCTGGCACCCCCTCGCCGGCCGGGTGGTCCGTCAACGCGAGGAACACCTCGTCGAGGCTCGGTTGCCCCAGTGAGAACGTGTCCACGGTGATCCCCTCTCTCGCCAGGTGCGCCAACGCCATCGACGCGCGATCGGCGACTCCGGTGTGCGCCTCGGCGCTGAGCCGCGCCGTCACCGCCACCGGGTCTTGTTCGAGCTGCACGCTCGCCTCCAACATCCGGGCGAGCACCTCCGCCGCGGCCGGCCGCTGAGCCGGATCCCGCAGCCGCAGGTGCACTGCGCCGACGCCGACCGACGCCTTCAGCTCCCCCTTGGTCCCCTCGGCGATGACCTTGCCGTGGTCGATGACCGCGATGCGCGACGCGAGCTGGTCGGCTTCGTCGGGGTACTGCGTGGTGAGCAGGACGGTCGTCCCCTGCGCGACGATCGCGCGCACGGTGTCCCACACCTGGTTGCGGCTGCGTGGGTCGAGGCCGGTGGTGGGTTCGTCGAGGAAATGCAGGTCGGGCGTGTTGAGGATGCTCGACGCGATGTCGAGGCGCCGCCGCATGCCGCCGGAGTAGTTCTTGACCTGTTTGCCCGCCGCGTCGGTGAGGCCGAACGCCGCCGGCAGCTGCGCGGCCCGTTCGCGTGCGGCCGGTGTGCGGTGCCCGAGCAGCCGGCCGAGCATCACGAGGTTCTCGGTGCCGGTGAGGTCTTCGTCGACGGACGCGTACTGGCCCGTGAGGCTCACACGGCTGCGGACGGCGTCGGCGTCGCGCACCACGTCCTTGCCGACCACGCGCGCTTCGCCGCCGTCGGGCCGGGTCAGCTCCGTCGGGGAGCATCGAGTCCCAGCGTTCCCAGATCGTGGTGGCGCCCATGGTCACCGGATACAGCCACGACGGGTTGCCGCGCTCCAGCAGCAGCCGGTAGGCGAGGTCGGGGCGGCCCGACGTGGTCAGGGCGTCGGCCACGAGCGGGGTGCCGACGAAACCCGTGCCGATGCGGAAACCGCTCGAGCGGACGAGGTCGGCGAGGCGACGGCCCGCCGCTTCACGCTGGGCGGCGTCCGGCAGGAGCGCGACTTCGAGGGCCGGCGCGTACGCCGTCTGCGCGTCGCTCAGCACCCGGCCGGTGCCGGTGACGTATTCGCGGGCGAAGGCTTTTCGCGTGCGGGCCGCGAGGTCCGCGTAGCGCGCCCCGTCGAGGCCGAGCACGCGCGCGGCGTCCGCGACGATGCCCGCGGAGTGCGCGAGGTACGCCGTGGCCACCACGTCCGGATCGGTCTTCGCGGCGAACGGGTTGTCGGGCGAGGCCGCCGGGTCGTGCCAGTCGCCGAACTGGAAGCCGCCGGACCACACGCCGCGGGTGGCGGCCGCGGCCATACGATCGACCCAGCCGCGCATGCTCGCGAACTGCCGGCACAGGACCTCGACATCGCCGAAGTGCCGGTACAGCACCCACGGCACGACGGTCGCGGCGTCGCCCCACGCGGTCGCGGCAGGCGAGTCGGTGTTCAGCACGTCGGGCACCACGAACGGCACCGAACCGTCCTCGAACTGCTCGCTCGCGAGGTCCTTCAGCCACGACGACAGGAACCCGGCGGTGTCGAACAGGAACGACGCGGTCGGCGAGAACACCTGGATGTCCCCGGTCCAGCCGAGCCGCTCGTCGCGCTGCGGGCAGTCGGTGGGCAGGTCGACGAAGTTGCCGCGCCTGCTCCACACCACGTTGTCGTGGATTCGGTTCCAGCAACGGCTCCGAGCACCCGAACCACCCGTTGCGGCGCAGGTCGCTGCCCACGACCAAACCCTCCACATCGGACACGGTGAGCCTGTCGACGCCGCTGATCTCGGCGTAGCGGAAACCGTGGAACGTGAACTCGGGCTCGAGCGTCACCTCGCCGGCGTCATCGAGGACATACGCATCAGCCGCTTTGGCACTGCGCAACGGCCGCGTGCCCAGCTCGCCGTGTGCCAGCACCTCCGCGTGGCGCACCACCACCTCTTGGCCGGCCTTCGCACCACGCACGCGCAGCCGCACCCGGCCGACGAAGTTCTGCCCGAAGTCGACCAGAGTCCCGCCGGACGGCGATTCCGAAAGGGAAACCGCCCGCAGCACCTCGGTCACCCGCACCGGCGGGCCGTCGGGTGCGACGAGCGTGGTGAGGTCCGCGTCGAGCACCCTCGACACCGTCCACAACGGACTCGTGTGGCCGCAGATCCGTGCGCTGGCCGTCGTAGAGGTCGTCGTCCACGATGGAGCTCTCCCGAGCCGTCCACCGCTCGTCGGTGGCGACGACCTCGGTCGTGCCGTCGCGGTAGGTCACCTCCAGCTGGGCCAGCAGCGCGGCGCGGTCACCGTAGACGCCGCGGCGGCCGGTCCAGCCGAGCCGGCCGCGGAACCAGCCGTTGCCGAGCAGCACGTCGAGCGAGTTCTCGCCGTCGCGCAGCAACGCCGTGAGTCGTGCGTCCGGTACCGCAAGCGATGGCGGTAGCTGGTCCAGCCCAGTGCGAGCACCTCGTCGCCGACGCGCGTGCCGTTGAGCGTGGCCACGTACACCCCGCGCGCCGTGACGTACAACCGCGCCGAGGCCACCGGACCCCGCGCCGTCCACGTGCGAGACACGACGGGCGCGCGCTGCCCGATGACCTCGATCGTGCGCGGCGAGACGAACTTCGCCGGCCAGTCCGAAGTGGTCAGTAACCCGGCCTCCACAGTGGCCGGTTCACTCCAGTCGCTCCACTGCGGGCCCGACGCCACCCGCACCCGCACCGTCGCGCGTTCCCGCGCCGCGAGCGGCGCGAACGGCCACGGCACCAGCACCTGTTCGGCCGAGTCGACCCGGACGACCTCACCGCCGTCGCGCTCCACTTCGTAGGCGGTCTGCGCCCAGCCCGGCTCGTCCGTGCGGAACTGCCACGACAGTCGGGGCTCGGCGGTGCCGATGCCCAGTGCGCTGTCACGGTGTTCGAAGCGGACGGCGGCGACGGACCACTTCCACTGCTGCCGGCTGACCGCCTCGCCGTCTTCGGCGCTGGTCACCCGGACCGGTTCGCGTGATGTCATGCCCTCTCCTAGTCGCCGTTGAGCTAGGAATT
The DNA here is from genome assembly GCF_016889705.1 of Amycolatopsis sp. FDAARGOS 1241. Lineage (NCBI taxonomy): Bacteria > Bacillati > Actinomycetota > Actinomycetes > Pseudonocardiales > Pseudonocardiaceae > Amycolatopsis > Amycolatopsis sp. FDAARGOS 1241. The sequence continues at coordinate 6,222,481 of NZ_CP069526.1, forward strand.
TCGATCACGTTTTGAAACGTATCAATCGTCCGGTAGATGTCAGAGTGTCGCACCACGTCGAACAAGGGTAGTGAGCCGGTTGTCCGAACGTCGTGAGTCGTTTTAGGCCGAACTGGGGCGCGTGGGCGGTGACGGAGAGCGGAACGTGGCCGCCGTCGCGCATACTTGCTCCGCAGCCGATGCGGTCGACGACCGCGTACTGTCCGCGGCGGGAAATCGTCGCGACCGGACGTTGCCTGGGCCATGAAACGTTTCACCCGCGTGATAGGCTGACGACCGTCTCGCGGGCGAGGGGAGGGCTGTGGTCGGCATCAAGGACGTCGCCAAACGGGCGGGCGTTTCGATCGGCACCGTGTCCAATGTGGTCAACCGGCCCCACGTGGTGGCGACGGCCACACGCAACCGCGTGCTGTCCGTGATCGAGGAGCTGGGGTACGTGCGCGACGAGTCCGCGCGCCAGCTGCGCGCGGGGCGTTCGCGGATCATGGCACTGCTCGTGCTGGACCTCGGGAACCCCTTTTTCGTGGACGTCGCGCGCGGCGCCGAGGAGGCCGCCCACGCGCGGAGCCTCAACATCATCACGTGCAACAGCGGCCAGCGGGTGGAGACGGAGGCGTCGTACCTCTCGATGCTCGCCGAGCAACGCGTGCGCGGGGTGCTGCTGAGCCCGGTCGACACGGCCGGCGACGCGATGCAGGCGTTCCGCCGCAGCGGCATCCCGTACGTGTTCGTCGACCGCAAGGTGTCGGCGGACGACGCGAGCTCCGTGTCGGTCGACGACGTCGCCGGCGGCGCGCTCGCGGCGCGGCACCTGCTCGAGACCGGGCACCGGCACATCGGGTTCGTGAACGGTCCCATGATCCTCACGCAGTGCCGCGACCGTGACCAGGGCGTGCGCTCGGCGCTCACCGGCTCGGGCGCGCAGCTGTCGGTGGTGGAGGCGATCGGCCTCGACGTCGCCTCCGGCCGCGACGCCGGTGCGCGCCTGCTCGGCATGAGCCCCCGTCCGACGGCCGTGTTCTGCGCCAACGACCTGCTCGCCCTCGGCGTCCTGCAGGCCATGGTCGGCGCGGGCATCCGCGTCCCGCACGAGATGGCGATCGTCGGCTACGACGACATCGAGTTCGCCGGCGCCGCGGCCGTCCCGCTCACGTCCGTGCGCCAGCCGGCGCTGCGCCTGGGCCGCACGGCCGCCGAACAGCTGCTCGCCGAGACGGAAGAGGAGCCCGCGCCGCACCGCCAGGTGGTGTTCACGCCGGAGCTGGTCGTCCGGGAGTCCACGCGCGTCCGCCCCGCGTGACCTACCCCGACGTCGGTCGCTTCGACGCGCCAGGACGTACGACAACCCGGCGCTGCAAGGGTTCTGCGGCGCGGTGCATCGCGCCACACTGGCGGCCGTCGCTGGCTTGGCGCCCGCCCGCGTGCTCGACGTCGGCGCCCGCACGGGTGAACTGCTGAGGCTCACCCACGCCCGCTTCCCCGGCGCCGAATTGCACGGCGTGCATCCCGCCGCGCGCATGCTCGCGCGCGCCCGGGCTGAGCGCCGCGCCGGAACTGGAACGCATCGTGCACCTCGGCGGTCCGGGTGGACCCGGCCTTGCGTGCCGTGCTGACCGATCGCCACGGCCGAAGCCCTCCCCTACCCCGACGGCTGCTTCGACCTGGTCCTGTCGACGATGTCCTTCCACCACCGGACGGACCCCGCGCGCGGCCTCGCGGGGATCCACCGCGTCCTTGCCCCGGGCGGCACGGCGCTGCTCACTTCGCCCGCGGCCGGCTGCGCGTGCTGTTCCGCGTCCTGCCCCGACGCAACCGGACGGAGAACCTGGCGCACGTCGCTGCCCTCGCCCGCGCGGCCGGCCTCCACCCCACCGCGCGGACGAGCCCGCACTACCAGGCCACAACGTCGGAAAGCCCTGACGGTCGCACCGAAAATCGGCACCGCCCTCGGAAAGTGGGTGCCGGAGGTCGGGGCACCGGCACGCCGCCGGGAGTCCGTAGGCCGAACCCGGACCAGCACCCGGGCCGGAGGAAAACCGAGGGGCGGCACCGAAAACTGCACCGCCCCTCAGAAAGTGGGTTCCCCGCGGTGTGAGGGGGGAAGCGGGGCCCCGGCGGTGTGCCGGAGGTCGGGGCGCCGGCACACCGTCGGGAGTCTGTCAGCCGGAACCCGAACCCAGGTCAGAACCCGGTCCCAGAGCCAAAGCCACCGCGCCCAGCAGCGACGCGTCCTGGTCGAACCGAGCCGCCACGAGTTCAGGCGGGAACGGCACCGCCGCAGCCAGGCGGTCGCGCAAGGCGGGCAGCAGGACGTCCGCCGAACGCACCAGCCCGCCGCCGACGGCGATGCGCTCCGGGTCGAGCGCGATGGCCAAGTTGGCCACGTGCATGGACAACTCGTCGAGTGCCGCTGTGATGAGTTCCTCGGCTTGCGTGTTCGTCCGGGCCAGGGAGAACAGCTCCGCGGCCGTGACCGCGCGGCCCAGGAGCGAGCGCGCGCGGGTGGCGAGGCCGCGGCCCCCGACGGCTTCCTCCAGCGGCGCGGCGCCGCTGGCGAAGGCGTCGGTGTCCTGCGGGGCGCGGAGGTTGTAGCCGATCTCGCCGGCCGCCCCGTTGGCGCCGCCGAGCAGCACCCCGCCGACGAGGGCGGCGGCGGCGATGCCGGTGCCGAGCGAGAGGAACACCGCCGGGTCGGCGCCGGCGAGGGTGCCCCACCTCCACTCGGCCAGGGCGGCCGCCTTCGCGTCGGTGCCGGTGGTGATGGGCACGTCGGCGAATTCGGCGGCCACGAGCTGGGCCAGGTGCAGCCGCTCCCAGCCCGGCACGTTCGGCGCGAGCAGGATGCGGTCGGGCAGGACGATCCCGGGGCTGACGACACCGATGGCCCCGACGCGCGCGCCCTGGTCGGCCACCAGGGCCCTGGCCCCGGCGAGCGCGCGCGTCACGACCTGCTCGGCCCCCGCCTCGGCGTCGGTGTCCAGCCGGCGCGTGGCCAGCAGGGTTCCGGCGCGGTCGGCGAGCCCCAGCGCCACCTTGGTGCCGCCGAAGTCGATGCCCAGGGTCAGCTCTCCGTCCGTCACTCGCGAGTCCCCTCGACGAGCGGCGGGCGCACGCCGTGGTTGCCCCGCGAGGCGGGCACGACCACGCTGCCGGTGTTGAACCCGTCGACGGTGATCACGGCCGGCGCGCCGTGCAGGTCAGCCGAGCGGTAGGTCACCGTCAGCGTCTGCGACTCACCGGGCCACAGCGTGATGTCGTTGTCGTCCCATGTCGCCGCCGCCAGCTGGTTGTCCCCGAGCGCCACACCACCGGAAGCGGTGCCCCGGCGGACATCGGCGCGCAGGAAGAACCCGACAGTCGGCGTCTTCGACGTGTTCGTCACCGTCACGGTGGTCGCCGTGTCGGCGCCGTCCGGGCCGGCGACGCGCTTGGTCGAGGACTGCACGCCGACCTGCGCCTCAGGCAGGTCCCGCAGCGCGGACAGGTTGCTGTACTGGCTGAGCGTGGCCTGCGGCTCGCCCAGCGTCCTGTTCCAGTCCACGACGTCCTTCTGCGTCGAGAGCCAGTAGACGTTGCGGTCCACGACCTTCCCGCCCCGGCTCACCTGCAGTTCCACGAAGTACACCTGCGCCTTGGCCGGCGGCTTCGTCTCGGCGGGCACCTTCGGCTTGAGCAGACCGGTCACGACACCCTGCGAGTTCAGCGACACGTTCTGCGCCGTCTGCTCGTCGAGCACCTTGCCCGCGGTGTCGTAGACCTTGGCCTGCACCGAAAGCCCGGACTGCGTGCCGGCGCCGAGGTTGGCGACGGTCACCGACCCGTTGTCGTATCCGTAGCTCGCGTGCACCGGCTCGTTGGCCTTCTTGGCGCCGAAGAACGCACCCGGCTGGTCACCGTCGTCGTTGTAGAGCGACCACAGCAGCGTCGGCCAGCCCTTGTTCAGCTGCCAGTACACGACCCCGGTCGACGGGTTGTCCTTGTCCGTCGAGTGCGCGATGAACGACTCGAACTGCGAGCGCGTGTTCTCGTAGTTCGCGATCTGCGCGGACTCCACGTAGGACTCCAGCGAATCCCACTTGCCGTAGCGCTGGGTGATGGAGTTGTCCAACGTGTACAACGTCCCGAACGCGTAGCCGCCGTGGCCGGGCTCGAAGTTCGCGTGGTACTGGTTGTACTCCGGGTCCTGCCACAGCTTCGCCTGCTCCTCCGGGGAGAGGAACCGCTTCAGCGAGTCCAGAGTGGGCACGGTGTGGCCCGCGCTCTGCTCGCTCGCGAAGCCCCACGAACCACCCGCGTTGGTGCGGCTGGAGTCACCGGAGTCGAAGTGCGCCGTGTCGTACCAGTACGCCGGCGGAACCCAATCGTAGGGCCCTTCCTTCTCACCGGAGACACCGAGCGCCGGGGTGCTCTTGTACTCCGCCGATGCGATCACCGGCACCTGGAAGTCCGCGTCCGTGAACGCGGCGAGCGTCTCGCTCTCCTGCCGCGGGACCGGCTCGTTGTCGCTCCAGCCGTAGTTGAACACGCTCGGGTGGTTGCGCTCGCGCTGCGCGATCGAGTACGCGGAGTCGTGCATGATCCGGTAGTCGCGGTCGGTCAGCTTCGACGCGTCCTCGGGCTGCCAGGCGTCGCAGCACAGGAAGCCGCCGATCACCAGCAGACCCGCGCGGTCGGCCTGATCGTAGAAGTCCTGTGGCATGTCGTGGCCTTCGAGCCGCACGCCGGTGAGGCCCATGTTCTTGATGAGCGCCAGCTGGTGCGCGGTGTCGGCCTTGTCGTAGCGCAGGAACAGGTCCGGGGCGAACCCGCCGCCGCGGAACACGAAGTCCTTGCCGTTGATGGCGAACAGCCGCGCGCCCTGCGGCAGCGGCGCCGACTTACCGACCAGCTTCGAAGTCACCGTGCGGATGCCGAAGGTGTCCGAAGAGGACGTCGACACCACCCCGCCCTGCGTCACCGCGGTGTCCAGTGTGTACAGCGGCTGCGCGCCCATCGAGTACGGCCACCACACCTGCGGCTTGCGGATCTTCAGCGCGCCGAACGTCGCCGGCGTGAACGTCACGGTCTGCTTGGTGTGCGCCGGGACCGTCACCCGCTGTGCGACCACGATCGGCGAACCGGCGGACGGCGGGGTGATCGTGGCGGTCACGTCACCGGTCTGCGCGGACGCGGCGTCGTTGGTGACGTCGACCTTCACCGTGAGCGACGACGTCGACAGGTCGGCCGCGTTGTCCTGTACCACGTGGGCGTTGTCGCCGCTGAGCGCGTCGGACAGCTGCAGAGTGGGCGCATACTGGATGCCGGTGTTGTTGTCCGGCGGGATCTGGCCCCAGTCGACCTGGTCGAGGGTGTACATCGTCAGCGGGTTGTTGGGGTACACCTTGATCGCCAAGGTGTTCTCGCCCGGCTTCAGCAGCTTCGTGACGTCGAAGGTGTGCCCGGCGAACGCGCCACTCACCACGTCCTTGCCCGCGACCAGCGTGCCGTTGACCCACACGTCGCCCTCGCCGACGATCCCGGGGATCGTGAGCTTGGCGTTCTTGCCCTTGGTGAAGCCGGGATCGAAGTCCGTGCGGTACCACCACGGGTCGGCGAACGGCTTCGTGATCACCGGGCCCAGCTTGTCCACGTACCCGAAGCACTTGCGCAGGTTGTCCGAGTAGAACACGTTGGGACACTTGCCGTTCTGCACCAGCGCGGTGATTTCGGTGCCCGGTGCGCCCGCGTCGTCCGGCTTGACCGGCAGCCAGCCCTTCGTGGAGTACCGCGGCTGCGAGACGCGGTCACCGCCGTCCTTGACGCTCGCGGTGGTCAGCACCTGCCAGCCGGCGGTGCCGATCGTGGACAGCCCCTGCTCGCGGGGCTGGTGGTGCTGCGGCTGCGCGCCGGGCGCCTGCGCGGACGCCGTGGCGCTCACCACCCCGGGCACCAGGACCAGCGCGGCGGCCGCCGCGATCCCGGCGACGAGCGGTTTCTTCATCCCTCACGCCCCTTCGGTCTGCTGCTGCGCGAGGACGAACGCCTCGCGGATCTCCTTGGGCCCGAACGGCCACGTCTTCTCCGCCGCCGCGTAGATTCCGAACGCGATGACGCCGAGCACGATCCACGCGATCGACAGGATGATCGAGAGCGTCGTGGCCGAGACGTAGATGTAGACCCACCCGGCGAGCGCGATGATCGTCGGGATCGGGTAGAGGAACTGCCGGTACGGGCGGCGCAGCCGCGGCTGACGGCGGCGCAGCACCCAGATCGCGGCGACCTGCGCGAGCGACTGGATGATGACGAGCACGGTGACGGCCGCGTTGATCACGTCGGTCAGCGTGAACAGCGAACCGATCGCGGTGATCACCCCCATCGTCAGCACGCCGGCGGTGGGCAGGTTCAGCTTGGGGTGCAGCTTGCCGAACACCGGCAGGAACACCTTGTCGCGCGCGGCTTCGAACGGCACGCGCGAGCCGCCGAGCAGGCCGGCGAACACCGAGCCGATGGCCGCGATCACGATGAAGACCGTGATCACCTTGGCGGTGACCGAACCCCACGCCTGCTCGAGCACCGTCGAGGCGACCGACGTCGCGTTCTTCAGCTCCGCCAACGGGATCGAGCCGAGCACGCCCACCTGCAGCAGGAAGTACAACGACATGATGCCGAGGATCGAGAAGATGATCGACCTCGGGATCGTGCGGCCCGGGTCGCGCACCTCACCACCGAGGTACGCGCTGGTGTTGTACCCGAGGTAGTCGTAGATCGCGATCACGAGGCCGGCGCCGAGGCCGGTCCAGAACGCGCCGCCCGAACCGAACGCGCCGGGTGTGAAGGCGAACGCCTGGCCGCCGCTGAAGTGCGAGAAGGCGGCGATGATCACCGTGAGCACGGCGAACAGCATGATCACGAACAGGACGGTGGTGAGCTTGCCGATCTGGCCGATGCGGCGGAACAGGGCCAGCACGATCACGGCGATGATGACGATGCCGATGATCTTGCCGAGCGGGGTGACGGCGCCGTCGTCGACCACACCCGGGACCAGGTAACCGAGGTACTGGACGAGGCCGATGATCCCGGTGGACATGATCAGCGGGATGAACAGCACGGCGCTCCAGGCGAACAGGAACGGCATCAGGCGGCCGGTGCGGTACTGGAACGCTTCGCGGAGGTAGATGTAGGTGCCGCCCGCCCCGGGCAGCGCGGCGCCGAGCTCGGCCCAGACGAGGCCGTCGGCGAGCGCGATGATCGCGCCGACGATCCAGCCGAACATCGCTTGCGGGCCGCCCATGGTCGCGACCATCGCGGGGATCGTCACGAACGGGCCGATGCCGCACATCTGCGTCATGTTGATCGCGGTCGCCTGCAGCGGCCCGATCTTGCGTTCGAGGCCGGTGCGGGGCAGATCCGCCGTCCCGGAACCCCCCGAACGGGTGGGTGAGCTCACATCGCGCCTCCGTCCACTAGTTAGTAAAGATTCTTAACATAAGATGTGCGGGGCCGGAAGGGCTCCGTTCGCAAAGTTGTGGAAACACCGTCCGGGCGAGCGGTAGCACCATCGGCGGTCTCCGGTGACCATGCGCGAGCAGAACCAGCGGTTGGTGCTGCAGCGGCTGCGCGCCGGCGGTTCGGCGACGCGGCCGCGGATCGCCGCGGGCACCGGGCTGTCGAAGCCGACGGTGGGCCAGGCGTTGCCCGATCCGGAGCAGTGCCGGCTCGTCCGCGCGGTGGGCCGCCGCCCGGCCCATCCGAGGCGCTCCGCCGCCTCGTGTACCGCGCGGCGCCGGAGGCCAGCCACGTGGCGGGCGTGGACGTCGGCCGGCGCTCGATCCGCGTGGCGATCGCGGACCTCGGTGGAAGGGTCGTCGCGCGACCGGACGAACTGGACCGGTGCCGTTCGGGCAGCGCGCTCGTCCGGACGGTCGCCGACGTGGTGGCCCGCGCGGTCTCCTCGGTCCGGGGCTGTGCACCGAACACGCCCGGCTGGGACCGCACGGACCTGCCGCACGAACCGGCGGCGCGCCCGTGGACGGATCCGAGCTCCCGACGCGAACCTGTGGGCCGTCGGCGAGCACGGGCTGGGTGCGCTGCTCGGCGTGGAGGTGCTCGTGAGCCTCACGGTCGGGACGGGCATCGGGATGGGCGTGCTGGTGGGCGGCAAGCTGTTCCGCGGCGCGCACGGAGCGGCGGGCGGGCTCGCCGACCTCCCGACGGGCCATTCGACGAGCACCGCCGCGCCGGGCGCGCGGGCCCACCGCCTCGGCCCGGTGGAGGACGTCGCTTCGGAGCACGCGATCGTCGGGCACGCACACGCGCTGGCGTGACCGCCGCGCGGGCCGCCCAGGACGTCTTCGCGCCTCGCGCAGGGCAGCGATCCGGTGGCGATTGCGCGTGCTCGAGGACCAGGTGCGGCACCTCGCACACCTGGTCGCCGCCGTGACGGTGGTGCTCGATCCGGGGATGATCGTGCGGCCGGTGGCATCAGCGGCGACGAGCCGATGCGCCGAGCGCCAGTGTGCCCGCGGGCCGGCCGGTCTACAGCGTAGATCGACGAGGGGAACCCGATCGAGGGACACGCCGCAGCCAGGCCGTGGTGCCGACCGTCCACTGTGGCCGGTGGGAGGCTTCGATGAACACGGTTCACCCCGGCGCGCGGCGGAGGCGGTTGCCGATCGCGATCACGGACCCCATATCGTTGCGCGGCAGTCATCCGGAGGTGGAACGCGAACGTGCCCGAAGTCGACTACTACGCGGTGCTCGGCGTGGGGAAGACGGCGTCGCCCGCGGACATCAAAGCCGCCTACCGCCGGCTGGCGAAGACGCTGCACCCCGACGCCGGTGGCACCGTGGGCACGTTCCAGCTGCTGCGCGAGGCGTACGACACGCTGAGTGATCCCCGCGCTCGCGCTGGGTACGACGCGGGCATTCCGGCCGTGCACACGCGCCCGCCGGCCAAGCCGAAGCGCCGCCGGTTCAGCGAAGAGCCCGGGTTCGTGCCGGAGCCGCTGGACCTGGTGCCGGACGAGCTCGAGTGGTGGGAGTTCGCAGCACAGGATCCGCGCATGCGCCACGGGCGCCGCCGCGGGCCGGGGCACACGCCGGTCGTCGCGGCGGTCTCCGGGCTGGTGCTGGTGCTCGCGCCGCTGGTGTTCGGCGTGGACTTCACGCCGCCGGTGCTCGTGGTGTGGCTGCTGCTCACGGCGGGCACGGCGCTGCTCGTGCAGCGGCTGGCCCGCGGCTACCTCGCCGCGCGGCGCGCCCGCAGGGAGTTCGCGGCCGAGTTCGGCGGCGGTGCGGTGTTCGGCAGTCCGGGCGTCGAGGCCGACGAGCTCGCCGAACGGCTCACCGCCGACCTGCTCGAGCGGTACCTGACACGCCTGCCCGGCGCCCGCATCTTCCACGGCCTGGCCTGGCCGGGCTCCGTCTTCGCCGACGTCGACCACGCCGTGCTGTGCGGCAAGCGCCTCGTGCTCATCGAATCGAAGCAGTGGCTGCCCGGCCACTACGAAACCGCCGACGACGGCCGCCTGCTCCGCAACGGCCGCCCGTTCCGCGGCGGCGGCTCCCGCCTGGCCGAAAGCCTCGACGCCTACCGCACCCTGCTCCCCGGTGTGGCCCTGCGCGGCGCGATGATCGTCTACCCGAGCCACACGGGCGCCCTGACCACGGCCGAGCCGGGCCCCGAACCCGGCCCGCCGATGACGCCGGAGCAGTTCCTGCACGAGATCGGCACCTGGCTGTCCGCCGAACCATCCACTGTGGACCACGACGCGCTGCGGACGATGCGCGCGCAGGTCGTCGGGAGCGGCCGGGCCGCCTGACGGCCGGCAGCCGGGGCGTTGGTGCGCGAGCGCGGTGGCGGTGGCCGGAGCGCAGGAACCGATGACTTTCGCACAGACCGTAGCGAACCGATGCACGTCAAGCGCCCGCCCACGATCACCAAACCGTGCCCGAAACAACAGCACCCAACCGGCTTCCCCCATGCGGGGCCCGAACGGCCACCATGCTCACCGCCGCAACCGCCGCTGTCACCGAATGACGCCGACAGCGGCGATTCGAAAGTTGTTCAGCCACCACCCACCGCGCTCTCCGCCGTGCTGGGTGGCGGCGCGAGCACCCGAACCGGTGACTTTCGCACAGACCGTGCGGGGCAACGCACGTCGAGCGCCCGCGAACAGCCGGCGTTCGCAGAGCCGCGACGCGCACTTGCGCCGGCTGGACCCGGTGCCCACGGAGACCGGGCGCGCACCGCGACCGCCATACTCGGCACAGTGCTCCCCCATCACCTCACCAGGCCGGTGACCGCGTGAACACCGTGGCCACGCTCGGCACCGTGCTGCTCGGGCACGCACCCGCGGCCCTCACGCCGGGGCCGAACTTCGTGTTGATCGCGCACACGGCGGCCGCCGGGTCGAGGCGGGCGGCCCTCGCGGTGGCGTTGGGCGTAGTAGCGGCCGGCGGTTTGCTCGCAACGGTCGCGGTGTTCGGCCTGGGGACGTTGCTCGCGGCGACGCCGTGGCTGGCGACGGCGCTGCGCGTCGTCTGCGGGCTGTACCTGGCGTGGCTGGGCGTCCGGCTGTGGCTGAAAGCCCGGACGCCCGACGGGAAACCGCCGCCGGAGCGGGGGAACGCGTTCGGGCAGGGAATGCTGAGCAACGTCACCAACCCGAAGGCCGCGGTGTTCTTCGGGAGCGTCCTCACGGCCACGCTGCCCCCGACGGAACCCACCGCGACGAAGGTCGCGGCGATCTGCCTGATCGTGCTGGCCTCGGCGACGTGGCACCTGTCCGTGGCGCTGCTGTTCTCCTCCCCCGCCACGCAGCGCTGGTACGACCGGGCGCGGCCGGCGCTCAACCGCGTGGTCGGCACCGTCC